>CAWAXF010000013.1:0-218155 GCA_963785865.1 uncultured Acidobacteriota bacterium | reverse complement strand
CAAAAATGAAATTTCAGCGCTCCCCCCACTGTTCGCGATGGGGCGTATTGGATGGGAATCTCTTCGCTTTCTTTGGCGATCTGGTAGACGCTGTTGGAGACGTTTGTGATGTCGAATTCGAAGTCGAGGCGACGCGGTTCGGAGTTCCAGACGGTCAGACCCGTGGCGAGATCGCAGGTGAAATGCTGCGGGAGACGCGGCCCGTTTTCCACGATTGTTCCGCTTCCGTAGCGCATGGCTGTTCCGCCCCAGAATCCACGCCAGCGATTGTGATAGAAAAGCTGCGCCGTACCTGTGTGCGTTTGGTCAAATGCGGGGATGATGCGCTCGCCCGCGACCAGAGGTTCGTCTCCGGCAAAGCCGCCAGTTATCGGCCCGTAGAAATAAGTCCGCGATAGGGCGTATTGCAAGCGTCCAGTGATGCCGAGACGTTCGAGTTGCTTCATGTTCACCACCAGCTCCGCACCCCTGGAACGCGCAGCGCGGAAATTGATAGGAACGAAAATTCGGGAGATGGAGATTTCGTGATTCTCAAATGAATCGCGACCCGTGTGCAGGTAGGCATTCAGCTCGAGGCTGACCCGCGGATGCAGTTCCTGCGACCATCCTACTTCGTAGTAGTGCTGGCGGTAGGCGCGGACGTTGCCGACGCGCTGGCCGGGATCGACTGCGTTGTTCCCGATGAAACTGGCGAGCAGTGAATACTCGATGGGCGGCGGCGAGAAGTAGCGGTTGTAAGCCGCGTGCAGCACAGACTTGCTGCGCGCGAAGTGATACGCCATGCCGATGCGTGGGCTGACCTGAGCCGCAGTATCCACCAACTCGAAGTAGTCGTATCTCAGGCCGACATCGACCCAGAAGTCTTTTACGGGCGAGAAGTGGTCCTGCAGGTAGGCGCTGGCCTGGCCTCCCTTCAGACCGCCGGAGAAAGACGGAAAGACGTCGGGATCACCGCGGCTGTCGAACGAGAAGCTTTCGAGTTCACGCAGGCGCACAAGGTCGACGCCCGCCTTGATTACGTGGTTGTGCCAGACGTGCGACACGTCACTCTTGATACCAACGGTGAATGGTGCGCGTGATGCAGAGGACAGCGGCGTAATTGGATCTGTAGTGGGCAGCACGCGATCAGAACCCACCCGCTCGTAGAAAGACGTCGAAAGCAACGTCTCCGGCGAGAACGTGTGATGCCAGCTCAGGATCGAGGTCTGCTGTCGCAGATGCCGCTGCGCATCGCGGCCGACTTCCTGGTCGTCCGTGATGTTGGGCTGCTGGAAGTTGGCGCCGCTGCCCATCAAGAGCAGCTTGAACGCATCTTTCGAAGTGGCGCGAAAGTCGAACTGCGCGGCGGCGCGGGAACCCTTGCCGAAATCGTAAAGTTCCTTGGGCTCAGGTGGATCAAGATAACGGCCGGAGGTGAATCCATCAATGAAGAAGTAGTACCCAATGTCGTGCGCGATGCCGCCGTAATCCGCATTGAGATCGTAGTTGTGGAGAGTGGCGCCGCGAAAATTCACGTCGCCCTGACCAGCCATGGTCGAGCCCGAGCGGGTCGTAATGTCGAGCACGCCGCCGAAGCGATTGCCATATTCGGCGGGGAAGCCTCCGGTCATGAGATCGACGGTCTCAAAAATCTGCGGGCTGACGCCCGGCGAGAACTGCGGCTGCGTGTTTTCCAGGAACGAAACACCGTTGATGAACTCGTGCAGCGAGAACTCGGTGCCGCGCACGGCCAAAAAGTTGTCGTGACTGTCACTGGCGCCCGGCATTAGATTGTTCACCAGGTCGTTGGTGTTGTCAGAGATCGGGGCGGGAAGGCGTTCGAGATCCGTATGGGTGAAGGTGTACGCACTGCCGGTCTTTTCAGGGTCAATGGTCTGGTAGGTGGCGTGGACTTCCACCTTCTCCTGAACGGTTTCCTTCTTGTGCAGATCAATCACCAGCGATTGAGGCTGGCGCGGGCGCACGGTAAAACGATGCTCGGCGGGATAGAAGCCGGATGCGTTGATCTTCAGGGTGTAAGGTCCGGCTTCTACTGCGCCTAAGTGAAAGCTGCCGTCGGATGCAGTCGACGAGGACTCGACTTCGCCGCCGTTCTCCCGCTGCAGTTGCACCGAAGCGCCGGATACCGGCGAGCCGTTGTCGTCACGTATCGCTCCTTCCAGCACGGCTTGCGCCAGAGTGAATGTGGAGGGCACGGCTAGAAGGAAGAGGACGATGAGTGTGCGCAGCATAAATCTTCAAGGCTGGAACTGCATGGCCGACTAGTGTACCCGCAATGTTTACTCAAAGGAAAGAGGAGCGCACAACTTCCCAATGCAGTATTCATGCGGTCTGCGATGCTTCGTGATAGTGCGTCGCGATTTTCTTGCTTGCAAAAACCCCGTCTTCATTTGGCTTTGGAGTGCGCGAATGAAAATGGATGCTCAAAGCTCAAATACAGCATGACGCCCTTTTCTCCGGCACTGGGGCCAACGCCGATCGGCATAGCAACACCCGGGACGATCTGTAGTCCGCTTTCGAAGTTATGCGCCCAGCGCACTCCGGGACTGAGATACAGATTCTGCAATCGTTCTACTTTTGCGGTTCCAATCACACTTTCGCTGGAGGTCCACAGCGTTTCGAGCAGAACGTTGAAGCGTGGCCGGGCTAACCAGACTGTGGATTGACCCAGATTAAAGGTTGTCGTGCTCGCCCTATCCTGATTTTCATTGAGCGCGTGCGGGACCCACGTTGCACCAACGTTCCAGTGGCTGACGAAACGCTTGGAGTGCTGGATGCTGATCGGCAGGTTGGTCTGTAAGCCCACTCCACCCGATCCTCGCCCAAATTTGTGATCGCCACTCGGAAGCAACAGGCTGAGCCTTGGCGCAATCGCAAGTTTCGCTTCGCCGCTTCCGACCAGTTGATAGCGGTAGTTAAGACCTGCATCCCCCCATCCCGCACCGGAACCGGCAAAGCTGCCTGCGTGCGTCCCGGCCAGGGTAACGCTCACTTGATGTTTCAACGTACGAAGAGGCCATTCGTCCGTCAGGGTATACACCCAATCATGACTCTTCGCGAGTATCTCAAACGCACTTATGTGCTGAATGACTCCGTCTTCCTGGTTGTAGGCTTCCTCGATCAGGAAACTATTGTCCTGTATGGGAGCAGGCGCGTTCCTTGCGACGGTTAGGGGGTCCTGAGCGAGCGCTGGCATTGGACGGAGGGTCAGGACGAGAAACGCGAGAACGGGGGCGAACCGCACGACAGGCTTCTTTCTAAATGAAAATGAATTTCAATTTCAACTAGAACATTACAAGGGTTGACCGCAGATGTCACCCTTGTCTGGCGTTTCCGCGTTTTCCACAGCCTCCTGATGAAGAAACTTGAATGCAGAAATGCGGGAACAGACGCGACCTGGCCCGATTCTTTTCTGCTAGCCGAGAGTTCCGAACCTCAAGAATTCCTTCTCGATCTGCAAGGCGCCCCGTCCCTGCCGCGGCTTTGCGGCAAGGATGGGGATTTGACCTACGTCGATTGGCGAGGCCTGAAAAAAGCGGACAGGTGGGAAGAAGACCGCGAGCTTCAGACTGGCATGTCTTTGATGTGCGTAGCGATGTACCACTTGTTGCCGAAATTATCTTGTACTGCGGCGTTGCGGTCACCGTAGGGCTGATCCGTTGGTTCCTGGAATGATTTAGCTCCTGCGGCCAATGCCCGCTGATACACCGCCTCCACGTTCGGGACATAGACGTAGAACATGGCCGGCATGGTTTCGTACTTCCCATGGGCCTCGCCCATCTCTACGACGGAGTCCCCGACGCGAATCTCGGCATGGTTCACAACGCCATCGGGTGAAACATACTTCATGATCTCCTGCGCTCCGAATGCACGCTTTAGGAAATTGATGAGAGGCTCAGCCCGGCGCGGGTGCAGATACGGGTTCACATTGTGTAGCCCCTTCGGCATGTAGCTTTCACCCTTGCTTGTGGCGATGTACCACAGGTTCCCGGCAGCATCCCTCACTGTGCCCGAACGCTCGCCATAATCCTGATCTACGGGTTCGTCGACCAGCGTAGCCCCGGCAGCGACGGCCCTTCGAATGACAGCGTCTGCGTCCTCTACATAGACGTGGAGAGCGGCGGGTTGCAGCGGTGCCCGCAAATCCCTTACCGGGAATGCCCCCGCCCATCATGATTGATGGAGTCTCCAATTTGTACTTCGCCGTGGACTCCGGTGGGCATCACGAACCTCGCCAACTCTTTGGCTCCGAGGCCTGCGACGGCGAAGTCGAGCAGCGCCAATGCCATTTTCTGCGACCAGATACGGGGTCACCATGCGGAAGCCAGGACGGATGTGGGGAACGCCTTTGCCGGGCATCGCCCCACCCTCGGGCCCTTCCGTCATGCGCTGCATACGGCGGTGCATCTCCTCAACCGGCATCGTCTCTTTCACCGTGCCGACCGTCCAGGAATAACCGAATGGATCGGCCATGGTGATGTCGCGGTACCCATAGAACTGGTCTTTCAGAGGACGAAGAACTTTCATGCCGGCGGCGATCGCGTGCTCCGCAAATGAATCCACATCGGGCACGGTGACGTCGAGGGAAATTGGGGAATGCCCCAGAGTTTCCGCGCTGAACCGGCCGCCCTCCGGCCACTCGTCAGTCAGGTGGATGGAGGAATCTCCTACGGCCATCTCGGCGTGCGGGATTTGGCCTCCCACCTCAAAGCGGAACGTTTCTTTTGCGCCAAGAGCTTTCTGATAGAAGGCGATTGCCTTGGCGGCATCTCGGAATGCCAATCTTGGGGCTGCAGTCGTGCGCACGGCTGCGACGGGTTCGGCTACGGTAGACATACGTTTTCTTCCTTCCAGTTCAGATTTCAATCGTGCCTTGAACTTCGCATTCGGCAGATTGCGCAATTCCGCCGCGATGCGCACTAACGGCTCGATTTCCGGCTCCGGCTTCCCGACTCGCCCATCGTTCCGCGCCATCATCTGTTCCAGCGCGAGGTTTAGCTGCTCGATCTTTTTGGTGTCGCCATTCCCTGGGTGTAGAGAGCGCTTAGGCATCGGCACCCTCCATGCGCGCCCGCAGACTGGTCAAGGCCCTGAACTGCAACTGCTTCACTGCGCCTTCAGTCTTGCGAATCTCCCGCGCCACTTCTTTGATGCTTTTCTGTTCAACGAACCGAAGTACCACAACTTTCCTCTGCTCGGCCGGCAACTTATCGACCAGGCGGAAGAGAGTCGCCCGTTGCTCGACTTCCTCGATCTCCGCCGGACTGACCTGAGCCGATTCGATAGCGGAATCGTCCGAGACCTCGCGGCCCGATCGCTGGTAGCGGTCGGAGATCAAATTTGCCGCGATGCGGAAAAGCCATGCCGCAAACGGGATCCCACGCCATTCAAAGCGCTTCAAATTAGCCAACGCCTGCTGAAATGTCTCCGATGTCAGGTCTTCAGTTTCCGCGCGGTCCCTTACCCGCCGCACAATGTACGCATAGACTCGCTCAAAATTGATTTCGTAGAGATCGGCGAAACGGGCGGGGTCCTGCTGCGCAGCCTCGATGAGAAGCCGCTCGTCCGCTTCTTTCTTCAGAGCCTTCAACGAATTCTCCGCGGTTGTTGCCGTACATCAGGGTAAACGGCATGCTTCTGGAAAAGGTTACGGCAGGAAAAAATTTGAGCCAGATTCTTCTATTCAGGTAGTTCTGACTATAAAATCCTGCATCCAAAGGTGCGATTTCGAGCGAAGGGGGTTTAAACCAACCAATGGAAGCAGTCACTGGAGTATTCCAAACGCGGGAAACTGCAGAACGGGCCCTAAGTGACGTGCGAAACGCGGGTATCGCGGAGGGCAAAGTCACCCTCCTGACCCCCGGCACCGTGGACCACGTGGAGAAAGAGGTCCGGGAAATTCCAACCGACACGGCTGAACAGCCGGGCATGGCAAATGCCATGGGAGCGTTGCTGGGTGGAGGGGTCGGGCTTACCGGAGGCTCGGTGTTGATGGCGCTGATCCCGGGCTTGGGTCCGGTCACCGCCTTGGGGCTTTTAGGGGCTGGAATCCTGGGTGCAGCGGGAGCTACCATCGGCGGCACCGCGGCGGGAAGAATTGAGAACGCAAGCTATCGGGGACTTCCGGAAGACGAAATCTTCGTTTACGAAGATGCGCTGCGCCGGGGCCGAAGTGTGATCATAGCGCTTGCAGAGAATGAGGGGCAAGCCTCGGTGATTCGCGATCGGCTGAAGCAGGACGGAGCCGAGTCGGTCGACGCCGCGCGCGAACAGTGGTGGACCGGGCTGCGCAGCGCGGAACAGTCGCACTACGCGGGCGCCGCGGGAAGAAACTTCAGCGAGGACGAGAAATTTTATCGTATGGGGTTCGAGGCGGCCTTGCACGCGAGAACCCGGTGCATGGAGTTCGACCAGGTTTCGGCCGAGATGGATGCCCAACTCGAAGAGGTGCAGCGGCGCCATCCGGGGCAGAACGTGGAAGACGCTTTCACGCGAGGCTATCAGCGCGGCCGTGAGCATTATCAAAAGTTGTGCGATGAGACGAGAAAGGCGGCCTGAGCGGGAGAAGGAAACGCTCACGGCGCGCTGAACTGGGTCATTTCCTAAAGGCTGCGGTTTCGCAAATGAGAGCCTTCGGCGGGCAGTACACTGCGCAGCTAGTCGGAAGTGTTGGCAGATCTGTTGCAAATAACGAATGTCTTCGCCAAACAGGGATCAGCGCGTGAAAGACCGAGACGTCGAAAGATAGAGGGCGCTCATAGTTTTACTTGCTTTTTTGCATCTCTCGATACACTTCGCTTTTAGAGACCCCGCGTTCTTTCGCCACCCTCTTCAGTGCAGCTTTCTCGTCAATCTTCTCTTCGAGCATAATCTGATCCACTCTTTGCCGGACGCTAGGCCGACTGGCGGTGGCCGTCGCTACATGGCCTTCCTCATGTTTTCCAATCAGCAGCGTGATTTCCCCTTTGATTGCTTCGCGGGCCTTCAGAGTTCCAAGCACATCGCCCGCACGACCGCGTAGAAACTCCTCGTGCAGCTTCGTTAATTCCCGCGCAATTACCACGTCTCGAGTTTCGCCCAGAATCTCCACTAGGTCGGTCAGAGTCTCCAGAATGCGATGCGGGGCCTCGTAAAACACCTGTGTCCGTGGAGAATTCTTTAACGCTTCCAGCTCGGCGCGGCGTTCACCGCCTTTTGCGGGCAAGAACCCACTGAAACGAAAAGAATCGGCAGGCAAGCCGCTGGCCACGAGCGCTGCCAGGAACGCCGATGCGCCCGGCACCGGGACGACCGGGATGTGATGTCGGATCGCGAGCGTGATCAGGCGGTACCCAGGATCGGAAATCCCCGGCATTCCCGCGTCCGTGACCAGGGCAACGTTAGCGCCTTCCTGGATTTGCGTTACGAGTTCTGCCGAGCGCGTCATCTCATTGTGCTCGTGATAGCTGGTGGTTCGCGTCTGGATGGCGTAATGATTCAGCAGCTTTTGAGTCTGGCGCGTATCCTCGCAGGCAATCACGTCCACTTCCTTCAACACACGCAGAGCACGCAGCGTAATGTCTTCGAGATTTCCGATCGGGGTGCCAACCAAATAGAGCGCAGGCTTCGCCACGGAAGCTGAGCGGAAAGCTGCCGGCGACTTCTCATGCCCACGCTCTTGCTGGGGGTCCGAATCCTCCGGTTCGGAGTCCATGTGCTTCATGGGCCGCAGTCTATCACCGGGTATCTGCCTTTGAACTTGTGCGTTTTTTTGCGGCTAGGCAAGCTCTTAGGTCTGGAGACGACGAATGCTGACCAACGATTTCCGAATCGCTAAAGTGCAGAAGACGCTACGCTGGTTTGAGGAAGATATCCCCCTGCTCGACATGCGGGTGAAGATGCTTTCGAAAGAGCGGCAGGAATCTGCCCGAAAATTCGCAGCGGCCGTCATCGGCGAGACACGCGCCGAACTCGAGCGCCTGATGCGCGAGAGTCCGCAAGAGAAAGACGACACACCTGGTGCACCTTGCGAGCCTGCGGACTGAACTCGCGATTGCAGGACACTCAAGAGGAGGCTGTTGTTTAAGGACGAGAGTTTAGATTTTATCCGTGGAGATCCGTGAAGTCCGTGGACGATTACCAGGATCCCGCGGCGGCTTCGGAACGGTCGGGAACAGCGTGATGTTCGTCACCTTCGGGTGAGACGGTGACTTCGTCCCAAAGTGTCTTGTCGCGCAGAAGGCGCGAGACCAGGGCGGTATGCATGGCATGGCCAGCGCGGTCCGCAACCACTTTGCCAAGCAGTTGCTTCCCGAGCAGCGCGAGATCCCCGACCAGATCGAGCACTTTATGTCGCACAAACTCGTCAGAAAAGCGCAGCGGCCCGTTCTCGATGCCATCACGCGTAAGCACAATACAGTTCTCGCGCGAAGCTCCGCGAATCAGTCCCATGTTGCGCATAGCCTGCTCGTCCTCCCGCGATCCGAAAGTCCGTGCCGCCGCGATCTGCCGCAAATAGCTGCCATTCGTCAGTTCCACTTCGAAGTTTTCTTTCCCAATCAGCGGATGCGGAAAATTAATCGAGTAGGAGACGGAGTAGCTGCTGGCGGGATATACCCCGATTGACTTATTTCCCTCCCGCATCTCAAGTTCGCGGCGGATCTTCAGATATTTGCGGGCTTTCCGCTGCTTGCGAATCCCAGCTTTCTGAATCATTTCGACGAATGGTTTGGCGCTTCCATCCAGAATTGGCAGTTCAAGATTGTCGAGCTCGACAATGGCATTATCGATTCCCAGCCCGATAAATGCCGATAGCACATGCTCAGTGGTTGAGATGAGCACGCCTTTTTTCATCAAGCTGGTCGCATAGCTGACGCGGGCTACATTGCGGCTAACCGCTTCCACTTCAAATCCGTCGAGATCAGTGCGGCGAAATACGATTCCTGTGCCGGAAGCAGCGGGCACGATACGCATGGATACCGGTGCTCCGCTATGCAGGCCGATACCGCTGCATGCCACTGCAGAGCGAATTGTCTGCTCGTATTTCAAACCCGGATATTCGTGTGTGAACCACAGGTTATCGTTAATCCTGAAAACCCGTCTGTGGCAAAAAAGCCACACTCCGTGGTATCAAAACTCGCGGCAGTCCTAGGTATGGGTGGACAACTGGGGTCGCCAAATCAACAGCTTAAATAGGTTTAGCAGTGCAGCGGAACGCCGCCGCGAATCTCAGGCTGGCTACTTCTTAGTCTTGCTGGGCTTATTCGGGTTATAGCCCGAATTCGGATCGAACATGGCAGGGTCGAGCCCCTCATTGATGGTCACAGAATTGAAGAACCGCTGGCTGGCCATGTCTCCGTTGAAATAGCGGGTGACGTTATAGGGCGCCATGATCCCGGAAGCCTGCCGATAGTTCTCGTAGATTTCTTCTTCCAGATTTTTTTGTCGGTCCACAGGGTCCCGCCACTCGAACGACTTCTTGACCGGTAGATGCGTGTCATCATCGAAGAACAACGTGACGCTCTCATTTTGCGCGTTAATCACCGTCACGCGCTGAGCCGGATGCTGCGCCGCGATCGAATTGCCTTCAAACAAAAGAATCGCGCCAGGAGCATTCAGCCAAGTGCGCAGAACCGAGTCCAGCGAGAAATGCCGCCGCCGCAAATACTGATCAAGATCCTTGGGATCGAGCGGGTGCGGACCCTTGAAAGTAATCTCCCAGGCCTTATCCCCGACGTACAACTGCGCGATGTCGCGCTCTTTCGTGATCTCGACGCGCTCCTTGTCGGGAAAGACGATGAAGTCCCAGAAAACGCTGCCGCCGCCTTCGGCTCGACCGTGGTGAAAGCCATAGCCTCGCCCTTGCTGCGAGCGATCACGGATCGTGAGATAAGTCTGTCCCCCCAGAGCGGCGATCGCCTGTTCAATCAGGGTCTTCGCTTTGCGGCTGTTGTCGTCGGCGGGATTGGCGTTTTGTGGGTTCGTCGCGGAGACAGAGCCCGGCGTCTGGTCAGGCGTGCTTTGGGACTGGTTTCCCGTCTGCGCCCAGACGGAATACACCAACACCACAATCGGGAGAATTCGTCTCATTCCTGGTCAGGAGTAATTTCTTGCAATCAGATTGTAGCGTCTTTAGGGGATTGTCGGCCTGCGGCTACGGTTGCTCCTTATCCCTCTTGGATGCAGGAAACGCTCCAGATGCAAGCTGGTTAAGGGCGATTTTGAGTGGTCTACCCCGTCAGCACCGCACCACCATTGACGTTGAAGATCTCCCCTGTGATGAAGCTGGCATATTCGCTGCACAGAAATAGGATCGGACCGGCGATCTCCTCCGGCTTGCCGACACGGCCCATGGGAATGGTGCGGCGAATCTCCTCCCCGCTCCTGGGATCCTGCAGTGCCTCCGCGCTCATATCCGTGTCCACCCAGCCAGGAGCGACAGAATTCACGTAAATGCCCGCAGAAGCCAGTTCCGTGGACAAACCCTTCACCATGCTGATGAGAGCGCCCTTAGTCGCCGAATAATCGCAGTGAAACGCTTCCCCGCGCTGCCCGCTGGTAGAGCTGATGAGCACAATGTGTCCTGCTGCTCCGGCCCCGCGTGACTGCGACTTCATCTGTGCCACCGTATGCTTCACCAGTCCAAACACACCGTCGAGATTGATCGACAACGTGGACCGCCACTGATCGTCCGACATTCGCTCAATGGCCACATCCTTCACCGGCCACACTCCGTGGTTCGCCACCAGAATATCGAGTCGCCCAAAATGCTTAACGGTGTCAGCCACCAGCGACCGCGCCGCTTCCGGGTTGTTCAGATCCGATGCCACTGCATGGCACGCGGCCTCGCCACACTCTTTGGCCAGGGCTTCGGCTTGCGCGCGTGCATTGCGATAGGTGAATACAACCTTTGCGCCAGCGGCTGTGAACATGCGAACCGTAGCCGCGCCAATGCCGCGCGAGCCTCCAGAGATCAGTGCAACGCGACCTTGCAACGAGAGAGGGATCGACATAGCGCAACCAGTTTCCAGTTTCTGGTGCGCAATGGCAAGCGGCGACACTTGGTTGCCTAGATACTCGGATTTGAGGAGGCTCGTTCCGACTTCAATCCGCGCAGCAGTACGCGCACCAGCATCCCGTCAAACCGTGTACCACTCATGTTGACGAGTTCATCCAGCGCCTGCTCGGGCGTGCGCGCCGAGGAGAACGATTGCTCCGTCACCATGTTGGCATAGGCATCGGTCAGCGCGATAATCCGTGCCCACAGTGGAATCTGCTCACCTCGACGCCCCTCCGGATATCCGGAACCGTCAAAGCGCTCATGATGACACTCCACCGCCTCCCGCATCATGTTGGAGTGAGGAATGATTCCCACAATCTCCGCTCCTATGCGGGGGTGCATGCTGACCTGAAGAAACTCCTCATCGCTCAGCGGCCCCGGTTTGTTAAGTATGCTTTCGGCTACAAAAATCTTGCCTACATCGTGCACCCGCGCGGCATAAACCAGGTCTGCGGTTTCATCCGATGACAACCCCAAGCCGCGAGCCACGACTTCGCTGTAGCGCGCCACCAGGTCTCCATGCCCGCTACTCTGGATCTCGCGCGATTCCGAGGCGCGGCTCAGAGATTCGATGGCCTCTTTCAGCAGCGCGACATTGCACCCCTCGTCGGCGCCGCACAGTTTGTGCAGCGTCGAGCCCAGTTCTTCGAGGTGCTCCGGGCCATTGCGCTCGCGTTGCAGGAAGCCTTCGATGTAGGACGAAATCTGCTGCCGCTGCCGCGCGAACTCCTGTCCTTCCACATATTCCTGGGCGGTGGAAACCAGGTTGCCGCCTGAACGCTTAGAAACGTACATTCCGGCATCGGCGACGCGGATGATGTCCTCGATCGAAAATCCATGCATGGGGAAACTGGCCACGCCAAAACTGCCGGTAATGTGATGTTCGGCCAGCATCGGGTCTCCCGCCAGCCATTGGCGCAAGCGTTCCGCCAGTACCTGTGCCTGTTCTGCGTCAGTTTCAGGCATGAGTACGATGAACTCGTCGCCGCCGTAGCGCGCTACCACGTTCGATTGCCGCGATTTCTGTTCCAGCAGCCTGCCGACGCGCGCCAGCACCAGGTCACCCTCGAAGTGCCCCATGGTGTCGTTCACTCCCTTGAACTTGTCAAGGTCGATAAGAACCACCGAGAATGGCCGTCCTGAGCGGGACGCGCGTTTCCATTCCGCGGAGAGCGCCTCCCAGAAGAAGCGCCGCGTCTTGATGCCGGTCAAGCCATCCGTGATCGACTGTTGCTGCAGCTTCTGAAACACGAATGCATTGTGCAGCGCGGTGGCCAGCAAGTCCGCCAGCGTGTTGAGAATGAGAACGTCCTGCGGGGAGAACGCATTTTCACTCCGGCTTTCGACATTCAGCACCCCGAGCAACTGCTCGCTATAAGTAATGGGAATGCAAAGCACCGCCCGCGAGTCGGAAAGTACGCCGCTGAGGGTGCCGGGGAGCGCATTTTGCACCAGCGCCCGCTCTCCCGTGCGTGCCACGCGTCCCAGAATGCCCGCACCCAGCGGAATTCTCTTTCCCGGGCCTGTGCGGTGGTGCCCGCCTCAGCTTTGATCTCAACTTCTTTTGTGCCGTGATCAAGCAGGCCAATGCCGATGTGGTCAAAACTGAAGTTTTTTTGAATTTCGCTGGCGATCTGCCCCAGCATATGAACCGGGTCGTCGCTCGAAATCGCGGTGCGGGATACGTTGTTGAGGAACGCAAGCTGGCGGGAGCGCCTCTGCTCGTCGGCGAAAAGGCGTGCATTCTCCACTGCCACTGATACTTGTCCCGCCGCCGTCACCAGAACATCAAGATCGCGCTGCTCAAAGACATATTCGCGGTCGGGATTCATCGCGACCATGATTCCTGTCGGCCGGTTGCCCAGCAGAATCGGAGCGGCGATCAGGCACTTGGCCGGACGCTTCGGTACGTGGCTGATGCCCAGACGATTGCGCGCTGCTTCCAGGTCGGAGCGGATGAGCAGAGGCTCTCCCGTGCGGATCACGTATTCTGTAAATGCATTGCGCGCTTCGCGCGTTCTTTTCGGCAACACGCGCCCGTCCCGCACTTCCAGCTCAAAGCGAATCTCCTCGCCTTCCTGAAACGCAATATAGAAATGGCTCGTATCGAAAATTTGTCCAAGTTCGATCTGGATGGTCCGCAGGATCTCATCCTGATCGAGGCGCGAGCTGATGGCTTTCCCAATGTCGGTCAGCAGTTCATATTCTTTCGTCCGGCGGTGGGCATCGTGGCTGACCACATAGTTTTCCAGCGTAAGCCCAAGCTGCAGCGCAAGTCCGACCATCAGCCGCGGACCTGATGCGCCGAAAGCTCGCCGCTCCACGTGAGGAAATATGATGACGCCGAAATTGTTTTCGCGAGTTTGAAGATTGACGGCCGTCAGGTTGCGCACCCCAGCCTCGACCAGAATGCGCTTGAATTCGACAAATGTTCCCATCGGTCCGACCGCCAGGGGTTCCGTCATGTGGGGGACGTCGTGAACCGTAAAGATTCCGCTGTTTCGGTACGCCAGATCGCTGAGATAGTCTCCCGCTCCGCTGCTCTCCAGACAGTCCAAGAAAATGTCGGAGAATCCCTGTTGCACCGACGGCAACAGACTGCGCCAGCGTTCGCCGATTACGATGGCAGCGCAATCCATATGCAGCGCCGTCCGAAGCCGCTCCAGCGCAGCCTGCATATTCGGAACCAGATCGTCTGCAAAAAGCAGGCTGCCCGGATCTACGCCCAGAGTCGAGAGGGCAAGAGTATTCTCCTGCACCGCGTTCCGCTGATTTTCGAACAGCACCATCACCATGGCGATGCCCAGCAACATCTGCGGCCCCGGACCAAATAGCCGCAGTGCGTTTCCGAATGTATCCATGAACGGATTTTCCAGTTGCCCGACACCCATCAGCACGCCCCACAGCGCCAGGGCGACTGCCAGCACCTGAAACGCCAGAGATCGCCGCCGATGTCCGCTCAACAGGAAGACGGCCGAGCAGTACAGCAGAATGCCGGCCAGTCCCAATCCCAGGCGGACCGTGGGCTGCACTTCGGGCCGGAACTTCCCGTTCACGATGTGCCCATGCAACGTGAGCAGCGCCAGCACCACCCCGGCTGCCCCGACCGCGGCGTCATACCAGCGGAACTGCGAGGGTCCGCGCATCATCCGCGTAGAAACGAAGATGCACAGCGCCATTGCTACCAGGAACAACTCGCTGACGAAGAACGCCACCGACGACTCGGGAAAGGCATCCAGAATGTAGTGCAGCGAATACGCCGCCCACGCCAATTGCCACGCACGGAAATACTGCTGCCGGCTCTGCTCGTACAGGTACGTGAATACCAGGAACAGCAGCAGAGAGACGAAGCCCGGTACTAACACCGTCGTGATGACGAGGTTATTCATAGGATCAGTGCAGATACCTCAAGACCAACACGCTTTATCTTCAGTTGCGGGAGGAAACGCTTGCTTAATGGTTTCACAGCCGGTACCTCAATGACAATAAGATTTAAGTACAGGGGGTCTGATTTTCGCATTCTTGCTGCGCCCACGCCCGCCGCGGCGTTTGCCCGCCTTGACGGTGCTTTCCTGCCGCCCGTACCATCCAGAGTTCAACCTGCCCATGTCGAACGCCTCGCAAGCAGTTGCGTCCTCCAAGCCTCGGGTGCGTTTTGCGCCTTCCCCCACCGGATTCCTTCACGTCGGCAGCGCGCGCACCTTCATCTTCAACTGGTTGTATGCCCGGCGTACCGGCGGCACCATGATTCTCCGCCTCGACGATACTGACATTGAGCGCAATACCGACGCCTCCGTGAATTCGATTTTTGAAGGACTTAAGTGGCTGGGTCTGGGCTGGGACGAGGATTACAAGCAGTCCGACCGTGGAGCTTTGCACCGGCAAATGGCGGAAGCGATCTTTCAGAGAGGCCTCGCTTACCGCGATTTCACCCCGGCCCACACGGGCGACAGCGAAAAATCGGGAGCGCAGGGGACGTGGCTGTTCAATCCGGGTATGCGCGAGCTGTCCCGCGAAGAAAGTGACCGCCGTGCCAATGCCGGAGAACCGTTTGCTCTGCGTTTCCGCGTACCCAGGGAGAGCGGTCAGACGGTCAGCTTCACCGACGCGGTCTATGGCGAGCAACTGAAGGCCGGAGCCGACATCGAGGACTTCGCCCTGCTGCGTTCCGATGGCATGCCGACCTATCACCTGGCCTCGTGCGCGGATGATGCCGACCTGCGCATTAGCCACATCATCCGCGGCCAGGACCATCTCTCGAATACCTTTAAGCATGTCCTGATCTTTGAAGCGGCGGGTTTCACACCACCGCAGTTCGCGCATCTGCCTTTACTCGTTGCTCCGGATGGAACCAAGCTTTCCAAGCGTCGCCACGGTCCGGTGGTCAGCGTGACGACGTACCGCGATGCGGGATTCTTACCGGAAGCCTTCATCAATTTCCTCTGCCTGCTGGGCTGGTCACCAAAAAACGATCGCGAGCAGATGAGCCGCCAGGAATTGATCGACGCCTTTTCGCTGGAAGGCATTAACCGCGCGAACGCAGTAGTGAATTTCAAAGAGCCAGATGTGGCGCGGGCGCCCTCCCCCGCGCAGCCCGCTCCGGAAGACACTTTCGACCCCAAGGCACTCTGGCTGAATGCAGAGCACATCAGGTCTTTAGCGATCGAAGACCTGAGCCAACGGCTGCTTCCCATCGTGCGCGAAGCGGGCTTCGCAATCTCGCCGGAACGAATGCTGCAGATCTCGCCTCTGATCCGGGAACGAATCAAGCTGCTGCGCGATGTCCTGACCGCAGCCGATTTCTTCTTTCTGGATCATCTGCCGCCCTACGATCCAGCCGAACTCATCCCGCAAAAGGGCGATGCGGCCATGGCGCTGAAGGTCCTGCAGAAAGCGCAACAGATTCTGCCCAACGTCGAATTCAAGCATGATCCGCTGGACCAAGCTCTGCGGGCAGCGGCTCAGGAACTCGGTTTGAAAGCCGGACAAATGTTCCAGCCAATTCGCGTCGCCGTCTGCGGCCGCAAGAATGCGCCGCCATTGTTCGAAACTCTGGAAGTGCTGGGAAAAGAAACGACACTGCGCCGAATTGAGCAAGCCGTGGGCAAGCTGCGTTAGCGCTTTTCTTGAGCTCCGGAACCTAGGGACGCCGTTGTTCTTCTATGCCCACGGCCGCCCGAGAATCTCTTTGCAACTCCACACCGCGCTAAAGGATCTATAACTCGCACCGCTGCAACGAACTTTTCTGAAAACCTTTCTCCGTAGAGACGTTGCTTGCAACGTCTCTCTCATTCATCCGTTTCTCCTGGAAAGAAGGTCCTAATGAAAGCCGTTCAAATCAGCAAAGCCGGTGGAAATTTCGAAGTCGTCGAACGACCCATCCCCGAGCCGGGCCGCGGACAGGTGCGTGTCAAAGTGGAAGCGTGCGGAATCTGCCACAGCGATGCGCTGGTAAAAGAAGGCATGTGGCCGGGCCTGCAGTATCCACGCGTTCCCGGGCACGAGATCGCCGGACGTATCGATGCTGTCGGCCCGGAAGTCACGCTGTGGAAGCCGGGCCAGCGCGTGGGCGTCGGTTGGCACGGCGGACACTGCTTCCAATGCGATCCCTGCCGCCGCGGCGATTTCATCAACTGTAAATTCGCGAAAATTACGGCGATCCACTTCGACGGCGGGTATCAGGAGTACATGATCGCTCCCGCCGAAGCGGTGGCCCTGATCCCGGAAGCCTTGCCTGCGGATGAAGCCGCGCCGCTGCTCTGCGCAGGAATCACCGTCTATAACGCGCTACGCAATTCCGGAGCGCGCGCCGGAAACCTGGTTGCTGTGCAGGGCATTGGCGGATTGGGTCATTTAGGAATCCAGTATGCGAGACAGATGGGCTTCCGCACCGTGGCCATTGGACGCGGCGCCGAAAAGCAAGCTCTCGCCGCGCAATTAGGCGCTCACGAATATCTCGACACGAATGCCGGACCGCCCGCGGAAGCGTTGCAGAAGTTGGGAGGTGCGGACCTGATTCTCGCAACCGCCCCGGATTCCAAGTCTATGTCTGCGCTGGTTGATGGCCTCGGCCCGAATGGCACCTTGATGATCGTAGGAGCCGGTTTCGAATCGTTGACCGTCACGCCACTACAACTCATCAGCGGCCGCAAATCGATTCGCGGCTGGGCCTCAGGCACAGGTAAAGATTCGCAGGATACACTTGAATTCAGCGCTGTCAGCGGCGTTCGTCCAATGATCGAGCGCTACCCACTTGAAAGAGCCGCTGAGGCTTACAACCAGATGATTACTGGAAAGGCAAGATTCCGCGTCGTTCTGACCATCGGCAAATAGAGTGTTGACGGGCTTTCAAAAACCAGTGAAAGGGCGCTGCTTCCAGCCGCGCCGGAAATGTTCCAGGATTACTGCGGCTTTTGCCGCTCAGCTTTGCGTTGCGGAAATGGAAAGCATTTCGGAACTAGACCTCGAAGCGCCTGACACTGCTTTATAATAATTCTCGTACGATAATCATCCGCCATTCACGGCAGGATGATTAGGCCCTTTACTCACGAGCGACCTCCGCACGCTCCCGATGGATTTGATCTGACGCCCCCGGCACCGCCGGTCCCGCGCCAATATTAGCCCCAACTCAAAATTCGAAAGGAAGATCCCATGGCTGAAAAAGATGTTCCCGTTGTCAAATATGGAGACGTCACCCAGCGCGTCGGCGTAGAGGTCATCCGCAAGCGCGGTGTTGATGTCGAGAAACTGATCAAGATGCTGATCGCGAACGCCGCGGCTGAGTTCGCCAGTACGTATTACTACTACACGATTCTTCGCATGCACCTCGCCGGCCACGAGGACTACAAGGAAATCTGTGAGGACGCAAGGCTCGAGGATCGCGCCCACTGGGAGTTGATCGTCCCTCGCATCTACGAACTCGGAGGCGAACTGCCCAACGATCTGCCCGCCTTTCACGACCAGGCGGGATGCCGAGCGGCCAAACTCCCCGATCCGCCCACCGCAGTAAACATTCTCACACTCCTCCTGGAGTCGGAGCGCTGTGCCATCCGCAGTTGGATCGAGATCTGTGACATGACCTTCGGCAAAGATCCGCGCACCTACGATATGGCTTCGCGCATTCTGAACGAAGAAATCGAGCACGAAGCCTGGTTCATCGAACTGCTGGCGCACGAGAGAGATGGGAAGAGCATTCCCTCCGGCCACTTCCGCCGAGGAGAGCCGGGCCACGCCCCGTACAGCAAGAATGCCAGCTTCTACAATCCGTAAACTTGCATCGAACGAAAAGCAAATTTGAAAGCAAAATTGGGTGCCCCACTCCTCGCCTCATTTGCGAGAAGTGGGGATTTGCTCACGCCTCCCGACTTGGCTTCGGGGCCATGGAAGGCTACTTTGAACTCATGTCTGAACCTGAAGTTTTTCAGGTCGAGTTGTTACACGACGACAAAACGCGCTCCATCCAGGTAAGCCGTGACGAGCACATCTGGGACGCAGCTTTCAAAGCCGGCATCGTTTTGCCCGCCCTGTGTCATCAGGGATACTGCCTCACCTGTGCGGGACGCCTCGAGAACAGTGGCGAGATAGATCAGAACGACTCTGCGCAATACTATCCCGAGGACCGCAGGGCTGGTTTCGTCCTGCTCTGCACCGGCAGGCCGCGCTCCAACCTCCGGATCAGAACCCATCAAGCCAAGGCCATGCGCGAATTTCGCAAAAGCAGAAATCTTCCCGCCCCCTATTCCTGGAACGCAAGCTAGTCCCCCGGACTTGCGAAAAAACGAAATCCAATCATCATTGACACGAAGTACTTTGCAATATAAAGTAAGACGATGATTGCAGCAGATGAACCTTTCGTTCAGCGCCTTCGCGCCCGCTGGATCCCGCCCGCAATGTTGCATGCTCCTCCACTGGAGGCAGCGCCCGGGATCGCTGCAGAAGTGGAGCCTTGCTATGCGCTCTTGGTAAATCCGTTCTATCCCAAAGATGCGAACGCGAGTTTCGGCAAGCACGTGCTCACGCCGTCCCTGGCTCTGACCAGCTTTGCTGCTACCACTCCCGACCACTGGCGCGTCGAATACTGGGACGAAAACCTCCTTCACGGGCGGCCGCCGCATCAGCCCATGCCGCAAGTGGTTGGCATTACCGTTCATCTCACCTTCGCCAAGCGGGCCTACGAACTTGCGGATTGGTATCGCGCGCGCGGAGCAAAAGTAATTCTGGGCGGCTTGCACGTGCTCTCCTGCCCGGAAGAGTGCGCGCCGCATGCCGACGCCCTCGCCTTGGGCGATGGCGTCCAACTCTGGCCCCGCATTCTGTGCGACGTGGAGCAACGGACACTTCAGCCCCGCTACGTCGCCAGCTACGAGAATGATTACCGCGGCGACCCTGCGCCGCGACGCTCGATCCTGCCCCGCCGCAGCTTTCTCACCACTACCAGCCTGATCGCGACACGTGGATGTCACAACCGGTGCGGCTTCTGTTATCTGGCGACCGATGGCCTGCGCATGCCTTACCGCATGCGTACTCCTCAGCAGGTGGCGGCCGAATTCAAAGCCGACGATCAGCCTTATGCGGTCTTCATCGACAATAATTTGGGTTCCCGACGCGATTACCTGCATGCTCTTATGCAACGCCCTGCGGCCGCTGAACAAGATCTGGAGTGCCGCCGTAACCATCGATGTCACGGACGATCCCGGCCTCATTCGCGCCATGGCCCTGGCCGGTTGCACCGGCGTATTCATCGGTTTCGAATCGCTATCCGACCAAAATCTCTCGGACGCAAACAAGAAGACCCCAAAAACGTCGGAGTATGCGCGCCGTGTGCGCATGCTGCACGACTACGGCATCCAGGTGAACGGTTCTTTCGTCGTCGGGCTTCGACCACGATCGCAAAGATGTTTTCGCGCAAACAGCGGAGTGGATTGAAGAGAATCGTCTGGAATGCGCCACCTTCCACATTCTCACTCCATATCCGGCCACTCCCGTTGTTTCGCCAGATGGAAGCGGAAGGGCGCATCCTGCATCGCGACTGGACCTTGTATGACACCGGCCATGCCGTCTTCCGGCCGAAGCACATGACGCCGGAAGAGCTTGAGCGAGGCTATGGGTGGATCTACCAGAGACTGTTCTCTCACTCATCTATCTGGCGCCGCAGGCCGGAACAGTGGCAGGCCGTCCCGCTCTATCTCGCGATGTCGTACCTTTACAAACGCTCGAATCGCTTTTGGCACTTGCTCATCCAGCACGATCTGGTGAACCCGGTCTGGAAGCCGCTGGTGGAGATGACCCGCTGGCGACATGTGCGATTCCGGCGTCACCTGGAGGTGCATGAAAGCAAGACGAGTGCAACGGGGCAAATTGTGTCCGCCGGCGTGTAGAGTGCCGAACCTCCGCTGCCTTCCTCCTGCGGGGAAACGGTCCATGTGACATTGCGATAAGATCGAAGAGTATGAATCCCTCAACAACTGAGGCAAAAATGGCGGAAAACACCGCGCCCGAGCCTCGTCCCTCCAACTTTCTTCGCGATCGAATTGCTCAGGACATTCAGACGAACAAGTACAACGGGCGCGTGCAGACGCGATTTCCTCCTGAGCCCAACGGCTACCTGCATATCGGACATGCCAAAGCGATCTGCCTCGACTTCGGTCTTGCCGACGAGTTCGGCGGACATACCAACCTGCGCTTCGACGACACCAATCCTGAGAAGGAAGATGTCGAGTACGTCGACTCCATCATGGAAGACGTCAAATGGCTTGGCTTCCACTGGGACGGCCTCTTCTATGCTTCCGATTATTTCGACCAACTCTACGATTGGGCGATCAAGCTGATCAAAGATGGCAAAGCTTACGTGGATGATCTGTCCGCGGAAGAGATTCGCAAACATCGCGGCACGCTGACTGAGCCAGGAAAAGACAGTCCGTACCGCAATCGTTCAGTAGAAGAGAACCTGGATTTGTTCGCGCGCATGAAGTCTGGTGAGTTTCCCGACGGCTCCAAAGTTCTGCGCGCCCGGATCGACATGGCTTCGCCCAACTTCAATATGCGCGACCCCGTGATGTACCGCATCCTGCACGCCGAGCATCACCGCACCGGGAACAAGTGGTGCATCTATCCCATGTACGACTATGCACACGGGCAGTCGGACTCTATCGAGAAAGTCACGCACTCCATGTGCTCGCTTGAGTTCGCGGATCACCAGCCGCTCTACAACTGGTTCATCGAGCAGCTGGGAATTTTTCCGTCACAGCAGATTGAATTCGATCGCCTCAGCCTCACCTACACGCTGATGAGCAAGCGCAAGCTGCGCCAGTTGGTCGAGCAGGGCACAGTGCGCGGCTGGGACGATCCCCGCATGCCTACTCTGACGGGTTTGCGCCGGCGCGGCTATACTCCCGAAGCGATTCGCAATTTTGTCAGCGCGGCCGGAGTGTCTCGCACCAACGGAATCGTCGAACTGGCGATGCTGGAGCACTTTGTCCGCGAAGACCTGAACAAGCGCGCGCCCCGGGTGATGGCCGTCCTGCACCCGCTGAAGGTCGTGATCGATAACTATCCCGAGGGCCAGGTCGAAGAGATGGACGCGCACAACAACCCTGAAGATGCGAGCGCAGGCTCCCGCAAGGTGCCGTTCTCTCGCGTGCTCTACATCGAACAGGATGACTTCCGCGAAGTGCCTCCGCCAAAGTATTTTCGCCTTTCACCCGGGCGTGAAGTGCGCCTTCGCTATGGGTACTTCATCACGGCAAAGAGCGTGGTTAAAGATGACAAGGGAGAAGTGGCTGAAGTGCACTGCACGTACGATCCGGCCACGCGCGGCGGCAACGCTCCCGACGGACGCAAGGTGAAGTCCACCATTCACTGGGTGTCAGCCCAGCACGGCATCGATGCCGAAGTGCGCATCTACGAGAACCTGTTCACCAAAGAGAACCTCGCAGAGATCGAAGAAGGCAAGGACGTACTCGACTACCTGAACCCGAATTCCCTGCAAGTGATTCCCCACGCGAAGCTGGAACCATCGCTAACCAACGCCGCACCCGGAGCCCGGTACCAGTTCGAGCGCCTGGGATATTTCTGTGCCGATGCGGATTCCAAACCGGCACGGCCAGTCTTCAACCGCACGGTCGCGCTGAAGGATGCCTGGGCGAAGGTGGAGAAAAAGCAGGGCGGCAAGTAGGGTGTAATTCCTGCTGCTTACGCCCGCTTCGCCGGGCGGACGAGGCGTCCGGCCCTACACGAACGTCATCAGCTTGCTTGCCGTTTCAAGAACTCCAGCGTCTTGCCATTGAACTCTTCGACATTCTCGTAAATCGGCGCATGGGAGCAGTCTTCAAAGATCAACATTTCGGACTTACTAATCGGTCCCTTCAGGCGCTCTGCAAATCGAGTGGACGTGGCGGCATCGTGGCGGCCGAAAGTGATTTGCGTCGGTGCAGTGATACGGCCCAGCTGCGCCTCCGCATTATGGCCGAGCACCGCGTCCGACTGGGATATGAAGCTGGCGACTGATTGCGCTGGGCGGCTGCGCACAAACGCCGCCAGGTTCTGTATATAGTCCGGCTTGGTCGCGTAGAGTTCCGGCGTGAAACACCAGGGAAACAGGCACAGGATCACCATTTCCGCGACGTTCCCCATCCCTTTCGCCGAGACCTGCAATGTTTGAACGATGTTATGCAGGTAGGCATCCGTTTTCGGCCAGGCGCTATGCAGCGATAACGATTTCACCATCTCCGGATGCTTTGCCGCGAGCCACATGCCGATCGCCGCACCCAGCGACAGGCCCGAGACATGCGCTCTTCTGAATCCCTAAGCCTGCATGAGAGCGGCAACATCGTCCGCGAGATCCTCGGTGGAGTAGGCTCCGTCAGGTTTGTCGCTCTCGCCTGTCCCGCGAAGATCGAGCGAGATGCAGGTGAAATGCTTGGAATATTCGGCAACCTGGAACGCGTAGCATGCGTTGTCGGCGGCCAGATAGGGAATCAGAACCAGCGGATCGCCGCTCCCTTGCTGCTCGTAATTCAGTGTAATGTTGTTCGCTTTGACCTTCGGCATGAAGACCTCCGAATCGGCGCTCGACCTGGAGCCGGAATACTGGGACGGGAGAACAAAGGGAACGTTATCGGGGAGCGCGCGAAATTGTGCCTCGCCTCCCGCACGCTGTCAAGGACAACTTGCGGGGCTGTCTCGTTAGCACATGATATGTCCGGTTGAGTTAGTACGTGATCTGCGTCCTTGGCAGGCGCGTGAGAGTAGGAGACGACGCAAGGCATGGATGCTAATTCAGTGATCCACGAGCCTCGCCTGTTGAAAAAGCAATACCCCGAGCGAAAGGTCAACTCGGGGTAGCACTAGCCCGTCCAGCTCAGATCTGAATTATCGGTAAGCCAGGGAGCTTAAGTCAAGGTTACTTTGAGGAGCTTCGCCCGTCCTGAAGCTCCCCGCCAGATTCCCTACCAGACAGCCAGGGACTGCTGTGGACCCGACGGGATTCGAACCCGCACCTCTCAGCTTGACAGGCTTACGTGCTACCGTTACACCACGGGCCCCGTGCTCAGCCTATTTCTCACCAACGGCAGCGTTGATGTGCTCTCGCTCACAGAGTGTGAGACTCATGCCCAATTCGGGACCGGGGTTCTTTGCCTTATTTCGCTGCCGCTGCTTCTTCCACCCCCGCCAGCATCTTGTCCAAATCGGTTCGCGATAAATATCGTCCGTTCACCACGACCCCGGCAATCTTCTGGGTGTTGCGAATGTCCTCCAGCGGATTCGCATCCAGCAGCACCAGATCGGCGAGCTTTCCTTTTTCGATCGAACCCACCCGGTCTTCCATGCCGAGAAACTTTGCCGGATTCAATGTCGCTGTCTGCAGCGCTTCCAGCGGAGTGAAGCCTGCGGCGACGAATCGCTGCAACTCCTCATGCAAACTGAACCCCGGAAACACATACACTCCGGGAGGCGTATCGGTGCCGGCAAGGAACGGGATGCCCGCTTTGTGCATGGCTTTCACAAGCTCGAGCTCTTTGTCCACAAAGTGTCTGCGAGTAAGGAGGTCGTCGGTATTGTCATGCATGATCTCGCTCGTGAAGCGCTTCCAGGTGACATCTTTCCAGTAGGCTGGAACGTACTTCGCGCGTGGGTCGTGGGCGAAGTCGCTCAATTCGAGAAGATTCCCTCCCCGCTCCCACACCAACGTTGGACATTGCCAGGTCTGGTTTTTGGCCAGTAGCGCGAACAACGCTTCGGCGCGCTTGGGATCGTAAGTTGAGAGAAACTTGCCTACGCTCTTCGCGCCCTTGAGGAACTCATCTTCAAGCGGCGAACTGGCTTCAAAAATTCCGATCAGGTGCTCGAAGCTTTTCTGTCCCGCGTTCGAAGCTTCTGACGCTCGTACGGAATCTGGGACATGTCCCACGAATGTAATTTGCTGCCGGCGTGCTTCGTCCGCAATGGCAAAAACCGCATCGCGCGGAATCAGCGATTGCAGCTTGATGAAATCCGCGCCGCGCTGTTTCAGATCGTCCACCGCGCGGCGGCCATCTTCCGCGGTTGTGATCGCGATCGAACTGGGGAATCGCGGCTTTGGCCCGTCGAGCATGGGCCCGGACATCACAATGCGTGGTCCCAGCAAAGTCCCCGCAGAAATTTCTTTGCGCCATTGTTGCAGTACTTCCAACTCCCCGCCCATGTCGCGAACCCCGGTGATGCCATTGGCGATAAACAGCGGCAGCGTGATGTCCTTGCCATGCGGGAACCAGTCTCCAAAAACCATGTGCACGTGCATATCCCAGAGTCCCGGGATCAGGAACTTGCCGGTGCCGTTCACTTCTGTTCCGCGTTCTTTGAACTTGGGCAGTGTGGAGTCGCGGATGTCTATGATGGTTCCATTCCGCACCGTCACCGTGCGATGAAGTTTCGGCGGGCCTCCAGTCGTGTCGATGATGGTCACGTTGGCGATGGTTACAACCGGTGTGGGTGGGAGTTGCGCAGAACAGATGGCCTGAACACCCAGAAGGAGAACGCAGAGCAAGGCTTGATTCATGGAAATGAAATCTTAGGGCCGGAATCGAGCCTCGTCAAAGCACGGTTCACTAGCAGTCGAGCTTCGCTCGACCGGACAGCCGAGGGCGGCCGTCCCTACATAGAGAAGGTACGACTTAGTTGTGGACGTGGGGGCTCTGCGCTGGATTACGGTGGCCCTGGCTGGGTTCCTTCACTATTTTCACGTCAAAATTGACGGGCAGCGTTTTTGGCGGAAAGCACTGAGCGTTGTCGCAAGCCTGATAGCGCAATGTGCCGCGCACGGCATATTTGCCGGGCACCACCGACCTCAGTGGATGCACCGCCACTTTGATGGTGAAGTCTCCGCTATAAACATTCAGCTTCTCGTCGGGCGAGAACGGGAAGCTCAAGTCCTTGCCCGCCGGGTATTGAACTCTCCCCAGGACAATGTCCGTAGGCGGGTCCATTTTTAGCGAGGTGGGAATCAGGAACTCCGACTTGGGAGCATTGGAGTTGATGTGGAAACCCGAAGCAACGCGGAAATCCAAATCTACAATAGTCTGCTTGGTTCGCTGCGCCGTGACCGGCCCCACCGGAACCATCGACACGGAAGGCGCCTTGCCGGCCTGCGCGAAACAACCGGCCGCGATCAATGCCAAAACACAAAGTGAAGCGTGCGGTCGCAATAGCATCGTTCTAAATGGTAGAAGGAGCGTCAGCGGCTTCCTAGTTACTTCTGAGGCTGCACTGTTGCGCTCGCAGTGCTCGTCGGAGTCGCGCCAGCTTCGGTATCCAGCGCCTTCTTGATCGCGTCCTCAATCTCGCCGCGGCCTTTCAGGCCAATGATTCGATCGACGATCTTGCCATTGCGGCCGATAAAGAAGCTTTCCGGAAGCGCCGGCACTCCACCGTAGGCATCGCCTACAGCTTCCTTGCCCAGCAGAACCGGGTAGTTGACTCCCATGTCCTTGGCGAATTTTTCAATGTCGTCCTTGCCCGAGTCATCCATCGCGATGCCGACAACCTGCAGGCCTTGCGAGCCATATTGTTTCTGCAGTTCCACCAGCCAGGGAGTTTCGATCTTGCACGGACCGCACCACGTTGCCCAGAAGTTCAGCAAAACGGCTTTGCCGCGCAAATCCGATAGCCGCATGTTCTTGCCATCCAGGCTTTCCAGTGTGAAGTCCGGCGCGACGCTGGACTTCCCCGCCAGGTGCGGCGCATCCGATCCGGCACGCCGAGCCATATGAAACCCGAAGTACAACATGGCGGCAGCCATTACACCCACGACCACTAGCGCCAGCGGATTGCGTCCACCTCCACGCACAGTCGGCGGAACAGGAGCGTTGAAATCTGGATTGCCACCCGGTTGTTCCGGCTCGGGAGCATTCGGTTGTTCATCAATAGACATAAATCTCAATCCTCACAGAGCAAATCGATTCAAGAATGAGAGCCAGCTGGAGATCAGGGTGAAGCGACCCATTACCAGCAGAATCCCAAGCGCGATCAGCAGACCGCCTGAGGCGACTTCGAGCGCGTGCATGTGCGAGCGGAAGCGGCCATAAAACTTCAAAAAGCGTTCCATGAGCAGCGATGTGAGCAGGAAGGGGACTGCCAATCCCAGGGAATAAACCGCCAGCAGGAGGATTCCTTTGACCAACGTATCCTGCTCGCTGGCGAGCGCAAGGATGGCAGTAAGGATCGGTCCCAGACACGGAGTCCAGCCGAAAGCAAAAGCGAAGCCGATGACAAAAGCGCCGAACGGTGTGCTGCTGCCCTTTACGCTGTGCAGCCGCGCGTCGGTGTACAACGCTTTGATTTTGAAAATACCGGTAAGGTGCAGGCCGAAGATGATGATGACTACGCCCGCGACAATCGAAAGCGAATGCTTGTAGCGCGCCGCTACTTGTCCGATTTCAGTGGAAATCGCGCCTAAGGTCACGAACACGACGCTGAACCCAAGGATGAATCCTACGGAATTCACCATTACACGACGCATCAGCTGTGCCCGCGGAGACTTGAGCTCCTCTAACCCCACACCGGAGATCAGCGATACATAACCCGGCACCAGTGGCAACACGCATGGCGAGAGAAACGAGATCAGGCCGGCTACAAATGCGGCGATCGGCAGTGGGAGGCTCGACATTCGTCTTATTGTACCTGCTGCATACTCCTTACCTGAATCAGACGATTGGAAATGGAATTAGTTGCAGATTCCCCAGCTAGTGCTTCTTGGCCTGGGGTGGCTGATCCGGCTGCGGAGGGTTCGCCAAAGTGGGCAAAGGATCGGAGGAATCGACCAGCTTTCGAAATACCCCGGTGGGTAATGTCGCCACCAACACGGCGCGGCTGTCCTCCTGGCGCACGTGAAGGCTGTCGAAAAGAACCTTCAGGTCGGCATCTGTACCCGGAGATCCTACGGCCTCTTCCGCGCTGTGAAACATAGCAACAAAGAGGCTGAGCTTGTCAGTGATGGACTGGGCGTCCTCCCTGGTGTCAGTGGAGGCCTCAGCTCGCAGATGCAACACGCCGGTGCGCAAGGGAAGATGCAAGGGGTTGTAGCTGGCCGAAATAACGACGTTGGTCGATTTCGGAAAAACCCTCGACCACCCCTCAAACTCGGGAGCGTTGGGCTCGACCCGCGCGATCAGCCATACGGGACTGGCCAACTGCACCCGCTTGTAATACCGGCGCAAGAAAGCTGGCCCGCCGAAAGGGGAGGCAAGCCGCCGCGAGCGGTCCACAATGCCACGAATCACGTTTGGATCATCGTGATTCGAGGCTGCCACGGTACCAACGCCCAGGATCGCGATGCGGAAAGTTCGTCCGGCCAGCGGGATCGAGTAGATGTCTACTGAGTGATAGTTCTCCACCGATTTAGCGGTGTGCTTGAGGTACGCAGAGCATTTGGTGCCATCGAAGCGGCCAGAAAAACCTCCGAGAAACGGGGTTCCGGCGCCGCACCGGCGGTCCCTCCACCGGGCCAGCCCTGGGGATAGTGGACGGCGAAGGCTACAGATTCCAGGTCGCGTTCATAGTCGAATCCAGTCTCCCGGATGAAGCGCTCGTATTCAGAATCGTGGGGAATCGGCAGCAACGATTTTTCGCTGTTCGTTTTGCGGGCCCATCCCAGGTTGGCATAGAGAAAGGCGTCGGCGGCAGGAAGCAGCCGCGCGCATTCGGGCGGGGCCTGTTTGCGGAGTTGCACCGCCAGGATCAACGCGGCGGCCACAATTACGACCGCTAAAACGATGGGGAGAGTGCGTCTGATTCGCATGAAATGCGGTCAGAGGAATGATAGCATCCACCCGCCAGAACGGCATTATTCGTGCCGCAGCGCTGCCACCAGCAAGATGGTCACGTATCTGGTGCTCCAAATGCAACTAGCACAATCCCGCTTACTTAGGACTCGTCAGAACCGTCTCAAAGGGGTCGAGCACAATCTTTCGCGTACCGATTGGGGCCGTCAGCCGAAATGACGTTTCCTCGGCGTCGGCAAAGACTCGGCCCAGCAGCACAGGCTGTTTTCCGGCCGTCACGGCATAGACTGGAACGGATGTGACCAAATCGTGCGGCGCGTCTTTTTGCAGAATGGCTCCTGTCACAGTGACTCCGCTTCCTTTGGAGACAAACTTTACATTCTTGGTGTCCAGCCTGGGAACAGAGACACCGTTGACCCATCCTTCCAGAAACCAATCCAGAGACTTCTTGCTCTCGTATCGAAGGGAGGGCGGGAGTTCTTCCGCAAAAACGTTCAATATCTCTTGCGTGCTGATCGCTTTACCTTCGTAACGCTGCCGGATGTTGCGCAACGCTCGCACGAATGGTTCCTCCGAATTCCCGCCGGTCTGGGCCTTTCCTGGCTTTCGTTCCGCATCTGCCAACATGGTTCGGAGCATGTGAAATAACCAGGTTCCGCGCCCGTAAGTGACGACGTCGTAGCTTTGCGGCGATTTCGAGGACACGAGGCGCGTACCTAGCGTCACCGGACCGGCATCCCGCGGGGATATATCGTCCGTGCCCTTGTTCACTAACTCACGCCGGTATCCATCCATAATCGCGTGGAAGCCGGAAGGATTCTTTTCCTGTAACATCATCAGCGTGCAATACTGCGCCAAGCCCTCCGAAAACCATTGATCGCGGTAGCTGGTCCAGGAAACAAGATCTCCCCACCATTGATGCGCGGTTTCGTGCGCGGGCACCAGCCGTTGCATGAGTATCTGCCGCTCGTTGTAACGTAATTGCTTTCTGTCCTCGTCATTGAGAAACGCATATGACGAAAGAAATACGAGTCCCGGCCAGCCCTGGCTGGCACGTCCCGGCAATTGCGTCAAAGCCAAATGACTGTAAGGAAACGGTCCGAATCGCTCGGAAAAATATTGAATAGCTTGAGCCGCTTCTTCGCCCACCTTCACCTCATTCTGCGCCGGGGAGGGTCTGGTGGGAACAATCACGTGCATGTGCCGTGCTATCCCGGGATCAACCGGACTTGGCGGGGAAAACACCTGAATCCCTGCGCTCGGAAAATTCTTCTCCATTCCAGTCGTGGCATACGTTTCTATAGTGACGTTGCCCGCCCGCGTGGACGCCTCGCGGTATTTCCCAAGATTGAAACCAGCAATCGGAATTGGCCTGTCCGACACCCAGCGCGAGACCTGGATTCCCTCGGCGCGGGGCTTCTGCCCAGCTTGAACTTCCGCGGGCTTCCCGGTCGCGACCAGCGTCCAATCCTGTGGATAGCTGAACTGGAGATCGAAATTCGCCATCTCCATCCCGCGATTCGGATACCACGTCCCCCGCGCTCCCACGTAAAGCAGACCACTGCCTTGTTCGGAGAGAACCTCTCCACCGTACATAAACTCGAGATCGAACTTCTGCCCGCTTCGCGTCGGTTCCGGCAACACGACCGCAACCACATCGTTGCCGCGCCGCGAAAGCTGAGACCCTTCAATCGGCGGATTGTGAATGAATTCCACCGGGCGGCCGTCGAGAGTCACTCTCTCCACCGGCAAGAAGCGCGACAGTTCGAACATGAGCGTTCTCTCACCGCCGTCGAGCACCTCGCACTCCAACTGCGCACTGGCGTGAATCTGCTTGGGAGGCATCACGTCGGCTCTGATCACATACTGACGAACCGCAATCCGGCTTCCCCGGATCCTTTGGCTCTGAGGTTGCGGTGTACTGTCCAGTTTTGGCCTTGCCGTCCTCGCCGACAGAGGAGAGAACGAGGTCCAAACGTCGTAGTAAGTTTCAGTATTCAGGGCCTTGGGTTGACCAGCCTGTACCTGTTCAGGCGCGGTTGAGTCGAAGAAAACGTCAAATACCCCCTGGTTTTTTCCCTGCAGTCGTGCATGCAGAAAGCGGTCCGCGACATTCGCCGCAACGGAATCCCCGCGCGCCGATCCTGGACTCTCCGGAAGCCCTCGGCTGAATGTCATTAGCAATCTCATGGCGTCAGATCCGGCGAGATTTTTGGCAGCGGACCCCCAACGGTCCACGAATTCCTGTTTTTCTGCAATGGGACGCAGGTCGGGAGCGAGTTCGGCAGCCACATCGTCGTTGAACCTGAAATATGCAGTGGCAAACCGTTCCTCCAGGATCGCCGTGCCCGTGAACAAACTCATAGACCTGCGCTCTACCTCATCCGGAGGGCTCAGCAGAATTTCACCGTCTCCCTCGAAGAAAGCGCCCGTAATTCGGCCCATTACATCCTGGGCAAAGCCGATCGTACCGTCCTCCAGACTGATTTGAATTCCGGGCCGGTTCAGCGATGCGCCTCGGACCTGGTAAACGCGTGCAGGGTCAAGGCCCACGCCAACGAGTTGCAGATATAGAGCTTCGGCCGGCTTACTGGGAGGATTCTCCGCGGCAGCCACCCTGAACGGCGATGTGCCTGGAACCAGGATGAGTGCGGCGATCCAGAGAACGCGTCGACTCGCTAGTACCTTCGTCACGTGGGTGGGACACTCCTCGATTGTTAGAATGCGCCTGAATGCGGCTGCCTGTCACCTTACTCTCTCTTTGTCTGGCGCAAGCTTCGCCCTGCAGCTGGGCCGATACCATCCATCTCAAGAACGGCCGCACGATTCTCGCCGATCACGTTCGTCAAAACGGCAACCGGTACGAATACGAAATCGGGGAAGATGCGTACGCGATCCCGGCATCTGTGGTCGATCATGTGCAAACCGGAGGTGCGCCCGCCCGCGACGTAACCGCTGCGAAAGTCGGCGAACTGCCGACCTTCAATTCTGGCGACCTGCTCCCAGCAGAAGGCGACTTGACCGCCAAAATCATTCGTGACGGCAAGGTGGACCAGGATGCGTTGTCCAATTTCGAAGCGAAAGGCAACCCCGTTCTCAACTCGGCTGCTGAGTTCATTGCAGGCAAGTTCGAATTCGAACATGGAAATGTGGTCCAGTCTCGGCAGTATTTCGAAAGTGCGCTTCGCTTTCAGCCGGAGAGCGCCACTATCCTTACTTATTATTCGGCGGTTTTAGCCCGGACCGGCAATGCCAGCCAAGCGCTGTCCTATGCCGAGCGCGCGGTTCGCTCCAACCCGAACTCAGCCGATGCTTACACCATGCTGGGCTATGCCCAATTCGCCTCCGATCACACTAAGGCCGCCATCGCATCGTGGCAGCGCTCACTTGCCCTCCGTCCTGACGCTGCCGTGCAGCGTCTGTTGGAAAAAGCCCAGCGCGAGCAAACCGCAGAGGCGCAGTTCGCGGAGCACGAAAGCAGCCATTTCGTTTTGCACTATGAAGGACGGGAAACATCCGAAGCGTTCCGTGAGCAAATCTTGGCAACGCTCGAATCCGAGCACGACAACCTGGTTCGTGATCTGGGCAGCGCTCCGCGCGACAATATCGTGGTAACTCTCTACACTGAGACTGCGTTTTTCGATGTGACTCATGCCCCCAACTGGGTGGGCGCCCTCAATGACGGTAAGCTACGCATTCCGATCAGCGGCTTGACTTCGGTCACGCCCGAGCTGGCTCACGTTCTGAAGCACGAACTGGCACATTCCTTCATTTCTAAGCTCTCCGCCGGACGGTGTCCCCCCTGGCTTAATGAAGGCATCGCTCAGTTCCTTGAGCCCCGAACTTTGGGCAGCGTAGGCCATCAACTCGCGATTCTCTACAAGGAGCAGCAGAACATCCCGTTCAACGTGCTGGAAGGCAGCTTCATGGCGCTCTCGGGCACAAGGGCATACATCGCCTACGCCGAGAGTCTGGCGGCGGTCAACTACATCAACGACTCTTACGGGCTCAGCGAGGTGCAACGAATTCTCGAGCGACTTAGCCAGGGAAATTCCACCGAAGCCGCACTCCGCGCCACCCTTCATTCCAATTACGGCCAATTCGAACTGGACCTCGGACGATATCTTGCCGATAAGTACGGAGACTGATCCCGAAGGCGGCTAGATCAATTGCTCACATCGGCTTTCCGTGATATTTTGCCGTGAGCCTTAGGCCATGCTATCTCTGTTCAAGCGTATCGGCTCCACTAGCACCGTAATCAGCGAGCCATCTCCCACGACGTTCCCGAAGATCGAGGGAGCTGACATTGCAGCGGTGTTTGCCGGCAAGCGCATCGCCGGCGATTTCTACGACTCCGTCCGCGTCAGTCCGGAGCGCGTTCTCATTGGCCTTCTCGACATCGCTGGCCGTCGCGAAGAGAACCGCCATCTTCTTATTTCCGCCCAGGAGGTGTTCCGTGATTCCGGGGCCGAACTCTTTTCCAGTCCTGACATCAACGAATCCGATGCCATGACCGAACTCAACCATCGGATCAACCGCCGGCTCATTGAAGCCTCAAGCGGAGTTCGTTCTTGCCCCGCCTTCACCGCCTGTTATCACGAGAAACTCGGAACGATATGCTATGCCAACGCCGGGCACACTCCGGCGCTGCTGCGCGACAGCAAAGGAATTGTTGAACTCGCCTCCACAGGCCTACCGCTGGGTTTGTTTTCCCACGCCACCAGCGATGCTTGCATCGTCGGGTTGGAAAACGGAGCCGCACTACTCCTTGTTTCCCTTGGACTAATCGCCTGTGAGGGCGCTCGCCGTAACGGATCAGCCGACGAGTTTGGCCTCGAAGGGGTCAAGAAAACATTCCAGAACACGCCCTTAACGGATGCCCAATCCGTATGCTCTTCAGTGCTGAATTCTGTAGCTCATTTCAGCGGTCATGCCCCTCTGTGCGATGACCGGACCGCCCTGACCCTGATTCGGACCGCCTAGGTCCGGCCAACTTTTCGCATTCTTCAACGCGTCCAACCTTTAAAGGCTTTCTTTTCGAACCCAAGTCGAGGTTCCGCTTGGGCTTGCCCAGTCGCAACCCAAGCCTTCGAGGTAGTAAAATGTCGTATCGGCCCAAACCCACCGTTTACCCGCAAGCCCAGGAATCGTGGCGGCCCAGGAATCGTATGAAGAGACTTTATCTGACTTTCATTGCTTTGGCGTGCCTGCCGGTGCTCGCATCCGGACAGGTCGTTGAAGAAATCGTTGCCCGCGTAAACAACCAGATCATTACCCGCTCCGAATTTAATCGCAGCAAAGATCAACTTCGCGACGAAGTAAAGCAGCAGGCTCCCGCCGACGCCGACAAGATCTATACCAAGAAAGAAAAGGATGTGCTACGCGATCTCATCGACCAGCAGCTTCTTTTGGACAAGGGTAAAGATCTGGGCATCACCGGCGATACCGATCTCGTCAAGCGCCTTGACCAGATGCGCAAAGACATGAAGCTCGACTCCTTGGAGGCCCTTGAAAAGGAAGCCGAGAAACAGGGCATCTCCTGGGAGGACTTCAAGCAACAGCAAAAGAACCAGATCATTACTCAGAAAGTAATCGGCGAAGAAGTCAGCAGCAAACTCTCGCTCACGAAAGAAGAGGCGGAAAAGTTTTACGAAGAACACAAGAACGAGATGGAGCAGCCCGAAGCCATTCGCCTGGCTGAAATTCTGGTTGCCCCAAAAACCCCGGCCATCGTTCCTGCTCCTGACCCGAATGCAGCCCCGGGCTCAACTCCCGCCCAGACTCCCGAAGCCGAAGCGGCTAAAAAGGCCGCGGATGAAGCCGCACTTCACGCCGCCGAAGCCAAGGCTAACGATCTCCTCAAGCAAGTTCGGGACGGCGCTAATTTCGAAGACATCGCCAAAAAGTACTCTGACGGCCCATCTGCTGCCGATGGAGGCGCGCTCGGTATGTTCAAGCGCGGTCAACTCGCCAAGCAAATTGAGGACGTAACCTTCAATCTGAAGTCCGGCGAAGTCACCAACGTCATCCACACTAAGCAAGGCTATGTTTTTCTCAAGGTTCTGGACCATCAGCAGGCCGGCGTTCCAACCCTGAAGGATGCTTTGCCGAAGATCCAGGACGCCCTCTACTACGAGAAGCTGCAACCCGCACTGCGCGCCTACCTCACCAAGCTTCGTGAGGACGCGTACATCAAGCTCGCGACCGGCTATGTCGATAGCGGCGCCAGCCCAAACCAGACAGTCCCCATTGAGACCACATCCGCCAAGGAAGCCGACGCCAAAAAATTAGACAAAAAGAGGCACAAGAAACTGGGCGTTCTCTGATCTGTTGGGAAACCGGAGCCAAACCATCAGCTAAGGGCGCCTGATCCCAATACAGTCGAGTCTGCGATCCTGAGAACCGTCGAAAGTCAAGCGGAAGATCGGCCCTTCGGGGGCCACGTGAAATGAGGCTGCCGAAAAACTGTTCTGCTGGCCGAAAATTTACCTCAGCGGCTGAAAGCCGCGAAACAAAGCAAAGTAACTACCGCAGCGCTGAAGCGCTGCGCCACCCCAAAGCAGCCGATCCGATGGAGTTTTTCCGCACCGTCTAAATAGCGTACGTGACGCGGCTTTAGCCCCTGTGAGCCTGCTATTCATTCGGATTCCCCGGCCCCGTTGCTTTATACTTCCCAAATCGAATGAAAGACTTCTACATCTGCGACTGCATCCGGCAGGAGAACAAGGTCATCACCTCCACCTTTGTGGTGGTTGCCAAGCAGATCAAACCCAAGAAGACCGGCGAACCTTACCTTGCTCTGACTCTCGGGGACCGCAGCGGCCAACTCGAAGCCAAAATGTGGGACAACGTCGAGGAAGTGCTCGAGGCCTTTGAGCAAGATGACTTCCTCAAAATCAAGGGGTTGATCAATAAGTACAAGCAACGCTTCCAGCTCACCATCCACAAGCTTCGAAAGCTGGGTGATACGGAAATCGATTTCTCCGATTACCTTCCTAAAACCACACGGGACATTGACGAGCTCTGGCAGACTCTGACGAATTTCGTTGCCGGATTCGAGAACCCTCACCTCAAAGCTCTGGTCCAGGCTTTCATGGCCGATCCCGAGATTGCTGCCGCCTATCGCAATGCCCCGGCGGCGAAGACATTGCACCATGCCTGCATCGGCGGTCTCGTAGATCACGTGGTCTCATTATTCCGCTCCTGCGATCTGCTCTGCCGGAATTATCCGCAAGTCAATCGAGATCTTCTCCTCACTGGCGCATTCTTTCACGATATTGGCAAAATCCACGAACTCACTTACAACCGCTCGTTCACTTACTCCACCAAGGGCCAGTTGCTGGGCCACATGATCATCGAATTGGAGATGCTTCAGTCCAAATTGGCAGCGCTGCCGGGCTTCCCCGACGAACTCAAAACCATGATCGAGCACATGATCATCAGCCATCATGGTGAGTACGAGTTCGGCTCGCCAAAGCTCCCCATGTTCCCCGAAGCAGTCATGCTGCACTACCTTGACGACCTCGACTCGAAGATGGAAGCGATGCGCGCCCAGTTCGAACGCGACGCGACTCTCGAAAGCGCCTGGACCAGTTACAACCCCTCACTTGGACGTCCTTTGTTGAACACAGAAAAATTCTTAGCTCCGAAGAAGCCTGCGCCGGTCGAAGAGCCCACACCCGAGTCGCTTGCCGAACAAACGTCTAACGAACCGGAAGAATTAGCGCAGACCACCTTGCCCGGTCTTAACTCGACGCGCTAAAGTACCCGCACTCAAGGAAACAAAATTAAGGGCTGCCCCGACACTTTACGCATACCTTGCGAGACTGGGGCTGACTTGCCTCGCGCGGAGGACGCATGCCGAAAGAGTTATCCAGGAAGAGATCCCATCAAAGCACCGCTCCAGGTGGAGTCCAAATCGGACTCCCCGATGTTCCACCTCTCTACGGCATGAAAACTCCACACAAGTTTCTGCCTTTCAGCTACGCTGAAGAACGCCTGGTCAAATCGCGCAATTACTGGATCTGCACAGTGCGTCCCGACGGCCGTCCGCATTCCATTCCGGTATGGGGATTCTGGCTGGAGGGCACGCTTTACTTCGGCACCGCTCGGTCCACTCGCAAGTCCCGCAATCTGGCGCGCAATCCCGCGCTATCCGTCCATTTGGAATCAGCCGATGATGTGGTTATTCTCGAAGGCCAGGCTGTCGAAGTGAACCTCACGGACAAAGACACAGTCCGAAAACTCGACACCGCGTCGCGCAATAAGTACAAAATGCCGCTGATGATGGTACCCGAAACCATTCTCTATCGCGTTCGCCCGCGCATCGTGCTCGCCTGGACCGAACAGGATTTTCCGATTAATGCAACTAAGTGGATCTTCGATAATCCCTGATCCCCCAGGGACAGCCGGCTGTGCGACCGCGACGGAAAGTGAGGAGCCTGCTCGTCGGTACTTGGTACCCTTGTCCTTTATATTTATTAATTCCACGCACGACAGTCCTATACACTCTTGATTCGCCCTTGGCCTTCTCATTTATTGCCCCGCCCTCCCAATTCCTTTAAAGTTAGGGCACACCGAAATTAAAGAAAGATACGGAGGCTCTTATGCGCTCGCGTCTAATCCTGTTCACTCTCAGTCTTTATCTCGCGTTTGCACTTGCGTGCAGCAAGCAACCCGCGGCCGACAACAGCACCGATCAGAGCACTGCTGACCAGAACACTGCCGCGTCCCCCGACAATGAATCCGGCAGCCGCGAAGCCAAACCTCGCAAAGAACGCAAGAAAGAAGCTCGCAGGGAAAGCCTGACAATTCCCGCCGGCACAGCCGTCACCGTGAGCTTGGGATCGGCGCTCGGCTCTAAGTTGAGTCAATCCGGTCAAAGTTTTAACGGCAGCCTCGCAAAAGATGTCATGGTGGGCAATACCGTCGCCATTCCGCAGGGGTCGAACGTAAGCGGCACCGTCACTGACGCTAAGGCTTTGGGTAAGTTCGCGGGCGGCGCTGTACTGAGTGTCCGTCTCGATTCGATCACCGTCCACGGTTCCGAACTCCAGGTTCAGACCGAAGCGAAAACTTTCAGTCAGAAGGGCAAAGGCAAGCGGACTGCTGTCGCGACTGGTGGAGGCGCTGCCCTTGGTGGGATCATCGGTGGCTTGGTAGGGGGAGGCAAAGGAGCGGCTATCGGATTAGCCGCGGGTGCAGGTGCAGGTGCAGGTGGATCAGCCCTGACCGGCAACAAAGACATCGTCCTGCCTGAGGAGTCAGCGGTCACGTTCGAACTCTCGCAAGCCCTGGACCTGAGGCGTTAAGCCCTAAGGGTGCCCCACCTTCCCGCGTTTTCGCGGGAGGGTGGGGATTTTGACCTCTCGGTCCGTTTAACCACTGGCCTAGAGACCCCCGCTCTAACGTCCCGTTTTCGAACTTTTGTACCCAGAAAACGCCGATTTCCGTTTAAATACGCGTTCACAATGTAATAAAATTTGATCATCTCCCAGAAACTCTGTATGGAAACTTTGAATTTTAATTTGATCTTTTGTCTTATCGTTCAGGCCAATCTTATCTTCGGCTTGGCGGGCATGATCTGGCCCGAGAAACTCATGCCTCTATATGGCGTTCTGATGTTTCCCTGGCCTCCGTCGCACCGGGCCATCCGAATCAACGGCATCGTCGCGATTCTGGGATGGTTGCTGGTGCTGGCAAAATTGCTCATCATTCACCTGTAGTCCCGAACAATCCAGTCGATTTACGAACTCTAACGTGAGGGGAAAACTGCACCGAAAGCGCGACCTCTTTTCGTGCCATATGCGATACGCCACATGCGCCTTAGATCGTGAAGAATGGTGATCCAAGACGTATCCTCCGACTGTTATCCAACTTCGCCGCCCGTTGTAGAGCATGCCCCGTCCATCTGCATGCTTTGAGGTCGCAAAAGGCTTTGAGGCCACTCAAGGAAACGTAAGCTTCCTCTGGACCAAGTAAAGTTATGTAAAAGCTGTCGGGCACCCGAACAAAATCCAGTACAAATGTCTCCCGGAAAACGATGTCATCCCGGCGGAGGATTCCCCCGAATGAACCAAGCCCGGATTCTGGTCCTTCTTCTTTTACTGGCCAGTATTGCAGCAGCGCAGAAGCGACAGCCGAATAAGCCTGCCGAGCCGAATGTGCCCACCACTCCCACCGGCGAACCCGCAGAAGAAAAATTCCCTCCCGAGGCCGGCGTCGTCCCTCAGCCAAAGCCGGACGCCCCGAAGTCGCCATTCGAAGGGATGAAGTACCGTCTGGTGGGCCCGTTCCGTGGCGGACGCGTGCTCGCGGTCGCCGGAGTCCCAGGCCAAGACGATACTTATTATTTCGGCGCAGTCGCAGGGGGCATGTGGAAGACCACTGACGGCGGACTGAACTGGCACCCGCTCTGGGACAAGTTCTCCGAAGCCTCTGCCTCAGTCGGCGCAATTGCCATCGCACCATCCGATCCCAACGTGATCTATGTCGGCACCGGCGAAGCCTGCATCCGCGGCAACATCGTTATGGGCAACGGTGTCTACAGGTCCACCGACGCGGGAAAAACCTGGAAGTACGCCGGTCTGCGTGACACCTATTCGATCGGCCGTATGATCGTTCATCCGAAGGATGCCAACACGGTCTATGTTGCCGCCCTGGGCCATCCCTTCGGACCGAACACCACCCGCGGCGTTTTCCGCTCGCGCGACGGTGGCAGGAACTGGCAGCGTGTCCTCTACGTCGATGACAAAACCGGCGCCATCGACATCCAGTTCGACCAGACGAATCCCAACATTCTCTTCGCCGGAATGTGGCAGGCGGTCCGCAAGCCATGGACGATGGAATCCGGCGGACCCGGCAGCGGCCTGTATCGCTCTGCTGACGGTGGCGACACTTGGACCAAACTCAGCGGCAAAGGCTTGCCGGAAGGTACTATCGGACGCATCGGCGTCGCCACCACTCCGAACCCGAATCGCATCTACGCGTTGATCGAAGCCGAAAAGGGCGGCCTGTTCCGCTCCGACGACGCAGGCGAAAAATGGGAACTCGTCAATGACGATCGCCGTTACCGGCAGCGCGCCTGGTACTACACCCACGTCTTTGCCGATCCCAAAAATCCTGACGTGGTCTACATCCTGAACACCGGAACCTATCGCTCAATTGATGGTGGGAAGACATTCACGCCGATTCGCACGCCCCACGGGGATAATCACGGCTTCTGGATCGATCCCAACAATCCCAAGCGCCTGATCAACGGCAATGACGGCGGCGCAACCATCTCCACCGATGGCGGGGGTAGTTGGACCACCCTTTACAACCAGCCGACGGCGCAGTTCTACCACATCTCAGCTGACAATCGCTTTCCGTACTGGCTGTATGGCGCACAGCAGGATAACTCCACGGTCGCAATCGCCAGCGCCAGTGCAAGCGGGGGAATCGATCAAAGCGACTATCACGAGGTCGGTGGGGGCGAAAGCGGCTACGTCGCCTCTGATCCCACCGATCCCGAAATTGTTTACGCCGGTTCCTATGGAGGCGACATCTCCCGCTACGACCACCACACGCAGCAAACGCAGGCAATCAATCCCTGGCCGCGCAACCCGATTGGCTGGGGCATGGCCGACCTGAAACACCGCTTCCAATGGACTGAGCCCATCGTCTTCTCTCCGCATGATCCGCACACGCTGTATTACGCGGGTGAAGTCCTCTTCAAGACGACGGACCAGGGCATGAGCTGGACCATTATTTCCCCAGACCTCACGCGTAATGACAAGTCGAAGCAGCAAGCCTCGGGCGGCCCGATCACAAAGGACAATACCGGGGTCGAGGTCTACGACACGATCTTCTCGGTAGTCGAGAGCCCCGCGCAGAAAGACCTGATCTGGGCAGGCAGTGACGATGGTTTGATCCACATCACGAAAAACGGCGGACAAAACTGGGACAACATCACTCCCAAGTCCATGCCCGAATGGGGAACCGTCAGCATGATCGAAGCCTCGTTGACCGACCCCGGCACTGCCTACGTTGCCGTGGAGCGCCACAAAATGGACGACTTCACGCCCTACATCTTCAAGACCACAGATTTCGGCAAGTCCTGGACGACTTTGGTGAATGGCATTCCGAAAGATGACTACGTGCACGCCCTCCGCATCGATCCCAAGCGCAAGGGCCTGCTCTACGCCGGCACCGAACGCGGCGTTTACGTCACCTTCGACGATGGCGCAAATTGGCAACCGCTCCAACTCAATCTGCCCATGGCGCCCGTTAATGATTTGATCGTAAAGGGGAACGACCTTGCCGTTGCCACGCACGGGCGCTCATTCTGGGTCTTAGACGATCTCTCGCCCGTGCGCCAATGGAATGAAGGACTCAAAACCAACGATGTCCACCTTTTCACCCCAGCCGAAGCCAACCACACTACATTCTCCGGATCGTTCTTCGGCCCAAGTGGCGCGGCTGGGCAGAATCCTCCAGCTGGCGCGGCGATTTACTACTACCTGAAAACAGAAATAAAAAAGCCAGAAGAAAAGAAAGACGAAAAGAAAAAAGAAGACGGTGTGGCCACGGAGGCCCCCGTCCGCGGTCCGGCTTCGCCGGATTCGAATCCACCGGGCGAAAACAAAACCGAATCGCGAATCAAAATCGAAATCCTCGACTCCTCCGGTAAGGTAATCCGAACCTATCCCGCCAAGAATCCGCCCGCACCCGAAGCCGAGGAGGGATTCGGTCGCCCCAAGCCCGAAGAACTCCCCACCGAAGCGGGAATCAACCGCTTCGTCTGGGATCTGCGCTATGAAGGCGCGCCGCGCATTCCCAACTCGCCGCTCTGGGGAGGCTCTACCGATGGCCCGCTCGCTCTGCCCGGTGCCTATCAGGTGCGTCTCACAGTGGACGGTAGATCACAAACCCAGCCCTTCAAAGTCGTTCCCGACCCGCGCCTGAAAATAGGTGCTGAAGATCTGAAGAAAGCAGTTCGAACTCATGCAGCAGATTCTGGGCAAAGTAACAGAGGTGCACGACGCCGTCCGCCAGATGCGCGACATCCGACTGCAGATGACCGCACTGGATAAGCGCCTCAAAGAAGAAAAGGACGCGAGCGCCAAAGCTGTCGCCGATGCCGGCAAGGACCTCGACAAAAAGATGACCACAGTCGAGGAGGCACTGATCCAGACAAAGTCCAAGAGTGGTCAAGACGTGCTCAACTATCCCATCCGCTTGAACAACTTGCTAGTCGCGCTAGGAGGAGTCGTCTCGAGTGCGGACGCCGCCCCCACCAGGCAGGACTATGAAATGTACGACGACCTCAGCAAGCAGGCCGACGAGCAACTCGCCAAATGGAAGGAGATCGTCAAAACCGATCTGGCCGCCTACAACAAGCTTGCCCAGGAGAAAGCCATTCCGGCGATAGGCTTGCCACCTGCAAGCGACCGCTGAGCGCCCGACGATGCGGGGCGCCCCACCCTCCTCGCGCCTTGTGCGAGAGGGGTGGGGATTTTGACTTTCGGGTTTTCAATACGAGTCACGCGTACACGTACCGTCAATAACGTGCAGATGGACCCGATACTAGCCATTCCCCCGTTGATGTACGCGCGATAGAGCTCTGAGCCTGTCAGATCCATGTCATAGAACGTCCACGCCCCGAGCCGGCTCGGATGCGCAGCGGTGTTCCACTTGCCACACATGCCCTGCCCCCAACTCGCACTATCGTTTGCTCCCCAATACCCCGTAATGATGGTTTGATACGGAGCGTATCTGGAATAGTACTGCTGAATCTGTGTCGTACTATACAGCTCGGTGTTGACCCAGTACGGACGTTTCAGCTGGTTGACAACGTATTTCTGCAACTGTTGCACGTCTGTGTTGCCGGAGGAAGGAGTATCCAACCACGTGATGTACGCAGCTTGCAGGTTGCACCCGTTGCCGTTAACGCTGCGGGGCAAACCTTCCCAGAAACTCTTCAGAGCCGCATAACCGGGCGCAAAATCGCCCCAGCCGTACCACACCGCGACTGGCCGGTGGTAAGTACCCGGCGTACACGATCCGCTCACGCGTCTGCATGAAATTGATCAGGTTCCATATCTTATGGTAAGCGACTGCTGTGGTCGTTCCATAATCCGTCTGACAACCCGCTGGCGCGTTGCTCTTGTACAAATAGCAATATTCCCCACCGTACTTCCATTTCGGAAAGACAACCGCCTCCAGTTGAACTCCGTGGCTGGCCGCAGACGTTATACATGAGGCGAATATTTTTCCAGTAATTCGGGCTGTCTCCAAGGGGAAGAATCATCATGATTCCCTGGTATTTGCCCTACCTTTCACGGCGCCAAAAGTTGAATCGATCGCGCTCTGGAAATCGCTGAAGTCCCACTGCTCCCAGAAGCGGTTGTCCTGGGCACAAGCCTCAGGACTGGATTGGCACGCGCTCGGTGCGTACGCGCGCCAGGCTGGCGTGATCTGCGGATTTGGCAATGTGAATACGTTCCACGCGGTTTGAGGACCTGGCGCAGCCAGGGCCCGAACGCAAGTAAAAATCAGCGCAATCGACACAAATGTGACTAGACGAACCAGTGGTGTTCGCATGCATCCCCTTAGTTTTTAAAACCGCGCCTACTGGTGGACAAGTCTGGCTAGTCTGGGACAGAAACGCGGATGTTTATTGGAAGTTCGCGCAAGTGTACGGCGCTGCAGCGAGCGCGGCAAGGAATTTCTGTCTTGAGCGATGCAACTTAAGTGTTACAACCCGGCACGACAAGGCCATCGATCAGCGGCAACATTCTAAGCTAACGCGTTGTCATCCTGAGCGAAGCGAAGGATCTATGCATGTTCGTGCCGTGGGCAGACTCCATATATCCTTCGCTTCGCTCAGGACGACAGCATTTGCAGACAGCACGGATCTTACTATTGCGGATCGTTTTCGATGCGAAATGACTCAAGAGAATGTTGCTCTATTAGCTCGTTCGTCCTGTCACGTGCCTCTTCCTGGCCACCGACTCATCGGCGGCTCACGTTAGCCGGCTGCTCCCACCAGGAACTTATCCATCCACTCCAAAATCAGTTTTCGCATTTCCGGCAGTTCCACATGTGCGCAATCGAACAACTCAATCCGGCAATCGGACTCGTTCCCATACTTGCGGTACAGCGGTAAAAGCCGGTCCCGAACTTTTTCGACTCCCGCTGGAGGCGTGAGCGCATCCTGCCTTCCATTCACACTCAACCTCGCCCGGGGCACAATCAATTCGTTGATCTCCGCCGTCTGAAAGTGTTTCAGCAATGATGGCACGTAGTAATAGATCCCGTGCTCCTTCAATCCATTCGTCCGGATCAACTCTTGGTAATCCGTCAGGCAGCACACGTCCATGCAAACTTTCACTCGCGGATCAAGCGCTGCCAGCCACCACGCCTTCGTTGATCCCATCGACATTCCCAGCGCGCCCAGCCGGTTCCCATCCACCTCAGGTCGGCTCGCCAGGTAATCCATCGCGCGGAATTCATCGAACATCATCATCCCGTACAGCACCTGCCCGCGCCATAACATCAGTTTGAACGCGTCCTGCTCGCCCTCGCCGCCGTTGGCCACATGCTTACGTTCGCCGAAACACCAGCTATCGATTGCCAGCGTGACCAATCCCTTCTCCGCGCACACCGGGGCATAAGCAGGCTGCGCATCCACACCTTTCAGCAGCTGCTCTTTCCCCAGGTCATACATTCCGCCGTGCCAATGGATGTAGAGCAGTCCCGGAGCTTTCGGCGCGCGCTTGTGTGGAACGAGCAATAAAGCCGGCACAGGCTCGATCCCATTCAAGTCCAGCACGAGTCGCTCCAGCGTATAGCCGTCGTGCTCTTCCTTGCTGACAACACGAGGAGGCCCCGGCCGATGCATCCACCGCAAATCCCCCAACAGTCCCCATAACTGGCGACGCCTCTTAATCTGCTGCACCGTAATTGATCCCAAATCATCGGCGCCTTCGGCAGAAAGCGGCGGAGCCGCAGCTACCGATGTAACAAGTGCTGCAGAACTCTCGAGAAATTGTCGTCGGCTCCAGGCATTCATCTCGTCACTCCAATTGAAAAACAGGGTGGGGATGTTGAATTCGTTTCGTGGCTCTCCAAAATCGCGGGAACAAGGCTACCTTCCAGCCGGCGACTTTCGGACACACGGATTATAGGACGATGCACTGCGTACCGCCTCTTCCACGTCGAAAGCCACCCCGGCAACGTTTTCCATTCCGCAGACGTCCTAGTACCGGCGTAATATGTCTGCCCTCCCCCACCCCCATCACAATAGAAGGACTATTGCAGTCTGTTTCAAATCCGTTCTCAGCTTGGTTTTCTGCGCTCTGACATGCTCCTGGGCGCAAGACGCTCTGCCTGCGCGCGTATCCGCCGAGTCCCACGCGAAATCGCCGCGCCCTGTGACATTGACGAAACAAGATGGCCTATCCATCGTTTCGGTCGCGCGCGATTCGCATTTGCGGAGAGGGGCTGGCAAAGACTGTTCCCACTTGGTGCACACCATTTACCAACGCGCTGGGTTTTCCTATCCCTACGCCGATTCCTCGGATCTGTATCGCGGAACGCCCTACTTTCTCCGGGTGAAGCATCCGCAACCCGGAGATCTGGTGGTCTGGCCGGGACACGTGGGCATTATCGTCAGTCCGGCGCACCACACATTTTTCAGCGCCTTAAGCCACGGCCCTGGAACGGCCGAGTATGATGCCCGGTATTGGAAGCGCCGAGGCCCCGCCCGGTTCTACCGCTACATCGACCATCAGCCCTCCCAGGCAGTGTTTCGCCCGGAGTGATCAACCCCCCGCTCGCTTTCAGTAGAATAGTGCGACCACAACCGCGAGGTGAACTTCACTATGCAGCGGGCATTCGGACTCGATATTCCTCAAACGCTCAAAGATCTCTGCGATCCGCAACGCCTCGCACTCGTGGTCTACGACATGCAGGTGGGGATTGTGAAGCAGATCCCAGACGGAGCGCAGATCACCGCCAAGGTTCTGCAGGTGCTCGAGGCCGCTCGTGCCGCAGGAATTCGCGTCTGCTTCACTCGGCACATGTCGCTTCCTCGGGAATGGATGGGTGTGTTCCAGTTGCGGATGGCAATGGGATGGCAACGCGTGCAGTCAGCGGAAGACGTCAAGCCCTGGTTCCTGCCAAACTCCCCAGGCTTTGCGCTCATCCCTGAGATGAATCCCCTTCCCGGGGAAGCCGTCTTCGACAAGATCGCCATGTCCGCATTCGAAGGTACTCCGCTGAATATCGCGCTGCGCGATTGCCGCATTGAAGCCTTTGCGATCGTCGGCATCGCCATGGAAATTGGCATTGATCCCACCGTCCGCCAGGGTGCCGATCTTGGGTACATCCCCATTGTCATTCAGGACGCCTGCGGCTTTGGTCACCGCGATGCCGCCGAACGTTCCCTCGAGAGTCTCAAATTTATGGGCGACGCCCTGTTCACGGACGTTGAAACCATTTGCACCGAATTCCGCCGCTTGAGCCAGAAACGGTCGATGCTCACCGAAAGCGCAAGCTAACGCTGCCTTACCCTCCAAATCGCCCTACAGAAAACAAAATGGGCAATCCCACTACAACCATGTGCACGATTGGGCGAACGTCCTTCGTTACTGTCGCAAATGCAGCAGTTGCGATATAAACGCTGGTACCCGTTGAAGTCACTCCCATTTGAGGTGCCATGGAAGGCGCTCCAGTCGCTGCCGTGTTGGGCTTTGACCTTGTGCTGCTGCTGATTGTTCTTTTCGGCGGACGGACAAAGGGAAATCGAGGGCAATCTGCTCTGGTAGCAGCACTTTTCTTTTGTTCCGGCTTTCCCGCACTGATTTACCAGATCGTTTGGCAGCGCTCTCTCTTTTCTATCTACGGCGTGAACGTGCAATCCGTAGCCGTCGTCGTCAGCGCTTTCATGCTGGGACTCGGTATTGGAAGCCTGCTTGGCGGAAAGCTCTCAGAAAAGTTTCCCGACCGGGGCATTTTGATTTTTGGCATCTGCGAACTGCTGGTGGCTGGTTTTGGATTGATTTCATTACGCCTTTTTCACTGGGCGGCTGGGTTCACAGCCGGCAGCAGTCTCGGATATACCATCCTCTTCAGTTTTCTGCTGCTGATTGTACCCACCATGCTCATGGGTGCAACGTTGCCCTTGCTGGTCGAGCAACTGGTGCGCACTTCGCGCAATGTTGGATATTCGGTAGCGACCTTGTATTTCGTCAATACCCTGGGATCGGCTGTGGCTTGCTTCGTATGCGCACAGATGTTGCTGCGGAACTTCGGCCAGTCCGGATCAGTGACCCTGGCTGCATGTGTTAATACGCTGGTCGGCGCCACCGCATTTCTCTATGCCCGCGGCCGGCGGACGCAGTCGGATGCCACCGAGTCCACACCCATCGCCGCTGAACCAGGTTCTCAAAGCGTCTTGGGATTGGGAACTGCGGCGCTGATTGCGGGCCTCGCGGGATTCTTGGCACTTGGCTTCGAGATTGCCTGGTTCCGAATCTTTGCACTGGCGACCTTCGATCGCGCTCCCGCCTTTGCATTTCTACTCTCCACTTATCTGGCTGGGATTGCTGCTGGGTCGTTCTTAAGTGAGACCCTGGTTCGTAAGCGTGGGATCAATCCGGTCACCTTGGCAGGCTTTGCAATGCTGCTGGCAGGCGCCATTTCCATCTACTTGCCGCCCCTCCTGGCCTCTTTATCCTGGCGCAACCTACCCATTCTGGCGAGTGCCCCGGCATTCTTCATTGCTGCCGCTTTGCTTGGTTCGGTTCTGCCCTTGTTGTGCCAATCCTCGATTGCCGCCAGCGACTCAGCCGGTCGCAACGTTAGCCTGATTTATCTCTCGAACATCCTCGGATCAACGCTCGGCAGCCTGGTCATTGGATTCGTCCTCATGGATCATTTCGGCACGCAGGCGATCTCCATCCAGCTTGCGGCTGCCACGGTGCTGACCGGTTTCGTGGTACTCCTATTTCGGCAAGGCCGCTTTCAGTTCCCAGGCAAAACTGCGTGGGCGCTTGCCGCGTTAGCCATTGCAGCGATCGGCCTCGCGTCCTCCGCATACCGCAATCTTTATGGGATTATGATTTTCGGTGCTAAATCTGCCGAAGTCGGTTACATGAAGCACATTGTCGAGAATCGCAACGGCATCGTTGCGGTCACCGATGACGACGCAGTGTTTGGGGGAGGCGTCTACGATGGGCACTTCAATATCGATCCTGCCAACGACAAGAACTTCGTTATTCGCGCCTACGTGCTCAGCCTCTTCCACCCACACCCGCGGCGATGTTTCATGGTGGGCCTGGCTTCCGGTTCGTGGGCTCAAGTCGTTGCCAACAACCCCGATGTTGAGACGCTCGATATCGTCGAAATTAATCCGGCATACCTCGCATTGATCGCGCGCTATCCCGAGACCAGTTCGTTACTGCGCAACCCCAAAGTCCACATCTACATCGACGACGGCCGGCGGTGGTTGCTGGCGCATCCTGAGGAGAAATACGACGCCGTCGTCGCCAACACCTCATTTCACTGGCGGGACCACAGCTCCCAGGTACTCTCGACCGAGTTCCTGCAGATCATCAAGCAGCATCTGCTTCCGGGGGGCATCTATTACTACAACGCGACTGAGTCGCCCGATGTCTTCGTTACCGGGCTGCACGAGTTTAAGTACGGGCTGCGGGTTATCACATTCCTAATGGTCAGCGACTACCCCATCGTTCTGGACAAGAATCACTGGTTTTCCGTGCTGAACCAGTACGAGATCGATGGCAGGAAAATGTTCAGGACCGATACTCAGCGCGGCCAGTTGGTGCTCGCGGCATACAACGCCTTCGCCGATAGCCTCAAAGACCCACCCAGGGTACTCGGCATTGAAGCCGGGGACGTGCTCGCGGCCCGGCTGGGGGCGCGCCACATTATCACTGACGACAATATGGGCGCCGAGTGGACCCCTGCTCCCAAGCCAAATTGGCGCTAATTCCGCGGCGCCTGCGCTCAAAGCGGGTTGCGAGCGCAGGCTGTCCTCTGTAACACTTGAGTGGGAACAATCGCATTGAGCGCGATTTTTACGCCTTCCATTCCTGAACAGCAAATTGGAGTGCCGCAGCGGCTGCGGCTGACTTCTTATTGGGCGCTGGCCGTTGTCTTTGCAGCCGTTTTTTTCGGCAGCCTTTTTTCACCTCCGCTGCTCGATGATGCAGATAGCACGCACGCAGAAGCGGCGCGCGAGATGTATGTAACTGGCGACTATATAACTCTGCACGTGAATGGCGTGCGCTACTTGGAGAAAGCTCCTCTCCCGTACTGGCTGGTTGCTGCCAGCTATCATTTGTTCGGAGTAAATGAGTTCGCCACGCGCCTGCCCATGGCGCTTTCGGTGATGCTTCTGGGAATTCTGGCAGTAGTTTGGGGCAGGCGCGCTTTCGGCGAGAGGGCTGGAATTTACGCAGGACTCTTCGTGTACACCGCAGCGGGCGTGTTCCTGTTTACGCGGATCCTGATCCCAGACGTGCTATTGAGTCTCCTCATTGCAGCCTCGCTCTACTTCTTTCTATCCGCGCTCGAGGATTCTCCTTCTGCCTGGAAATGGTATTCCGGTTACGCGTGCCTCGCGCTTGGAGTTTTGACCAAGGGATTGATTGCTTTGGTCTTTCCTGCAGGAACAGCTTTTTTATATCTGGTCCTGACTGGCGAATGGCGCCGATGGCGCGAGTTCCGCCTGCTTTCCGGACTGCTGCTATTCCTGGCGATTGCCGCACCCTGGCACATCGTCGCTGGGCTCCGCAACACAAACGGTCAGAACGGCCATGGGTTTTTCTGGTTCTATTTCGTCAACGAACATTTTCTGCGATTTCTCGGGAAGCGCTACCCCCGGGACTACAACAAACTCCCTTGGGCTTTGTACTGGTCGCTCCATCTGGTATGGCTGTTTCCCTGGAGCCTGTATCTTCCCACTGCTATTCGTGCGGCCCTGGATTTTCGGAGAGGTAAGGCGGATTTTCAGGATCGCACGCGAATTTTGTGCTGGATCCTCGCCGGGCTGGTGCTCGTTTTCTTTGCCATCTCCACCAATCAGGAGTACTACACCCTTCCCGCCTATTTCCCGGTTCTCATGCTGCTGGCCGAGGGCATGGCGCAGTGTGAGCGGAGCGATTGCGCTGGTGTGCGCAACGGCTGGCTCAGGGTTTCGGCAGGTGCTCTGGCGATTGTTGGACTGGCTGCAGGAGTCACCTTGCTGATGCTGCTCTGGCGATCGCGGCACCTGCCCTTTGAGCCCGACATTGGCAATGTCCTCGCCCAGCACGATATCGAAACGGACACGCTCTCCACCTCGCACATGCTCGACCTCAGCTACTCATCGTTCGCCGCCCTGCGGCTGCCGGCGGGGCTAGCGGCCTTTGCCTTACTGATAGCGCCGTTGTCGTCGTTTCTGTTGCGGATGCGTCGGAGGCATTACGTCGCGACGTGGGTTTTAGGTCTCGGCATGGCGGTATTTTTGGTGGCGGCGCATGTGGCACTCGGCCGCTTCGGCCCCTATTTATCTTCGAAGCAACTCGCTCAGAAGATTGCTGCACAGGCGCGTCCCCAGGACCGCGTGATGATCTACGGCGATCAAGCCTTCGGCTCTTCCTTATTGTTCTATCTGCAGCGCCCCATAGACTTGGTCGAAGGCCGCACTACATCCATGTGGTTCGGATCCACGTTTCCGGATGCTCCACACATTTATCGCAGCGATTCAGACTTACTGCGCGATTGGAACGGGTCTGTGCGGATCTTCCTCTTTGTGCCTCCGCACCTGAAAGCGAGGGTTGACGCAATGCTACCCAACCGCATCGTTGTCGCGGGAATTTCGGGTAAGTACGTCTATAGCAATCATCCCTGAAGCTGGCAAGAGTTCGGAGGCAATCGCAGCCAGATGGGCTTTCACATCGGGGTCTGCGATCTGTTGGAATCTTGTCTCGAGTTGCCGCTGGTGGTCACGACCGGGTCGGCCTCGATCTTGACGTCGACGTCGGCTCCTTCTTTGAGCTTCACCTTTTGCCCGTTCTCATCCTCCAGTGCATTTGGAACGCGTATCTCGCGATATAGGTGGTCTGCCCCCTCCACCGCGATCTGCGCCTTCTCCGGCTCGGTACTGAATGGATGAGGAGGGATAATTTTTTCTACTTTTCCGGGCAGGGTGGTACTTGCTTTGCGTTTTTCTGATGGCACGATTTCTACTCTCCACATGCCCCGGCACAATCCGCAGCCTGATGGGGGCTAGGTAATTTGTCCTAAGTATCTGCTGTTTTTACCGTACTCTGCCATACCGGAAACCCCGTAGACGCCGTGACGTACACCGGAACAATTAAGCACGTTTTGGCAAACCTGTGGCAGCACAGTCCTCGCCTGGTGCCTTAGCTGCCGTTCAACTTCAGAGCACCCCAGCTTCAATAACAAAACCTGATAGGCCGCATAAATAGTTTCGATTTCCGCCCAGCAGTGCCGGACGTTACAGTGAGGCGTCTCGAAAAACCTAATTTCGCACCTGGAGTCATGGCTCAGTGCATAATCGCAAAAGGCTGTTAAGTGTTTCGGTAACAGCCATATTGATCCTTTTTCTGGCGCAATTCCTATGTGCTCAGACGGCCGCCCCTGCGGCTAGTCCGTCCACCGATACTGCCGCGCGCCTGGCCAAGCTCGAGCAGCAGACCGCAGAAGCCAAGAGTTCGGCTGACAATGCCTGGATGCTGACTAGCGCCGCGCTGGTACTGATGATGACCGGCCCTGGTCTCGCCCTGTTTTACTCCGGCCTGGTCCGCAAAGAAGAATGTCCTCGGCACCATGATGCAGAGCTTCGCGCTCATGGCTATCATTACCGTTCTTTGGGGACTGTTCAGCTACAGCCTGTCGTTTGGTCCAGGAAACAGCTTCATCGGCGGTTTTAAGAACTTATTTCTCAACGGGGTTGGTGGTGCGCCGGACGCCGACTATGCGGCGACCATCCCGGCGCAGACCTTCATGGTCTATCAATTGATGTTTGCCATCATCACCCCGGGCCTGATCGCGGGCGCATTTGCCGAGCGTATGAAATTCAGCGCCATGGTAGCGTTCACCATTCTATGGTCGATCATCGTCTATGACCCCATGGCTCATATGGTCTGGGGTAAGGGCGGGCTGTTGAACGCTGCTCTGGGAGGACGATTCCCCACTTTGGATTTTGCCGGGGGAACGGTAGTTCACATTACATCGGGCGTCTCAGCGCTGGTCTGTGCCCTCTATCTCGGCAAACGGGTGGGCTATCCCAAAGTGTCCATGCCTCCCCATAGCGTGGTCCTCAGCTTCATCGGCGCCTGTCTGCTTTGGGTGGGATGGTTCGGATTCAACGCGGGGAGTGCCCTGGCGGCGGGAAGCTTGGCCACGAGTGCTTTTGTCGCAACTCACTTTGCGTCTGCAGCCGCGGCGATCGGTTGGGCCGGAGCCGAATGGATCCGTAATGGCAAGCCCAGCGTGCTCGGCGGGATTTCTGGCGCCGTTGCAGGGCTGGTCGCCATCACCCCGGCATCAGGATTTGTTAAGCCCATGCCCGCCTTGTTGATCGGATTGATCGCCGGAGTTTTCTGCTACGCAATGGTCGCCAAAGTGAAGGCGAAGTTTGGCTATGACGACTCTCTGGATGCCTTCGGCGTCCACGGCGCAGGCGGCACCCTCGGCGCAATCCTGACCGGAGTCTTCGCGGTGGCCGCCGTCAATCCAATTTTCAAAGATGCGCAAGGCAATCCACTCCCAACAGGGCTGCTGGAAGGTAATGCTCATCAACTGCTGAATCAGTTAATAGGAATTGTCATCTCATGGGTCCTTGCGATTGTAGGTACCCTCATCATCCTCAAGATCGTCGACGTGACCATCGGCCTTCGAGTTTCGGAGGAGGAGGAAGCGCAAGGTCTGGATCTCTCGCAACACGGCGAAGAGGGATACTATTGGGAGACGCCCGCATAACATCGGCTGCTGACTCCGGACCGGCCGATTCGGGCTGGGGCGTGAAAATTGCCGAGAAGGACTCGCAAATACCATGACGAAGATCGAAGCAATCATTCAGAACTCCAAGCTGGAAGCGGTCAAAGCCGCACTGCAGGAGATCGGCGTTGAAGGTATGACCGTGCTCGAAGTGCGCGGCCACGGACGCCAGAAGGGTCACACGGAAGTCTATCGCGGCCGCGAGTACAGCGTGGATCTGATTCCCAAGACCAAGCTGGAAATGGTGCTGCCTGACGCACTCGTGGACAAAGCCGAACAGGCTATCGTCAATGCAGCGCGCACGGGAAAAATTGGGGATGGCAAGATTTTTCACTACCGTGTGGACGAAGCGATTCGCATCCGTAACGACGAGCGCGGCGAAGGGGCGTTGTAAGGGGATAATTCGTTGCGCCCAAGTTGACGCAACTTTTTACCGGGACGCGACCGGAAAGCATTTGCAGCCGTTTTGGCTGCTCTCCCCCGAGTAGAAGAATTGGGGGGCGGAACTACTTTCATCATGGCAGCGTCCTCATTGATCGGCGAACTGCGCGGTTCTATTAACGACGAGTCAACCCGCATCCAGCGGGAGTTTGAAGCCACCGGAGACGGTCGCGCCTGCGTGGCGCAGCGCACGCGTCTGGTGGAAGACATTCTTGCTCGCCTCTGGAATGACATCGTCTCTCCTGACGAAGCCAAGCCCGCCAATTTTGCTCTGATCGCAACCGGCGGGTTCGGGCGCGGCTGGCTGTTTCCTTATTCCGACATCGACCTGCTCTTCCTTTTTGCCGACCGCGACGCCGAACAGGCATTCAAAGACCCAGTCCGGCGCTTCTCGCAGGAGCTCTGGGACCTGCGGCTGAAGCTAAGTCCTGCCTCCCGCACGTTGGCCGAATGCGACCGCTATGATTCCAACAACACCGAATTCACAATCTCCCTGCTCGACTGCCGGTACCTTCTCGGCGATCGCGATCTGTTCCGGCGACTGCACGACAAGGTGATCCCCAAGCTGGTCATGCGCGAATCCAAAGCCTTGTTACAAGGTTTAGCCGAGGTCACGCGCGAGCGGTACGGCAAGTTTGGCATGACCCTGTACCACCTCGAGCCCAACCTCAAGGAAGCACCGGGAGGGCTGCGAGACTGCAACGTCGCCAGCTGGCTGGCGCTGATCTCCGCAATGGATAAGCTGCACGACTGGCCTGACGCCAGTTCGCTGCGCACTCCCGTCCGCAAGCAACTGGAATCGGCTCTTGATTTTGTGATGTCCGCCCGTTGCTTCCTGCATTTCCGGCACGGCCGCGACGACAACACTCTTAGTTGGGAAGCCCAGGACGAAGCCGCCGCGCGCAAAATCAGCGCTTCCGATGCCCAGGAACTCACTGCCGCGGACTGGATGCGAATTTATTTCGGCCATGCGCGCGCGGTGCAGCGCACCGTGACCCAGTTGCTGGAAGAGATTCCTGAAGCCTGGTCGGCCGTCTATCGCCAGGTGCAAAGCTGGCGCTCACGGCTCACCACCGCTGACTTTTCTGTAGTCGACGGGCTTATCTTTTTGCAGCAACCCTCTGCTTTGCAGGATCCGGAAGTGTTGCTGCGCCTCTTTCACTTCATGGCGCATCACGGGCTGAAGCTAAGCGCGACCACGGAACACCGCATCGAGCAGGCCCTGCCCGCCTTAGCGGCGACTCCTCCCCGCGGTGCCGAGTTGTGGCTCTACTTGCAGGAAACTCTATTGCAGCCTTACGCTGCGGACGCCCTGCGCGCTATGCAGTCACTCCGCCTGCTCACCCTGCTGCTGCCGGAGCTGAAGCTGATCGATTCGCTGGTGATTCGCGATTTCTATCACCGCTTCACGGTAGACGAGCACTCGTTCCTTGCCATCGAGAGCCTGCATCGTCTGAAGCAGTCGAAATCCGACTGGGATAAGCGCTACGCCGAACTGTTGAGCGAACTCGAAGATGCCGAATTGCTCTATCTAGCCCTTTTACTGCATGACACAGGCAAGGGTTTTCCCAATGGTAATCACGTGGACGGCAGTGTTGAAATCGCCAATCGCGCGATGGATCGTCTCGATGTGGATCCCCGAGAGCGAGCCGAGGTTATTTTTCTGATCGCAAACCATTTGGAGGTCTCTGCGTCGCTTCGCCGCGACATCTTCGATCCCGCGACCGTCGCCGCCTTCGCCGAGAAGATGGGAACTCCAGAGCGTCTGAAGATGCTTTGTTTGATGACTTACGCCGACATCAAGGCGGTCAACCCCGAGGCCCTGACTCCGTGGAAGGCCGAAAACATCTGGCAGCTCTATATCGCTGCCGAAAACTACCTGAACCGCAGCGCCGATCACCGCGTTCACATCGGCGTCAACGACGAGAAGCTAGCCCGCCTTCGTTCGCTGGCGCCCGTCACTGGCACGAAATTCAAAGCCTTTCTGGAAGGATTTCCGCAAAGATATCTTCTGGTGCACACCGCGGAAGAAGTGATGCGTCACCTGCAAATGGCGGAAGAGCTGGGCTCGGACCCGGTGCAGGTCGAATTGAAGCGCGGCCGCCACTGGTACGAACTGACGGTAGTGACTGGGGATCGCCCCTTCTTGTTCGCTAAGCTGGCGGGCGTGCTCGCTGCCTGGGGCATGAACATCGTGAAGGCCAATGCATTCTCGAACCAGGCCGGTACAGTCGTGGACACGCTCTACTTCACCGACCGCTTCCGCACCCTGGAACTGAATCTCTCCGAATGGGATCGCTTCCGCCGCAGCGTCGCCAGCGTCTTACTGGGCGAAGCTGACCTGGACAGAATGCTGCGAGACCGCCAGCGCTCGGAAAAGGGCGCGATTGCTAAAGTCAAGGTGGACACCAAGATCGAATTCGACGATTTGTCCTCAGCCACAACGACTATCGTTCAAGTGATCGCGCAAGACCGCCCCCGCCTCTTGCACCGGGTCGCCTCCTGCCTCTCAGATCAGGACTGCAACATCGAGATCGCCCTCATCGACACAGAGGGCCAGATGGCGATCGATACCTTCTATCTGACCGCGGCTGGAAAAAAACTCACGCCAGACCATCAGGACCAGGTAGAGAAGGCTTTGGTAGAGCAATTGAGAGGAGAGTGACAGTCATTCTCCCGGGTCGCTGCTCGGCACTCACTACTTCGCCGAAAACTTAAAGGAGGTCTTCTGATGGAATGTCTCTCCCGGCTTCAGGATCGTGCTTGGGAAATTCGGATGATTTGGCGAATCCGGAAAATGTTGCGTCTCGAGGCAAAACCCGTACCGGCGCTTGTACACGCGATCTTCTTTGCCTGTAACCGTCCCATCTAAAAAGTTCCCGGAATAAAACTGCACTGCCGGCTGGGTGGTGGACACCTCCAGTACGCGCCCGCTAGTCGGCTCATACACGCGCGCGGCCAGCTGCATCCCCGGGCCTTTCCGGTTGAGCACGTAATTGTGATCGTACCCGTGTCCCAGTTGCAGTTGCTCGTAATTGTCGTCAATCCGCGCACCAATCTTCGTTGCCGTGGTGAAATCCATCGGCGTCCCCTTCACGGGGCGAAGCTCGCCAGTAGGAATCAGATTCTTGTCCACGGGCGTGAAGCGATCCGCATTGATCATGACTTCATGATCCAGAATGTCGCCAGTCCCCTGGCCCGCCAAGTTGAAGTAACTGTGCTGGCTCACATTGATCGGCGTAGCCTTATCTGTTGTCGCCTCGTAATCAATCAATAATTCGTTGCTGTCGGTCAGCGTGTACGTGACCTTCACCTTCAGATTTCCGGGGAATCCCTCCTCGCCATCTTTACTCAGGTAACTGAACGCAACTCCGTTCTTCCCCTTCAGCGGCTCAGCCTCCCAGGCTACTTTGTCGAACGTGCGAGTAGTGCCACCGTGCAGTGTATTCGGCCCGTCATTCTTGGGCAGTGTGTACGCCTTACCGTCCAGAGTGAATGTTCCATTGGCAATTCGGTTGGCATAGCGCCCGACGATGGCCCCCAAGTAAGGAGGATTCGGAATATACCCCTCAAGCTTGTCGTGCCCCAGCACGACATCGGCGAACTGGCCTTTGCGGTCAGGCACGCGAATCGACACAATGATCCCGCCATAGTTCATGGCCTTGATTTCGATGCCGTGAGCGTTCTTAAGCGTGTACAAGTTGACAGGCCTCCCCTCGCGCGTGCCGAATTCCTCGTGCTGAACTGCGGCATCGTGCTTTGCAGATTTCTTTTGCGCGAACAGAATGGTTCCGGCGAAAACAGCAAGAACGATAATGTAGACAGGCTTCAGGCGTCGCGGCATCATGGCCGAAAGTGTACTACGAAGCAGAGATTTTGTGCTGTACGGCCGTTAGGAAACAGCCGCTCGCGTCCACCTGCAAGCGACACTCATTGCAAAGGAAACTCCCGCGCAAGTCGATCCACTCCACAGCATGCGCAGAAGCCATAGCACAGCGGTAGTCCTGGCAATGATGCAAGCCAAAGGTGTGACCCAACTCGTGAACGGATTCTTTCAGCAAGCGTTGCTGCAGCAACTCGGTGTCCCGAGCCAACCCATAAAATTCCTGATGAAGACGGTGCGCCGACACAAGCGCGCAGGGGCCTCCGACCTGTGCCTCACCGAAAACGTACTTCAGGATGGGAATGTACAGGTCGACATCCGCTACGGCCAGCAGTCGCCAGCAGCCGTTCGAGATCTGGTGATGGATGCGCTGCAGAATCTCAGACGAGTGAAATTGCTGTCGTTCCACGTGATACGCAGCCGCGGGATCCAGCGCCGGGGAAAGAATTTCGCACCGGATCGGCAAGTATTGAGGCAGCGCATCGCTCAAGCTCTCCAGCAGCGACTTGCCAATCGTACCCACCGGAAGCAAGTGCACAAGATTCATGGAGACCCGCTCGCCTGACGTTAATTTCTGCTTCCAGCGGGGCTGCGGCTCCAGCCATACCGCTTCAGCTTGTGGTGCAGCGTCACCCGGTCAATATCGAGAACATCCGCCGCGCGGCTTTGGTTGCCGCCACACTCCTCCAGCACGCGCAGGATGTGCGCTCGTTCTATCTCGTCCAGACTCTTTCCTGCCAGGCCGGCGCCGTTCGCCTGTTTGAAGATAAAATCCTGCTCGTGCAACTCGGGTTCCTGCGCAACGACCATGGCTCGCTCGACCGCATTTTCAAGTTCACGCACATTTCCCATCCACGTCTGCTGCTGCAGTTGCTGCATCGCAGCCGGCGCGATTCGATGAATGTGCTTGTTCATGGCAAGAGAGAACTTGCGTACAAAATGCTCCACCAGCAGCGGAATGTCTTGCCGGCGCTCGCGCAAGGCCGGCAATTCAATGTGGAAAACATTCAGCCGGTAATACAGGTCAGGACGGAACGTGCCTTCTTCGATCATGGTCTCAAGATTCTTATTCGTCGCCGCGACGCAGCGGAAATCAACTTTGATGACCTGATTGCCGCCCACGCGGGTGATCTCCCGCTCTTGTAGCACGCGCAGCAAATCCGTCTGGGTCTTCAGGCTGATGTCGCCGATTTCGTCCAGAAATACCGTTCCACCTTCCGCGATTTCGAATTTCCCCTTCTTCCGGTACTGCGCGCCCGTGAAAGCGCCTTTCTCGTGTCCAAAGAGTTCGCTTTCCAGTAATGTCTCGGTCAGAGCTCCGCAGTGAATTGCCACCAGCGGATGGAAGCGCCGCAAGCTGGCCGCGTGAATGGCCCGCACCACCAGTTCTTTTCCTGTGCCGCTTTCTCCCGTAATCAAAACATTGGCATCGGTTGGCCCTACGGTCTCGATCGCCTCCAGGACTTTCCGCATTGCCGCACTCTGTCCGACCAGATCGCCAGGGCGCGTAGCCTCCGCAACCGTTTCCCGCAGCCGGACATTCTCCTTTTCCGCCCGGCGATGTGCCAGAGCCTTCTTCACCAGATGAGCGATTTCATCGGGATCCAGGGGCTTGCTCACATAATCGTACGCGCCATTCTTAAGCGCGGTCACCGCCGTCTCGACCGATGCGTAGCCTGTCATCATGATCACGATCAGGTCGGGATCGAGTTCGTGCAACCGGCGTTGCAGTTCGATGCCATCCGTTCCCCGCATTTTGATATCGAGCAAAGCGATGTCCCACTTGCTCTCGGCCATGCGCGTCAGCGCATCGCTTGCGTTCTCACGCCGTCCCGATCTCATAACCTTCTTCGCGAAACCATTTACCCAGAGAATCGCGCACGCTGAGTTCGTCATCCACGATCAAAAGCCTTCCCTGTGTTTCCACGTCAGTCACCTCCCGCCGATCGCAGCGGCAACTTCTTGGTTGTTGGGAGCTGGCGTTTTCGTGACCTCTGCCTCCCACGGCAGAGTCACTGTGAAAACCGTTCCCTTGCCGAGCTCCGATTGCACTTCAATGGTTCCGTTATGGCGTTCAAGGATGCTGTTGCTGATGGCAAGCCCCAGCCCAACTCCACGCCCCGTTTCCTTGGTAGTCAGAAATGGTTCGAAAATCCGGGGCAAGATCTCAGCGGGAATTCCTGCGCCGTCATCCCGCACCACGATGCGTATTACTTTTGGATCCAGGCTCGATGTGCTCGTGATCCAAAGATTCCCGCCTTGCGGCATGGCGTCGATCGCGTTCATCAGCAGCGCGAGTAGCACCTGCTCGATCTGTGCCCCGTCGCAATCCACGAGTGGCAACTCGGACTCAAGTTGCTCTTGCACATGGATTCCCGTGAGGTCCATCTGATGTTGCACCAGGCGCAGCACCTGCTCGATGACCCGGTTCAGATTGGTTGGCTGGATATTCATGGGGGTAGTGCGCGAGAAAGTCAGAAGATTCTTGACCAGGTCCCCGCACCGCCGGCTTTCGGACGCGATCAGGTCAAGGGAATCGCGGATCTCCTGCCGCCGGCTTTCACCCTTATCTCCATGATCGAGGTACTTCCGCAGCAGCTTTGCGTACGTCAGAATTCCCGACAGGGGATTGTTGATCTCGTGAGCCAGCACTGCGGCCATCTTCCCGATGGACGCCATCTTCTCGGTGTGCAAAGCGTGCTCGTGCGCACGCTTCAGCTCGCGAGTTTTTTGCTCCACCCGTTGTTCAAGGGTGTGAGTCCACGCGATGTTTTCTGTGTGTTCGGACTTGAGCTGGCTGCTCATGTCATTGAACGAACGAGCCAGATCGCCAATCTCATCTTCTGAAGCAACCGCGATCTGGTACCCGAGATCGCCCGCCTTCAGGCGCTCCGTGCCACGCTCCAGCGCCGTTACCGGACGTCCCACAACTTCCCAGATGAAAAACCAGCTCAGAACCGCGATCAGCACCAGGCCGCAGCCGGTGTACGCAATCATCGTCCGGCTGCTTTCCGCGAGCTGGACGTCCGCCTTGGCCAGCGAAAGATTGGTATCGAGAACGCCAAGAATCTGCTGCGAGACGGGATGGGCGTGGCACGACGCGTTTGAGCATGAAGGCTGATTCTCGATGGGAGTGATGATACCGAGAATACGATGGCCTCCGCCGTTGCGGTAAATGCGGAATCGATCGGGACGGTTCAGCCGTGTGAGCGGCTGCGACTGTGCGTGACACCCGTAGCAGGCCTCCCCGCTCTTGTCCACAACGTGATTCTGCTCTCCCGGCGTAGTGGTATAGGTAATCCTGCCTTCCTGGTCGAAGATGCGGATCTTATAGATGCCCGGCTCAGACGCGATTGTCTGAATCGACTGGTAGAGCCCGTTGCGGTCGTTGCGCAACATGTAATCGCTTGTGCCTTGCTTGATGACATCGCTGATCCGTTCTGCAGCCTGAAGCGTGTTCTGCTCCAGATGATGCCGGTGCAGGCGCACATTCAGATATCCGAGCAGCGCAAAAATCACCAGCATCGCCCCGAGCAACAACAGGTTTAGCTTGGCGCTCAGGCTGTGAGTCAGCCGGAACCAGCGCCCTCGTTTTGGTTCAGTCGCCACCATGCTCCATCACCGCCCCCACTGCAATCGCAGAACTCTCACTTGCCTTCTCCACCGCGAGTCCTTCCTTGGGAAAGATAGGCAGATACTTCACTGCCAATCCAAACGCCGCAAAACCGATGCCGATGATCATTCCAGTTACTGCCAACTCGCTCCACTTGGGGAAATACCTCACCCCCGTGGACCCTTCGAATCCCGTGATGCTGACGTTCATCCGGTTGGTTATGAAGCCAAGCACAACCAGCACGGCGGAAATGTAGAGTCCGTTCGCACTGCTGCGAATTTTGCGCTGCATGAGCAAGACGAGCGGAAGAATGATCGCCAGCAAGATCTCAAGCCAGAACAGATAGGTTTCGTATCCGGCATGAAACGCCAGCTTCAACGCCCCACGATTTGCGAGGTCTTCAAAGCGAAGGATGCCGTACACCCCGAGCACGACCACCAGCACCCGCCCCAGTTCTTGCAACACCGGCAGTTCCAGTTGCAGCCCGAAGTGCTTCGAACTCAGCGATGATTCGAAGATCGTCATGGCCAGGCCCACGGCAATCGCTGAGAGAAAGAAGAACGCAGGAAGCAACGGGCTGTACCAGAAGGGATGCAGCTTTTCAGGAACAATCAGATACAGCGTTCCCAGTGAAGATTGATGCAGTGTCGACAAAATCACTCCGCAAATCACCAGCGGAATCAGAATGGCGCGCACGACCCTTAGCGGCTTTTGCAGATTGAATCGCTCCAGCACGATAGGCGAGAACTCGAGCGCCAGTACGGTCGTGTACAACATCACGCAATAAGCCACCTCGAACATCACCGAGTGCGGATTGCGCATGATGAGGGGATGCCAGATGTTGTAGGGCTTCCCCAAGTCGTACATCAACGCGGCGCAGACCAGGATGTACCCGAGAAACGCGGTAAGAATCGTTGGGCGGATAATCGAATGCAGTCGCTTGACGTTGAGGATGTGAACCGCAGCCGTGAGGGTGAAGCCTCCCGCCGCCAACATAACGCCGCACAGCACGTCAAAGCTGATCCAGATCCCCCACGGGAACTGATCATTCAAATTGGTCGATGCGCCCAGGCCTTGCGTGAAACGGATGAAGGTGGCGTAGACGCCGCCTGCCATCAAGAAGAGAAAAACGAGCTTCCAAAATGTGAAGCGGAAAAGTGGGCGGGCCATCATCGCTTTCCTCCATTGTTTTTTTCGCTCGCCTCTCGCGATTCTGCCTCGGCGACCTCTTCCCGGCGATGCGTGATCCACCACACTCCTCCCAGCAGCATGCCGCCAAGCGGAACAAAGTCTGGAATGTGCGACAGGACTCGATAGGTCAGCATCGGCAGCGGATCCTTGGCTATGTCAGTGCGGTATCCGAAACTCTCAAATGGAACGGACGAGAGCAGGAATACGGATGTGCCGCCCACTTCTTCCAGTCCGTAGACGTGATCCACATAATTGCCAGGATTGTCGCGAATGCGTTGCCGCGCCTCTGCGATCAACTCGTCCCGCTCCCCGAACTTTGTAGCTCCGGTCGGACAAGCTTCGGCACAGGCGGTGGGTTTGCCTTGCGCCACGCGGTCCGGGCACATCACGCATTTCTGCACTTTGGGGAAGAGCTTTCCCCATTCGTATTTGGGAACGCTGAATGGGCAAGCCACCATGCAGTAGCGGCAGCCCATGCATTTCGAGGCGTCATAGATGACCGGGCCCAGCGCTGTCTTCTTAAGAGCGCCCACCGGACAAACCGAAGCGCAGGAAGGGTCCTGACAATTCATGCAGAGCCGTCGCATGAACTTGTCGCCGCGCGTCAGCACGGCCGTCAATTTGTGCGCCGATTGGTATTCTTCGGCCGCGATGCCGTCGTCGTACCCCAGGTTGTTCTGGGTGGCGCATGCCTGTTCGCACTGCTTACACCCGATGCACTGGGTGGCATCGTATAAAAGTGCTTTGCTCATGAAGTATGGTCCCGACCTTTCTGTTCGATCGCCCGACCTGACCGGCATCCTTTCGACTGACGCCTGAGCTGAATGAGGAGACAGCGATTACCGATGTAACCGGACAGGAACCCCCAAAGCTGGTTACCTCATCAGGAACGGAGGCCGTCGTGAAATTCAACAGCTTCAGACAGCTTAGAGTTTCAACAATTAGAGCGTTTTCATCCGTGACCCCTATCACCCTTGCGCGTGATGGCGGTCAATAGCTCTGTAAGCGCCAAACCCGGCGTGATTTAGGTTGTAATTCGCATCAGCAGGTGATGTGAACTGCAGCAGCACTGCCGCCGTTCGCAAACCCTTGATACTCGGGCCATTCACAGCACCTGCCCCGTTATCACGACGTTCTGCCGCGGATCTTCCCGTTGTGATCTTCATCAAAGCTGTTGTTGCGTTTTTGTGCGGCTCCGCCCGGCGCTAATCTCCACCTCGTGGTATCTCCTTTGTAGCCATAACTTAGCGGACGTAGCCTGCTCATCGCGACACTTTGGTCGGGAGATTGCCCTTAGCAATAGCGTGAGTGACCTGGAAACCAGGAGGCACTCAGGGCGAGGTGGGTTATGACAGTCATCATGGTTCTTCTAACGTTCGCAATCTTCTTATCGATCGATTATGTTCGCGGCCAGAAACAAATCGCAAAGCGAAATGAGGTGCAACCCGGGCGTCGTCCCACCCTGTCGCAAGTTGTTCCCGCGTTTGTGGCAGGATTCGAAGTGCCCGAAAACGTCCGCTATCACGCCGGTCATACCTGGGCGCTCGCCGAAAGCCGCGAACTGGTCCGCGTCGGCATGGACGATTTCGCTTCCAAGCTAATCGGCAAGATCGAGAACATTTCGCTGCCACAGCGTGGCCGCTGGGTCCGTCAGGGGCAGAAGATTTGGACGATTTTCCGAAACGGCAAATCGGTCGATATGGTCTCCCCGATCGAGGGAACCATCACCGACGTGAATGATGCAGTCGCAAAGAACCCGGAGTTGGTGCGCCGCGATCCTTACGGTGAAGGCTGGCTTGTAACCGTGCAGGCTCCCGATTCCAAGGTCAATTTCCGCAACCTGTTGAGCGGCACGCTGGCGCGGCTCTGGACCGAAGATGCGGCTCTCAGGGTTCGCAGCCGGATGCCAGGCTTGGCGGGCGCCTTCGCGCAGGACGGCGGGATTGCCGTAGACGATCTCACAATCCAAATGCCCGACGAGGACTGGGCCAAGCTGACTAAAGAATTCTTCTTGTCCTGACCCTGGACGAGGCGGACCCTCGACCGACCTCCTGATGGTTGCCGCCCGGAAAACATCCCGGGCGGCTTTTTCGTAGGAAGACTATTCCGGCAGTTCAGGCTGAGCGATTGCGCGCGAATATGAGCGCAAGATGAGTCCGCCCACCGCTACCGCTGCACTTAGCATCAGTACGCGCATAAACTGTGCAGCTGGCAGGCTCGCATCGCCAAAAACCGTGCGCAGCAGGCCAAAGCTGGCGCTGCAGGCACATAGGCTGAAATAGGCACGCTCCCGCAACCCGCGCGACAGACTCACCAGCCATGCAAGAATCGAAGCCACCAGGAGATAGATCACCGTCAGGCCCAGGTCCCCGCCCGGACCGCCGTGCAGAATCCCACCTTTCAGTGCCGCGAACCCATGAATCGCGACACCAAGGAACACAATCGAGTGAAGCAGCGCGATCAACGCACGTTTACGATTAGTAAGAACCCCAAACTCATTCATACTGGACAGTGTCCCCGATGGCCGCCGACCAGCCAGTGACCGCCTTAACTTTCACATGTGATTCAAATCACAAATTGACCTCCGGGTGCCCCACCCTTCCCGCGTTCTGTGCGGGAGGGTGGGGAATTTGATCCCCCCGCCAGTGACCAGATAGCGACCCCGTCAGTTTTCCGCCGTTTCGCGCGGTAGGAGGAGACCCAAACGGGGTGGTACCATCGCGAGCGACATGGCGAACCGCAGCGCGGTCCCGTTTCTCTTCTGCCTGATTTGTTTGAGCCAGATCACTGCAGCCCAGGCTCCGGCTGAAATCCCTCGCTCCACAGTTCTGCACGCCGCCCGCATGCTTGACGTGAAAGCCTGGCCGCCTCGTCCAGCCTGCTGAAATCCTCATTCAGGGCGACCGGATTGTAGAAGTCGGCCCGTCTGTAAAGCATCCCGCCGGCGCCGAGGTCATCGACCTGGGTGACCGCACCCTGTTGCCCGGTCTGATCGACGCGCACATCCATCTTTTTCTCCATCCCGGCGCCGAGGACCTTCAGACCGTTCAGGAATCGGTGCCGGAGCGCACCATAATGGCAACGCTCGCCGCTCGTGATGATCTGATGGCTGGTTTCACCGCCGAACGCGATATGGGAACCGAAGGCGCAGGCTCCGCCGATACTGCCGTGCGCGATGCCATTAACGCAGGCCGCATTCCAGGACCGCGCCTGCGCATCAGCGGCAACGCCATCAACATTCTTGGCGGACATGAAGACGCGATCGGCTACAACCCCGAGCAGCACATTCTTCCAAACGCCACCTATGCCAACACTGCCGACGAACTCGTGGCCGCGATGCGCCAGCAGTTCAAAGAAGGCGCGGACTTCATCAAGATCTACGAAACCGGCCCCGACTCAATCAAAGCCGGCAAACTCTCCACGCCTTATCAGTACTCCGAGGTTCAGCTGGAAGCAGCCGTGAAAGAAGGCGCCAGGCTGGGGCGACCGGTAGCGGTTCATGCCACGGGAGAGCCGGGCACCCTTTACGCCGCGCGCGCGGGAGTAGTCTCCATCGACCATGCCGACCAGTTAGGCGATGAGACCATGCGCCTGATGAAGCAGAAACAGATCTTCGCAGTTCCCACCTTCACCATCTTCGAATATTTCGCAGAGCACGCTTCCACTCCACAGCAGGGAGCGTACGAGCGTCAAATCCTCGATCTCAAAGCCGAAGAGTTCAAGCGGCAAATTGCCGCCGGAGTTCCGATGGCACTCGGCTCCGACGTTGGCCCTTTCCCGCATGGCACGCAAGCCCGCGAATTCGTCCTCATGGTGAAATTCGGGATGTCGGCCCTGGACGTACTGCAGGCCGATCTCGTCAATGGCGCAAAGCTGCTAGGTTGGGAAGGACAGATCGGCTCGCTCGAACCCGGCTATTTCGCCGATATTGTCGCCGTCTCCGGCGATCCGCTGCAGGACATCGCCGTTCTCTCTAATGTTAGCTTCGTCATGAAAAATGGCGTTGTATATCGCAAGTAGGAATTTTCCCGGCGAAGCAAAGGGAAACATCTGCAATTAATGTGCATGGCCTGCCAGTTTTAATGAGAGCGAATCCTCAAGAGCATCATTCCGAGCATCTTGCCGCTCTTCTAATCTTCAATCCGTGGTAGGCTGATTGCGCTTTTCCGTAGTGCTCGTCGCCCAGGACGGCACTTATGAATATCAGTTGCTTTTCTATACTCCGAGTAAGCACATTACTGTCGATTACCGCTCTGGCCTTGAGTTCCCGCCTGTGCGCGCAAGGACCACTTCCCAACGCGCCCATGCTGTCAGCAAGGGCAGTTCTGCCCGTTATCGCCTCAGCGCCGCCCAGAATGGAGACATCGCATAAGTTCTGGGACAAGCCAAACCAGATCCTGTTTGTTGCAGCTGCGGCCAGCAATGCCGCGGATTTCGCCGTCACGCGGGCCAATCTACAGAGCGGCGGCCGGGAACTGAATCCGATCGTCCGTACCTTCGGACGCTCCAGCGCAGGTCTGGCTATAAACTTCGCCGGAGAAACTGCCGGAGCGATCAGCCTCAGCTACTTCTTCCATAAGACCGGGCATCACAAATTGGAAAGAGCAGTGTCCCTCGTGAATATCGGATCGTCGACGGGCGCTGTCGCTTACGGACTGTCGCACCGCTGAACATTTTTTGCCGTTTCGGAGTACCCCTCCCCCCTCGGTCTAATGCATTCATGAACTTGGCGGAAAATGGAAGAATAATCTCTGGGCCACAATCAGTTACGGGCAAAATCTTGAATACAAAGTACTTGCGTAGACGGCGTTTCCGCAGGTACGTGCCATCTCCGCCAAGACGATCGTGAACTTATTTTTTAGATGGCGCAAGGGCAGATGTCACAACATTCCGATATGTGCCTGTGAAAAAAGCGATGATCGCAAATCGGCAAAGGTTGAGGTCCCGGGTCTACGCGTGCCACATAGCTCGATGGGAATCTTCACTTCCGAATTGTCGAACACGCCCAAATAAAAAGAGCCGGGAGCTGAGCTCCCGGCTCGGAGTTTGTACTCAGCTTTTTAGAAGCTGAGTCGCAGCCCGAATTCCATAGTCCGCGGAGTGTTGCCCTGACCCGGCAGCGTACCGAAGCCGTCGGACGAGCTCGTGTCAATGTAATCGCCCGGACCGGGATCGTAGAACACGGGATGGTTGAATAGATTTACGGTCACCATCTGGAACTCGAAATTAAACTTCTCGGTGATCTTGATGTTTTTCCGCAAGCTGAAGTCCATGTTCCAGTAAGACAGGCCGCGAATTACACCCCAACCTCCATTCTTTGTGTCTAACCCAAGAATCGGCTGCCGGATCTGGTCATAAGCCGCGCTCGGGTCAGCGAATAGATTCGGTAATTGGCCGGGAGTCTTGTGAACCCCAGTGCTGAGGTGACCAACTGGAACCGCGTTTTCAGAGTTGCCGTTTCCGAAAAAGTTGACGGAGTCGGCTTCACCGAATGCCTCGCCACCGCCGTTGAGCGTGCCGAGAGTGACCGGTATGCCGGTGCCGGCAGTGAAGATAGGAGCGAACGTCCAGCCTCCGAGGATATGCCCCAAGGCTCCACGCTGACCATGGAATACAGGAGGATTGTAGACAAAGAACAAGTTGTAAACGAACTTGCGGTCAAAGCCCGCCCAGCCGTAGGCCGTATTCAAATTGAACGGATCCGGGGCCGTCGCTTGGCTGGTCGCCTGCACCACGGCTCCCGTGCTCAGCGTCTTGGACCACGTGAAATTCGATTGTGTGGTCAAGCCATGCCAATCGCTCATTTTGAAGGATGCAAAGAGCGCATTGTAGTTTCCGTGGCCGATGCTGGCGTTCACGCCCACACCCGACGTGAGCTGGCCGCTGCAGCCGATCGCAGTCGGGTCGGGTGGTGGTGGGCAATTCGAGCGGGTGTGTTCATCATGCTTCGGGGGAAGTTGAAGCCACCGTTATCGAGATCACTCCAGAGGTCCCATACGTTCTGGCCAGTGAAGTTACCCAATTCGTTGTCGACGACCGCGGCAGTGCAGTTAGAGTAAGCTGCCCACCCCAGTCTGGAAATGTGCCGTTGCAGTACGACGGGTTCATTGCTGCGGTGAAGAACGGCTGGGCGCGATGCTGTTGATGTAAGTGCCGTAAGCGGGATTGGCCGTCACGTCCATCGGCCATGTAACGGCGCAGGAACGTTGGCGCCACAAGCGTTGGTAGAAATGGCGCATCCCAAAGCTACAGCGACGTTAGCGTAAGCATTCTTGAACTGCTGCCCACCCTTCGTCATCATGTAGGGCACAGCGTTGATGTTAATCGGCTGGTACTCGTGCTGAATCCGCCGTCCGATGTAGCCCAGCTCAAATGTCATTCCTTTATGCAGCTGTCGCTGAATCGTTAAATTGAACGAGTCGACGACGTTGGGACGGAAGTGCGGATCCAAAGCCTCGCCAGCACCTGCCGCGATATCGTTGATACCGGGGAAAAGAGGTTGTGGCAGTGTCGCTGACGCGGCAGGAATTGGCGCGACTAGACCGTCGGTCCCGATACGGAAAGCATTAGCTTGGGTTCGCGCCCGCTAGCACCGAGCGCACGTGCCGTCGCTGTAGCGGACCGAAACACTGCACCGGCTGAATCAGCCCCGTCCCTAGCAGCGGTACCAGCACCAAATCCACGCCGTTCAACCGGCCATAGATTCGCCCGTATCCGCCCCGAATGACTGTATCTTTCGAGAAGCTCGGATTCCACGCGACGGCTACTCGTGGGCTGAATGAGCCGTAGTATGGATCGTACGGGTACTTTCTGCGATTCTCGGTGTTGTTTACGAGGTTGAATCCCACGATCGGATTGTAGACTTGGCCCTGAAGTGCGGCTTGTTCCCGGGAGTGCATGTAAGCCTGGGTATCGACCAGTTGATTGGCCTCATCCACGAGTTCAACCTGTAAGCCTTGTTTCTCCACCGGAGGCATTTCCAGCGTCCATCCCAAACCGTAAGTCAGCGTTAAGGACGGCTTCATGTGCCACGTATCGCTGAAATAAACATTATAGAAAGGAATGGTGCTCCGGTCTTCAGCCGGTGTCAGCGGCGGGTTGAGGGTAAGGCTAGAGCCGGTGCGGGTGTACGCCTGCTGTGAGATGGAGACAATGCCCAGCGCGGCTGTGTAATCGCGGCCCCAGTCCGTACCCAAGTCTCGGCGTGCACCGACTGGCCGTGTGGATGTAGCTCACGTGATGCCTGTGCCTCTTGCTGCAGATAACTGGTACACGGGCTGATAATTGATGCCTCCGCCATTATCCGTGCGCTGGTGCCAGTTGAAGTTGTGCTGATAGGTTCCGCCGACTGCGAACAGGTGGTTCCCATGCAAAATGTTTACGTCATCGCGAAACATCTGATCATGTCCATCCCAGAATCGCGTACGGGTTTGCTGCGTATTGACGTTGTAAGGACTCAGGCTCTGGTCTCGCGACTCACCCAGTGGCTCCAGCGCTCCACCTAATCCATCGAACTGAGGCGTGTCTCCCTCCCTGCTCCAGGACCACCAGTTGCGCAAGTAAGCTATAGTGGAAGTTGTTGGTGATGTTCGAACTGATGTTGGTCGTCACTCCAGCAACCAGGTACCACGGCAACTGTGGCGCCAGGGATCGGGATGTTGGAACGCCCAGCTTATCGCCAGGCAACATGCCACCAATGTCGACCTGGTCGTGAGTGGCGATGCCCAGCTTGAAGTAGCGGTAGCTCGACATGAAGTGCCACTTGTCGCCGAAATCGTGATCCAAACGGAACACGCCAAAGTTGCTGGTTTGCGGCAGGGCAAGATTAGCTTTGAAACCGCCAATGTTTCCCACGCCACCAGCCATGTCGCAACGACTTAGCCCGCAGTCACCATTCACCTCATTCGGCAGCGGCGTGTGATTCCACATCTGTTGAACCAGAGAGTTGATCCCGATGCCGCGCGGGTCGAGGGATCGATCCGGGATAAGTAACGTTGTTGAAGGTGACGGGCCCAGGATTCAGAGTTGTAGTAGGTCGCCCCACCGTCGAAGGTGAGCAGACCTAAGCGCATCGATGCCGACGGAACGATCTTTTCGACGGTCTCGGAATTGGGCCAGCGATACCCTTCGTAGTTGGCGAAGAAGTAAGTTTTTCCGCCCAGCAAATTGGGCAGGAGCGTGCCTCCGAAGCGCGCGCCGAAACGACTGCGGTGCCAGTTGGGAACGGGAGTACCGGTGAGATTGTTATCCCAAGTGTTCGCCGACCAGTTGTTAGTCAAATAGTACTCGTAAGCGCTGCCGTGATAAGAATTCGTACCTCGCCGGGTCACGACCTGCACTTCGGCTCCAGCCGAACTATTGAAGTCAGCCGTCTGTCCGGCGCTGTTCACCTTGAACTCCTCGACGCTGTCGGCGGGAGTTGGCATGACTCCGGTCGGGCCGCCAGCGACGGCAAAACTCTGGTTCGAGATGCCGCCTGTCGGATCACCCGCAAAACTGGACGTGTAGACGCTCATACTGCCGTCCATGTCATTCGTGTTGTTGCCGCCATCGAGCATGAAGCTGCTCTGGTCCACAACCGCGCCGGCTACGCTACCGTCGGGACTGACGCCGGGCTGCAATTCAACGAACGTGCTGACATCACGATTGAGACTTGGCAAGTTATCCAGCGCGATCGCCGTCACGGTATTGCCAACCGTGGCGTTCATGGTTTGCAACTCGGTTCCTGCCGCCGTCACTTCTACGACCACGTTGCTGCCTCCGACCTGCAAGGCGAGGTTCAGGACGATGGCAGCCCCGACCGTAACCTGGGCTTGGGTCTTTGTCGTAGAGAATCCCTGCTTGGTGGCACTCAAGTCGTAATTCCCAGGATCGACGTTGACGAACACATAACGCCCGGCCTCATTCGTGGTCGCCGAGCGAGATGTTTTCGTGGATGTATCAGTCAGCGTGACGTTCGCGCCATTGACTACGGCACCGCTCTGATCAGTTACGATTCCAGCGAGCGTACCCGCATTCGTCGCTTGCCCCCACGCGAGAGCACCAGCCAAAAGGAATACGAGAGCCCCAGATATCAGCGTCATACATAAAGAGAACAGAGAGAACACGCGCCTACGAACGTGCATGTACATCCTCCTGAAAGCGGCTTAATTTTCTGAATCCCCGAGACTTCGGCCTTCGCCAGTGTCGTGAAAGCCTTACAACCACTGATAGGTCGGATACGCTACCACCAGTTAATGGACGAAAACAAGTAGGAATTGTTTCGATTGAATATTTTGATTGGCACCGCCGTAACACATTGTTGCCATGGGAGATATATGCGCTTCGGCGACGAGGCGCAGCCCCTTTCACACAATTTGTTGGGAGCCGTTAGACCCTATTGCTCACACCCGATGATTTCGCGTCCTTGTCGCGGCTGGCTCCCTCCGGTACCTTTGTATCCACGAACTTGCATTCGAATTGAATAGCGGGAGATCGAAGACCATATATATGAAGATCGCGAAAGATGTCACCGAACTCATTGGCCACACTCCTCTCGTACGCCTCAATAAAGTCACCGAAGGCTGTGTTGCCGAAGTAGTGGCAAAGCTCGAAAGCCAGAATCCGCTGGCCAGCGTCAAAGACCGCATCGGAGTCAGCATGATTTCCGAAGCGGAACGCGCTGGCAAAATTCATCCCGGTAAGACTGTGCTCATCGAACCCACCAGCGGCAACACAGGAATTGGTCTGGCGTTTGTTGCGGCGGTTAAAGGCTACAAGCTGGTGTTGATCATGCCCGACACCATGAGTCTCGAGCGCCGTGTGCTCTTGCTCGCATTCGGCGCGGAGCTCGTGCTGACCCCTGGTCCGCGCGGGATGACGGGCGCCATCACGAAAGCCAAAGAAATTCTCGCCAGCATTCCGAACGCCTACATGCTGCAGCAATTCGACAATCCCGCGAATCCAAAAATTCACTTCGAAACCACCGGCCCCGAGATCTGGAACGATACCGAGGGGCGCGCCGATATTCTTATTTCGGGTGTAGGGACCGGCGGAACTATCACTGGCGTTTGCGAATACATCAAGCCTAAGAAGCCTTCGTTCAAAGCCATCGCGGTGGAGCCGGTGGATAGCGCCGTGCTCTCCGGAGGCAAGCCATCCCCACACAAGATTCAGGGGATCGGCGCAGGTTTCGTTCCCAGTATTCTTCGCCGCGATTTCATAGACGAGGTCATCACCGTCAACAACGAGGAGTCGATCGCCATGGCGCGCAGGTTGCCGCTTGAAGAAGGATTGTTCGTCGGTATTTCGTCCGGCGCCGCGGTGGTGGCCGCATTGCAAGTCGCCCGGCGCAAGGAAAATGCCGGCAAGATGATCGTCGTCATTCTGCCTTCATTCGGCGAACGCTACCTGAGCAGCGTGCTGTTTCAGGAGCTACGCGACAAAGCGCTGAAGATTCCAACGGCCGAACTTCCACCCGCCTGATTATTTAGAATGCCGCACCTGCTCTCTCTAATTCGCGAAGACGTGGCGAATGTGATGCAATCCGATCCTGCCGCCAAGTCTCGCTTCGAAGTCTTCCTCTGTTACGCCGGCTTGCATGCAGTGTGGTTCTATCGTGTGAATCACTGGCTGTGGAATCACGGTTTGTTTCTAGCCGCACGCTGGTTTTCGCAAGTCGCCCGATTTTTCACCGGCATCGAAATTCATCCCGGAGCGAAAATTGGCCGTCGTTTGTTCATCGATCACGGCATGGGAGTAGTGATCGGCGAGACCACCACGGTGGGCGATGACGTGACTCTGTATCAGGGAGTGACTCTCGGCGGCACCGGCAAGGAGCACGGAAAGCGGCATCCCTCGCTCGAAGACGGCGTGGTCGTCGGTGGCGGAGCGAAGATCCTGGGGAACATCACAATCGGTAAGAACTGCCGCATCGGCGCCGGTTCCGTCGTCTTGCGCAACGTCCCCGACAATTCCACCGTGGTCGGGGTTCCCGCACACATCATCTTCCGAGAAGGCAAGCGCGTGGTCATCACCGATCCCAAGCAGATTAACGATCCGCTGTCGGAAGCCCTCGCCTCCGTTGCCTCGGAAGTTCACAAGCTCCGCGAACGCGTGCGGCAGCTCGAAGGCTCAGAGCACAAGCCGGAGAGTCTTTCCGAATCGCTCCAGCGCATCATGGATGATCTCGACTACCAGATTTAGCTCCGTGCACTTATCATGGTCCCGCATGAGGCGGACGTCGCAGAGAAAAGCTGAGCTCGCCCTACCCGGAGGTCCTGTGAAATGGATCGTCCCAGCCCTTCTGCTCTTGTCGGTGGTGATCCCGTCCTTTGCCGCGGAGAAGAACGACGACAATCCCAAGCCGGCTCAATCCATCGCGGAGCTGCAACAGCAGCTCGAGAAAGTTCTCAAAGATACCCACACTCCCGGTATGTCCGTCGCGATCGTCCGCAAGAACGGACCAGAATGGGTCACAGGCTTGGGCATTGCCGACGTAGCCACTGGCCGGACAACCAGCGCTGACACCCTATTTCGAATTGGTTCCACCTCAAAGGCGTTCGCCTCTTTATCTATCCTCTTGCTGAAAGATCAAGGCAAACTCACGTTAGCGGACACGGTTCATAAACTCGCTCCCGAGGTTTTCTTTGAGAATTCCTGGGAGTCCACGGACCCGATCCGTGTGGTGAACCTGCTGGAGCACACCACCGGCTGGGATGACATGCACCTGCGCGAGTACGCCAAACAGGCACCCGACAGCATGAGCCTCCGCGATGGCCTCGAATACGACCACACGTCGAGAGTCTCTCGCTGGCGTCCAGGGACACGTACCGCTTACTGCAACTCCGGACCACCGGTCGCGGCCTACATCGTCGAAAAGTCGACCGGCCAGAGATTCGAAGACTTCGTCCAGCAGAACCTCTTTCTGCCCATAGGAATGAAGACCGCAACCTACTTCGAACCCGCACCCGGTACAGGTACAACCCTGTACCATGAGGACGGAAAAACTCAGTATCCCTACTGGCACATTCTGCTGCGCCCCGCGGGATCGATCAACGCTTCCGCCAATGACATGGCCGCATATCTCCAGTTCTATCTCAATCGAGGATCGGTCAACGGAAAGCAGATTCTTCCAGCCTCCGACATCGATCGCATGGAAATTCCCGAAAGTACCTGGTCCGCCAAAGAGGGCTTAAAAGGTGGCTATGGCCTGAGCAACTACTGGAGCATCGAAGATGGTTTTGTTTACCACGGGCACGACGGAGGTGTCGAAGGCGGCATTACCAACATGGCTTACATGCCCGATAACGGTGTGGGCTATTTTTTCAGCATGAACAGCGGGAACGGAGCCGCATTCGACAAAATTGCGAAAGCAATCCGCGCCTACATCACAAAGACATTGCACAAACCCGAAGTGCCCGCGGTGGGATCGTTGCCCACGAATGCCTCCGACTACGCTGGTTGGTACGAGCCGAATGCTCCCCGCGTCCAACTCACGCATTTCATCGATCGTCTAGCGGGTATCACTTGGATCCAAGTGAAAGATGGCCATCTCACGCTGCTATCTCTCGGCGGCAAAGAAATCTTTGTACCCGTCTTCGGCGCGCAGTTCCGTCATCTCCCCAAGAAGGATGCGCCCGATCCTGTCCCCTCGCTCGAGTTGCTCAGCCCCATGCCTGAAGGGCGATTTATTCAAACCGCGACCATGAGTACATTCAAGAAACTTCCTACATGGTTCGCGCTCGCCGAAATCCTGATCACGCTTTACGTCCTGCTCGCCGTCATAGCCATTCTGATTTACGCTCCGTTCTGGATTCTTGGGGGACTCAGCAGACGCCGTCGCCGTCCGGCCGAACGCTTAATTCGACTGTTTCCGCTACTGGCTGTACTCAGTCTGCTCGGCTTCATTGCCATATTCATCGTGTGCAGTGATGATCTGATCGCGCGAATGGGAAACCGGACCCTCTGGTCAGTAGCCCTGGAATTCACCACCCTTGCGTTTGTAATCTCGGTTTTTTTGAGCGCTATCGCCTGGTGGCGCGCTCCTCGAGAGGGCGTCCGGCCCGGCGTTCGTCGTTTCTCACGGCTTGTCACAATTGCCCTGCTTATTTGCGCGGCTTACTTAGGCTATTGGGGCATCATCAATCTTCGCACCTGGGCTTGAGGGGAAGACTTCCGGCACGAAACTCTCGTCCATGGTACCGGTCAAGGCACTTCGAAGGCTTTGACAAAGCCGTGCTATCCATTTAATGTTTCCCATTGCGTAAACGTTTACGCGCTGCACTTATTTCCATCCATGCCTGAGTCCCAGCTCTCAGCTCGTGAACTGCACGGCAAGCATCATCTTTGCAAGCACGCTTTCAACGCTCATTTCGGACAGGTTAAGACGCGATGAATCCTGCTCTGCTTTTCTTCAGTTCGTCCACTCTGGTCCATCTTTCCCCAGTCGACCTGGTCATCATCGTCTTCTACTTCGCCCTCGTGCTGTCTATTGGTCTGTACTTGAAGGGCCAGGCGAACACCGGAGAAGACTTTTTCATGGCCGGACGCGAGATGACCGCCTGGGTGGCCGGACTCGCTTTTCTCTCCGCAAACCTGGGATCCCTCGAACTGATGGGTTGGGCAGGCAATTCCTACAAATATGGCATCCTCGCCGCTCACTGGTATTGGATCGGTGCGATTCCCGCGATGCTCTTCCTCGCGCTGGTAATGATGCCCTTCTACCACATCTGTAAAACGCACTCCGTCCCTGGCTATCTGAAGTTGCGCTTCGGACCCGGTGCGCAAACTATCTCCTCGATTTCCTTCGCTTTTATGACAGTTTTGATGAGCGGCATCAACATGTACGCCATGGCTGTCGTGATGCGAGTGGTGCTCGGCTGGGATCTCAATTTCAGCATCCTGGTGTCTTCTCTGACGGTTGCCGCCTATGTGGCGCTTGGCGGCCTTCGCTCCGCCATATTTAATGAGGTTCTTCAGTTCTTTCTGATCTGGGCGGGCGCCCTGCTAATTCCAATTCTCGGGCTCGTCGAAGCAGGCGGATGGAGCGGCTTGCAGGCGAAGATCATGCAGAACCTGACCGAACTGCACGTGCCCAATCCCGGATCCTACACTCACCTGTGGTCGACGCTGGGCAGCTTCTCTACGAACCCGATGGGCATCAATTGGGTCGGAATCGTCTTCGGCCTCGGCGCGGTGATTTCCATGGGCTACTGGACCACGGATTTCCTTGTCGTCCAACGCGTTCTCTCGGCCAAAGATTTGCGCTCCGCCAAACTCGCTCCCATCATCGGCGCCGCGTTCAAGATGTGCGTGCCTTTCATCGTTATCCTTCCCGGCCTCCTCGGCCTTGCCCTTTTGCGCGATCCCCAAGGGCACTTGCTGCGTCTGGTGCCTGCGGACGTGGCATGGTCTGCGCAAGGCCAGGCACAAGGACTGCACGGATATGACGAAGTCTTGCCGCTGATGCTCGCCCGCTACTGCGGGCCCGGGCTCCTCGGCCTCGGGATCACGGCACTGATTGCAGGCTTCATGTCGGGAATGGCCGGCAATGTGAGCGCTTTCACTACTGTCTGGACCTACGACATCTACGCGACCCTGATAAATAAGAACGCCTCGGATGACGCCAAGGTCAGGATGGGCCGCTGGGTCACGGTAATCGGGGTGGTCATCAGTATCGGCACGGCCTATCTGGTGATGCAGGCTCAGTCGATCATGGACTATGTGCAGGCTCTCTTCAGTTTCTTCATCGCGCCCCTGTTCGGCACTGTGATTTTGGGCATGCTTTGGAAACGTGCTACCCCGGCGGGAGGTTGGGCGGGCCTGCTGGCGGGAACGTTGTCCTCGGTTGGCATGTATGCCTGGGTCAAAGTTGATCCGGGAGCGGTGCGGTATGTGGCTCTTTCGATGGATGCGCAGGATCAAGCGCAAAACATGTTCCGCGCCCTCTGGTGCTGCTTGATTTGCGTGATCGTGACGGTTGTCGTTAGCTATGTGACGAAACCAAAGCCGGATTCCGAACTGAAAGACCTCGTGTACGGCCTGACGCCGATTCCAAAGACCGAACACGTGAGTATGTTTCACAGCCCAGTCTTCTGGGGCGCTGTCGTGGCAGTGATATTCATCATTCTGCAAATTGTCTTCTGGTAGGAGCGATTCATGAAATCGGGCGGAGCATTGTCCATCTGGTTTTTCACCGGTGTATGTTTGGGCGTCAACGGCCTGTTGATTTTCGCCAACGGTATCTACGAGCTCATTCATCCGCCCGCGCAGCAAGTTGTGCTCGGCAACCTGCACGCCAATGTATGGTGGGGCGGTACCCTGCTCGTTTTCGGCCTGATCTATTCCATCCGTTTTTCTCCCGCGCGCGAGCGGAAGCGACTGTCAGGGAATGCTTGATTCCTGCCTTTAATTGTGAAGAAGGATTTTATGTCCCAGAAAAAAATGACCATGGGTGTAATTGTCGGGAATCGCGGCTTCTTTCCCGACCAGTTAGCGAAATCCGGGCGCGAGGAAATCATTCAGGCTCTTTCCAAAGCGGGCATCGATTCCGTAGTGCTCGGCCCGGAAGAGAGCAAGCATGGCGCCGTGGAAACTCACGAGGAAGCCAAACGTTGCGCCGCCTTATTTCGAAAAAATAGCGATCGTATCGATGGCGTCATCGTTACGCTCCCCAATTTTGGCGATGAGCGCGCAATCGCCGACACCATGCGCCTGGCGCGCCTGGATGTACCGATACTGGTGCAGGCCACCCCGGACGACGCGTCAAAGATGACAATTCTGCACCGCCGCGACAGCTTCTGCGGAAAGATGTCAGCCTGCAACAATCTCCGCCAGTACGGCATTCCATATTCCTTGACTCGCCGGCACACCGTTGCGCCGGATTCCGAAGAATTCCAGGAAGACCTCGCCTGGTTCGCCGCCGTGTGTCGCGTCGCCAACGGCATGCGCAACCTCCGCGTCGGCAGCATCGGCGCGCGTCCCACCGCGTTCAATACCGTTCGTTATAGTGAGAAACTGCTCGAAGCGAGCGGCATCTCAACCGAAACCCTCGATCTTTCCGAAGTCTTTGGCAGAATTGCTCGGCTGAAAGATGGTGATTCAGGTGTGCAGGCCAAGCTGTCGGAGATTCGGAAGTATGTAAGCACCACTAACGTCCCCGATGCGGCTCTGGTCAAGATGGCCAAGCTCGGCTACGTGATCGAGGACTGGATGAAGCAGACCGACGTCAAGATCAGTGCCGTACAGTGCTGGACCTCGATGGAAGAATATTTCGGGGTAGTGCCGTGCACGATCATGAGCATGATGAGCAATAATCTGCTGCCCGCCGCCTGCGAAGTCGACGTGTGCGGCACGCTCAGCATGCATGCGCTCGCGCTAGCCTCGGAAAGTCCCAGCGCCTTGCTGGATTGGAACAACAACTACGGCGACAATCCCGACAAGGCCGTCTGCTTCCACTGCAGCAATCTTCCCAAGCACTTCTTCCAGGATGTCCGCATGGACTTCCAGGAAATCATCGCGGGCACAGTAGGCAAGGAAAACACCTTCGGAACAGTCGTCGGACGAGTCAAGCCAGGTGCCATGAGCTTCGCGCGCTTCTCGACGGACGATACCGCAGGCGCAATCCGCGGCTACGTAGGAGAAGGCGCGTTCACGAACGACTCGCTGAATACCTTCGGAGGCGTCGGAGTCGTGCAGATTCCCGATCTCCAGAAGCTTCTGCATTACATCTGCGAAAACGGTTTCGAGCACCACGTGGCAGCAAACTTCTCGACCACCGCGGCTGCAGTACATGAGGCGGCGGTGCGATACCTGGGCTGGCAGATGTACCGGCACCAGAATTAGCGCTCAGCTATTCGAAAGCTGCGGCAGCTTGCTTGGCAATTTGTCATTGCTCGTTCAAGCTGAGTTGGGAAACCCATTTTTCGATGTAATGGACATCGAGAGAATCCCTTCGCATCCTTAGCAATGTAGTGACGTCCTCAATTTGTCGTTGCGATTTTCCCATTCGCGCCCACTCGAGCTTCGAAACGATAACATCCTCCGCGGTTGCCAGGAAAAGATGGAGGCCGTGCCATTCTACTGCTTGCCGCGGGCGGAACTCTTCTTCACTGAACGGCCTGCGTTTGCGGAAGATGAGATCGATCTTCCAGCCCGTGACCATATCAACGACGTTGAATAAAGTTAACACTCAAACTGACGTCCCTTGGCCCTACCCGCCCGCAATCGCCCCAATAATGAGATAGGGTTCTTTCCCCGAAACCACCTCTTCAGGCAAGAGGGCGTCCGGCGACTCGTGGGTCAAATCCTCCTGGCACGCAAAGAACCGCAAGAATGCGCGTCGCTGCTTGGTCGCGTGATCGCGGATCGCTCCCTTCAGCATGGGATAGCGATCCTCAAGCGCATCGAGGACCGATCTTTGTGTGACCACCCCCTCAACCTCGATCGGCACTTCGTGCCCGACATGGGCCAGCGTGCGCAGGTGTTGCGGCAACTCCACTCGAATCGTCACTGCCATTTCAACAGCACCTTCACTTTATATAGGTCTCCTGCATGTAGAGAGCTTTCCATTCATTGCCGGTGCGAGTCCACACTTCTCCAAAGACGCTGTTCCCCTTTGTGGCTTCTCCCCCAGACTTGCCTTCATACCGCGCCATGTACGTAACCAGCGCCGAATTCGGACCGAGCGATTTGACCGTGAAATCACTCAGGCTGTAGCTTACGAGTTCGAACTCATCCACCGCGTTGACCTCGGTTTTCTTGTCACCGAACGCGCTGAGGCCCTCCTCGAATTGACGAAAGCCATCGTCCAGCGCCGCCGCCAGTCCGGCTTTGTCTTTATTCTTGAAGTCCTCCCATAGCTTTCGCACCTTGGCTTCCAGCGGAGGGGCACCCGATTTCGACTTGACTCCTGCTGCTTTTCCTGAGCCGTTGCCGCACTGGCAAATGCCAACAATACTGCAACCGCAATCAGCGTCTTTCTCATGTCCTCTCCCGTGAATCATCTTGCCTCTACTTCAGCGTCTGCACCTCTACCGACAACACCGCCGGCAGATCGTGCACGATTGGCTTCCAAGAGTCCCCGCCATTCGGCGACACATAGACCTGCCCTCCGGTGGTCCCGAAATAAATGCCGCAGTCATCCAGCGTGTCGACCGCCATGGCATCACGCAATACGTCGACGTAACAATCCTTCTGAGGCAATCCCTTGGTGAGCGGCTCCCATTCGTTCCCGCCGGAGCGGCTGCGGTAAACCCGCAGCTTGCCTTCGTGCACATAATGCTCGCCGTCACTCTTGATCGGGACCACATAGATCGTCTCCGGTTCGTGCGCGTGCACATCGATGACGAATCCGAAATCTGTCGGCAAGTTCCCACTCACTTTTTTCCAGTTGTCGCCTGCATCATCCGAGCGCATCACGTCCCAATGCTTCTGCATGAACAGCACACCCGGCCGTTTTGGATTCATCGCGATGTGATGCACGCAATGCCCGATTTCCGCCGTTGGATTCGGAATGTATTTCGAGTAGAGTCCCTTGTTAATCGGTTTCCAGTTCTTTCCACCGTCGTCAGTGCGGAAGGCCCCCGCGGCCGAGATCGCGATATAAATTCGCTGGGGATCGCTCGGGTCGAGGATGATGGAGTGAAGGCACATTCCTCCCGCGCCCGGCTGCCACTTCGGCCCCGTCCCATGCCCGCGCAGGCCGGGAAGTTCTTTCCAGTTCTTTCCCCCATCCGTCGATTTGAAGATGGCCGCGTCTTCCACTCCTGCGTAAACCGTATCGGGCTCTGTCAACGATGGCTCCAGGTGCCAGACGCGCTTGAACTCCCACGGATGCTGCGTCCCGTCATACCACTGGTGTGTAGTCAACGGAGCACCCGCCGCGTCGTAAACAAATTTGTTGCTTTCGCCTTTGGGCATGCCACCGGGGCCCGCCGTTTCTCCCGCTGGCGTCCCGGGCTGATGCCAGGTCTTACCGCCATCATCCGAGCGCTGAATCACCTGCCCGAACCAGCCGCTGGTCTGCGATGCATAAATGCGATTTGGATCCACAGGCGATCCTTTCAAATGATAAAGCTCCCATCCCGCAAACAGCGGCCCGTTCACCTCCCACTTGTCACGCTTACCATCTGAACTAAGAATGAATGCACCCTTGCGCGTACCAACCAGAACTCGAACCTTACTCATGCACTGACTCCTTCGCAGAATGTATGTGTAGTAGTGGTCCTCGAAATTGAAAACGATTTTATCTGAGCGGACAAGGAAGCGGTCAAGCTGACCCTGTGTACGTGTTCCTCTGTGCTGAAGATATTTGCAGCTAATGGAGTGACTTGTCGCGCTGAAAGACCCGCACGTAATCCACCAGCATCGTTTGTGGAAAGGTCGAGGATGCGTCGGGGTTCCCCGGCCACTCGCCGCCGACCGCAACGTTCAACAGAACAAAGAAGGGATGTTTGTATGCCCAATTCGCGCCCTTCGGCAGGTCCGCAGGAGTTGTAGTCTGGTACAGATGATCATCCACATAGAAGCGAATCGCCTTCGGCTCCCACTCCACAGCGAAAACATGAAAGTCATTCGCAAAGCGCTGCCCCGCAGGTAACTCGAACGGAGCCCCAATCCCGTTTGCTCCGCTATACCCGGGCCCGTGAATCGTGCCATGCACCATGCCAGGTTCTTTGCCAATATTTTCCATGATGTCGATCTCGCCGCATTTCGGCCAGCCCTTCTTCTCAATGTCGTCCCCCAGCATCCAGAACGCCGGCCAGATTCCCTGTCCGTAAGGAATTTTGATCCGCGCTTCAAACCGTCCATACTTCTGCGAGAACTTGCCTTGCGTCTTCAGGCGGGCAGAAGTGTAATTACGCGTCACTCCGTCAGACCCGCTATATTTCTCCTCCAGAGCCTTAATTGACCAGATTCCCGTCCTGTTGAATTACGTTCTCCGCGCGGCTGGTGTAATACTCGAGTTCCTGATTTCCCCATCCGTTACCGCCCGATTCTGCTACCCACTTTGAGGAATCGATCGGCGAACCATTAGCACCGTCGAACTCGTCGCTCCACACAAGCTTCCAGCCCGGACGCGCAACTTGCGGCCTGCTTTGCGCCGCCGCGCAAATCGAGATCACAAATATGGCTGCGTACCATTTCGGGCAAATCCTCTTCGCGATCATTCCCGCTCCCATGTTTTTGAGAATCATCCGAACTATACTCACAAGGTTAAATTCCCGCCAGGAGAACTGCGTGTCCAATGAACAGACGAGGCGAACCTTCCTGAAACTTTCTGCTTTGGGATTAGCTGCCAGTACGTCATCACGATTCTCCGTCGCAACTCCAGCACCACAGGCTGGGGAAATTGCGGTTCGCGTCACCTCTGGAAATCTTCGCTACGCCGCAGCGCCCGCACTATCGTGGCAACCGGGCGAAAGCACCGGAGACAACGTTCTCACCTTGGATCCCTCGAAAAAATTTCAGGATATCCTCGGCTTCGGCGCGGCTTTCACCGACGCCGCCTGCTACACGTTCAACCGTCTCGATGCACCCGCGCGTGCCAATCTCTTTCACGAACTTTTCCATCCCGCTGAAATGGGACTCAACGTCTGCCGCACCTGCATCGGCTCAAGTGATTATTCGACGGAGATGTTCAGCTACGACGAAGGCGAACCCGATCCCGAGATGAAGCGCTTTTCTATCGCGCACGATCAAGCTTATGTCCTGCCCGTGCTCCGCGAAGCCAGAAAAGCGAATTCCGATCTTTTTCTTTTCTCCTCACCCTGGAGCCCTCCCGGATGGATGAAAGCCGGAGGATCCATGCTGGGCGGTTCCATGCGCCAGCAATATTTCGCTCCCTACGCTCAGTATTTCCTGAAGTTCCTGCAGGCCTATGCTGCCGAGGGCGTCCCGGTCCAGGCGGTCAGTGTTCAAAACGAAGTTGACACAGACCAGGACGGCCGGATGCCGGCCTGCTTGTGGCCGCAGGAATACGAAATTGGATTCGTGAAGAACCATCTCGGTCCGCTGCTTCAAAAGAATAATCTCTCAACCAGCATCTGGATTCTTGATCACAATTACAACCTCTGGGGACGCGCCATCGACGAACTCGAAGACCCCGATCTCCGCAAATTCTGCAATTCCGTTGCGTTTCACGGATATGTGGGCACACCCGACATGATGACCAGAGTTCATAACGCATTTCCGGACGTGCAGCTTTACTGGACTGAAGGCGGTCCAGACTACACCGCTCCCGACTACGCCACTGACTGGGCCAACTGGGGACGCACCTTCACGCAAGCTCTTCGCAATTGGTGTCGCGCGATCACCGGCTGGAATCTCGCTTTGGACGAGAAGGGCCGCCCCAACATTGGCCCGTTTCCCTGCGGAGGCCTTGTCACGATCCATTCCCAGACAAAAGAAATTACGCGCAGCGGTCAATACTGGGCTTACGCGCATTTCTCCCGCAACATTCATCGCGGAGCGCGGCGTTTTGAATCCACGGGTAACGTTGCCGGCGTGGAGCACGTAGCTTTTGAGAATCCGAATGGCCAGAAAACCATTGTCCTCACTAATTCGAAGGAGACCAGGAATATCACTCTGAGGCTTGCCGAGAAAATGATAAATGTTGCCTTACCCGCCTCCTCTATGCTCACATTGATTTGGTACTGATCGTGCTCTCATCCGGCGCCGTGTTCGGAAGCGCCACTTAACAGCAAGAATTACATTGTGCGATGTTGGTGAATTTCGTGCCAAGCATCACTGCCGAAACGACTTTGCCGTTTGGCATCAGTTGTGCAACCTTTTCCCCGTCCCCGTACTCAGAATTGGCTGGCGCCGACTCCGGTGAAGGTTTGTGTCCTGTCGAGTTGCCGCGGCGGGGATGCTTTGTTTGCGTGCTCGATAGTCGAGGTCACGCAGTCGCGCTGCAACTGCCGGAACAGGACCACGGATTGGATCGCACTGCCGTACCGCGAATTCCTGCCCTGAAAGTAGTTGTTGCGAACGTCTTGGGTTTCGAGGATGTGTAGATGCGATTGCTAAGCGCTCGACTGATTATCTCGCTAGTTGTCGGCGTAACCCTGGTCTCCCTCTGCTCCTCTTACTACCAATCGTACGTTCTGGCGCGCGGCATGCGACGCGATCTGGAACATCGGGCTGAGTTACTGGGTGAGAGCCTGGGTAGAAATGTCGAACGGGATCTGGAGCGCAGCAATCCCGCCATCCTCCAGCGCACGGTGCAGCAATTCGCCAATCGCGAGCACTTGGCCGGACTGGCCGTGTACGACCCCCAGGGGAAGCCGGTCGCTGTGACGACGATTCTGCAGCCTCTCATGGAAAGTGCTCCCCCGGTAGTCCTTCAGTGTCTGAAGGAGGAGCACGATACCAGCGCGTTCGTTCGCATGGGCATCGCTTCCATCCACATTTATGCACTTCCTCTGCGCAAAGGCGAGAACCTCGTCGGCAGTCTCGCTATCGTGCATGACTCCGGATACATCAAGGGCGAAAGCCTGAGAATCTGGCGTGAAACATTCTTGAGCGCCTTGGCGCACGTCGTGATCATCGTGCTAATCACGCTTCTGATCGTGCGCTGGAGCATTGCCGGGCCCATCGCCCGTACGGCCTACTGGATGAAAGCTCTCCGCACCGGACGCTCCATGGCTCGTATCAGGGTTCCCGACCTGGACCTGTTTCGTCCTCTGGCTCGCGAGGTAGCAACCTTCGCCGAAAGCCTGAACACCGCTCGTTCCGCTGCGGAACTCGAAGCTCGCCTACGCGAATCCGGAGAATCCATTTGGACGGCAGACCGCTTGGCGGTTCACATCCGTGCGCGTCTCGAAGACAGCCGGCTGTTCGTGGTGTCCAATCGCGAGCCTTATATTCACCTTCGCAAGGGAAAATCCGTCGAGGTCAAACAGCCTGCCAGCGGTCTGGTCACCGCCCTTGAACCCGTGCTCCGCGCCTGCGGCGGAACCTGGGTTGCCCACGGCTCCGGCGACGCTGATATCGATGCTGTGGATGTCCACGACCGCTTGCCGGTTCCTCCCGACGATCCTCATTACACGCTGCGCCGGGTTTGGCTCTCCAAAGAGGAAGAGCAGGGCTACTACTATGGCTTCGCGAATGAGGGTCTGTGGCCGCTCTGCCACATCGCCCACACGCGTCCTCTGTTCCGTGCCGACGATTGGAAGCACTACCAGGAAGTGAACCGGAAATTTGCCGACGCCTTGCTCGAAGAAATGGTGGACACTAAACGTCCGGTCGTTTTGCTTCAGGACTACCACTTCGCCTTGCTGCCCAGAATGATCAAGGAGCAGCGTCCCGAGGCTCGCGTCGCGATCTTCTGGCATATTCCATGGCCCAATCCCGAAGCCTTCGGCATCTGCCCCTGGCAACGCGAACTAGTCGATGGACTGCTGGGAGCTGATCTGGTCGGCTTCCATATCCAGCAGCATTGCACAAATTTTCTTCAAACTGTGGACCGCATTGTCGAGTCCCGTATTGACTGGGATCACTCCTCCGTGCAGCGACTCGATCACCGCACCGCCGTGCGCCCCTTCCCCATCAGCGTGGAGTGCACCGATTTACCCGTCGATAATCGCCGCGAGTCCGCCTACGAAGAGCGTGCCGCATTACTGAAAAGTCTGGGTGTGGAGGCCGCGCTCATGGGCGTGGGCGTTGACCGGCTCGACTACACCAAAGGCATTCTCGAAAGATTTCTCGCGATCGAACGCTTCCTGGAAAAATTTCCGCGCTATCAGGGAGTCTTCAGCTTTGTCCAGATTGGCGCTCCCAGCCGGACGCATATCAAGCGATATCACGACCTTCAGGCCGAGGTGGAAGCCGAGGCCGACCGAATCAACTGGCGTTTTCAGGCGGATCAATGGAAGCCCATCATCTTGCTCAATCGCCAGCACAGTCATGACGAAGTCGCTGCCTATTATCGGGCCGCCGATCTCTGTCTGGTCACGTCACTGCATGACGGAATGAATCTGGTGGCAAAGGAATTTGTGGCAACCCGCAACGATGAGCGCGGCGTCTTGATTTTGAGTTGTTTTACCGGAGCGGCTCGGGAATTACGCGATGCCCTCCAGGTGAATCCGTACGACATTGACCAGACCGCCGACGCCGTTCGCGCCGCCCTGGAAATGTCGTCGGACGAAAAGCAAGCGCGCATGCACCGCATGCGCAAAACGGTTCGCGAACAGAACGTATTTCGCTGGGCCGGAAATTTGATCGGAGAACTTTGTGAAGTACGCCTCGACCAGCCCACATTTTCAGGTGCCGGTCTTGGACGGGCGTTGCTGTCAGAGAGTGGAGTGAGGGATGTTACGTCAACAGAATATTGAGGAATTTCTTGAATCGCGTGACCCGGGCCCAGCGTTCCGTCTTGCTGCTCGACTATGACGGGACTCTGGCCCCTTTCTCAGTGGATCGGCGACGCGCTGTTCCGTACCCCGGTCTAAGGGACCTGTTACAACAGATCATCGAGGTAGGACGTACTCGACTCGTGATCATCACGGGAAGAGACGCTCATGAGATCGACCCGTTCCTGCGCCTTCGCCCGGCCCCGGAAATCTGGGGCTCCCATGGTCTGCAGCGCCTTCTTCCTGACGGAACTTGCGACATGCCGGAAATTCCGGACGCGGTTTCCCAAGTGCTGGACGATGCCAAACGCTGGCTCGAATACCAGGGCCTCCATGATCTCGCCGAAAGAAAACCGGGCAGCATCGCTGTCCATTGGCGCGCCTTGGAGCAAACCGCAGCCAAAGAGCTTCGTGGCAGAATCATCGTCGGTTGGTTTCCCATCGCCGACCGCGCCAACCTCAAGCTGCTGGAATTCGACGGTGGGGTTGAGATGCGCATTCCCGACCTCGATAAAGGCGACGCCGTTCGCACGGTTCTTGATGAAACTGGTCCGAACTGCCCCATCGCATATCTGGGCGATGACATTACTGACGAGCGTGCATTCCGTGCACTTGGATCCAAAGGGCTCGGCATCCTCGTCCGGCCTGCCTTCCGCAAGACTTCGGCGCAAGCCTGGCTCAAACCTCCCGAGGAACTTGCCGATTTCTTATCTCGCTGGCTCGTCGCTACCGAGACAACCCAACTTACCCGGAGTGCTACCTATTAGCGCTCATGGCTTCTGCTGCCCAATCTCCGGTGCGCAAACCGGATGCCCCGTTTTATTTCAAAACCTCGGAGCATCTGCTGCGCATCGGCAGGTACAAGGCAAATAACCTCGCCCAGCTACTGAACGCCCTCCAGAACTGTCCCGAGGATTCCATCTTTCAGCACACCTTTCGTACGCTCCAGGAGCATCATTTCATTCGGCAGGGATTCTCCAACGATTTTGCTCACTGGAGCCTTTTCGCCTGCAACGAACCTATGTTGGCGGAACAATTGGCCAGTGTGGACGTTCGTGAATTTACTTCCATCGAGGGCATCCGCCGCAGAATGATCGAGATCGTCGACCATTTCCTGCATGCGCATCCCGACGCCGGCTCGCGGCCGGCCCACGAACCCTTCTATTTCTGTGCTTCCGATATCGTAGTCTTGCCCACACCCTATTCGCCCGAGACTCTCAAGGGCTTTCTCGACGGAATGAATCAGGTCAGCGTTCATTCGATTCACCATCACTTCATCGAAGCACGCCTGCGGCTGAAGCGCATGTCCAACGATTTTTCCATCTGGCTGGAAGAAGATGTCGGCCTGGCTGAGGCCGCGGAAGCAATTGAACGAATCGATATTTATACCAACACCATGGAAGGAGTCCGGCTGCAGATCGCACGCATCGTCTCGCAAGCCATCCGTTAGGGAACAGCATGGACTCAGAAAATCAGAGCGACTCATCTCCCAGCACGGGTTCGCTCTCGCAGCCCTCCCGTGAAACCCAAGAAGCCAGCTCAGGCGCCAGCGTGCGCTTGCTCGAACGCCGTCTCGCTGACCGGAGGGATGGGAGGAATCTTCCAGCCAGCGTCCTCACTCCTCCTACCCCACCTCCGCCCCGGCATCTGGATGAGTACGCAAGCATCATCGGCCGCGCTCAGATCGATTCTCTGCGTTTCCTCGCGGATCAAGTGAAGCGGAAGTCCATCAAGATGGTCAACTCCACTGCGCTCGGCGGTGGCGTTGCGGAGATGCTGAACCGCCTTGTTCCTCTCCTTTCCGAGCTGCAAGTGCCCACGCACTGGGACGTCATCACTGGCGGCAACGATTTTTTCGAAGTGACCAAAGCATTCCACAATGCCCTCCACGGCAGCGCTTATGAACTCACGCAAGCCGCTAAGGACATCTTCTTGATGTACACCGAGCAGAACCGCCAGCGGATGCATTTCGAAGAGCAAATGGTTGTCATTCATGACCCGCAACCCCTTGGCTTGGTTCTCTCACGCCACAAGACGCCTGCCAGTTGGGTTTGGCGCTGTCACATCGATCTTTCCAATCCTGACCGGAAGGTTTGGGAGTTCCTACGGCCTTTCGTTGAACATTACGACGCTGCCATCTTTTCCTCCCAATCCTTCGCTCGCCAGTTAGCGATCCCGCAGTATCTCTTTTATCCTTGCATCGATCCCCTCTCGGAGAAGAACAGGGATCTCTCCGACGCCGAGATCCAGCAGGTCTGTGATGACTTCGGCATCGACCGCTCTCGGCCGATCGTCACTCAGGTCTCCCGCTTTGATCGTCTGAAAGATCCTGTGGGGGTTGTGCAGGCCTACAAGCTTGCGAAAAAGTATGTCGATTGCCAGCTAGTCCTGGCCGGAGGCGGCGCGAACGACGACCCTGAAGGCGCGGCGGTCCTTCAGGAAACCCGAGACGCTGCCGGCGACGATCCCGACGTCGTCATCCTCGATCTTCCTCCGTGGTGCGCCATGCAGATCAATGCCATTCAGCGTGCATCCGCGATCATCGTTCAGAAGTCATTAAAGGAAGGTTTCGGACTCACCGTCACCGAGGCGCTTTGGAAGGGCAAACCCACCATTGCCGGAGCCGTCGGCGGCATTCCCAATCAAATCATCCACAAACTCACCGGTGTTCTGGTTCACTCGGTGGAAGGATGCGCCTTTCAAATCCGCTATCTTCTCACCCATCCCGAATTCGCCCGCACTATCGGCGCAAATGGCCGCGAACACGTCAAAGAAAATTTCCTCATGACCTCGAACGTGAAACGCTGGCTCCTCCTCTTCAGAATCCTAGAGCAAGCCAAAGCCAGACGCCCCAAAGCAGCATAAGATCGGCGCAAGCGACTTTCAAAGTTGAAGGGGGTTCCACATTTATAGAGAAGGGGTGCCCAATATAGAAAAGTCACGCGTCCTGGGGGGATATTGTGGGCATTTGAATTCCGTTGAACGGCAACAATTGTCAAAAAGATCAAAATCCCCGCCATCACTGAATCTCCCCCTTTGCAGCAGTGCTCGCCGATCAGTCCAACTCAAGAAAGCAATTGTAAAATCATCCAGCGCAGCTAGTCGGCACGACGCATTGCGGTGCGATATCCTGACATATGCCGTCCCGCTTTCCCGCGCGCCGGGATCAGCAGTTAGTTCAGATCGTCGATGCCGCCCTGGCAGACGCGACCCGCCGTGCTGGAGATTGGCTCGCGTGCCGCCCCGGATGTACGCAGTGCTGCATCGGTGTCTTTGCCATCAATCAGCTCGACGCTGCCCGCCTGACGCAAGGTTTTCGCAATCTGAAGTCGCTCGCTCCAGATCGAGCCGCAGCAGTCCATCAACGTGCGCAAGACGCAATGTCCCGTCTGTCGGCAAGCTTTCCCGGCGATCCGATCACGGGGATTCTCGCGGACGGAGAAGAGTCCCGCCGTCGCTTTGAAGATTTCGCCAATGACGAGCCCTGTCCCGCTCTCAATCCGCAAACCGGATTGTGCGAACTCTACGATTCCCGTCCCATGACCTGCCGCGTCTTTGGCCCTCCCGTCCGCTCCGAAGATGGACTGGGCATCTGTGAGCTCTGTTTCCAGGGCGCAACGCATGAACAAATTCAGAGCTGCGAGATGATCGCCGATCCCGAGAACCTGGAAGAACATCTGCTGGCAGAATTGGAGAAAAGCATCGAACTGCACGGAAGCACCATCATCGCTTTCTGCCTGGGCCTTCTGAACTGACGTCAGCCCCGAAGCGGCGAAAGAATGCCGCGCGTAAGCCGTGTGTGCGCCAAGCTTAAGAATCCCCCGAAGGGGGCGCAAGAAACGCCCGAAATACATGGAAAGCCCATCTGTGAAGAACCCTACGCCTGCTGCTTGGCCTCAAGCTCAGCCCACCGCTGGTACAACGCGTCGAGGTCTCGTTGTGCCTCTTCCAAGCCAGCGTGTGCGATCACGAGTTGCTCCGCATCTGAAGCAATCGCCGGGTCCTCGGCGTGCGCCTTCTTCTGCCGCAGCACCTCTTCGGCATAAGCGATGCGCTGTTCAATCCCGGCGTATTCGCGAGCCTCCAGATACGACAATTTTTTCTTTACGGGCTGCACATTCCGAGTCGCTGATGCCTGATGTCCTGTGTCCTTCTCCAAAAGTGAATGGCTCCGTGCGTCCTGCCAGATCTCCCACTGCGAGTAGTCTGCAAACGTCTCCACGCCGCCCTGCCCATCCAACCCAAGCACAACGCTGGATACTCGGTCCAGCATGTAGCGATCGTGTGTGACCAGCACCAGCGACCCTCGAAACTCCAGCAGGCTCTCTTCAAGAATTTCCAGTGTAGGAATATCCAGATCGTTCGTAGGCTCATCCAGCAGCAGCACGTCTGCCGGCTGCAGCATCAGTTGCGCGATCAAAACCCGCGCCCGTTCTCCTCCCGACAGCCGCTCCACCGGCTGATTCAGTTGCTCGCCCCGGAATAAAAACCGCGCAGCCCAGGAGGCCACATGGATGGAACGATCCTGATAGATCACCGAATCTCCTTCTGGAGCAAGCGCTCTGCGCAGTGTCACGGTGGGATCAAGCTGACGAGCCTGATCGAAATACACAATCCGCAAACGATCTGCCAGCCGGATCGCTCCCGCTGTCGGCGCGACCTCGCCTCGCAACAGCCGTAGCAGCGTAGTCTTCCCACTGCCATTCGGGCCCACCAGTCCTACGCGCATCCCCGCTGCAATCACGAAATCCAGCGCCTGAAAAAGCTGCCGCTCTCCGATCCGGTAGCCGACATTCTCCAATTCGACTAGGCGCTTGGTCTTCCGCTCGGTAGAGGAGAAATCAATCTGCGCCGCCCCGCTGCGCGTACGCGCATTCAGATCGGCCAATTCCTCCATCAACTCCCCGGCTTTATCAATGCGAGCCTTGGATTTTCGGGTACGCGCCTTCGCTCCCCGCCGCAGCCACTCGATTTCGGAGTGAACCAAATTCTCCAGAGCTTCCTGCCGCTTCCCCTGCGCGTGCAGAAACTCTTCTTTCTTCTCGAGAAAAAAGCTGTAGCCTCCCTTCACCCGCAATAATCCGTCTGGATATACTCGGCTGAGCTCGGCCATCTCGGTCACCACGTTCTCCAGGAAGTACCGATCGTGGCTGACGACCACGCAAGCGAACGCTGCCCGCTCAAGTAAATCCTCCAGCCACTCGATGCCTTCCAGATCGAGATGATTGGTCGGCTCATCCAGCAGCAAAAGGTCAGGCGCCTGCACCAGCGCTTCCACAATCGCGAGCCGTTTTCGCCAGCCGCCAGACAGTGCTGTGGCTGAGGCCTCCACATCCGTGAATCCCGCCCGCCCCGCTGTTTCGGCCGACAGAGTGCCTCGCTCAGCTTCCGGCACGCCCGCCTTCTCCATCGCATCGTGGATCACCGACTTCACCGTATCCTCAGCCCGAAACTCCGATACCTGCTCGACATAACTCAGCCGCAGCCGCTTGCGGAAGGCGATCTCTCCTTCATCTGGAGTCAGGCTCCCAGCAAGGATGCGCAGAAGTGTGGATTTGCCCGACCCGTTCGGCCCGATGAGCCCAACCCGATCTCCTTCCGAAACGGTGAAGGAAACATTCTGAAACAAAGGCTCCGCCCCGAAAGCTTTGGCAATGCTGCGCACATTAATCAGTGGTGGCAACGGCGGATCTCTCCTGACTCTACTTCGAGATTATCAGGAGAAAGGGAGCAACCAAGGATGGGAGATTGCGATGTGCATAGATCGATGGGCCGTGAGCAGAGGACAACCAGCGCTCACGATGGACTCAAACGAAGGCCAGGGAATTCGCCTCGCAGGCACGCCGGACTGCGACGCAGTCTTAAATCACCACGCCGGCCGCCCGTCCTTGAAACGCAACGTGAGCGTCTCTCCGCCATTGACCTTCACCACTTCGCGCGCCAGCGTGAGGTCCGCCCCGTTCTGTTTGATCTTGGATCCCGTGATTTCAAGAGGGTCATCCACTTTGAACACCATGCCGACTTCGTCCAGGAACTTCTTAGGACAAAGAAAGATCTGTCCTCCATCGGGGTTGCTTTTCAGCACCAGATACACAACAGGTTTCCCGCCAGTTGGCGGAACCAGTTTCAGCTCCTCCACAATGCCTTTGAAGGTAGTCTCTGTTGTGGGATCGTATTTGGGAGCCTGCGAAAACGCCGGAACGGCGAGAGATAGAATCGCAGCCATGTTCAAAAGAGATGTGAAAATCGGGCCGGATCGAGTCATCTCGGGCCCTCCATGCGGCGCATCTTAGGACGAAAGACCCTCCAAAAGCAACCGGAATCGCCTCCCCTCCCAAGTATGGAATCTAGTAAACACATGTATCGCCATACGACCCTGCCCGGCAGCCTCGTATACTCGTCATGAAATGACGCCCCAGCCCCCGGTGACTGTCGCCATCACAACTCCGTCCTCACGCCCTTTGGTGTTGGCCGCAATCCTCTGCGTCGCTCTACTGTCAAGCACCGCGTCAGCGGAGACCGGGGCAAAAGCCTGGCTGCGCTATGCGCCCTTGGATTCCCAAGCCGCGAAGCAGTACAAGGACTTTCCCTCCAGAATTCTGCTCCTCGGCGATTCGCTGGTCCTGAAAACAGCTGGGCAGGAACTCGACCAGCGGTTTGCAACAAATGCTCGTCCGAACCCTCGAACCCACCTCGAATCCCAAAGATGCGTTCGTCCTCGGAACCCTGAAAGATGTCCGGACCCTCGCTCCCAGCCTCCAGCCATCTCAGCCCCTCAAGGCCGACGCATTCTGGCTCAGGGCAACGCACATCCGCGGAGCACCTTGCATCGTTATCGCGGCCATGAATGATCGTGGAGTCCTGTACGGCGTGTTCACGCTGCTGAGCAAAATAGCGCGCCAGGAGAACATCGCCTCTCTCGATGACCTGCAGCAGCCTTACGCTCCCATTCGCTGGATCAACCAATGGGACAACCTCGACGGCCGTATCGAACGAGGCTATGGCGGTGCCTCGATTTTCTTCGAAGCCGGAAAAGTTCGCGCTGACCTCACTCGTGCCGCCCAATACGCCCGCCTGCTGGCTTCCGTTGGGATCAACGCCTGCACCGTCAACAACGTGAACGCCGCACCGCAAGTTCTGGAAGATGACTTCATACCGCAACTAGAGCGCATTGCCGAAGCCTTCCGTCCATGGGGAGTCCAACTCGCCATCTCAGTCGACCTCAGCACCCCCACTAAAATCGGCAAAGCCCCCGTACGAGCAACCCGCGTAGAGACAGGCCCTCAGCCTGTCCCGCCAGCGCGAAGCGCAGCGGAACCGTTAACCACCTTCGACCCTCGGGACCCCCAGGTAGCCGCCTGGTGGCGCAAAAAGTTCGACGAAATCTACCGACAGATCCCCGATTTCGCTGGAGTAGTAATCAAAGCCGACTCTGAAGGTCGCTCCGGTCCGTCCGCCTACGGACGCACTCACGCGGACGCTGCCAACGTAGTCGCCCGCGCCCTCAAGCCGCACGGCGGAGTCGTTTTTTACCGCGCCTTCGTCTACAACCACCACCTCGACTGGCGCAACCTGAAAAACGACCGCGCCAAAGCGGCTTACGACAATTTCCACCCGCTCGACGGCCAGTTCGACGACAACGTAGTCGTGCAGATCAAAAACGGCCCAATTGATTTCCAGGTTCGCGAGCCCGTATCCCCGCTCTTCGCCGGACTCGACCACACCAACGAGGCCATCGAATTGCAGATCACTCAGGAGTACACCGGACAGCAGAAGCATCTCTGCTTCCTGGTTCCCATGTGGAAGGAAGTCCTCGACTTCGACATGCGCATCGATGATCAGCACGCTCCCGTGAAAGATTTAGTCTCAGGCCGAAACCTTGCATCGCCCGCTGGGCGGATTCGTCGGCGTAGCCAATGTCGGCATGGACGCTAACTGGCTAGGCAGTCCTCTCGCCATGGCCAACCTCTACGGATTCGGACGCCTAGCCTGGAATCCGAATCTCACCTCAGAGACAATCATCTGATGAATGGACCCGCCTGACCTTCGGCGCTGACCCCCTGGTAGTCGAAACGGTGAACAATCTGCAACTCAACTCCTGGCACGTCTACGAGAACTACACCGGCCCACTGGGCGCAGGCACGCTCACCAATATCACAGGCAATCACTACGATCCCGCTCCTGAGTCCTCCGAAAACAATGGCTGGGGACAATGGCATCGCGCCGATCACGAGGCCATCGGCATGGATCGCACCATCGCCACGGGAACCGGCTTCATCGCCCAGTACCCACCCGCAGTCCAAAAACTCTACGAACCATTGGCGAACTGTCCCGACGATCTGCTCCTCTTCTTCCACCACGTGCCCTACACCCATATCCTGCACTCGGGGGAAACGGTCATCCAGCACATCTACGATTCGCACTTTCAAGGCGCAGAGCAAGCCAAAGCCTTCATTTCCGAATGGAAGAAGCTCGAAAGGCACATCGACGAAGAGCGCTACCTCGACATCCTCGCCCGCTTCGAATTCCAGGCCGGAGAAGCTGTGAAATGGCGCGACACAATCTGCAACTGGATTTACCAACTCTCCGGCATCCCTGATCAAAAAGGCCGATTTTAAGCCAAGGACAACAAATTGACCTCTTTGAGTCCGGTTCCCACGTGGTGAGAGGCCCCGTCTTGCACATTTCTCCGAGTTCCGTTAACGTTTACGCTTCCGGACGCTTTTAGCTCCGGACCTCTGCTGGTCAACCAGCCAGCCCAGAGGTAGGCCAAAAAATAATGGGCAAGCCCCCCACCACGCTTCGTGACATCGCTAAATCTCTGGGCACCTCAATTGGAACCGTCCATCGTGCCTTGCACGACAACCCTGGAGTAAGCGCCGCCACCAAAGCTAGAGTCCTGCAAGTCGCCAGAAATCTCGGCTACCGCCCGAATCTTGCGGCTCGATATCTCTCCTCCAAAAAGACTCTGCGGATATCAGTTAATACCCCCCAGGGCACTACTTCCTTCTGGGATGAAGTTCGCACCGGAATCCGCGATGAAGCCGAATCCATCCTGCTGGAAAATGTCGAACTGGAGTTCCGCACCTGCCCCATCCTGGGTGAAGGCGAGGACGAAGCTTTGGAAGCCGCTATTCACGATCAGGTGGACGGCATCATCATCTTTCCCAGCAGCCCGCAGACCCTGCGTTCCGCCATCCGGCGCGCCTCTCGCGCGAACATTCCTGTCGTCTGTGTCGCCACCGATGCGCCTCAGAGTGGACGACTGGGCATGGTCGCCATCGACACTCTGGCCAGCGGCTCCATCGCCGCCGATCTCATGGGACGCTTCCTGAACGGCAAAGCTGGCTCGGTCGCGGTCACCGTGTTCGACATGGACATCACGGAGCACGCCGAAAAATACACGGCCTTTGAATCCACCCTGCAAAATTTCTATCCTCACCTGCAGACGCTCAAGCCCATCGAAGATCACGATCTCGAGAAGGAAGCCTACCGCAAGTGTCGCAAGCTCTTTGATGAACGCGCTGACCTCGCCGGAATCTATGTGACCACGGAAGCTTCCATTCCCGTGCTGAAAGCCGCTGAAGACGCGAACCTGCTCAATCGCCTGACCATCATCACCACCGACCTTTTCCCCGACCTCGTTCCCTACCTGCGCTCGGGTGCGGTCGTTGCCACCATCTACCAGCGCCCGCACGCCCAGGGTGAGATGGCCCTCCGCATGTTGCACGAATTCCTCGCGGAGGGCGGCCGCCGCTCTCATCAGGTGGCCTTAGCTCCGCACCTGGTCATGCGCGGCAATCTCGACTTCTTCCTGCGCCGCCAGTCGCAGGAGTTGTCTTCCAAAGACAAACGCCGGGCTCCCCGCGAAGCCAACCACGAGTACGCCGGGGACTTCGCCTGATCAACCCCTTCGTAGAGACGTAGCTCGCTACGTCTTGCCAAAGGGCGTAGCCAGCTACGCCACTACAGAGTTAGGAACGCAAGATGAGCTATCTAGGTATTGATGTAGGCACAGGCGGCACCCGCGCTCTCGTGATGGACTCCACCGGAAACGTTATCGCTTCCGCCTCCTCCGAGCACCAGAACTTCGCCAGTCCCAAGCCCGGATGGGCCGAGCAGGATCCCCGCGACTGGTGGCGCGCCTGCGGAGAGGCCGTCCGCAAAGCCCTGCAATCCGCCAAGCTTGATCCCAAAGAGATCGCCTGCGTGGGTTTCTCCGGCCAGATGCACGGTGCAGTCCTGCTCGACTCCTCCGATGAAGTTGTCCGTCCCGCACTGATCTGGTGCGATCAGCGCAGCGACCCGCAATCCCGCGAGCTGGAACAGATGTTCGGCCGCGATACTCTGATTCGCCTCACCTGCAATCCGCCGCTCACAAATTTCACTCTGACAAAGTTTCTCTGGGTGCGACAGAACGAGCCGCAGAACTGGGCACGCGTAGCTCACGTGATGCTGCCCAAGGATTACGTGCGTTACCGCCTTACCGGAGAACGCGCCATCGACATGGCCGATGCCTCGGGCACCCTCTTGCTGGATGTCACCAATCGAAGTTGGTCAAAAGAAGTCTTGGCCAGGACGGGTGTAAGCGAAAGCCTTCTCCCCGCGCTGTTTGAGTCGCCTGAAGTGTGCGGCAAAGTTTCCGCTGCCGGAGCGGAAGCCACAGGTCTTCGCCCCGGGACCCCCGTAGTCGCCGGAGCAGGAGACCAGGCCGCCGGAGCAGTAGGCATGGGCATTGCCCGCGCCGGAGCCGTAAGCGCCACCATCGGCACCTCTGGCGTAGTCTTTGCCTCCACCGATCGCCCGGCCATGGATCCCAAGGGCCGCCTTCACACTTTCTGCCACGCCATTCCCGGACGCTGGCACGTGATGGGGGTCACCCAGGCAGCAGGCCTCTCCCTGCGCTGGTACCGCGATAACTTCGGGGCAGCCTCTCCCGGCTTGCAGAAGAAAGACGGCCGCGATCCGTACGACGTCTTCGCCGAAGAAGCCAGCAGCGCGCCCGCAGCATCGGAAGGCGCGTTCTGGGTTCCTTATCTCATGGGCGAGCGCACCCCGCATCTCGATCCCAACGCGCGTGCCGCCCTGATCGGCCTCACCGCCAGCCACACTCGCGCCCACGTAATCCGCGCCATTATGGAAGGCGTAGCCTTCAGCCTGAAAGATACATTCACCATCTTCGATGAAATGAAGATTCCAGTAACCTCGATCCGCTTGGGTGGCGGCGGTGCGCGTTCTCCCCTTTGGCGCCAGATTCAGGCGGATGTGTACGGGCGCGAGGTAGAAATCGTGGCGGCCGAAGAAGGCGCTGCCTACGGCGCAGCCATCCTGGCAGGAGTAGGGGCAGGAGCATGGCAGTCGGTAGAACAAGCCTGCGACGCGGTCGTGCGCGTAGCCAAGAAGATCCAACCGAACCGCCAGGACTCGGCCTCGATGCAGCAAGCGTACACCGTCTACAGAAAAATCTACGCAGCGCTGAAATTCCCAGCAGGCAATCCCAACCCGTTGTCATCCTGAACGAAGCGAAGGATCTCTGTAGTTCGAGTCCGCAAGCACTCCCGCGGCTCAGCATTAGCTGCGAATCTACTCCAACTCCCGCACCCAAATGTTCCGAAAACTAATAGCCTCACTGGGATCCCCATGCGCCTGTAACTTAATTGGCGCCCGATCGTACTTCTTATAAAACGGCTGCCCGATATACCGCGTTTCTCCCTTCAACTCAAAATGATTCTGCACCAGCACTCCATTGAAGAACACGGTGACATATGCCGGACTTTTCACCGAGCCGTCCGCGTTGAACACCGGGGCCGTCCAGGCCACGTCGTAGGTCTGCCATTCTCCCGGCTTACGGTTGGCGTTGACCAGGGGAATCCCTTGCTTGTAAATACTTGCTGCCATCCCATTGACGTAAGTCGAATTGTTGTAAGAGTCCAGGACCTGCAACTCATATCCCGCATCGCCCGGGCCAGTGGACGCCAGAAACAACCCGCTATTCCCCCGCAACTGCCCGCTGCCCGTGATGTTCTCAGGAATTTTCCATTCCAAATGCAGCTGGTAATTCTTAAAGCTCCGCTTCGTTTCAATGTTCCCCGCCTTTTTATTAACGGTGAGCACACCGTCGGCAACAATCCACTGCGCCGGCGACTTGTCCTGCGCCGATACCCACTGTTCAAGATTCTTGCCATCGAACAATACGAGGGCGTCCGAAGGAGCCGCCCCGCACGCCGCACCCGGACTCACCACTTTCGGCACCGGCTGCCAGACTTCGGTTTCCTCAGGCTTCGCTTTGTTTTCAGATGTGGGTGCCTGCTGCGCTAAAGCCAGATTGCCAACAAGCATTGTGAACGCGAAAAACATCGAGAATCGATTACGCATAGGAGTCACCCAAATGGGATTCAGAGTCGGGAGCGGTAGATCTGTCATCCTGAGCGAAGCGAAGGATCTCTGCATCTTCATGCCACGAGCAGAGTCCATAGATCCTTCGCTTCGCTCAGGATGACATGACGTGCTGTCGCTGATCACTATAGCCGAATGCCTATGCCCGAGGCTGCCCCAGCCCGCGCCATTTTCGCAGGGTGGATTGTGCCGAATGTTTATGCGCGACACGCTGCGCACGAATTTTGCTGAAGTTCCCAACTTGCGCGAAGGCCGCGTCACGATTTTCACCACTCCTGTAACATAAATTTCATGCCCGCGGAGTTGCTCCATAATTCGGCGCGCGTGCTGGAGTTCGAATCCCTCCGCGACCTCCTCCGCGGATACGCTCCGTCGCCTCTCGGCCAGAACCGCATCGCAATGCTGGCGCCCTCGACCGACGCGCACTGGATCGAAACCCAGCAGCAGCTTGCCAGCGAGATCCGGGAATTTCGCCGCGTTGGCGGACGCTTCGACTTTGCGGGCCTGATCGAAATTCGCGACCTGGCCGAAAAGGCCCGCATCTCCGGCGCGGCCCTGGAGATCACGGAAATCCGCGACGTCATCCTCGTAGTCGACCGCGCTGCCGAATGGCGCGAGATCGCCCGCCAGCCTCCCGCCGCCATGCGCTCGGAGTGGCGCCAGGTCCGCGCCCTTTCGGATTCCATTGCCGATTTCACCGAGTTCCTGCGAGCCTTCCGCAACAAAATTCAACCTGACGGAACCCTGGAAGACAAAGCCTCTCCCGAACTCTCCCGCATCCGCCGCGAAATGGAAAAGCAGCGCCGCAGTATCCAGGAATCGCTGCGCGGATATCTCCGCCGTCTCGCCGAAGGCGGCACCGTGCAGGACGAACTCATCACCATTCGCGGCGAACGTTTCGTAATTCCCGTAAAGGTCGAACAGAAACGCCGCGTGCAAGGCGTTGTCCACGGCGCCAGCTCCAGCGGCCAAACGGTTTTTGTGGAGCCTCTCGAAACCATCGAGCAGAACAACGAATTAGTCCGCCTGCTCGAAGAAGAGCAGGCCGAGATCCACCGCATTTTGCAAGAGATGACCCAGCGAATCGGCGCGCAATCCGGCCCGATCCTCGCCGCAGTAGAAGCACTCGCTGAACTCGAACTCCAATTCGCCAAAGCCCGCTTCGCCGAAGACTACAACTGCGTAGAAGTGAAAAGCCTGTGTAGCGACGGGCGCCTCGCCCGTCCGGCGAGCGAAGCGAGCCTGACGGAACCCGAAAGCCGTGAGGCTGAACCTGGAGCCCGCCTATTACTCCACAATGCCCGACATCCCCTCCTCGAACGCAATCTGAAAGCAAAGGGACTCACTGTAGTCCCCATAAGCGTGGAACTGGAAGGCAGCAACCGTCAGTTAATCATCACTGGCCCGAACACAGGCGGCAAAACCGTCACCCTGAAAACCATAGGCCTGCTGGCCCTGATGGCGCAGTCCGGCCTTCCCGTCCCAGCCGACCGCGCCGAACTCCCCGTCTTCGACGCAGTTCTTGCCGACATCGGCGATTACCAATCGATCGAACAGAATTTATCGACCTTCTCCGCCCACGTCACCAACATCGATTTCATCTCGCGCACCGCCACCCGAGACTCTCTCGTCCTGCTTGATGAACTAGGATCGGCCACCGATCCAGAGGAAGGCGCCGCTCTAGCCGTCGCCATCGCCGCCCACTTCGCCCGGATCGCGTGTATGACCGTAATCTCCACCCACCACACGTCGCTCAAGGTGTACGGCGCAAACAGCCCCGGCGTGATCAACGCCTCGGTAGGCTTCAACGAGTCCACGTTGCAACCCACCTACGAGCTGAAAATCGGAGTCCCCGGCGCCTCCGCCGGGATCAACATCGCACAACGCCTCGGCCTCAATCCTTCCATCATCGAGAGCGCCCGCTCGCGCCTCGGCACACAGGCTCGTGACGTAGGTCAATTTCTCGACAAGCTTCACGCCGACCTTCGCCAAGCTGAAAGCGAACGCCTGCGCCTGCACACTCGAGAACAGGAACTGGAGCGCGAAAGAGCGCGGCTGGACTCTGAAGGCCGCAAAGAACAGCAGGCCAAGGTTCGTGAGCTGGAAAAGAAGCTCGACAACTTGCTGCGCGATTTCGAATACCACGCGCGGGAGGCCGTCAATGCCGTGCAGGATCGCGTCTCTGCCCAAAAGCTCTCGAAAGACGCCGAACGCCGCATTGCCAAACTGCGCCGTGAGTTCCGCGAGCAGTTCGACTCGACCGTGGTTGCGCACTCAACCGGAGCCGATCAGAACGATCCCAACGCCCAGCCCCAATTGGTGAAGCACGTATCCGCGGGCGACACGGTAAAGCTGAAGTCCACCGGCCGCACCGCCCGCGTCGCCCGCAAAATCGACGACAACCACTTCGAAGTCGAGATGGGCGTCATGAAAATGAAGATCGACCGCGCAGATATCGCGGAAGTTCTGACCAACGCCCGTCCCGCCGAAACGCCCGTCACGGCAGCCCGCGCCCGCGGCATCTCGGTCTCGCTGCAGAGCGAGGACGCGAACGTTCCCAGCGAAATCAACGTAATCGGTCGCACCGTTGACGACGCCTCGCGCGAAGTAGAAAGATTTGTGGATCGCGCCTTCCTCGCCGGCCTTCCGCGAGTGCGCGTAGTTCACGGCAGCGGCATGGGCATCCTGCGCAAGGCCCTTCGCCAGTTGCTGCAGCAGCATCCCCACGTCGCCGCGGTGGCCGAGCCGCCGCAAAACGAAGGTGGGGGCGGCGCGACCGTGGTGGAATTACGAGTGTGAACCGGAGGACAAGACCAACTTCGGAGTGTGAATTTCGGGACTCACTGGAACAAGTCGATCACTGCGGAATATTGATCGGCTCGCTGCTGTCGCCCCTCGGCAAGCTTACTTTGAGCTTGAGCACGTAGCAGAGTTCGTGTATGGCCTCACCCAGCTCATCTGTTTTGGCCATCTCCACCTGCACGGGATGGAGGCAAATTGAGCAGCGCAGAGCGAAAGCAGTCAGCCGGCTCTCCGCGTCGACACCAACACTTGAAGTGCGCCTGATCACGGTAACCTCGCTGCAAGTCGCCTTCACGGCTTTGCAAACGACACAATAATGCGTAGTCGTGACGCGGTACTCGGCATCACGTTATTTCGAGCCACTCGTCTTCCACACGTAAAAATTCTTATCGTCAGCCAGTGTTTCAATCGCCAGTCCCGCCGTGGTTGCCCCGCGATGGACGGCAGATCGCAGATTCGCCAGTCCCACGCCCTCCACATCGGCCAACGGGATTTCCAGCGCCAACCCCGCTTCCATCGACTTGAGTTCCCCAAGGATCCCTTGCACTAACGCGAAATGTCGTCCCCGTCTGCCCCTGTCAAGGCTTGCAATCTCAACCCGGCGATACTTGTCTACCGGCGAAGTCTTGGATTTTTCTTGCTTTGCCATATTGCGCTCTTTCTTTCTTCGCAAAATACGGTAGCACTATCATGATACGTCGTCAATACGTTTTCTATACGACATTTCGTCGCTTCCAGAATACGTTTACTGTTCGTCTGCGCAACCACTCCCGTAACTTCTGTTCGTGGAAGATTCTGCCTTCTCCTCGCTTCTTCGCGCCATCACGGCAGACGAACCCAATATCTTCTCCTTTTTTTAGTGGACGGGGTATGGTGAGGATGTAGGGGTGATTCGCATGATGCAAAACGCTCACTGGCAGGACTTGTATAAGGCTGCAATGCTCGAACTGAATCCTATGGAACTGCGCGTCAAAATCGCAGTTGCGCTCGAGGCGATGCGGGTGCGTGACGAGGAATTGAGGCAATCTCCTCAGCCCGGTTCTCTCGAAGAGTGCCGGGCCATTGCCGATGCAGTCCACAACTTAACCGTCCTCAAAAAAGTGGAATTGCGCCCCTCGTCCCCAAACCGCGAATCAGACCCAGATCCCACAAGCGAGAGAAGTATGAGACGTACCTGCCGGCATTTCCCAGCCTCAGCCTGCAAGCGGATTTTTGCGGACAAGGTGCTTGAACACATGCGGCTCGTCACCGACCCCAAGAAGTTGGCGATGCTGCGTTCCAGGACTAACCAGGAAAACTGCATGCCAGCCGAGCGGAACCGCCGCTCAATGCGCCACCCCCCCACCACTGAGCCCAATTAGGGCGCGGGCCAACAGCAGCCGTCGCCTGAGCATCTGATCTGAGCCATTGGGCCCCGTATTTATGCGTTTCAGCTTCATTCCCCTTCTCTCAGCCGTGGCATCGGCAATGTTGCTCATTAGCTGCGGCGGCGTTTCCACCGGCAAGCAAAGCACGCCAACACCAACCCCCACCCCGACTCCGACCCCAACTCCAACTCCAACTCCGACTCCCGCCGGCGCAGACATCACAGCTGTAAATCACGTCGTGATCATGATTCAGGAGAACCGTTCCTTCGATCACTACTTCGGCCAGATGACCGCGTACCGCGCGGCCAATAAGATCCCGATCAACGGGTCGCCGGCCACCATCGAGGACGAGAGCGCGGGATCGTTCTCCAACTTCTCTCCCGTGACTGGCGCAAACATCGCTCCCTATCACACCGGCTCCGTGTGCACCGAAGACATGACCCCCGACTGGACCGAGTCACACAGGAACTTCAATTGGCAGAACCCAGCAGCGGCCGATTCTACGTCGCCCATGGACGGCTTCGTTTCACTGGCGACCCAGATCAGCCAGTACGCCGCCACCCTCGGAATCCAGATGGCTGACCAGGACGGCCATCGTGCGATGGGATACTTCGACGGCAACGACCTGAATTATTACTACTTCATGGCATCGAATTTCGCCTTGGGCGATCACTTCTACTCTCCCGTGCCCAGCAACACTCCGGCACAGCGGCATTTTCTTTTCGCTGCAACATCCCAGGGATATGTTCACGACCCCGGCCGGGGAGTGCTCACCGCCAAGACCATCTGGCAGGAACTGGACGCCGCGGGCGTTTCCTGGAAAATTTATTCGGAGGAGAAGAGCCTCTTCACTTATCTGCAGGACTTCGCCTACTACAACCAGCCGGGAGTGTCAGCCAAGGTAGTCTCGATCGATCAGTTCTTCACCGACGCTGCGGCTGGCCAGCTGCCGGGAGTTTCCTTCATCGAGACCGGGCTGCATGACGGGCTTTCCGAGCATCCCAGCAACTTTGATCCGGCGCAGCCGCAACTGGGCGAGGTTCCCATCAACGTGCAGACCGGCGCCGAGTTTGCGTCAAAAATCATTAACTCCGTGATGCAGGGCCCTTCGTGGAGCGATAGCGTGATCTTCTTCGCGCACGACGAAGGCGGAGGTTTCTTCGACCATGTGCCGCCCATGTCCGTGCCCAGCCCGGACGGCATCAAACCGCTCGATCTCGCGGCCAACGACGTGCCCGGCGATTTCACCTTGACCGCCAGCCGTGTGCCCAACATGGTGATCTCGCCGTTTGCGAAAAAGAATTTCGTCTCGCACACGCCCATGGACTACACCGCTTATCTGCATTTCATTGAGACTCGCTGGACTCTACCCACGCTCACGGCCCGTGATGCCGCCATGCCCGACATGACCGAGTTCTTCGATTTCACCAGCAAGCCCTGGGCCACACCGCCCTCCCCGCCGCCCCAGAACGTCAGTGGTGCGTGCGACTTCACCAAACAATAGCCACGGCATCCCCGCGTGCGACCGCGGCCGGTGGACTGCGCTTCAATGCAAGATCTTTTCCCAATTCTCCTGATAAATCGCATCCCGCGCCGCCTTCGCGACGCTCTTCTTCGCTTTCTCCGAGAGATCCCGGGAAACAATATTGTCCGAATTCGCTGGATCCCGAATCACCGCCGACTCAAACTTGCTCCCCAGATACCGCAGCACGCAATGAACATTTTCCGCCAGCTGCCCAAAGCGCTCGTTTTCGAGAGCCCGCAGCGTAGCCAGTTCCAGCAGAAATGAAGGAAACTCCAGTTCACTCCGCTCCCGCCAGATCTTCAATGCGCAAATCTCCTGCTGCCGCCCCGAGTTCCCCACAAGGTGCACGTGCTGCGCCACGTCGGTATGCACTGCCTCCCCGCATCGCTTGTTGAACAAAATGTTCCCCGACTTTCCGTCCCGGTAACTCGGAATCAGATCCACATTGAGCTTCTTGCAAGGCACCCGCACCGATACCTCACGCGTGTTGGCCCGCAAATTATGGTCTGTCAGAAACTCGAACAGCCGCCAAAACACGCTCTTGATCTCCAGTCCCGGGATGGGATCCACCAGGACCAGCACATCCACGTGCGAAGACAGAGTGATCGCCGTATTCTTCGCATAAGCCCCCGAAACCGTAATCCCCCGCACATAATCCTGCCCCCATTCCTTGATGAGTGGAACGATCTCGTCCGCGACCCGATGGGAAGGCGATCCCTCCTCCAGCGCGACCCGGTATTTCTCCACAATCGACGCAGCGTACTGCTCTTGCGTAGCCATAATTCGCGCAGGACCTCTTACATGTGATCGGCAGCCCGCGCAAAAAGTTGAGCAGAACACGTGGGGACAGCCCCTTGGGCTGTCCAGCCGACGCTTATCTCCCCGCACGGATATTTCCGCACGGTGGTTCAATCCAACTCTCCTTGACAATCTAGGAGAACCCGGCGTATTCCTAGACAATCTAGGAAGGCCGCATGGATAAACAACTCGATCTTCTGCAGGGCACCCTCGACATGCTGATCTTGAAAGCGATCTCCCTCAGCCCCCTGCACGGCTACGGAATTCTGTTGCGCATCCAGCAGATTTCCAAAGAGCGTCTGGAAATCCAGCAGGGCTCTCTGTACCCCGCGCTCTACCGCCTTGAACATCACGGATGGATTGCCAGCGAATGGGGAGAGTCGGAAAACAAGCGGCGCGCGCGCTACTACCGGCTCACCGCCGCCGGAAAACGCCGGCTGCAATCCGAGGCTGAACGCTGGAACCAGATGACCGCAGTCATCGCCGGAATCTTGCAGACCACGCCGGAGGAGCTATGAATTTCTGGGCCCGCCTTCGCTCGTGGACAGCGGCCATGCTGCGCCGCAGCCGCATGGAACGTGAAATGGATGAGGAGATGCGCTTTCACATGGAGGCACACGCCGCCGATCTCGTGGCCCGGGGCGTGCCTCCGCAGGAAGCCTTGCGGCAAGCCCGTCTGGAGTTCGGCGGCGTGGAAATGACCAAAGACGAATGCCGCGACGCTGTCGGCGTCAGTTTTCTGGAAACTCTGTTTCAGGATCTGCGGCACGGCTTACGATCTCTGCTGCGCACCCCCGCGTTCACCGTGGTCACCGTGTTCGTCCTGGCCCTTGGCATCGGCGCCAATACCGCGATCTTCAGCGTAGTCGATGCCGTGCTTGCTGCGGCCGCTCGCGTATCGCGACTCCGGCCGCCTCGTTACCATTCTGATGAGTGGCGAAGACCCGGTTTCGGCTGCGAACTATGTTGACTGGCGCGACCAGAGCCATTCTTTCGCAGCCATGGGCGCAGCCGAGTACTGGTCCCCCAACCTTACGGGCATCGATTCTCCCGAACACATTGCCGGTTTAAAGCTAACGCAAAGTGTCCTGCCAATGCTCGGAATCGAGCCGTTGCTGGGACGCTTGTTTGTCGACGGAGAGGATAGAGAGGGTGCGGACCGCGAAGTCATACTGAGCTACCGCTTGTGGCAGCGCAGGTTTTCCAGCGATCGCAACGTGCTCGGAAAACCCATCATCCTGGACGGAAATGCCTACATCGTCGTCGGTGTGATGCCGCAGGGATTCCAGTTCGCGCCCTTTTGGGCCACTCGGGCTGAGCTCTGGGTGCCAAACGCTTTTGGCGCGAGAATTCACGACCGCGGCGGCAATAGCTTGCGGATTTTTGCGCGCCTGAAAGACGGCATCTCTCTGCAGCAGGCACGCGCCGAAATAGCGGCTATCACCCAACGCCTCGAACGGCAGTTCCCTGGCACCAACCGCGATGTGCTGATAACGCCACTCAAAGAAAAAGTTGTGGGTCCGATCGAGACTCCGCTGCTTGTGCTGCTCGCGGCCGTGGTCTTTGTCCTGCTCATCACCTGCGCGAATGTAGCGCATATGCTGCTGGCGCGGGCGGCGGCGCGTCACCGGGAAGTGGCCGTGCGCGCTGCTCTGGGCGCTCGCCGCGGACGCATCATTCGCCAGTTCCTGACCGAAAGCCTTCTGCTCGGCTCGGTGGGCGGCGCCCTGGGGCTGGGATTGGCTATCGTGGCGGCCCGCGCTCTGATCGCGATGAGCCCGCCAAATATTCCACGCGTGCAAACCGTCGCCATCGACCTGCGCGCAGCTCTATTCCTGTTTTCGGCCACTCTGTTCACCAGCATCGGTTTCGGGCTCGCGCCCGCCTTGCAGGCTTCCTCCGTCAATGTCAATGACACCCTGAAAGAGGGAGGCCGCAGCCAGACCGAGGGAGCCGGCCGGAACCGCCTGCGCAGCTTGCTCGTCATTTCAGAGTTCGCGCTGGCCCTGGTGCTGCTGATCGGCGCTGGCCTCATGATTCGCACGTTTTCCGCGCTCCAAGCCGTGGACGCGGGATTCAACCCGCACAATGTGATTTCGATGATCGTGTCCGTCGCTGGAACGAAAGAAGCGGATCCGGCGCGCCGTGCCATCTTTTACCACCAACTGCTTGAGCGCGTTCGGACGTTGCCCGGCGTGCAAGCTGCGGGTGGTATCAATCACTTGCCCCTGGCTGGTGATCATGTGGGGCTGGCCCTTTGTGGTTGAGGGCCGCCCCAAGCCGCGTCCCGGCGAATCGCCCAGCGCCGTCTACCGCATGGTCACGCCCGGATATTTCGCCGCCATGCGCTTGCCCATCCTGCGCGGACGCGATGTTACCGAGGCCGACAATGTGACCGCCCCCGGCGTGGTCATCATCAATCAGCGCGCGGCTAGTGAATATTGGCCGGGCGAAGATCCCATCGGGAAACGAATTTCGTTCGATGGCGACAAGGCCACTCCCACTAAGTGGGTGACGATTATTGGCATCGCGAAAGATGCCAAGCAGGAAAATTGGGCGGCAACTCCATTTCCGGAGGTCTATTTAGCAGCTTTTCAGAATCATGACTTTCTGGGTGATTCCGGCTCGGAGGTCGACTCCCATTTCTCCTACATCACGCTGGTGGCGCGCACCAGCGGCGATCCCGCAGCAGCGGCTCCGGCCATGAAAGAGGCCGCATGGTCCTTCGACCGCAACCTGGCCATCTCCGAAGTCTTGACCATGGATGGAGTTGTCGCCGACGCGACCGCGCAGCCGCGCTTTGAAATGCAAGTGCTTACGATTTTTGCGGCAGTAGCGCTGGTGCTCGCCACGGTCGGAATTTACGGGGTCATCAGCTATTCGGCCTCGCGCCGGACCCATGAGATCGGCGTTCGCATGTCGCTGGGCGCCACCCGGCGAGACGTTCTGCTCTTAATCGTGCGCCAGGGAATGCGCTTGGCCTTGGTAGGCTCGCTGACCGGGATCGTAGGAGCCCTGTTACTTTCGCGCCTGATGAGAAAGTTGCTATACGGCGTGCAACCCATCGATCCCCTGACGTTCGTGGCCATGGCTACAGGACTAGCAGTCGTGGCAATCCTGGCCTGTTACATTCCCGCTCGCCGCGCCACGCGAACCAACCCCATGACCGCCCTGCGCTACGAGTGATCCCTTGCCCCCGAGCGACCAGTAATCGGCTCATCCCTCAGCTACGAGTACGCTTCATCCGAAGCCTCAGAGCCGCGAAGCGGCGAAAGAATGCAGCCCACGTCGTTAGACGTGGGGATTAGGAACAAAAAGAATCCCAGCCCGGAGGGGCGAAAGACGAGGCCGACCGCCGTCATTTCCCTCAGCCCTCAACCGCTAATCTCCGAATTCCACAGCTTCTCCACAACTGCTGGTCTCCGAGATATTCCCCACCAGCCTTTTCTCCTTCACAATTGTTGAGGAGAAATCCGTCCCAAATGGCGAACCCCGGCGATTTCGCATACACCCTGAAGCAGCAGGCGGACATCGTCCGCATCGTCGGCGACTACATCAAACTGAAAAAATCCGGCGCTCAGAACTACACAGGCCTTTGCCCCTTTCATGGCGAGAAGACGCCATCATTCTCCGTTCACAGCACCCGCCAGTACTACTACTGCTTCGGCTGCCACGAAAAAGGGGACGTCTTCACCTTCATCCAGAAGATCGAGAACATCACCTTCCCCGAGTCAGTTCGCCTGATAGCCCAAAAACTCGGAGTCCCGCTGCCAAAAGCCACTTACGCCACCGAAGGCGAGGCCAAAGAAGCCCGTCTTCGCGGCCAGTTGCTCGATGTCCACGAGCGCGCCGTAGCCTTTTTCCAGGAATGTTTGCGCCGTCCCGAAGGCGCCCGAGCCCGCGAATACCTCGCCGGACGCGGCCTCAACGAAGAGATGATCCAGAAGTTCCGAATAGGCTTCGCCCCAGACTCCGGATTCCTTCTCCGCGATCGTCTGAAGAACGAATTCAGCGAAGAAGTCCTGCGCGAAAGCGGCCTCTTCTCCTGGAAACAAGAAGACACAAGAAACGGGGGTGCCCCACCCTTGTCCGTCCGATCTGTGGACGGACAGGGTGGGGAAGTTGACTCCCTTCCAGGTCAAGAAGAACCCGAACCCCGCAGCCGCAACCCCGAACCCGCCGCAATGTACGCCAAGTTCCGAAATCGCGTAATGTTCCCGATATCCACCGAAGCGGCAAAAGTAATCGCCTTCACCGGACGCACCCTCTCCACCGACGAGAAATCCGGCCCCAAATATCTGAACTCCCCCGAAACTCCGATCTATTCCAAAAGCCGTGTCCTCTTCAATCTCGACCTCGCCAAAGAATGGATCAAGAAATTCGATTACGCCATCCTCGTCGAAGGCCAAATGGACTGCATCTCCGTCTACGCCGCCGGATTCCACAACGTGATCGCCAGTAGCGGCACCGCCTTCACCGAACTCCAAGCCAAGCTGCTGGGCCGCTTCAGCAAAAATGCAGTCGTAAATTTCGATCCCGATACCGCCGGAGCCAAAGCCACCGAGCGCACCTTGGGACTGCTGGTCGAAGAAGAATTCCAAATCAAAGTCTTAACTCTCGATCAAGGATTCGATCCCGACCTCTACATCCGCCGCAAGGGGAAAGATGCGTATGGCGAAGCTCTCCGCCACTCGCAAAAATACTTCGACTACCTCATCGAGCGCGCCCGCGCGCAGTTCCCCATCCGCAGCGCCGATGGCAAAGTCAAAGCCGTGAACTACCTTCTTCCTCACATCCAGCGAATCCCCAGCCGCATCGTCCGGGACGAATTGGCCCACGAAATCTCGCAGAAACTGCAAATTGATTCTTCAGTTCTCCGTCAGGAACTCCGCCATGCCGCGAGCACCCGCTCCAGCGCGGCAGTCAAGGCCCCGCCGCAATCGCAGGCCACCGACGCCGAAAAAGTTCTGATCCGCGCCCTCGCCTCAGCTCGCCAGATCCAACCCAACGAAGATCACGTCTCCGCCCGCGATGGCGCCGAAGAAGAATTCGATCCCGCTCGTCAAGCCGCATTCGTTCTTCAAAATGAAGCCCTGCACCGCGGACTTTCCACCGAACTGCTGGTTGAATCCCTGCTGAATGCAGGCCCCGACGTTCCGGATGTCCTACAGGTCCCGGCTACAGAAACCGACCGCCGCCTATTAGCCACAATCCTGATGAACGAAGACGAAGAATTAACCCCGGAAATCCTGGAGGCCGCAGTTCGCGCCCTCCGCCGCATTCACCTGAAACGCGAGCAGGAGCGCGTTCAGCAAGAGCTCAAGAAGCCCGGAATCTCGGGAAATAGGGATCTCCTGAAACAGCTGCTCTCGGAGCTGGAGCGCATCAGCCGCGCCCTCCGCGATCCCAGCGGCGAAGCCGCATAGCGGGACCGCGTAGGGACAGCCCCTTGGGCTGTCCGCCCCGAGGCAGAGTCACCTGGTTGGGTGCATGAGACTGGTCGTGAAAACCCGAGTGAAAACCCGAAAAGGAGTGAAACAAAAAGCCGCTCGAAGCCATCTAAGTATTAAGTAAATCTGCAGTTAGGCGGGCTGCGGGAATAATCAGGCGGGCAACCGATACACGGGTAAGCACTTCCGTGCTAAACTCAATAGGTTTGTGCTAGGCGCACAATCCCGCTAGACCCACATTCCCACCTTTTTAGAAAATTTACCACACGCTCCTGTGGAGCGGAGTTGACAGTTTAAGGACACCTCTTGGCTCTTGACGACAAGTTCGACGACATCAAAAAGCTGATCGACACAGGAAAAGAAAAGGGATATCTCACGTATGACCAGGTCAATGACCTCATACCGCATGACGTGCACAGTCCCGAAGACCTTGACGATCTGCTGACTACCATCGGTACCCAGGGTATCGATGTCTTGGAAGGCCCCAAGCTGCCTTCCGCCGGACTCGATAAAAAAGGTTTCGAAGATGTAGAAGAAGGGGAGGACGTCGAGCTCGACCTCACCCCCGGTGCTCTGGAAAAAACCAATGATCCCGTCCGCATGTATCTGCGCGAGATGGGAACCGTGCCGCTGCTCACGCGTGAAGGCGAAGTTGAAATCGCCAAGCGCATTGAGCGCGGCCAGATCCGCGTCCTGAAAGCGCTTTCGCGTTCACCTATCGTGATTCGCGAACTGCTCAATCTGGGCGAAGATCTCAAGAAGAACGTTCGCTCGATCAAAGAAGTGGTCACCTTCGATGAAGAAGAGATCACCGACGAGATCCTGCAGAACCGCCTCAATGAGTTCACCGGAAAAATCGATGACATGGCCAAGCTGTACAAGAAGGCCCAGGTCCTCGAAGAGAAGTTCAAAGAAGTTTCCGAAAAGAAAAAGCCCAAGGACCACCGCCGCGCCCGCCGTAAGCTGGCTCGCGCGATAATCGCCGTCTCCATCGCGCTGCGCAAGCTCGGCTTCACCAATGCCGAGCGCAAGCGGCTGATCGAGCGGCTCAACAAGACCGTGGACGGCATGCGCTCTCTGGACCGCCAGTCCAACAACCTGGAGCGCAAGGCCGACGCCACTCGCAGCGAAGAGCAGAAGAAGGAATACCGCCGGCAGTCGCGCGCCATCCGCGGCGAAGTTGAAAAACTCGAACTCGAAACCGGAGTGTCGTTCCCGGAGCTCAAGCGCACGCAGCGCGAGATCATCCAGGGCGACATGGACGCGGAGCAGGCCAAGAGGGAACTGATCGAGGCTAACTTGCGTCTGGTGGTTTCGATTGCCAAGAAGTACACCAACCGCGGGCTGCAGTTCCTCGACCTGATTCAGGAAGGCAACATCGGCCTGATGAAAGCCGTGGACAAATTCGAATACCGCCGTGGCTACAAGTTCTCGACGTACGCCACGTGGTGGATTCGCCAGGCCATCACCCGCGCGATTGCCGACCAAGCCCGCACGATTCGAATTCCAGTTCACATGATCGAAACCATCAACAAGCTGATCCGCACCTCGCGACAGCTGGTGCAAGAACTGGGACGCGAGCCTACGTCTGAAGAGATCGCCAAGCGCATGGACATTCCCGTAGCGAAAGTGCGCAAGGTGCTTAAGATCGCGCAGGAGCCGATCTCGCTCGAAACCCCGATCGGCGAAGAAGAAGATTCGCACCTGGGGGATTTCATCGAAGACCGCGCGGTAGTTTCTCCCGCGGAAGCGGTGATCAACGTGAACCTGAAGGACCAGACTGGACAGGTCCTGCGCACGCTGACCCCGCGCGAAGAGAAAGTAATTAAGATGCGCTTCGGCCTGGAAGACGGCAGCGAGCACACTCTGGAAGAGGTTGGGCAGTCTTTCGCGGTAACCCGCGAACGCATCCGCCAGATCGAAGCCAAAGCACTGCGCAAGCTGCGCCATCCGAGCCGCTCGCGCAAACTCCGCGCCTTCATGGACGGAGTGCGCGACTAATGTCTTAGCAAGCGATTCACGCGCATCAGCACGGATGATGTTGGGCACGGCCTCGGCCGTGCCTTTTTCTTGCGACCTCTTAATCATCCTGAGGGCCGCGCCTTTGGCGGACCGAAGGATCTATGGAGTTGTCCGGAGTCTTGGCGGTGGCGGCGGAGGGCACAGTTGCTTGGGCGCCAAACCACGGCGCCTCAGGATGACAGTGTTCGGGAATGGTGCAGAACTATGGCGGGCGGCAGTCAGCGCAACCATAGATTTACGCAGATCATCACAAATTTTATTTTTCTTACTCCCAATTTGGGACGAGGCGCGCGAACGCTTGCGAATTCGTTCTAAAGGCTGATGATCACGGACTTTCGTGGCTGACCGCCATGGTCCACCATTCGCGTTTTAACGGAATTCTGGGATTGATACGGATCGTCCAGCCAGTTTTTCCCTAAACAGAACGCCAGCGCAAATAACTTCACAACAATGATGCCTTCGTAATTTGACGCTTCGCAGTTCGAGGGTAACATTGCGCTTGGATGCGCCGTTCGCGTGCAGACGCCTCTCGGGTGTTCTGGATAGCATGTCAAACCGACAAGTAAAAACGCCCAAACGCAAGGATCTTCCGAAAAAATGGCTGAAATTGAAATGGCTTTACGTCCTGAAACGTGGTCTGGCGTTCGCCAGCTTTGGAGTCGGGCTGCTAGGCCTGCTATCGTTTCTTCCGCGCCTTTCTGTGTCAGCCTCTGAGCCCGTTGATATTGAGAATCCATTCTCGTCAGCATTTACAGTTACGAACGGAAACATATTTTCTCTTTCCGACCTCCGGGTAGGTGTAGCACCGGTCAGAATGCCGTTCAACGGCGGCTGGCTCGTTGGTGATGAACACCTGGAGAACAGATTGGGCTTCCTCTTTACTTCAAACTGGGAGCATCACACGCTTCGAATGGACGAACAGTATTCAGTCACGCCATCTGACATTTTCGACTTAGTGGGACCGTTTCAAGGAGCGGATCTAGCGATCGTGGTGCAATATAAGCTATGGTTTTTCCCTATTTCTCAATGGAAAGCATTTCGCTTTCAGGCTCACCGTCAGACTAACGGGCGCTATTACTGGTATCCCACTCCCTTGAGGTAATCTAGGTGTGCCGGCATAGGCATGTTCCCGCCTGCCCCTGTTAACGTTCTTGGCGCTCAACCAAATGATGGGACGTTGCTAGCTTCCCCACCAATCTGTCCCGCGGTCACACCAAAATTCGCGCGAGTTGGGGATGGAAGAGTCGGCGCATGCGGTACACTACGCAATTCCATTTCAAGGAGGACACTAATGCCAGATACCGCACTCAGCGGATCAGAATTCAAGAAACAATTGCGCGCCGGGCAGCCCAAGATGGGTCTGTTCCTCAACGCGCACAGTCCAACGGTAGCCGAACAACTGGCGCACAGCGGATACGACTGGCTGCTGGTTGACTCGCAGCATGGTCCCATGGGCTACGAAAAGCTTTCCGCCATGCTGAGCGGCATCGCGAACGGCGGCGCGAAATCTCTGGTCCGAGTTGGAGGATATGACGACCGCCCCGGCATCCAGCAAGCGCTCGATATGGGCGCCGATGGCATTCTCATTCCCTACATCAACACCGCTGACGAGGCGCGCCAGGCTGTGAGTTGCACAAAATATCCCACCGTTGGCACGCGCTCAGTTTATTTCCCGCAGCGCAGCATGAACCGCAACGGCCTGCTGGGATACGCCGGCAACTGGAACAACGAGAGCATCGTCGCCCTGCAAGTTGAGACTGCTTCGTGCATTGAAAATATTGCGGAGATCGCTGCCCTACCCGGCGTGGACATCCTCTTCCTCGGCCAGAACGATCTTTGCATGTCGATGGGCCTCTACAACAAATACGAATTCCCCCATATGTACACCTCCCCTGAACTCGATGCGGCCACGAAGAAGCTCATCGAACATGCGCGCAAGAACAATGTAATCCTCGGGTTATTTCTATTCGGCACCTCGCGAGTCGGCGAATTCCTGGAAAAAGGATTCACTTTTATCAGCATCGGTAACGATTTGCACCATGTGCTGACCCAAGCCGGAGCATACGTCGCGGATATGGAAAACATTGCGAAGGGAAAAGGAAAGTCCTGGACCCGCCGCTCGACCGCATTGTTCTAAACACGCTGAAATACAATGTGAGAGCACCCAGCGCGGTCTCGCAGGGTGGTGGGATATTAACTTCAGGTGATCCCCGTCCTGTGCGTCCCTTGTAGTCCGTCGGTTAAAATCTGAACTCGCTCATGCAGATTCTCACTCCCATCGAAACCCGCGTGCTGGGCTCTCTGATCGAAAAGGACATCACCACGCCCGACTACTATCCTTTATCGCTGAACGCTTTGGTCAACGCATGCAATCAGAAAAATAACCGTGACCCCGTGATGACCCTGGACGAAGCCGCAGTTCGAGAGGCGCTCGCGAGCCTCCAGGAAAAGCGCATGGCCGGCCCGGCCGGAGGCGCCGACAGCCGCGTCACCAAATACGAACACCGCCTGCAGGAGGTCTTCAACTTCGACCGGCGCGAGATCGCGATCATCTGTGTGCTTCTTCTCCGCGGAGCGCAAACTCCTGGAGAACTCCGGGGCCGCGCCGACCGCATGTACCACTTCGAAGCGCTGGAAGATGTGGTCTCCACGCTGGATCGTCTCGGTCAACGGGAGCCGCCGCTGGTCCGAGCTCTCGCACGCCAACCCGGCACCAAGGAAGTTCGCTACATGCACCTGTTTTCCGGCGAGCCGCCGGAGCACTTGATGCAGGGCAACGTGGCGAGGGCGCCTTCGTTCGCGACAGGAGATGACTCGAATTCTGAGCGTATCGCCACACTGGAGGAAGAAGTTTCGCGCCTGCGCACCGAGCTCACGGAAGTCCAGCAGCAACTGTCGGCGTTCCGCAAACAGTTTGAATAGTTTCCACCGGACCTCGGAGCAGGGAACTTTCCAGCGGGCATTAACGTATATCCCTATAGAGCCGAAGGTCTCGCTCATGTTCACGTTCCTGCTATGGTGCATTCTGTTTGTGATCTGCTGGCCCTTGGCCCTGCTGGCCTTGATCGCCTATCCCTTGGTATGGCTCCTGCTTCTCCCATTCCGCGTCATAGGAGTCGCAGTACACGGAGTGCTCGAAATCATCTACCTGGGAATTACGCTCCCGTTCCGCTTGCTGGCCGCACCCTTCCGCATCTGACCACTGTCGAGGGTCTCTTCCGTACGTCGAAGGTGCCCCGCATCAACTGCTCGCGCAAATTCCGGCCCGTTTGTGACAGTTCCGACGGTTTTCTAAAGACTTCAAAATTCCACGCAACGTCAAGACCCCCACCCTCCCGCGAAAAACGCGGAAAGGGTGGCGCATCCTTACTTATTTCTTCTTGGGGACGAACATGTCTGCTTCTGTCAGGCTGCATTTATTCGCCATCTGGTAGCAGTAGTAGAGGTGGGCGGCGCCTTGCGGCGTGCGCGAGTCGCTGCCGAAGGTGAATTTCAGGTTAGCTCGCTTCGCCAGCATGATCAAACTTTCATCCGGAACGTGGGCGACTTCGTTGATTTCGATTGCGATGTTTTTAGATTTCGCCAGGTCGATGATGCGCTGCATCCGGGGCTTGGTCCAGAGTTGGGCGTATTGGCGCGCAATGGGGACTGGGAGGAAGGTTGGCCAGCCGAAGATGTCGATGGCTTCGGTAGTCAGCACTTGCTCGATGAATGGCAGGTAGCGAGTCATGAAGGCTTCGCCGTCATCAACCATCGTGTCGATTTGCCAGATGGGGAGCCATGTGCCGTCAGGGTTAGGGAGCGTGAGGGCATCCATCAGGACGTAGTCGAGTTCGTCTACAAGATTCTTCGAGAACGCTTTTGACCATCCGGGATAGACCGGCTGTACGCCGATGCGAACGGGGTAGGCGCGGAGCGTGTCGATGTACTGTTTCAGATCGGCATCGCTGTTGAGTTTGTTGCCTGGTCCGGGATGCTCCACGATGCCGATAAGAATTTGGCGCTCTTTGCTCAGATTGACGGCCTGCTCGATCGAGAGATGGTCGCTCAGGTGCACGTGATAATCGGCGACGGGGAAGGCGGGTTTGGGCGGCGAGGCGATCGATGCGCCGGCTTTCGACGAACTCACGGCGAGGTTTCCTGCAGCTGTTGCGCGCGCGAGATGGGACACGCCGGTGAGCGTGGCTCCGGCCATCAGTGAGGTTCCGAGGAAAGTTCTGCGGGAATAGGAATGGGGCACGATTTGCTCTCCGATCGTTTGAAGGAACTCGAGAGCATATCGTGCGCAGGGGAGGCCAGCAATGACTAGCATCACTGGTGCGGTTTGGATCTCTTTACCGCTGAGATGACGCCTGGTGAACTACTTCATAGAGCGCAGGCGTGGAGCGGAAGTTGGCCCATATGGGTTGACTGACCAGCGCATGAAATCCGGCGTCGTGGGCAGCCTGGAAATCCTCGGTCGAGGCCCACTCGGCGACATTGACAAAGCGATATGGGGCATCCGGGGCAAGGGAGCGATGCAATTTGTGTTGCAGATAACCGGGCTTGCCGCGCATGTAGTTGTTCACTTGCTCCCATAGGGAGAAGAACTCGCCTTCCCGGCCTGCCGGCACTTCAAAACAGTTCACCAGAATTACGGACATGGGCCTCCTCTAATCTCCATTTTAAACTGCTTCGCCACTCCGAGTGGCGCAGGGCACATGTGCGGAACACGATCACAAACGCTCAAGCGCGGCGTGTTGAGCAGTGAGAAGCCAGAATTGGGGCAAAATCCTGCAACGCAAGCCCTCCCCATGCTTAACCCTGAGGTATATACTTTTAGGGATAGTTTTACTGAATCCGGCCAGCCCCATTTGGCCGGACGGGGCGCGCATTCATTCCCCTAATCCAGGCGCTCCGCATCTGAAGGGCTGATCTCGCTGGGGCGGCGGGAACGGCACGGGTGCATTACCCAGAAGTTGGGGCAAGCTGCATCCGCGGGAGGTTTACCGTGGATATTGTCTTTGTACGTCTTCTTTTTGTCATCGTTGTAGGGGCCACCTGCTTCGTCATCGAACCCTTCAATTTAACGCGTCCCTGGGATGCCGCAGTCGGCGTCGCGATTGGGGGTGCGATTGTGCTGTTCGAGTGGAAGCTGCGGATGGTCAGCCTGAAACGGCTGATTGGGGCAGCGATCGGCAGCATACTGGGCATTTGTGGCGCGTATCTGTTTGCTCTCGTGATTCGGAACAGTGTTCCGGAAGGACACACGCAGAGCTTTTTGCAGATTCTCGTCATGCTCCTGATGGCCTATGTCGGGCTGATCGTGGGGGCGAACAAGGGGGACCTGCTTAATCTTTCGGCTCTGGGCGGGATTTTCGGGGGCGAAAAGCAATCCAAAAAGAGCTACAAGATCCTCGATACCAGCGTCATCATTGATGGGCGGATTGCCGATATTGCCGAGACAGGGTTCCTCGATGGCGTGATCGTGACTCCGCAGTTTGTATTGCGTGAGTTGCAGCTCGTAGCCGATTCTGCGGACTCGCTGAAGCGCAACCGGGGACGGCGGGGCCTCGACATTCTGCAGCGCCTGCAGAAGGTCGCGAACCTGCAGATCCAGATCGTGGAAGATGACTTCCCTGCTGTCCGAGAAGTGGATCTTAAGCTGATTGAACTGGCGAAGCTGTACGAAGGTAAGATCATCACCAACGACTTCAATCTGAATAAGGTCGCGCAGTTGCAGGGCGTTGAGGTGTTGAACATCAACGAGCTGGCGAATTCCCTCAAGCCGATCGTGCTGCCGGGCGAAACCATGCGCGTGTTCATCCTGAAAGAAGGAAAGGAATACAACCAGGGTGTGGCGTATCTCGACGATGGGACGATGGTGGTCGTAGACAACGCGCGGAAGATGATCGGAAAGACCATCGACGTGTCGGTGACCTCGGTCTTGCAGACGACCGCAGGGAAGATGATCTTCGGCAAATGGGACGAGCGAGCGGCGTACTCGCGGCCTAGTGTGCCAGTGCCGGCAACTTCAGCGGGCGTGTCGGTCCCAGCTCCGACCCCGGTGACGACGGCGGGTGCGGAGCCTAAACCAGCGTCGTAGTTCTCCGGATAGCCGATATGCGTTATCAATCCAAGGCGAGGATTGGGGAATTACCCGTCCTCGCCATCGCATTTGGGCCTGACCTTGAGGCGCAACAAGCGCGAGGATACGCAGTGGGCGTTGTGGCTATCGGGGACATGGCGGTCGGAATCATTGCCATCGGTGGACTGGCCGTGGGAGTGCTGGCGTTAGGCGGCATGTCTGCCGGAATCATATGCCTGGGTGGGCTGGCATTTGGGGTGGTTGCGCTAGGTGGCTTGGCCATCGGAGGCGTAGCTTTAGGCGGGCTGGCGGTGGGCTACCGCTCATTGGGCGGCCTGGCTATTGGGGTCCACCCGCAAGGAGGCTTGGCCATTCCATGGCCCTAGTGTGATTTGGGTGGCGTCACGTCATTGTCCGATGCTCGAGAGTTTGAAGTTGCCGTTTCGCATCCGTATACTTACTGCCCGCAATGAAGGTAATCGTAATCATTCCCGCTGCCGGACTGGGGACGCGTATGGCTCCCGCGCCCAGTGCTAAAGCCGTGAAAACCAAGACGGTGCAACCTTCCAAGCAATTCACGGAACTGGCGGGGACGCCGATCCTGATTCACACGTTAAGGAGGTTCGCGGCCGTTGATGCCGTGAGCGAGATCTGGGTAGCGCTGCGCGAAAATGAGATCGAGGGATTTCGGGAAAGGCTCCAAGCCGAAGCCAAGGACGTGCTCAAAAAGAAAGTGGAGTTTGTGGCTGGGGGCGAACATCGGCAGCAATCGGTGGAGCACGCCTTGAATGCGATTTCAGCAGAAGCGGACGATATCGTGCTGGTGCATGATGCGGTGCGGCCGCTGGTTAGTGCGGAGATTGTGCTAGAGGTGATCGAAGCGGCGAAGAAACATGGGGCCGCGATTGCCGGGCTTCCGGCGGTGGATACTGTCAAGCAAGTGGAGCGTACTGCCGAAGGAGCCATCATTAAAGCGACCATTCCGCGCGCCGGCGTGGTCCTCGCGCAAACTCCGCAGGGGTTCCGTTACAGCGTGATCAAGAAAGTTTTTGATGAGGCGGTGGCGGATGGATTTATGGCGACTGACGAAGCTTCGCTGGCTGAGCGCTCGGGGCATGAGGTTTGGGTAGTGATGGGGTCGCCACGGAATATTAAGATCACGGCTCCTGCTGATATGGAGTTGGCCGAGTTCTATTTGCGGAAATGAGCCACCGATTTACGCGGGACAAATCCTTTGGGCTGGGTAGACTGGAGCGGGATGGAAGCGGCACGTGGGACCCTGAACCTTTTCGACAAAGGAAGAAGAAATATCCGTGGAAATCCATTTAAATCCGTGGCCAAGGTCCTCGCATGAGGATCGGCTATGGATTTGATTCCCACGAATTCCGCGCAGGGATTCCTCTGAAGATTGGAGGCGTCGAGCTTCCTCATGACAAAGGACTGGGCGGGCACTCGGACGGAGATGTGCTCTTGCACGCCATTACCGACGCGCTACTCGGAGCAATCGCGGCGCCGGATATCGGAGTGCTATTTCCGCCCTCGGATCCGAAGTGGAAGGGTGCCGATTCGGCTGTGTTCTTGCGCGAAGCGCTGGATCGCGTGGCACGCTCGGGGTACCGAGTTTCGAATATTGATTCAAGTTTGATCTTGGCTGCTCCGAAGATTGGTCCGCATTCAGCTGACATTCGCGGACGTGTGGCGAAGTTGCTCGGGATCGACTGTAGTCGCGTGGGACTGAAGGCGAAGACGCCTGAGGGACTCAATCTGGAAAATGCCGCCGTGGCGCATGTTGTGGTGCTGCTGGAGCAAACGTCACTTTCAACGAAAATCCCCCCTTCTCCCAAGGTACGGGAGAAAAGGGGCACCCGGACTGGTAACAATGCCGGGCCGATCAAAACCAAAAAGAAGAGATGAAAAGCTTGGGGCTGGTTTCAATTCAAGGATTCGTCGAGCAGCTTCGAAAGATGGACGAGGCTGTGTTTGGCGAGACGGAGCCTTTGCGGATTTTCCTCCAGAACAATCCGGTGGATGAGGAATCACTTGGTCCATACTTGAACTGGGACCGGCAGCATTACACTCGCAATCTGATTGACCGCACGCGGCTCTATGAACTGATGGCCATCTGCTGGGAAATTGGGCAGGCGAGTTCAGTGCATAATCACCGCGACCAGAACTGCTGGATGGCGGTGCCCGTTGGACGGCTGCGGGTAGAAAATTTTCACCTGGTGCATCAGGATTTGCAGGGCGGGCTCTGTCAACTCAAACCGCTGAATACGGTTGAGATGAATCTGGAGGAACCTTGCGCGGTGAACCCGGCGGACCCGGTGCATCGGGTAGTGAATCCACGGGAATACGAGCAGCGCGCGGTTAGCCTGCACATCTATTCGCGGCCGTTTGATAGTTGCGTTGTGTACTCTCCCGAACAAGGGACATGCGGCGAAATCAAGCTGCACTTCAACACCGAATACGGCAAACCTAAGTAACAGCCACAGCCTTTGGGTATCTGGCGGCACATCCGGCGTTTCCCTAACATCTTATTTCTTAGGCTGTGAGGAGTTGGCATGAGAAGTACGTTCGGGCTGCTGGTAGTCCTTTCAGTGATTGTGGCGGGTGGGGTTTTCGCTTTTAATCGCATGCGGCAGGTTCCCCTGGTTGCTCCGGCAATGCCCCCAAAAACTACTGACAACGCGCCAACTTTTGCCGAAGCCAAACAGGCGGCACAGGCGGTGAAGATGGCTGGTCCCTTGGCGGATTACATGGCCACACAAGATTCTTCTTCGGGTGCGAAAGGCGCAGAACAGGTCGAGACTGTCACCTGGGTTCCGACGGCCAGTGATCACGTGGGCGGGTCGGTTGTGGGGAGCACGATTCCGATTCTGCATAAAACTTTTGGGGTGCGCTCTGCCGTACAAGTGGCTTTCGAAGTGCCGGCCCATGCTGCGAGTCCGCGGCTGCGAGGCAGTTATCAATGCTCTGCGAAGCCGGCGGGCACCGAAGGGGATGCACCCGTTGAGTTCCTGGTGCTGAACGAGCAGCAGTACTCGCAGTTCATGAACCGGCATAGCGGAGACGCGACTTTTGCTAACGAGGATGCGCCTGCGGGAGAGGTGAATGCGAGCCTTCCGCCCACTATGAATCGGGCACAGAAATACCACCTGATTTTCCGAAATAACTATCACGGGGGCGGCAAGAGGTTCGTCCACGCCGACTTCCGGATGGAGTTCTAGCGCAGTTCCTGCTGCTAAACTAGAACAGTTGTCTCCTCGCTCCAAATCATCGCTTTCCAAGACGCCGATCCCGGCTCTGGCCAAGAAAGACGTTGCAAGCAACGTCTCTACGGTCCCGGGTAAGAGCACGCCTTCGGCCTCTGTGGGCACTTGCCTCGGCGATGGCTCCGGCTCAGAGGGGCGCATTTTCCTGATTGATACGATGTCTTTCATCTTCCGCGCCTATCATGCGATGGCGCGGCAAAGGCCCATGTCCACCAGGACTGGGCTGCCCACGGCTGCGATTTACGTTTTCGTGAACATGCTGCGGAAGCTGCGCGACGACTTTTCACCGCACTATCTGGCTGCCGTATTTGACGTGGCGGGGCGAACGTTTCGTGACGAGCAGGCCGACAGCGTCACCTCCATTCGGAAGTTCGACATTAAGACCCAGACCTTCACAGAAATCGAATACAAGGGATACAAGGCCAATCGCAAGGAGATGCCGGAAGATCTGGCGCAACAAGTTCCGTATATCCGGCGGGCGCTGGAGGCCTATCGCATTCCGATGCTGGGCGTGACTCGCTTCGAGGCGGATGACGTGATTGGAACGCTGGCTCGCAAAGCGGCGGACGCAGGCCGTCCCGTGTACATCGTGTCGAGTGACAAGGACATGATGCAACTGGTGAACGATAAAGTGCACATCCTGAATCCACCGAAAGACAACTTGATCTGTGACGCGGCCAAGGTGGAGGAGATTTTGGGCGTGCCGCCGGAGCGCGTGGTTGATGTGATGGCCCTGCGTGGGGACTCGATCGACAACATCCCGGGAGCTCCGGGGATCGGCGACAAAGGTTCGGTGGAGATCATCAAGAGGTTTGGCTCGGTCGAGGCGGCCCTGGAACGCGCGGCGGAGGTCGAGCGGAAGAGCTATCGGGAGTCGCTGCAAAACAATCGTGACACGATCCTGTTCAGCAAGAGCATGGCAACCATCGACACGAATGTGCCAGTGGAACTCGATGTCGATTCGATGCGAGCAGGCGAGCCGGATATGGACGCATTGCGGACGCTGTTTACGGAGCTGGAATTTACGTCGCTACTCAAAGAATTGCTGCCGGTCGTGGAGGTCAGTGAGACTCACTACCACGAGGCAAGCTCGGCTGCGGATGTCAGTGACGTGGTGAAGTCGATTCTCGCGAATGGCGTGCTGGCCATCGCGGTGGAGCATGAGGAACCGGCTCTTGCCAGCCGAGGAAGCAAGTGAGGAGGAGGGAAAGCAGGAGGAGCAGCTTTCTTTCCTGGGAGGCGCGATGAATGCTGTGCCGGTGCGGGCTCCGCGCCGGATGGCAATCTCGGCAGCGGCGGGATCAGCAACTGTCGTGAAGATTGACTCAGGCGAAGCGGGTGTGAAGCTGCGGGAGATCGTCGCTGATGACACCGTCGCGAAGGCCATTCACGACTACAAGGCTGCACAGCATGCGCTTGCTCCAATCGGGATCAGCGTGGCGGGCGTGCGACACGATCCGATGCTGTACTCGTACTTGCTGGATCCGACGTATTCATCGCACGAGTTGGCGGAAGTGGCACTGCGACGCTTCAATTTGAAGCTGGCGGGAGATCTGGCAGAATCGGCGGACATCGCAGGCCGACTGACCGCATCGTTGCGCAATGAAGTTGAACAAGCAGGGCTGTCGAAGATCTATGAAGAAATCGACCTTCCTCTCGTTTCCGTGCTGACTCGTATGGAGCAGGCGGGGGTGAAGATTGACACGGCGGCGCTGTCGAAGATGTCGGTCGAGCTTGAGCGGGAGATCGGGGCGAAAGAGAAAGAAATTCACGAAGCTGCCGGCATGGAATTCAATGTCGGCTCGCCGAAGCAGCTTGGGGATGTGCTGTTCAACCGAATGAATCTGCCGAAACCGGTGAAATACGGCAAGGGGCGCATGATTTCGACGGCGGTGGATGTGCTGGAGGAGCTGGCGGAGACTTTTCCCATCGCGCGCATGGTGCTCGACTACCGGCAGCTTACAAAACTGAAATCGACGTACGTCGATGCACTTCCTGCGTTGATCCGTCCCGCGAGCGGGCGGCTTCATACAACGTTTGCGCAGACGGGAACGGCCACCGGCCGTCTTTCTTCCGCGAATCCGAACTTGCAGAATATTCCGATTCGCACCGAGTTAGGACGCGGGATTCGGGCTGCGTTTATTGCCGAGCCGGGGCATGTATTGCTGACTGCAGATTACTCGCAAATCGAGTTGCGGCTTCTAGCGCATTTTTCCGGAGATTCGCTGCTGGTCGAGGCTTACAGGCGAGGAGATGACATTCATACTTTGACGGCATCGCAAGTTTTTGGCGTTCCGCCGCTGATGGTAACGGCAGATCACCGGCGGCAGGCGAAGGTTGTGAACTTCGGGATTGTGTACGGGCTATCACCGTTCGGACTTTCGCAGAATTTGGGAATCGAGCCAAGGGAGGCTAAGCAGTTCATTGACGCGTACTTTGAAAAATATAGCGGAGTGCGGCGATTCATCGATAAGACGTTGGAGGAGGCTCGCCGCGAGATGAAGGTAAAGACTCTGTTTGGACGGGTGAGGCCGATTCCGGACATCAATAGTAAGAACTCGAACCAGCGCGGCTTTGCGGAACGGACGGCGGTGAATACACCGCTGCAGGGAACCGCGGCGGATCTGATCAAGATTGCGATGATTCGGATTGACGCGGCTGTGCGAGAGCGCGGGCTGAAATCGCGAATGACCTTGCAGGTGCACGACGAGTTGGTGTTCGAGGTGCCGGAAGACGAAATTGATCTTATGAAGTCGCTGGTTCGCGAGCATATGGAGCAGGTGCATCCGCTCGAGGTGCCATTGCTGGTGGAGATGGGAGTAGGGGCGAACTGGAGGGATTTGGACTAAAGCACCGTGGGCCTTTCGGCCCCCACTCGCTTCCTTTCGCGCCACAACCGAGGCGGCTGTCCCGCGTGATTGGTGTAGAATCAGAAAGAACCCCTCCGCTGGAGTTGATACACGGCGGAATCCATCCAAGTCGGGACGTGGCTCAGCCTGGTAGAGCACTCGCTTGGGGTGCGAGGGGTCGGCAGTTCAAATCTGCCCGTCCCGACCAATAAATAGTGGTTTCCTTTCAGAAGGTGCAAAACCCTATCATTTCAGTTTGCACTGAATGCCAGAGCCCCTTTCATCACTCGCTGAAACGCAAAGTCCAACCGTTCACTTGACCAGTGTCAGCCCTGCTGGGCCGGTTCCCGCACTGACGGGTAGGCCGACGGGGGTCAAAGCTCCGGTATTTGAATCGACTGCAAAGTGCGTCACGTTATCTGAGCCCTGGTTAGCGACATAGGCGAACCGGCCCGAACCGTCCAACGTTAGCGCGACGGGATTGGTGCCCGCGGATACGGTGGAGCGCGGCGTCAGCGCACCGCTAGCCGAATCGACGGCGAACACAGAGACACTGCCCGCAATCGCATTGGTGACGTACGCGAATCGGCCCTGCGAGTTTATGGTGATGGAGGTTGGGCCCTCGCCGCTGGTCACCCGTGGTGTCAGCCTCGTCAAGGCTCCGCTGGCCTGATCCACCGAGAAGCTAGTGATTTCATTTGAGGCCAGGCTGGCCACGTAGGCGAATTTTCCAGACGGGTGCATGCTGATCGCAGACAGACTCAAGCCAACTGGAGTTGCGCCGAGCAGTCCCAGGGCTCCGGAGCTGTCGACGCGATAAACCGTTACATCGCCAGAATTGAAATTGGCAAGATAGGCGAAATGGCCCGAGGGATGGAAACGTAGCTCGACCGGAGCCTCGTCTGTTGCAACGGTGCCGCTGAGAGGAGTGAGCGCGCCCGTGCTCGGATTGATGGAGAAGCCAGTGATGTTGTTGGACTGCTGGTTCACTGCATAAAGAATATTCCCCATCGGCCCCACGACGATGAACCGTGGGCCGGTGCCCGCAGGGACGGGCGAACCCAACATCGATAAATGGCCGGTATTCGCGTCAATGGCGAATACCGAGATGTCATTGGAACCGATATTCCCGACATAAGCGAAGCGCCCGGAGGGCTCCAGCGCCATGACCTTGGAATTCATGCCGCCTGTCGGCACCATCTCTTTGGGTTTCAGTTCGCCTGTTTGAGGATTAACCGCATAAATGGAAATGCTGTTCGAAATCGAGTTGGCCACCAATGCCAACTGCGGTGCGGTCGCAGGTGGCATGGAAGGAGGATTGGTGTAACCGCCACAACCCCCGAAAAGCATAGGCACAATCAAAATCAGAACACACTGCACAATCTTCTTTGCAGACATGCCAGTCCTTCTGGTTGGAATTAGTGCCCAAGGATACGGCTATTCCTGAGCGGGTTTCATTCCTGGAAATAGCTTCGGTCTGATTGGATTCGCAACTGGGGGGTTAGTTTCTGGAGTGGCGGTCAACTGTATGTCAATTTCTTGTCACGAACTGGTACTTGGAATCACCGCTTGAACCAAAAAAGCAGAATCCCATATCCCACGCCGGCGGGATCTGTCGTGCGTGCACTCTGGAAGGCCATAAAGCGGCCGTCGCTTGAGATCACCGGGTTGGATGCCTTTCCGCCTTCGTAGTCGTTGAAATGCGTTAGCCGAGTGAAGTCTTTTCCGGTCCCATCAAGCCCGAGCTTCCAGATATCAATATTCCCCGATCCTCGCTGCCCACCCAGTTGTTCGCACTGGCGATCCGCCTCAACCGCTGTGTGGACGCCGTCGGGAAAGATTCCTTCGACCTCATTGTAGGTGCCGGGAGCTTTCGAAAAGTTCGTGACTGCACCAGTTTGCAAGTCGATGCCCATCACCGATGCGCGTCCTTCAGGTTCGTAGCAGGTAAAAGTCAGCTTGCGGTCGTTGTCGTAAAAATCCTGGGCTTCGATTGTGCAGCTTCGATCTTTGCTTTCGTACACCGTTTTCTTATTGATCAGCTTCGGTGAGGCGGAGAGGTCGAGGTCAGCCACGATCAGGCGAGAAGCTTCCGGGGCAAGGTCCGGCGCCTGCGCCGCAGTCTGCGAGAACGCGATTTTCAGAGTCCTCTTGGAAACTGCCGCTCCTTCACTCATTTTCTGATCGAGTTTGACAGGTTTGGATCCGCGTTCTTTGCTGAGGTACCAAAGCTCGTTATCGCGTGTACGGCTGATATGGGTATTTTCGAAGTGGTCAGGGCCGATGAGCAGGTAGTCTCCGGTGACCAGGTGCATTACCCGCAGGAAAGACGCCGCAGGAACATTGCAAGTGAGGCATTGAATGACGCGGGATTTGAGGTCAACCACCATGGCGTCTCCGAAGCTCTTTGCCATGAACGCCACGCGCTGGTTGTCGGGAGAGATATCAGCGCGCTCTCCAAAATGCGTGAGAACTTCGATGTTCGAAGGTAAGTGCTGTAGAGGATCCTCTGGAGATCTTTGGCCCAGAGGTAGCATCAAGCAAGAAGACAGGATGACGACAAAGGTTCGCACCGGGAGATCGTATCATCCACGCACAACTGGTGTTGCGGTGGCTCATTGCGACACTCAAGCTGGGACGGAAACATCGCTCGGGTTCATCCGTGTCTCGCTCTTATCGGAGTTCAGCAGCGGCCACCCGCGACGGAGAACGTATTCTAACCATGCTCCAGCAAACTGCGACGTGAGCACGGCAGCAAGGACCAGAGTTGTGTAGAACGTCGCATTGATGATTCCGGCATCGAAGGCGACGCTCGCTAACACAATACCCGGCCCACCGCGAGCATTCGTCGTAAATGCCAGGTTGAGCAGATCGAGTCCATGGAACCCCGCCAGCCGGCCCGCAAGTGCCACAGACAACAGCTTGATTACGCATGTACCGGCCAGGAACAGAAGCAACATCTGCCATGAGAAAGCTCGAACCAGGTCGAGCTTCAGCCCGACTATCGCGAAATAGATCGGGATGAAGAAAGCGAACGACACTTTACTTATGGCGTCCAGAGCTTCGGCAAACAAGCGGCGCTTTTTGTGCACCACGGCAAATCCGGCAAGGAATGCTGCAAATACAAGGTTCACTCCGAGGGCGCCAGCAATCACGCAATATCCCAGCAAAACGGCTAAGGAATATGTGATGGGTGCGTGCTGAGCCAATACATTCAAGCGGGATTTATTAATTCGTTTCACCGCTCTCGGCAGCAGTGTGAGACCGAGGGCGAAAAATCCTATGGTTGCTGTCAGGTGGTATGCAATATGGCGGGGCTGCAACGTGGCGGTTCCCGCCAGAGCTGTAGCGACAGCCAAAGCAGCCCACAACACGATGTCCTCGAGGACAGCCACGCCAAGCACTAGGCGGGCAAACCGAGTGTGCAGGATTTTGAGATCGGCGAAAATCTTTGAGATCACGGGCACGGAAGTGACAGCCACCCCGACCGCCAGAATGATGACTAACGATGCTTTGTTCCCCCTGGGTCCGGAAAGACCAGGTCCAGCCAACATGGGGCCGAGCACGAGGCCGATTAAAAACGGAATACCTGTCCCCACAACTGTCAGCCAGCCTACTTCTCGTCGCTCCTCACGGGTGAACAACTGCTTGGTCTCGGTCCCGGATAAGAACATGAGCAGCAGTAATCCCATCCAATACACAAATTCGAGAATGGGCGCATGGTGCTTGGACAATGCAGGGAATGAGTATGAGCCGAGTTGCAAGCGCCCGAGCAAAGCCGGTCCCAGGACAATCCCGGCAAAGATTTCGCCTACAACTTTTGGTTGGCGAAGCTTAGTGAACAAGTATCCAGATAACTGGGCAAGAGCAACGAGGAGCAATAAGAGGAAAAGGGCACTGGTGAGGTCGGAATTCGACACCGAGGATTGATGCCGCAAAGCCGCTGTCTGTTGTGCCTAAACTCAGCCTTCCATCTCGGTAGCGATCTGGTACATGGCCTTGACACTGTTCCAGTTTCGCGCGGTTCCGGTGACCTTCAACAACTTTTCCACCTTCGACCACGGCAGTTTGGATCTTCCTGCGCCATCGGGGAAGTAGATGTACAGCTCGCGACCTTTGAGGTGAATCTCCTCGGGATAGCCTTTCAAGCTGGCCAGCGCGGCAGGGGCATCGCGGGATGGCTCGTCCGCCAGGAAGGTGACCAATATCTTGCCGGGATTGAGATTGCGGCGGCTTTCGAATGGAGTTGCGTCAATCGCTTGCCGCAGTTCCTCGGTGGTCCGCAGGATCACGACGGGACGGAAGCTAAATGTCTTCTCGATAGCGTCCTGAATTTTCACGGCAAGCTTCTTCGTGTTCTTTTCTTTCGTACCAAAGATTACGTTGCCACTCTGTACGTACGTGCGGGCGTCCTGCAAACTCAGAGACTCGTAGAGGGCGCGGAGGGCGTCCATTTTGATCCGGTTATGCGGGCCAAGGTTGACGCCGCGCAACATTGAGATGAGGACTGGCATGGGTTTCTCTATTTGTCTTTTACTTTACGAAGCGTAATACGGCGGTAAAGTTTGCCGCCTTCAATCGTGAGCTTGCCCGCCATCGAGTCGCCGAAGAAGTGAAATTCCCAGTCGTCTTGTTTGCTGGTATTGCCGGTACAACTCAGAGATTCTTGTTTGCCATGATATTGACAGGCCAAAGTGCCCATGAATTCAGGGGACCCATCGACGATCTTGTAGGCGTCGAGATTCAATTGCGGGAAATTTTTTTGGTTCACGGAAAATTGATAGAGCACATGCTCATCGTGGCAGGGAGAATCTGGAACCGTGCATTTGGATTCGCCTTCCCAGGAGCCCACAACTTTGGCCAGTTCCTTCGAGGACTGCGCGTGCGAGAGCGACGAGAATAGGCAAATGACGAGAAGAAGGACTATGGCACCCATACGAAGGCAGCATGATAACTGATACAGCGGCGCATGTTCAGTGCGATTCTTCGGCGGCAGGAGCGGTGTCAGGAGTATCGACTTTCTCGATCGGGGGATGGGTCGAGACCGGCGGCGGCTGGAAATCTCCGGGATCTTTGCCCGCCATTGCCGGGCTCATAAAGCTGATCCAGATAGGCAGGGCGGCGTGGGCGCCGGTCTCCTTTGCGCCTAGCGATCTTCTTTCATCGTAGCCGACCCAGACTCCGCAGGTCATGGTAGGTGAAAAGCCGACGAACCAGGCATCGGTGAAATCATTCGTCGTGCCGGTCTTGCCGGCGACAGGAAACGGCAGCCGGGCGGCAGCAACGCCCGTACCGTGCAAAACCACTTCGCGCAACATGCCGGTCATGATTCGAGCCGTGCGCTCGCTGATGACGTCCTTCACTTCGGGAAAATTTTCTTCGAGCACCCGCCCTTCGTAGTCGGTAACACGCATGATGTAGCGTGGGGTGACGCGGACGCCGTCGTTGGGAAAGACGCTGTAGGCGGAGGTTTGCTCGAGGAGGGTGATTTCCGCGGATCCCAGCGCAACCGGCAAGTAAGGCGGAAGCTTGGAGCTGATGCCAAAGCGCGCGGTGTAATCAATAACGTTCCTGATGCCAACTTTACTGGCGAGTTTCAGCGCGGGAATGTTACGGCTCTGCGCCAAAGCGCGGCGCAGTGTGATGATGCCCTCGAATTTCTCATCGTAGTTATGAGGCGTGTATGGGCCGGAAGGGGTTTCGAAGCTGACAGGTTCGTCGAGGATTGTGTCGTCGGGCGTGGCCCCCTGGTCGATCACCGCCGTGTAGACGTAAGGCTTGAACGAGGAGCCGACCTGGCGCAAGGCCTGCGTGGCGCGATCGAATTTGGAGTCGTTGAAGTCGCGTCCGCCGACCATGGCCTTGATTCCGCCGGTTGCATTGTCGATGGCAAGCAGCGCACCTTGCGCTCCAGAGTCCTGCTCGAGGGCTACCTTGGCGGCCCCGTTGTTGCCGAGCGAGAGAATCTTCACGTAGCAAATGTCCCCGGGCTTAAGAATATTGGCCAACTTTTGACCAGTCCAGGCGACGTCGGACTGTCCGAGAGCGGCGGTGTAGGGGCCGAACTTCAGGGTGGCGATGCCCGTGCCGGCTGAGGTCACCAAGGCGTGCACGTATGCATTGACCTGCTGTTCGTCATCCCAATCGGAGTTGAAGTATTTCGAGGGATCGATGCCTTTGGCAATGATGTTTTCAAGGTGATTCTTCCAGCCATGACGGCGCTCGTAGGCCGCGAGGCCGTCGAGGACCGCCTGATTGGCGGCCTTCTGCATGTCCACATCGAGTGAGGTGTAAACCTTCAGTCCGCCTTCGTGGACCTGATCGGTTCCGTACTTCCCTTCGAGATAACGGCGAATCTCTTCGACGAAATAAGGAGCCAGCGAGTTGGGATCGTGCGCCAGATGCAACACGAGCGGTACGGAACGTGCCTCGTCAGCCTGGGCCGCGGTGATTTTACCGTCTTCGAGCACGGCGTTGATGACCAGGTTGCGGCGCTTCATGGCGCGATCCGGATGATTGATCGGCGAATAGTAGGACGGCCCCTTGGGAAGCCCCGCTAGTAGCGTCGCTTCGGGCAGGGTTAGCTGCTTGGCGGTCTTGCTGAAGTAAAACTCGGATGCGGCTTCAAATCCGTACACGCCATGGCCAAGAGCAATCTGGTTGGCATAGAGCGTGAAGATCTGCGGCTTGGTGAAGCGCCGCTCGATCTGGATGGCGAGCATGGCTTCCTGCACTTTGCGCTGCCAGCGGCGGTCGGGCGAGAGGAACAGATTGCGGGCGAGTTGCATGGTCAGCGTGGATGCACCCTGCACTTTGCCGCCGGACTCGATATCGCGATAAGCGGCGCCGGCGATGCGGAAGAAGTTGATTCCGGTGTGGCTATAGAAGTCCTTGTCTTCGGTGGATACGAGAGCATCCCGCAGGACCTGGGGAAAGTCGTCGTAGTTGGCGACGACGCGGCGCTGCAGCGCGAACGATCCAATCACTGCGCCGTGATCATCGTAGATCTCTGTGATGGAGCTGGGGCGGTAGGCCTCCAGAGCGTCTACCTGAGGTAGATCGTTCGTGTAAACCAGAAGCAGGCCGGCGGTGGCGCCGACGAGGACGGAGACGAGCACGAGAAGGCCGAAAAGGACGCGTCCGACAAGCTTGCGGCCTCCGATTTCGACCTCAGGAAGATTTTCGTAGAGGGTTCTCATGCCTCGATGAGGTCAGGATAGCACCTTGCCGGGCGAGAATTTAGTTACAGTCGGGCGTGAGCGCCCGGTGCTAGCGTGAGCCCAGTTCGGAACCTGAAACAGCCGGGGAGTCTACCCGCGGCGTTGCATTCGCCAGGTCCGCGGAAGCCTGCACCAGAAAAAGCGAGACATGAATCAAGCCCGCAAAGAAGAAAGCGTTGGTGCTCGGAAATCTGGATACTGCAAAACGCAAAGGACGGCGGTAAACGCCGTCCTTTGCACGTGAACCGAAGGTGGTTAGCTGGCCCTGCTCTTCAACACTTCTACGGCTTTGTTGAGCTGATCGTCGACCGTGTTCTTAGGTTTCGCCTGTTCTTCTGGCTGAGGCGTAGCGCCGTCCTCATCCTCGCTTGCACCTACTTCATCCGGAACATCGGCGACTACTACGTTGGGCGTGACCGCGGCATCCTGGATTGCCTTGCCGCTCGGCGAATAATATTTCGCGATGGAAAGAATCAGAGCGCCGCCATCCGGCAGATCAATCGTCTTCTGGACCGAACCGTCGCCGAAGGTTTTGTCGCCGACCACATCGCCACGCGCGTTTTCCAGAATCGCAGCCGCAACAATTTCCGCCGCGCCCGATGTTCCTCGATTGACAAGTACCGCCATGGGAAGAGTCGTGACGGCCTTCGAGGGCTCAGCATTGAACGCTTCGCGCGGGAATTTCTGGCCTTGGAGATATGTGATGGTGCCGTGGTTCAAAAACAGATTCGCGACGGCAACGCCTTCGCTCTCGTCACCTTCAGCACAGTTGCGGAGGTCAAGCAGGATCTTCTTCGCGCCGGATTTTTCCAGGCCCTTGACCTTGGACGCGATTTCCTGCGCCTTGCCCTTGGTCAGGGCTTCGGCCTTCACGTAGGCAATGCCGCCATCGTCGATCATTTTGTCGGAGACAGGAGGCATACTCACAACGTCGCGCGTGATAGTAACTTTCTGAGGCTCCGCCTTGCGAGCGCGAACTACTTGCACATTGAGAGTTGTTCCGGAAGCGCCAGCGAGCAGGCTATGAATCTCAGGCAGTGACATGTCGCGGGTGCTCTGTCCTTCAATCGCCTCGAAGATATCGGTAGGTTCGATGCCAGCCTTTTCGGCGGGGGATCCCGGGAGAACTGCGACGACCGCCGCGTATCCGAACCGCTTGGAAACCACTGCGCCGATCCCTGCCTTGCCTTCCACTTTGTGGGTCTTGAATGTCTTGTAGGCCTCGGGAGTCAGATAGCTGGAGTTGGAGTCCAGTGATTCCAGAAGTCCATGCAACGCGCCATCGGTGACCTTGGGAATGTTAGGTTCTTCCACGTACTCGCCGCGAATGCGCGAAAGTACTTCGCTGTAAACCTGCATCTGGCGGTAGGAGCCATCGTTGGAAGAGGCGTGGACGCCTCCCATAGATCCGACAACGACGAAGAGAAGAACAGCAAAAGAACTGACGAGAATCGCTGCTTTGGTTTTCATTGACATCTTTTTTGGATCTTCTTCCGGAAGGAATTGCTTCCCGCGAACTTAGATCATTATATCTCTAGATGCCAGCCGGAACACCTGGGCTGCTCTATTTGAGCCTCTTCGGTAACGCGTGAGCCGAGTCTTTCGCCGAGAACCGCAGGGTGCGTGCAGAACTGCTGCAAGCCGGAAGGCGCTCAACAAAACAAACAACTTACAGTTATTGTGCTGGCTTGAACCGGATGGTTATCTGGGTGAGGACCGAAACCGGATGTCCGTTTATGGAATACGGCTTGAATTTCCATTGTCTGACGGCATCGATGGCATTGCGAGCGAACAGGAGGGATCCCTGCATGAATTTTGCGTCCTGAACTGAGCCATCCCTGGCGATCAGGACCTGCAAGACTACCAAGCCCTGCTGTCCTTTCGCCGTAGCCGGGTAAGCGGGAGCCGAACTCTCTGTGATCAAGGCGCGCTCGCTGGATTCGGGAACGGCGACGGGTTCAATTGGGGGTGGAACCGAGTCTGCGGGTTTGTTACCGCCGATCATTGTGTTGGCGGGGGCAAGTTGCGACTTCAGACTTTGAGGAATTACGCCGGGAGAGGATGGTGGCCGCGGTTGCACAGACCTGGGCGAAGCGACGGTGGGCGCCGCCGCGATTGCAGCCGGGCTGGGTTCAGAATGAGTGACAACAGGTGATCCGGTCACGCTCGCGAGGGGCTGTGGAGCTGCATTGGCAGGAACCACGGTTGGACGGAAAGGGTCTGCCTTAGTGTTTTGCGGTTGAGTGTCCAGATTCGGCGTCGTCGGCGTCACACCCGGAGTCTCCGCTGGCGAGCTTGGTCCCTCCGCCGGGACGGCTGATGCATCCATAGCGTTTCCGCCTTGGGGGTTGTTGGGCTTCTTAACTGTAGGATCGATTACCGGAACGACCTCGATCTGAGAGGGGTCGGTGGTGGCATCAGGAATCGGTTCCGCCACGGGCAGTTTGTATTCGTCTCCCGGACGCGTAAAAGTTTCGTGAGCGATGGGGGCTTGCGTGGGGGTAGCTGGCTGAGGGTTGAGCCAGGCGTGGATCGTTTGGCGCCCACTCCGCCAGAAGCCTTCCAGATGCGAATGCCAAGGAGCCTGCGGCGCTGCGATGATGGCGATGACTGCGAGGAGGAACGCAGGAACAATGGCGCGCTTGGCGAGTCCGAAACCCGAGGCAGCCGCTCCGGAGGAGCCAGACTTTTGTTCTCCTTGGATGTAGGCGAATAATTCGGCTTCCTTCCTTTGTTCCCTGTGTTCCGGAACAATCGGTTGGCGACCTTTGGGTGTGCGGTCCACACCGGGTGCAGCCTGCACCGGTGCGGGCGCGAAAGAGGATGTCTGGTCGTAGCCAAGAAGCTCGGGTTTTGGCGTAGGCTTAGGCGCCGTTGGAAGCACGGGGGCTGGAGCCGGTGCGGCGGCGGAGGCTCCCGACGGCTGCCCGGTCGCTCGGTTCTTTAGGTACCACTCCAATCCTCTGGCACGCGGTGGCAGGGCGACGGATTCAGGCGTTCTTTCTTCGGCCACAGCGGAGGCTACCGGCTCTAAATCCTTTAACGGGGAAATCTCGTGGCTCGACTCCTCTGATAGGCCCGGAACCCTGGTCTCGGCCTCGAAAAGCCCACCGGGGGTGGGGCTAGCCCCTTGCAAAAAGTCACCCGCGCGCAGAGTAGTTTGGCTAGTCGGACCTGGAACCAAGGTTGAAGGTGGCACCGCGGGTACCATGGCAGCGCGCGGCACGTTCCCTGTCGCTCCCTGCTTGGAACCGAGCAGATCACGAGCGGTGGTCAGAGTCTCCCGCGCCTGGCTCACGACAACCGGCTTGCGAAGTAATGAGTTAGCCCCGGCGTGCAGCGCTTTCGGCGCATCTGCGTCATTACTCACAATTGCCAAAGTGAGCGGACGGTCGGCGGCTTTTCGTTGCCCCGCGGTGTTCAAAAGCAGAGCGGACTCCGGCTGTTGATCCCAATCGATGATGACGAGCTGAAAAGGTTGACTGGTTATTCGCTCGACTGCGGCGACAGCGTCGGCACACGATTCTGCCTCGACGCCGAGACCGGACAAAATCTGGCGAAGGTTCGCAGCCGTCCCCTGGTCGGAGGAAAACAAAAAGCAGCGAAGATCCATGCCTATCCAGAGTAGGGGGACGGGGTAACTGCAGCAAGATTACCGTAGGGGACGAAATCCGGGTTGGTAGTGACCGCGAGTACATGTACTGCCGCGGCTTCTCGGATAGAATGCTCGGTCCGAAATCTGCTGATTAGCCTTTGGGCGAAGCCCATTTCATACACCTTATGCAGGAACAGAACTACTGGCTTACTACCGCGCAATTCCCTGCTCCCGAGAATTCTCGTCCTTTGCCCGAGGTGGTGGATGTGGCGGTCATTGGAGCAGGGTTCACGGGGCTTTCGGCTGCGCGGACCCTGGCTAAACGCGGCGCGCGCGTGGCGGTGCTGGAAAGGAACACGATTGGCTGGGGTGCCAGTTCGCGGAATGGAGGCATGGTCCTCACCGGGATGAAGCTTGGGGTCAACAAGCTCATCTCGATGTATGGGAGGGAGCGGACACGCCGGATGTATGCGGCATCGCTGGCCTCAATCGATTGCGTTGAGCAAATTGTCCAGGAGGAGAGGATTGACTGCGACTTCTCACGTTGCGGCCATCTGGAGGTCGCGTGCAAACAAAAACATTTTGAGAATTACGAGCGGCAGACAGAGTTGATCGAGGTGGAGTTCAATCACAAGCTCAAGGTCCTGGCGAAGAGCGAGTTGAGCGACGAGATTGGTTCCACGCTTTATCACGGCGGGATCGTGGATGAGGTAAGCGCTGGATGCAATCCGGCACGGTACGTTGCAGGACTGGCGGAGAGTGCTTTGAAGGCCGGCGTGGAGATCTTCGAGCATGCATCCGTTCAGGCGATCCAGCGGGACTCCCGAGGTGAGGTCGGATGGAAGCTGATAACGGCTCGCGGATCGCTCTGGGCGCACGAGGTGTTCGTGGCGACGAGCGGATATACCGGAGCGGCGACCCCTGCTTTACAAAGAAAGCTGATTCCGATTGGATCGTTCATCATCGCGACGGAGGTGCTGCCTGCGTCTCTGGCGCGGGAACTCAGTCCGCGGAATCGCATGATCTACGATTCGAAGCACTTTCTGCATTATTACCGGCTCACGCCGGACCGGCGGATGTTGTTCGGCGGGCGCGCAGCATTTTTTCCCGAGAGCGAGCGGACGATCCGCCGCAGTGCCGAGATTCTTCGGCGCGGGATGATTCAGGTGTATCCGCAGTTGATCGATGCGCGGGTTGAATTTGCGTGGGGTGGAACACTGGATTTCGCCTTCGACATTATGCCGCACGCGGGGCAGATGGATGGCATGTACTACGCCGTCGGATACGCGGGGCACGGCGTAGCGATGGCCACCTACCAGGGACAGAAAGTCGCCGAGATGATGGCGGGAGATCAGGTGGAAAATCCTTTTGTGGGGATTCCGTTTCCAGGAGCGCCATTCGGGGCATATGACGGGAAGCCATGGTTCCTGCCGGCAGTGGGGGCGTGGTACAAGTTTTTGGACTGGGTGAGCTGAAGCATTAATGCGATCAGCTTTGAAGGCATTCCGAAGGGCGTGTAACACTTCGGGAGAGAGGTCAATCCCGAGCAGGGCTTGCTGTGCGCTTGAGGAGAAAATAAACGAGTGGCCCCATGAGTATGGCGATTGCTCCGCCGACGCTGGCGAAGCGATCGCCCCCGACAAGGGCAACGATGGCCATCAGAACAGGCGCACCCACAACATAGAGCAACCCTGCTCGCCCCCCGGGGACGACGAATGGGCGCGGCAGGTCTGGTTTCGTGCGACGAAGTTTCCAGGCGGACAGCACAGTAAGCACCGTCGTCGCCGAGCGCAACCAGATGTAGACGGAAATCAATTGCCCCAGGCTCTTCCACGACAGCAGGGCATAGATCGCGGCGGAGGCAATGATCGCCAGCCATGGCGTGCCGTAACGCGCGTGCCTGTGGGTCAGCCTTTGCGGCAGGTATCCGTCTTCGGCCATGGCGAAAGGCATTCTTGTGGTCGTGAGGATGGTGCTGTTCAAGAGCGCCACGCTGCAGATCATCGCCGCCGACGCCATCCAGGTCCCGAGCCACGGGCCACCGATGAGGCGGGCGGCCTCGGAGAAGAATCCGGTGTGCCATTGATCCCAGTTTCCGGCGGATGCCAGCCCGACGAAGGTGGGCAGAAAGTACGCAGCAACCGACAATGGGACAACTAACGCTAACGCGCGAGGATACGCTTTCTGTGGGTTTTCCACTTCTTCCGCGACTGTTGAGAGTTGTTCATAGCCGGAATAGAGCCAGAGTCCGAGGGCGAGTCCTACCCCAAAGACCTTGAGTCTGGCTTGGTGCGGAACTACCCAGGGATGGAAGGGATTGCGATGCCAGTGCGCCAGCCCAAGAACTACCATTGTCACGACCGGGAGGAAGATGAAGATCTCGAGCGCAGTCGCGACTTGGCCGACCATTTGGATTCCGCGAACGTTGATCCAAGTCAACAATGCAATCAGTGTGAGCGAGAGCAGGTAGTGCTGCCACCAGGGCATCATTGGATGGTAGTAAGCAAAATAGTCCGCGAATAGCACGGCGTAGGCGCCGCCCAGCAGGAAGGAGGCGGACCAGTTCCACCATCCCGCGAGGAAACCCCAGAAGTCCCCAAAGGCGGCACGTGTCCAGCGATAGAAGCCACCTTCAACCGGCATGGCCGTGGTGAGTTCGGCTGACACGAGTGAGACCGGGATGCACCAGAAGAGCGGCACGAGCAACAGATAGAGCAGCGTCACCCCCGGTCCCGAGGTCGTGACCATATCTTCCAGACCGAAGGGGCCTCCCGTGGTGTAGGAGAACATTACGAATACGAGATAAAAGAGGCCCGCCTTGCGGAGGGAGGAGGATTTGGTCTGGGTTGCGGTGGACAAAGAGTTGTGCGACGGAATTGATTGTTGCTGATTGATTGTTGAATAAAGCGTCACTTTGATCAGGCTTTATTCGACCATCAAATTTCAACAATCAAGATTTTCAGGCCGCCAGGGTTCCGCTGAGCGCTCCTTCCAGTTCCAGCAGTTTACGTTTGATTTCAAGGCCCCCGCCGTAGCCGCACAGCGAACCGTCTGACGCGATAACGCGGTGGCAGGGCACGACGATTGCCACTGGGTTGCGATTGTTGGCCATGCCTACCGCCCGGAACCCTTGAGGACGGCCGACAGCGCGGGCAATATCGGCATAGCTTCTCGTCTCTCCATATGGGATGGCGAGTAAGGCCTGCCAGCAGGCCAACTGAAAATCGGTTCCACGCAGATCCAGCGGAAAATCGAAATGCCGGCGTTGCCCGGCGAAATATTCTTCAAGTTGCCGGGCGTATGCGCACATTGCACTGGCAGACTCTGTAAAGTGCACGGTGCTGTTCTCAGCCCGCAAATCACGTGGATTGGGGCGAATCGTCTGCTGTCCGGGAAGCCGCTTGTCGAATTCGAGCGCGACCAGACCACGATCGGAAGCCGCCACAAACAGGGGCCCGATGGGTGATTCGACGATCGTGTAGTGAAGGGGTTCCATGGGCAAAGGCTCGGGTTCCGGACTGCGCCATAAACATAGCACGTCCGGCCGGATTGCCGTCCAGATTGACAGAATCGTTTCAATAGCCCACAGTAGGGGGCGCAATAGGCTTGGGGCCGGTCGAGGGTGAAGAAGAAAGTTCTTATCATTGTCGCAGCAGTTATCGCGCCCATATTGGTCGTCAGCCTAGTGATGGCTGCCGCGGATTGGAGGCCAATCGGTGAGACCGCTGCGGGGGACCGAGTCTTTTTGGGTGCTGTGCGGATCTTGAAGAAGAATCAACGTTCCGCCCTGGTCCGCGTGGAATACAAAAAGCCTACAAATCTTCCTCAAGGGGGGCCGTTTGTCGAGATGCGTGCGCGCGTTCGCATCAACTGCAGCAACGGACAGGTCACCCCGAGTAGTGAATGGTTTTATACCCGGGACCGGAGCGGGCGGATCGTCGTCAGCAAGAAGGCTTCCCACGACGATCAATTTGGCAAAAGTCCTGAAGGCGGATTCGTCGAGATGGTTAGCAAGAACGCATGCGCCACAACCAAATAGCGATTGCTCCCTGACAAAACAACGTCTGCGTGGCTCCCTCGCGCAGTATAGAAGCTCCCTGCTACTTCACCGTGAACGCTACGTAGACTCCGCCTGATTTTGACTTCAGGTCTTTTCCTCCACCCGCGGCGATTACTACATACTGCCGGCCTTTAACTTGATAGGTGATCGGAGTGGCATTCCCTGCGAATGGGAGAGTAGTCTCCCACAACAGCTTGCCGTTAGATTTATCGAAGGCATGGAATTTCTTGTCATAGTTGGTTGCGCCGATCAACAGAAGACCTCCAGCGGTGACCAGCGGCCCGCCATAGTTTTCCGTGCCCGTATTTTTCAGGCCTTGCGCCGCCAACTCCGGATACTCCCCAAAAGGAATCTTCCACAGGTATTCGCCCGTATTCAGGTTGATCGCATTCAGCGTTCCCCAGGGAGCTGCAACCGCTGGGTACCCGTCGGGATCGTAAAAGCGCAGGTATCCGGTGAAGTGGTACGGCATGTTGGGAAGGGGCGGCCCGGAGCTGGTCACTTCCTTGTTTTCACCTTGAGTTTTGACGCCACCGCTCATAACGTAGGACACCAACATCGAGATCTGGTCGTCGCGCAGATTGGAAAAACCGGGCATCCGGCCTTTGCCATTCTTGATGGTCTCGGTAATCTCTTCTCCCGACAGGCGCTTGCCTGCAACCACCAGCGACGGAATTGCTGGAGGAGATCCTGCCATGCTTTCCCCGTGGCAGATCGAGCACTGGCTGATGTAGAGACCCTTGGGGCTGTTCTGCTCGGCTTCCGCAGGAGTGGTTTGAGCAAGGCGCCCCGTCCAGGCAACGTCGTTGGCGTTGACGTACATGATGGCCGTGTCGGGATCGACAGCTTGTCCACCCCACTCGGCGCCACCATCCAGACCGGGAAAGATGACCGTTTCTTTTGTTGTGGTTAATGGAGCGTATTGTCCTTCACTGCGGAAGGTCCGAAAGCGGTCGAGAGCCCACTGATGCATCGCGGGGGTGCGGTTGGTAAGGAGATCTTCGGTGAGGAGTTGACGCGCGTAGGGCGCGGGCTTGGTCGGCAAACATTGCTGCTGAGCGGCGATTTCGCCAGGTACATCACTGGGCTGATACTTCCGGCAGTCCAAGGGGAAGAGCGGATTGCCGTTGGTGCGATCGAAGAGAAAAACGAATCCTTGCTTGCTGTTTTGCGCGAGGGCATCCACCTTTTTCCCATCGTGCTTCAGCGTCACCAGAATCGGCGGTGTGGGGAAGTCGCGATCCCACATGTCATGGTGCACGGCCTGGAAATGCCAGATTCGCTCTCCAGTTTCGGCGTTCAGGGCGAGGAGGCAGTTGGCGAACAGGTTGTCGCCCAAGCGGTCTCCGCCATAAAAGTCGAAAGCTGCAGAGCCCGTCGGAATGTAGATGATCCCGGTGCGCGGGTCGAGAGTCATTCCGGTCCAGTTGTTCGCGGCGCCGCTATTTTTCCACGCATCTTGGGGCCAGGTATCGTAGCCGAATTCGCCGGGGTGAGGGATGGTGTGGAAGGACCAACGCAGCTTGCCGGTGCGAATCTCGTACGCGCGAATATCACCCGGAGAGGCAGGGAGCGTTTCTGACTCGCGGCCCCCGACAATCATCAAGTCCTTGTAGAGGACGACGGGACTGGTGAGATAGATAACTTGATCGGCGGGAGGACGTCCCAAGTCCTCACGAAGATCGATGCGGCCATCTTTTCCGAAACTGGGGATGGGCTTGCCAGTTGAAGCATCAAGGGCATACAGGAAGTTCATCACCCCGACAAGGATCCGGCTTTCCTTTCCGTCCGACCAGTAGGTGAGGCCGCGATCCGGTTGCGTACCTTTGACTCCGGAATCGAATTTCCAGAGGAGCTTGCCACTGGCTGCGTCGACGCCAAAGATCTTTTGTGTCGGAGTGATGCCGTAGAGAACTCCGTTGACTTCGATGGGGCTGGTTTGCAGACCACCAGGTTCCTGTGTGTCGAAGGTCCACGCCACGTGAAGCTTTTTCACGTTTTTGCGGTTGATCTGCTTCAACGGAGAGAAATGATTATTCTCTGGATTGCCGCCGTAGATGGGCCAGTCATGGTCAGCATTCTTGTCTGAAGCAGGGACTCCCATCACAGACGCTGTGAATGCCACAGTTAAGAAAATGCACCATACGAAATTGCGAATTGAGAAATGATCCAAAGAATACCCCCGAAAAAAGGTCGGCGCGTGTCCTGGTCGAGATCCCCACCTTGACGCACGGACGTGAGAGAAATGGGGGCACCCGGCCCGGTGATTTTAGAACAGAAGACGGTTTCGATGTGCTCAACGAGTTTTGCACAGGCGGTGGCACCTCCGTAACCTGCAAACCACTTCCAACGGTGTTGGGTTCAGCTTATGCTGATGGAGGAGTCGGAGAGAGTCCCAGCCGATTCAAAACCCACCCTGTATGGATTCGCTTCGACTTTATGGACTGGTGACCGCTGGCGTCGCGGCCTTGCTGGGAACGTACGCCCTTCTACGCCCCAGGGCGAAGCCGCCCGATGAACTGGAGAAGGAAAGGCGCTTGTGGCTGGAGGGTACGGGCCGCATCACCGATGGGACGGTCATCGACGTCCAGGAACTGGCGGCTGCCAACAATCATCACGCCGCCGTAATGCTCATCTATAAGTACGACGTGGCTGGCGTGACCTACGAATGTTCTCAGGACGTGACCTATCTCCGGCACTGGATCAATTTGCATTCCTGCAGGTTAGGACTGCACACCTCGGTCAAGTACGACCCGCAGAACCCCGGGAATTCTCTCGTCGTGTCGGAAAACTGGATGGGACTGCGTCAATAAACGCGACGTATCCAACAAATCTGAGGATTTCAGACCCGTATCTTGAGGGGTGTATCCGTGAAGATCCATGGGAATCCGTAGCGAATTGTCACTGCCACGTGAGCCGCAGTTGCGTATTGTGCTTCTCGAAGGTGACTTGGAGCGATTTGGCGTCTCCCGCTACGAAGTCTGCTGTCACTGTCTTGGAGAGGTCTGTGGTCTGATCAGTGGACAGTGCCCGAATGCGAAGTACGTGCCGTCCTGCCGGCACTTGGACGGTTTCAGATTCGACGCCTCGCACTCCATTAAAGACAACGAGTTTCTTCTGCACAGCGCCGTGTAGCGCCCGGGTGATAGCGAGGTTTCCATCAACGTAGAGGAAAAGAGTGGCGTCCTTGAATTGGTGTTGCACTGCGAGATCCAGGGTAGCCGAGCGTGCTGCTGTCTCCGGCTTCTTAGCAGGAGCGAGTGCCGTCGCAGGTATCTTCGGGCGCCGCAAAGCTTTCGCAACTGTGGGCGACGGGTGGGGTGTTGGGGACCCGACGCTTGTAGTGGCGAGCGCTGAACTGGGCGCCACACGGACCGGGGTGCTCGTGGACGCGACAACAGGCTCTCCCGCGCTAGTGGCTGCTTTCGGCGAAGTCAGGAGCAGCTTTGATTGTGCTCCTAAGATTACGAGTACAACGAGTGTGGCAGCGCCCAGAATCAGGTCGCGAACTGGAGCCTTGAAAAGAATGTACTGAACTACCTTCTGCGCCTGCGAGATGGCCGCTACCGGAGCCGAACTTGTACCGGCTTTACCAATGCGCGAGAGGTGGAAGTTGGTGGTGAGCGGGGTTCGCAGCGATGTGGTAGTCGATCCTGACGTGAACGACTGCTGCAGGATACGGAGATCATCTGCTAGCTCCGCGCCGCGTTGGTAGCGGTCCTCAGGGTTCTTGGCGATCGCCCGCGAGATGAGCGCGTCTATCTGCGGAGGCAGGCTCATATCCAAAGCGCTTGCGGCCATAGGCTCCCGATTGGCTACTTTGAAGCAAACTGTCGTGGCGCTGCTGCCGGGAAAGGGAGAATGCCCAGTCACCATCACGTAGAGAATTACTCCCAGAGAAAAAAGATCGGAGCGGCCATCGGACCCTTCGCCGCTCAACTGCTCTGGAGCCATGTAGGCGGGGGTGCCGAGCACTTTTCCAGGAATCGTAAAGTGGGCGAGATTCAGCTTGGCAATGCCAAAGTCGGCGATCTTGGCATGTCCGTCCTCAGTCACCAGAATGTTGGCGGGCTTGATGTCGCGATGCACAACGCCTTGTGCGTGGGCGTATTCCAGAGCGTCCGCAAGTTCCTCGGCTAGCTTCAGGGCCCTGGCAAACGGCAACTTCTTTTCCCGAGCCAGAATGCGCTGCAGCGACTCTCCTGCAAACAAATTCGAGAACAATGTATGGATCCTGATTTTCGGGATCCTCGCCTACGTCGAAAACCGAGACGATGCCGGGATGGTGGAGCCGCCCGGCGGCTTGTGCCTCATTGGCGAAGCGGAGCCGGAACTCCTTTTCTTCCTCCGGTTCCTGGCCCCACAGCGAAACCGTTTTTACCGCGACGAAACGGTCGATCTGCGGATCGCGAGCCTTGTAGACGACGCCCATGGCGCCGCGTCCCAGCTCTGCCGCGATTTCGTACCGGCCAAAACGCTTGACCTCGGGAGTTTCCATAGCTCCTCAAAAGCAGGCAGCCGGAGGGCTGCTGCTTTCATCACCGGGGGGCTTGTGGATATGTTAGCGCCGACGGTATTCAGTTCTCGAAGGGTTCTTGAGTGCGGCTCATTACCGAGGTAATGCAGAATGATGCCTTTTTGGCTGCTGGACTTACAGGAAATCTCCGATCGAAGCAACCAATGCCTTCTCTCGGCCGAACAGGCAGTGTCTGCGGAATGCGCTTTAAGGTTGGTTAGCTACCGCTTGCGAAGCCACCGCTGTGGGCCAACGTCATGCGGAGGTACTTATAGGGATTCACGGGGGTGTTGTTGATGCGGACTTCGTAATGAAGATGGGGACCCGTGGACCGGCCGCTTTCGCCAACATAACCGATCACGTCGCCCCTCTGAACCCTCTGTCCTGAGGTCACCGCGAATCCGGAAAGGTGGCCGTAACGGGTGCAGATGGCATTGCCATGGTCGATCATGATGACCTTGCCATAGCCACCCAGAGTCTCTGTGGCGGTTACGATGCCGTCCGCCGGTGCAACGATCTGGGCCCCGTAGCTGCTGCCGATATCAACTCCGCTGTGGAAAGCACCCTCACCATTGAATGGATCGATACGTTCGCCGAAGCTTCCGGTCACCTGGCCTTCCACCGGCCAGACATTCGGAGCTGAGTTGGCCTTAATCCAGTCGGCCGTGGTGGCATTCCGGGTAAGACCCATGGTCAGGCCGACCATCGTGGCACCAGTTAAAGCTGAAGTGCGCAGCGCGTGCAGCTGGTCGAGTGAAAGTGTGATGTCCACGTCGTGAATCGTATCGCCGCCCGCAGTGGCTAGACTAGGCTCGGATTTGAGTCCGTAGAGTGCCGATACTTCGCTGGCGATAGACCCCAACGAGGCGAACTGCACATCCCGTTCTTTCGCAACTTGTTCCAGGCGCGAATAGTTGGACTTTAGTTGATCCTTTTCGGTTCGCAGCTGGTTGAACTGCGAAACCTTCAGCAGCATGCGGGTATAAGAGCTGGCAATGCCGGTAAGGCTGAGGAATCCGATCGCGGCCCCGATGGCAAAGATGTACAAATAATGAACGGGGATGGAGATCTTGCGAAGTGTGCCGTCGTCCCCGCGGGCGACAAAAAGGATGTAGAAGCGTTTCTGCAAATCCAGATCCTCTTATCTTGAAGCATCAGGTCCGGAACTTCAGGCCAAGTTCTTAATTACAAGAAAGCCTGTTCGGTCCACCTGACTCTTCGGGCTGCGCTCCCATCTTGGGATGGAACTTGATCGCGCCCTACTTCCTACCGGAACTCCGATCAGAACCTGAGATTTCTGTTCGTCTGCAATTGCAACTGCCTGCAGAACTTAGCCCCGGCCAAAGGTCTTTTGTGAATGACTGGTTAACGGTAACAAAGTAGGTTCCCCCTGTCAACGAGGTACAAACCCTAGTGAAGTTACGGAAGATCGGGTAACCATAACGGTCCAGGGTACAGGTTACGGCAGGGAACTTGCCCATGCTCGCACGCCGCAGCAGGGCCTTGCCGGCGGTATAGTATGGCGCCATGCCGCTGCCAGAAAGATCGCAGATCGCGCACTTGCGCAGGATGGTGGAATCGCGCGTGACCAGAGACACGGGACGAGGAACCGCCAACTCCAGACGGCAATCCGGTCCTGCGATCATTGCCGGGATTGGGGACGACTGCGCCCTTATACGGTTTCCCGCTGGGCTCGACTCCCTTGTCACTACTGACTTCACCCTCGAGAACATCCATTTCCGCCGGGACTGGCACCCCGCGAAGGCCGTGGGCCATCGTTGCCTGAGCAGAGGATTGAGCGACATTGCCGCCATGGGAGGCCAGCCCGTAGCCGTCTTTCTATCCCTCGCCCTTCCGCGCGATCTGTCGCAATCCTGGGTAAAAGCTTTTACGAGCGGCCTCGTCAAGCTTGCAGGCCAGCACGGTGTGGTCCTGGCCGGGGGTGACACTGCGGAGTCTCCGAATGGCATTTTGGCGGACATCATTGTTCTTGGCGCCATTCCCAAGGGTCAGGCCATACTTCGGTCGAGTGCTCGGGTGGGAGATCGCATATTTGTGAGCGGCAGACTGGGCGGTTCAGCCGCGGCACTCGTTGAACTGACAGGCCGCCCTCCCAAAAAGTCGGATCCCCGAAGTTATCCACGGCATTTTTATCCTGAGCCCCGAATTGAGCTTGGACGCATTCTGCGGCAAAGGGGCATTGCCACCGCGATGATCGACACCAGCGATGGACTCTCCACCGATCTGAGTCATATCTGTGAAGAGAGCGGAGTCGGGGCGGAGATGGACGCCACACGAATTCCTCGGGCGCGCATAGGGAACCCTGCCCGTGAAGTCCGGTTGGAGCTGGCATTGCATGGCGGCGAGGATTATGAACTCCTCTTCACCGTCGGCCCTGGGAAGGCGGTGCCTCAGCGCTTGGCTGGAGTGGCCTTGACGGAAATCGGGCGAATCGTCAACGGGCACAAAATCAGGCTGCTCGACGACAGTGGTGGCAGCCGTGAATTGAAACCGCACGGCTGGGAACACTTCAAGCGCTAAGACAGCGTACGATCCATGCTCACACTTCCTTAGCGCAGGCGAAGGATCTCGGCACCTTGCCGCGTCTCTAGCCACTTTCATCCCGCGACCCATTACCTTGGTTACCAGTCGCCGTCTATCTTCGGCGTGGAATCCGGTCTAGAGTTTAGGCATGTCGCCCCGCAAATTTTTCTGTCTCTCCCTCGCTCTCTTTAGCCTCGTGCTGCTAGGTCTGGCCGCATTCGGCGCCGACAAGAAGCAGTTGCCGCCGCCTGCACCTGCGAAGTTCGTAACACCAGCTCTTAGCAATGCGTTCATTCAAAAGCAATTTGGCGAAAGCTGCACTGTGCTTCCGGGATATGCGCAGCTTGTGGGAGATCTGGACGGCGACGGGGTTGACGATCTCATGCTTGCGGCGAAATGCACGAATCCCATGGCCGACCGGGACGAGTACGGCTTTGTGGTTGCCGATCCTTTCGACACTTTCATGGGGTTTGGGGATGTCAAGGTGACGTCAACTTTCGCGTCAGATGTTCCCGAGCGACGAGGCATGACTTTGCTCATCGTTCACGGCGCAGAGAAGGAGGGCTGGCAAGCCGAGAAGCCGAAAGCAAAATTTCTCCTGATCAATCTGCCATTCAAAACTCTGAGCGTGAAGCGCTATTCAGTGAAAAAGAGAACCGTGCTGGGCATCTACATGGAAGAACAGGGTCCGGGAGAGAGCACGTCTTCCGTGGTGTATTGGGATGGAAAGAAATATCGCTACGTGCAACTGGGCGCTACCATGGAGTAGGAGCGTTTAGACGTAAGTTGTACCTCTCTCACTTTCGTTTGTAGTACGGAAATTCACTGCTTCCCACCTTGCTGACGTTAGCTTCAGAATACTCACAAACCCGATCTAAACTCGCTTGCAACTCGGCGGTATAGCGCTCCACATCTTGCCCGGTTGCATCGTTGGGTACATGAATCAACTTGCCTACGCGCACGAGCACGCGCGAGAAGGGATGGGGGATCATCATGCGGTCCCAGCTATTCAGGACCCAGGCTTTTTCAACCGCAGCGTGAAACGTGGTCAAAGGAAGGCCTGAGGATTTCCCGAGTCCCACCGGTCCTGGTTTTACTTTGTGACGGGGCCCGCGCGGGCCGTCGAGGGTGAACGCTACCGTCCAACCTTCATCGAGAGCGCGTCGCAAGCCGAGCAGGGCGCGAATCGGATTGCGGCTGCTGGAGCCTTTTACCGCAACGAATCCGAAACGCTTGATGATGCGCCCCATATATTCGCCGTCATAGCTGAAGCTGCTCATCACCCGAATCCCCATGTTGCGAAAGATGTAAGTAGCGGGAACCATGCATGAATGCCAAAAAGAGGCGACCAGCGGTCGTTCATCCAGCGTTTTTTGCGCCCCTTCTTCATAAGAGACACTGACGCGCAGGGTCGGCCCGAGCAGGCGAATGAACCAGTAGCCGGCCCAAACAATGATGCTTAGAACGACGCGTTGCCGCAGTGTCCATCGGCGTGGGCCTGAGGCCGGGTGGGTGCCGACGTCGTGCGATGCGGAGGCGCTGCTCACGCGTTCATTGTAAAGCCCTGCTCAGCAAAGGTTGATTCCAAACGAAGCGCTGGTTGAAAACAGCCCAGTGCCCGGGCGAAAGATTTAGTTCTCCAGATAGGAATCGATCCAGCTCTTCACTCTGAGACGGCGCTCGTCAGTAGAGTCGAAACGCACGCCAATAGATTTGGGTTTGCGCCAACAGATCGCACCGCGCAGGTTCACTCGAGGCAGAGTCATGAGGGCGAACGACACTTCGACACTCGTACCGTTGGAGAAATCTTCAGAGCTTTTCACGGACATGCCGCCTGAACTCATCTCGATGCTGCTGCCCACGATTTTGCGGCCGTCCCCAATAATGCAGACCTCCGTCATTACGGGGATGCGCACGTAGCGGCGGAACTCGTGCAGGACGAGCATACGGGTGGCGCGAATCAGCTTGAGCGCGGCCGGACGTTCCAGCGGCTCATTGAACATGGCATTGATTCCGTACTTCGAGTAGCGCATCGCCACCTGGGCGCTGCCTCCGACCCCATAAATAATGCAGCGGCTGTTCGAAGGCGAACTGCGCACCGATTCCATTACTTGATCGGCGCCATCGCCGAGCGCGAGTACGCAGGCTTCAAATTTTTCTCTCCGCAGGCGCTCAGCCGCATCGGAAGTCACAGGCACAGCTTCGATGTTGAACTGGCGGAAATTCTCAGCCAGCATGGCCTGATGAGTTTCGCTTAACCCTACCAATGCGGCTCGGGCTGCAGCTTTTCGGGGGAAGATCGGGATGCGTGCGAGAGTGGCGGCGAAAGCTTTATCCATGGTTCGGGAAGACTCGACTTTCGACAGCCATTGTGGAGCCGCTAAGACCGACTGCAAAGTTCCAAAGGACCATGCATGTGCGCGCCAAAGGGCCACTATTCTTTCTTGCTGGGCGCGAGATAGGACATTACGAGCCGAAGCTCCGGTAAACAGAGCATTTGTGGATTGCTGATCGTAATCGGACTCCTGGAGAGACCTGCAGAAAGCCGAAAACCACCCCTCTCGCAACGCGCGCGAACAGGCGGGTCACTCGGAGTGGAAGATTAAGAGGACGATTATTCTGTCCAGCGGCGGAACAGAAGGGCGCCGTTGGTGCCGCCGAAACCGAAGGAGTTCGACATGGCGTATTCGACTTCCGCCTTACGCGCCTGATTGGGGATCAGGTCCATGCCGGCAGTGTCGGGATCGGGATTTTCCAGATTGATAGTAGGCGGCAGAATCTGGTCACGAAGCGCGAGCACCGTGATCGCCGCTTCCAGTCCTCCAGCACCGCCCAGCAAGTGTCCCGTCATGGATTTGGTGGAGCTTACAGGTACCTTGTGCTCGCCGAAGAAATTTCGGATGGCATGAGCCTCGAGTGTGTCGCCGATCGGAGTCGAGGTACCATGGGCATTTACGTATCCGACGACGTTGGGCGTGACCCGGGCGTCGCGCACAGCATTACGCATGACTCGGAAGCCGCCTTCATGCTCCGGGGCAGGTTGGGTGATGTGATAGGCATCCGCCGACATGCCATAGCCGACGATTTCCGCCAGAATGGGAGCGCCGCGTTTGCGGGCGTGCTCGAGCTCTTCGAGAATCACAATGCCAGAGCCCTCGGCGATGACGAACCCGTCTCGGCCTTGGTCCCAGGGCCGGCTGGCTTTCTCCGGATCGTCGTTGCGGGTGGAAAGCGCGCGCATGGCGGCAAATCCGCCAACGCCCATTGGGGTTACCGCAGCCTCGGAGCCGCCAGCGATCATCACGTCGGCATCCCCATGCTGGATAATGCGGAACGAATCGCCGATGGAATGCGCGCTGGTGGTGCAGGCGGTGGCTGTGGCCTCGTTCGGGCCCTTGGCTCCAAACCGCATCGAGACTTGTCCAGCCGCGAGGTTGACGATAGCAGACGGAATGAAGAACGGTGAGATCTTCCGCGGACCGCCCTCGATCAAGGCCGAGTGCTCGCGCTCGATGATATCGAATCCGCCAATGCCGGAGCCGATGTGCACGCCCACGCGTTCGTCGTTTTCGGGGGTGATCTTCAGACCGGAAGCTTTGAAGGCCTCGTCCGAGGCAGCGATGGCCAGGTGAATAAACCTTGCCATCTTTTTCACTTCCTTTTTTTCGACGTAATTTAGCGGGTCGAAGTTTTTGACCTCGGCGGCGATCTGGCAGGCGAAGTTGCTGGCGTCGAAACCGGTGATGCGAGCCACACCACTGCGTCCTGCGAGCAAGGACTTCCATACTTCTTCAGAGGAATTCCCGACGTCGCAAATCATGCCCAGGCCTGTCACTACGACCCGTCGGGCCAAATTATTTCCCTGCCTTGGCGTGCTTGCCAATGTAGTCAACGGCATCCTGCACGGTGCGAATCTTTTCCGCGTCCTCGTCGGGAATCTCGATATCGAAGGCTTCTTCGAAAGCCATCACCAGTTCGACGGTATCGAGCGAATCGGCGCCGAGATCGTCCACAAAAGAGGCGCTCGAGGTGACTTCGCCTTCATCCACTCCCAACTGCTCCACAATGATCTGCTTTACTTTCTCGTCAACGGCTGCCATGTTCTCCTCGCTAGGCTCGATAGATTTGAATTCTGATGCTTCGCTGGCGCATTGGCGCCGCTCTGTCTGACTTTCTCTGCGTCAATGTCATTGCCAGCATATACGCACTGCAGTACGAAAAAAGGCGAGTGTGTAGTTTAATTGTCCAGATGAATTAGTGTAAAGAAAGGGTTCTGTCGTTTGGGGCAAAACCGTGGTTAAGTTGGGATTGCACGTTGAAATCCTAACGGTTGGCCATCGTCGCGGTCAAACGAGGCCGAGGTTCAATCCAGGACGAGTATGCGGGCTGTGGTGCAGAGGGTGAGCCGCGCCAGAGTGCTGATTGGCGAATGGACGAGCGGCGAAATCGGGCGCGGACTGCTGGTGCTGCTGGGAGTGGGACATGGCGATACGGAGCAGGACGCGAATTACCTCGCCGAAAAGATTTCCGGGCTGCGCATCTTCGAAGACGAAGACGGAAAGATGAATCGCAGCGTGCGGGAGGTTGGCGGCAGCGTCCTGGCGGTTTCGCAGTTTACGCTCTATGGAGACGTGCGACGGGGCAAGAGGCCTTCGTTTGATGACGCCGCGCCGCCGGATTCCGCGCGCCGTCTATACGACCATTTTGTCGAGCGCGTCCGCGCGTGCGGGACTGCCATGCGAAACCGGACGCTTTCAGGAGATGATGCAAGTGGAACTGATCAATCAGGGCCCGGTCACGATTCTGCTGGATTCGCGAAAATCTTTTTAAAGGAGACATCCCGCTCTGAGGGGAACTCCTGATTGAGGTCTGCCAAACCGCACCTCATCGCGCGCCGAACAATGGCTCTGACAGATTCTGGCGGATGTATGCTTTGCTGTCGAATTTCCTGCCGGTGCTCGCCGCGGACATGTAGCGGATGAGTCCAAAAACTGGGCGCTCGAACCACGGCCGATCAAACTTGCCCACGATAGCCCAGGCAATGCCTGCGTAGCCATTCGGATCACGTCCATCCAGTTCGTATTTGTCGTTCAGGTCCACAGCGATCCGGTAGGCTTCGGCGGGGGTGCGTGTCCATTCCAAAATCTTCTTCGCCCAATACATGCGCATGTAGTTGTGCATCCATCCCTGCGTGACCATCTGCATCTGGGCGGCATTCCACAGTGCGTCGTGCGTGTCGGCATCTTCCAGTTGCTTCGGGCTGTAGAGCACTGGCCGTCGATCTTTGCAGTGTGCAGCCAGTGTGCGATGGGCCCAAGGCTCGGCGCATTCGAAGTTGTCGTAATTCGGATTGGAGCGGACGAAATTTACCGACAGCTCACGCCAAGTGATGATCTGGCTGAGAAAGGCGTCCTTGTCGGGGGATGGAACATCGGCGTTCTGGACGGCAATCGCGACGCTGATCGGACTGATGTGTCCGAAGTGGAGATAGGGCGAGAGATGACTGGTGTGATCGATCTCCGGTCGATTGCGCCGCGTACTGTAGCCCGCCAATTTCTCCCTGACAAAAAGCCGAAGCAGGCGCATGCCGTCCGAGGTACCGCCGGTCCAATTCGAGACTGCCCCAACCGAGCGATCCAGCGCCCAGCCTTGGGTGATGTCACATTGCGGATCGAGCGATTGGGGGAGCTTAGTGCAGGGGACGCGTGCAATGGGATTGGCTCGAAGGTACGAGGAAGTCACGCAGGTGTACCTGCAAACGGGGCCGTATCGTGCGCGCGGCGTATTGAGGTTTCTCCAGCAGTTTGGAGGGGACGATGACATCGGCGTCAACGGTCCAGAAAGGAATCCTTAGTTTCTTTGCTGCCATTCGGCGCCAGCTTTCCGGTTCGCGCATCGGATTTTCATCCCCGAGGACCAGTGCTGGATTCACTTCCCCACAGAACTGCAGCAGACTATGTGCGGGATAGCGGCGCAGGACGAATCCAATTCTTCTGCGGAATAAGGCCACGGCTATGTCGGGGATGCCTTGATTCAGAAAGATGTAATGGCGGAGATTGGCGTGAGGATAGAACGGCACCGGCGCGAAAAATACCAGGACAGGTTTGCGCAGAGCATTGGCGGCTTGCACGGCTACATCGAGGGCTGGATTGTCGATGCCCCGCTGTGCGCGCTGCATCCAGTAAACCACGCAGGTGCCGTCGGGGTTTGGCGATCCACCACGCCGCACGCTGACTCTAGGATCGGTGGCAAGTTTGCTCAGTTCGTCCATGGAAGAAGATTTGCAAAAGCCGTAAAAGGTCGCTCTTACATTTTGATGAAAAGCGCGCTCGTCGGATGTCGCTGGATCATGGGAAACGCAAGGAAGCGAGCGTCAGGTGAAAATCAATCTCTATTATTTTCTTTGCAAGAAAATCAGCGGCTTAAGTGGCGTTCAGGGTTGCGTCGGCAACTCGTGCGGCTTCGGCTGAGGCTCGCACGGAATGGGTTCGCAGAATATGCGCCCCGTTGAGGATCAGCGCGGTTTCGGCAGCGAGCGTCCCAAACAGGCGCTCCGCTGGAGAGATACTCTTTTCCCCTCCCAGGGTGCGACCTATGAACGATTTCCGAGAGGTACCTGCAAGCAAGGGAAAGCCAATTTCCTGTAGCGCGTCCAGATGCGCAACGAGTGGATAGTTCTGGTCGAAGCTCTTGCCAAAACCGAAGCCCGGATCGAGCACAATCCGTTCGCGATGTACTCCTTGTGCAATAGCATTCTGGACTAGTTCCGTAAGTTCTTGTTTCACGAGTCCGACGACGTCTCTCAGCGGCGGCAAGCTGCGCCATTCCTCGGGACGCCCTCTCATATGCATGAGGACGGCGCCGCATCGGAGGTCCGCGAGAGTGCTGAGCATCTTGGGGTCCCATCGGAACCCGCTGACATCATTCACAATTTCCGCACCCGCGCCGACCGCGGCCCGGGCAACTACAGCTTTGTAGGTGTCAACCGAAATGACTGCGGCAGGGCGTGTCCGCTTCAGGGCGACAACGACGGGGATCACGCGTTCGAGTTCTTCCTGCGCTGAAACCTCAGGGACCGTTCTCGCCTGCTCTGAATTCGCAGAGACTCCTGTATCAACACGAGCCCCGGGACGCGTGGATTCGCCACCTATGTCGACAATATCGGCGCCTTCGTCCAGCAACCGTGAAGCATGTTCGACGGCCTTGTCCACCTCGAGAAAACGTCCGCCATCGGAGAAGGAGTCCGGCGTGACATTGACGATTCCCATGATCAGCGTGCGCTTGCCCAGTTCGAGTGAGCGCGAACCGAGGTGCCATTGGAAGGTGGGCCGCATGCGCGCACGATTCTAAATCAGTCGCCAATCCAGCAGCCTCGCCGCGCTTCAAAGCACGCTTGACGCCTATCTCTTGCGGACCGCCGCGCGTTTTCGCGAGGCATGTACTGCACCTGCGCCCGTTCCTCGCGGAGGTTTTCGGGCTCCTTCCAGGAGCTCTTTTAACACGACGGCATTATTCAGCGTCTCATTTTTGGACGCAAAGAGCAGGGTCAGTCGTTGGCGCCCGTGAGCCAGTTCAAACAGGCGGTGCAAGGCATCCTGATATTCGGGCTGGGCCAGTTCGTTGAGGTACTTCTTGCGGAAAGCGTGCCATTGATTGGGCTGGGCGTGATACCAGCGACGCAGTTCGTTCGAAGGTGCGATATCGCGCAGCCATTCATCGATTGCTGCTCCGGCCTTGGTAAGGCCACGCGGCCATAGACGGTCCACGAGAACACGGGTTCCATCATCGCGAGAGGGAGCTTCGTAGACTCTTTTGATCACTACTGCCATATGGCCCCCAATTCCTGCTCTATCATTGTAAAGCGGCTTGAGTGCCCATACACGAGGATGGCTGATGCGATTGAGAGCTAGATGGAGCGTTGCTTCGACAGGAGGGGTTGCGTGTCTTTTTGTATTCTCGTTAGCGATCATTACGCTCGTCGCGACCACTGCATGTGAAGTCGAGCGGCGAAAGTCGGATGCGGAACTTGGGTTGAACCCTCAACAAGCGGCTGGCCGAAAAACATATGATGCCGAGTGTTCTCGCTGCCATGAGCCATACTCCACGCGGGGCAGGAAGGGTCCCGGGCTTAAAGGAGTATTTCAGCGCAAATATCTTTCGTTGAGCGGATTGCCCGCGAATGACGAGCGAGTCTCGGATATCATCCGGCTCGGCCGCAACGAGATGCCCGGGTACAGCCAGAAACTGAACGCGCAGGACTTGCAGGACTTGCTTGCATATCTGCATACGCTCTGACGTTCGGGAATCACTCTCTGCCCGGGAATGATTGAGATGAAAAGCGTGGCGAAACCGGAGCTATTTCGAGAGCTGCCCTCAGTGGACGAGGTGGTCCGACATCCCGCGCTCACAACGCTCATAGCCGCGCACGGTCAGAGTGCAATCACCGAAGCTGCCCGCCTGGTGCTTTCGGGGATCCGCAACGAAATCAGTTCTGGTTTGCTGGATCGCCCTGCGCTGCACCTAGCACTCGAAAATTTAAGCGGCGCGATTCAAAAACAAGTTGTGCAATCGCTGTCTTATTCACTTCGTTCGGTCATCAACGCGACCGGAGTAATTCTGCATACGAATTTGGGGAGAGCTCCGCTGGCGCAAGCCGCGCTAAGTCATCTTGCGGAAACGGCGGGTGGATACTCCAATCTCGAATTCGACGTTGAAGCCGGCGAACGCGGAAAGCGAGACGTTCATGTGGACCGGCTGTTTCGAAAACTGCTGGCCGACTTGGATGCGGGATCGTTCCCGACGTCGCGGGATCCTGCACAGGCGATCTCCACCATTGTCGTGAACAACAACGCGGCCGCGGTGCTGCTGGCGCTGAATACGCTGGCCGACGGAGGCGAGGTCATTGTCTCTCGCGGGGAGCTGGTGGAAATCGGAGGCTCGTTTCGCATCCCTGACGTGATGGCGAAATCTGGCGCAGTTCTGCGTGAGGTGGGGACCACAAACCGGACGCGCATCAGCGACTACGAGATTGTGATCGGCGATCGCACGCGAGTGCTGTTGCGGGTTCACCGATCCAATTTCGAGATGAAGGGATTCACGGAGCGGCCCGCAATCAGCGACCTCGTGGAGCTTGCCCGAAAGAAAAACATTCCGCTTGTGGAAGATCTGGGTAGTGGAGCGCTCATCGATCTACACAATTTCGGGGTAAGAGGAGAGGATGGCGTTGTCGACAGTCTACGTGCCGGAGTGGACGTCGTGACGTATAGCGGCGACAAACTGCTGGGTGGTCCCCAGACGGGATTGCTGACTGGCCGTGCCGATCTGATCGCACGGATGCGAAAGAACTCCCTCTTCCGCGCTTTACGGGTTGATAAGTTGATCTATGCCGCGCTGGAGGGAACACTTCTGTCCTATGTCAAGCGCGATTACGATGCCATTCCAATCTTGCGAATGATGCGGCTGAGTAAAGGCGACATCGGCAGGCGCGCCGAAATAATTGCAGAAAAGCTGGTTTTTGGTGGCTCCAAATGGAGTGTTGACGTAGTCGACGGAGAATCTGTGATTGGCGGTGGGGCGGCTCCATCTTCCGTTCTGCCTACGCGAGTTCTGGCATTGAGTCGGCTCGATTTCAACGCCGACGAAATATCTACTCGCTTGCGCAACTCGGATCCGCCCATCATCGCCCGGGTGGAAGACGATCGCGTGCTCCTCGACCTGCGCACGGTCTTTCCGGAGCAGGATCAGATCCTGGCCGAAGCCCTGCGGCGGATCGCTTAGCTCGGCTGCAGAATCGAATCTGTATTGGCAACCCTTTACACAATTGGACACTCGACGCGCACTTTGGATGAATTGGTCGCCGCGCTTCAAGCTCACATGATTGAGACGCTCGTGGATATTCGAGCATTCCCCATGTCGCGCCGCTTGCCACAATTCAACCGCGATGCTCTGGACCAAACTTTGCCTGCCCGGGGGATTCGATATATCTGGATGAAAGCACTGGGAGGGTATCGCAAGCGAGTGTTAGAGGAGTCGCCACATATCGCGCTGCGCAACCAAAGCTTCCGGAACTACGCCGACTACATGCTCACGCCGGAGTTCGAGTGGGCGGCAGGCGAGCTGATCAAATTAGCGGAAGAGTCTCGCGTTTGTTACATGTGCGCCGAGCGGGTTTATTTCCGGTGTCATCGAATGCTGGTTTCGGACTGGCTGCTAGGTCACGGGCACGAGGTGCTGCACATCGATGATATGGGGCCGGTGAAGCCGCACAAACCCATGGCGGAAGGTCGCATGATTGATGGGCAATTAATCTATCGCGGTGATCGTTTGCTGTAAGATTCGAATTCAGGATGATCGTCGGCACGGGAATTGATATCGCAGAAGTCCCACGTATTCAGCAGTCGATAGAACGCTTCGGGCAACGTTTCCTGGAACGCGTGTATACGGCGGGGGAGAGGCGCTACTGCGATTCCAAAGCCAATCGAGCAGAGCGCTATGCCGCACGCTTTGCCGCGAAGGAAGCGGCGATGAAGGCGCTTGGAACCGGCTGGAACCACGGCGTGCGCTGGCGCGATTGCGAGGTCGTGCGCCTGCCCGGAGGGCGTCCAACCATTCAGTTTCATGGTAAGGCGGAGGAGTTTGCCGCGAAGCTGGGCGTCAAGAATGCCGCTTTGTCCATTACGCACACCAAGGAACAGGCGTTAGCCCAGGTGATCCTCGAGGGCTGAATTGCTAGCGGACTCGAAAAAACTCTGCTGCTTCCATCTGCTAGACTGGCCCACTCTGAATTTATATGCAGGCAATCGAAGCCCCGGCCGTGTCGGTCCAGAACAGGACTGAAATTCCCGAAACCACATTACTAGCCGGTTTAGGACTCACCAGTTTCGCGGCACTGTTGCTGGAGTTGGCTCTCACGCGGCTATTCTCGGTCGTCCTTTTTTATCACTTCGCTTTCTTAGCGATTTCCATTGCTCTGCTCGGACTTGGAGCGGGGGGCGTTTTCGCCTACTTGTTCAAGGACAGACTTTCGAAAATTGATACGCGCAAATTGGCATCGCGGTTGTGCATGCTGAATTCGGTCTTGCTCGTCGCGGTGCTTGAGCTTGTGTTGCATATACCGGTTGCACTGAGCGTGGGGGCAGGGAATTTTCTTCGGCTTACTGCGCTTTATCTTGCGGCCGCGCTGCCCTTCTTTGTGACGGGATTGTTGTTTTCGATTGTGTTTGCGCGCGAGACAAGGCGGATTCCGCGCCTCTATGGGGCTGATCTGTGCGGAGGGGCGCTCGCGTGCCTGGCGATCGTGCCCATCCTGAACTGGTTCGGTGGACCGAATGCCATCATCTTGGCTGGCATCGCGTTGGCCATAGCGGCGATGATCTGGGCAGAAAACCGCAGCACGCGCAGAAATTCGGCGCTCCTCGCAGGCGCGTTGATGGTACTCACAGCCGCGAACTACTCCGGACGCCTGATCGACATCGTCTACGCCAAGGGAAAGTTTCGCGATCCAGCTTGGGTGGAATTCGCGCGCTGGAATGCGCTGTCCAGGGTGGAAGTCGACCGCCAGGGCCAGGCCAAGGCGATCGTCATTGATGCCGATGCCTCCACATACATCATGAATGCAGACGTGGCGCAATGGCATGACACAGTCTGGGAGCGGGCACTGATGTCAGCCCCACCAGCGCTGGCGAACGTTCTGCGCCCTCATGGCGACTTCGCGATCATCGGGCCCGGCGGCGGAGTCGACGTGCTGCGTGCGGTGGCTAACGGCAGTCATAGCGTGACCGGAATCGAAATCAATCCCATTATCGCGACCACCATCATGCGGGGCAGATATGCGGAGTACGCGCAACATCTGTATGAGCGTCCGGACGTTCATATTCAGGTTACAGACGGCCGTTCTTATTTGCGTTCCACTTTTGAGCGCTTTGACGTGGTGCAAATGACTCTGGTGGATACGTGGGCATCGACCGCGGCGGGGGCGTTCGCACTCAGCGAAAACAATTTGTATACCGTCGAAGCTTTCATGGAGTATTTCGATCACTTGAAGCCCGATGGAATGGTGGCCATTACGCGCTGGGAATTTCGCCAGCCGCGAGAGGCTTTGCGCGTAGTAGCCGTAGCCATGGAGGCGCTGCACAGATTGGGCATAGCTAATCCCGCTCGGAATTTCATCGTGGCGGCGGATGGTCCTCTTAACGAAGACGGGATTCCGGTCGCTGTACTGGCGAAAAAGTCTGCTTTTACTGCCCAGGAAGAGTCTGCTGTCGCGGAACATTTATTGGATTACCCCAGCCTGCAGATTCTGTATGCGCCATCCACTGCTGAGCGCAACCCTTTTGCTGATCTGATTGCAAGCAACGATCCTCATGGCTTTGCGCGTGAGTATGCGTACAACGTGTCACCGGTGAGCGATAACGCGCCCTTCTTTTTTTTCACCCTCAAGGCAAATCAGATCTTCAGGAACCTAGGTCTCCGACACGGGATCGACTGGAAGGTGAATCTGGGAGTATTGGTCTTACTGCTGGTTCTTGTGATTTCGACGGTCGCAGTGTTGCTCTTTTTGATTCTGCCCTTGTTGCTCAAAACCGGGCCTGGGCGACATTCCCCAATCCCCCTGCTCTATTTTGTGGCGGTTGGGCTCGGCTACATTCTGGTTGAGATCGCCTTCATTCAGAGATTCGTGTTGTTCCTTGGACATCCTACCTATGCCCTCACGGTGGTGATTTTCCTGCTGATGTTGTCGAGCGGTGCTGGTAGCCTGTCCTCTCGTGTATGGGTGCCGCGCGCCGAGATGGGATGGATGCCGTTGATGCTCGTGGTGGCAGTTCTTCTGGCGTATGTTTTGTTCTTGCCGAGCCGCCTGGCAGCGCTGGTCGGGCTGCCATTCGGATATCGCCTGCTGGTAAGTGCTATCCTCCTGGCGCCGCTGGGCTTCGTGATGGGCATGCCCTTTCCCACCGGGCTACGCGCTTGGTCTGCTTACGGATCGTCAAAATTTGGCGAGAGGAATGCATCTGAAAATTCTGTAGAGTGGGCTTGGGCGATGAACGCCGCGGCCAGTGTTTTAGGATCGGTGCTGGCTATGGTGATCGCCATTCAATTCGGACTGACCTCGACCCTGGCATGCGGAGCCGCCGCATACCTGTTGGCACTTGCGCTGATGCCATCCCTCGCTTCGAAGACCACCTAGTGGCGGCGTTGATTTTGTTATCATTCTCCGAGGGCGTTTGGCGAAACCGATGGGGTCCCAGCGGTTGCCCTGATCGGAGTAGCTTCGGTCCCAGCTGGCGTCATGAGGAAATCATTTGCCTAGCCAGAAGCAGCTGAAGTGGTCTCAACTCAAGGTTGGGATCACCGTCATCGTTGCCAGCGTGACCCTCGGGTTTCTTCTCTTCCTCATGTCCGGAACGGCCGGATTATTCACGCCGCGTCTCACCGTGAAATCGTACTTCGACAATGCCGAGGGATTGCGTGTGGGTGCGCCGGTGCGGCTCAGCGGGGTTGACATCGGAAACGTGACCAAGATCAGCATTGTCCACGATAAGCCGCTCACGCCGGTGGAAGTCACCGTGAAGGTGAGCACGAAATATGGATTTGGGCTGCGGCGCGATTCGGTAACGTCACTGGAGACCGCCGGAGTGCTAGGCGAAACCTTTCTCGACATCGACAGCTCGCAAGCCGTCGGTCCACAACTGCAAGATGGAGACACGCTGCCTACGCAAGTGCACCCGGATTTCAACCAGGTCGTCCGGGCTAGCCAGAGTACGCTCCAGAATATGGACGCGCTGCTGAAACGCGCCGACCGCATCCTGGCTTTTGCCGAGAGCGGCAAGGGCTCTCTTGGAAAACTGATCTACGATCCTTTGCTGTACAACCGCTTTTCCGACACGGTGGCAGAGTTCCAGAAGATCGTAGCGCAGATAGGCAATGGGGAAGGCAGTCTCGGACGACTAATCAGCCGCAATGATGCCTATGACAAATTCATCGCGACACTCGACAAAATGGACAAGGTCGTCGATGACATGCAACAGGGCAAAGGCACGGCGGGAAAGTTCCTGAAGGATCCTTCACTGTATGACAATGCCAATGCCACGATTGCCAATCTCAAGAAGGTCACGGAAGACATCAACGCGGGAAAAGGAACCCTTGGCAAGCTGACCAAGGACGAGGAGTTAGCAAAGAAGCTGGACAACACGATAACGAAACTTTCTCAACTGACCACAAGCCTCGAAGCGGGCCAGGGTTCGGCGGGCAAGTTTTTCAAAGACGAGGCCTTCTATAACAACACCAGCCAGTTAATGGCCGAGAGCCGCGAACTGGTAAAGGCAATCCGCGAGAACCCGAAGAAGTACTTGAGCATCAAACTGCACGTCTTCTAGACACGTTTCGCTAGTGCTCCCCAATTCCGAATGCCGCTCCCAGCATTAAGATCACCAGCACACCAAGGGACACCCATCCGTACTTGAAATCCTTCTCTCGAAAGAATAAGAAGCACGCCACCATGACGCGCACCACAGGAGTGGCGAGCATGAGCAGAACACCAGCGCGTTCGATGCCCAGGGGAATGCGGCCGCTCAGGAATAAGCCGGCGATCAATCCGGCCAGCATAATGAAGAAGCACCCGAAGGCGCCGACACGCAGCACCATTGCAACGGCGCGATCGAACGCAGGTTCTCGCAATTGGCTCATAGATTCACGCGCGCGAGATGCAAGAGCAAGTGTCCGGCAAGGTAAAACATGACTGCCACCAACAGATATATGACGACCCGGTTGTGAATACGCGGCGCCAGCCGAGCGCCCAGCAGTGATCCCAGAAACACCCCCACCGCGAGCGGCGCCGCAACTTCTACGAGAATGTCGCCGCGGCGGTAATACACGATGGCGCTGGCTGCGGCGGTTACGCCGATCATGAAGTTGGAAGTTGCGGTTGCCACGATCAGAGGAACGTTCATGAAGATCATCATGACGGGAACTTTGATCGGCCCACCACCAATACCAAGCAGGCCGGAAAGCGCTCCCGCCACCAAGGAGGCCCCCATGCCCAAGGGATAACGCTTGGGTTCGTATGGCGGGATAACCACGTTGCCGTTCGCGTCGGCTGCCGATTCAGACGATTCATCTTCGTCGTGCCGTTTGCCTCCGCGCAGCAGTGTGATGGCACTATAGAGAAGGAATGCGGCGAACAATTCCTCCAGAAAATTCCGGTTGAAGTAACCCACCAGATACGCCATCACTGCCGCGCCCAGGGAAGTTGCCAATTCCAAAGTCATGCCTAAACGTATGTCCGTTGTATGGCGTTGCAGGTGAACTGAGGAACTTGCGGCGGAAGTGGTGATTACAGCGACCAAGCTGGTGCCAATCGCTTGCCGGATCGGTATCCCGAAATGCAGCGCGAGAAGAGGCGTTAGCAATACCCCGCCGCCAATGCCGGTCAGAGCGCCGAGCAGACCGGCAGCGAATCCAAGGATGACCAGAAGTACGGTCACCATGCGTGGAATTCCTTTGCATTGGCGAGTTGTTCGATGGAGTTAGTAGGTCTCGAACCCGTGTCTGGCAGGAATGGGAGTCTGGCGGGAACAAGCGTCCGCCGCAAGCTACGACACCGCCCTGGGTGACGCAGTGGCATCAGCTTGCTCGTGCGCGTGATAACTGGATCGTACCAGCGGCCCCGATTCGACATGACGGAAACCGAAGCGGAGAGCCTGGTCTCGCAGGTAAGTAAATTCCTGCGGCTCGTAAAAACGAGCGATCGGAAGATGATCTTTCGAAGGCCGCAGATATTGGCCGATCGTCAGAATGTCCACACCGCGCGTGCCGAGATCACGAAACACTTCCACCAATTCTTCTGACGATTCCCCCAAGCCCACCATCACACCGGTTTTCGTGACCATCCCGCTAGAAATCTTTTTGGCATCCTCGAGAAGCTTCAAGGTTCGTTCGTAACGCGCTCCCGATCGTACGGCGCGGTACAGGCGGGGCACGGTTTCCGTGTTGTGGTTCAGGACATCCGGCTGGGCGTCGAGTACGATCCGAAGCGACTCTTCCAGACCTTGGAAGTCGGGAACCAGAACTTCGACGCGGCAGTCTGGCGTTAGCGCGCGGATTTCACGAATCGTCTCGGCGAAAATGCGGGCGCTGCCAATATTGTCATCATCGCGATTCACGCTTGTGATGACGGCATGTTTCAAGCCCAATGTGGCAACGGCTTCAGCCACCCGACCTGGTTCCTCCCAGTCAATCGGTTGCGGCCGCCCTTTCGGAACGGCGCAAAAACCGCAGCGCCGGGTGCAGATGTCACCCAGCAACATGAAGGTCGCGGTTTTGTGATTCCAGCATTCCCCAATATTGGGGCACTGCGCGGACTCGCAGACAGTATGCAGGCCCAGCCCACGCGCCAGTTTCTTCAGATTGTGGAAATTGTCACCCACAGGAGCTTTGGCCCGCAGCCACTGCGGTTTCGGGATGCGCGGTGGTGGCGAGAGCTCAATCTGAATTAATTGCGAAGCACCATCCATGTTTTTGATTCTACCAGTTCGACGGAAAGCATCATCGAGTTGCCTCTGTCCGCGCCAGGATCGCGGTTGCCGCCGACGACATCGAGTCGTAGTAACCGAGAAATCGCCGGGGCTCGTTGTCTTTGTATCCCTCCAAGTTATGGGCCCAGCGAAAACCTATCGGCTGATATAGAAGCTCCACCGTGATGTGGAACGGCCCGCCCGCGTCCGCGATTGGAACCGAATAGTTCACGACGTCTTCTCCCGCGACGAACTTGGGGTCTTCGGCCGCATCGCCGATTACAGCGATGTCTTTATCCGCCGTCCTCTTGTCGAAGCCGGTGGGAAGCAGGCGATTATCTTTCAGATATCCGATCGCAGCGAGAAGGCCTGTCGTCACTTTGCCCTGTTGATCTTTCATAATGGATTCATAGATTTCCACTTGGCCAGCTTCGGTGATCTCTTGGTAGTGCGGCTCGTAAAGCAACGGGTCGGCATCGTTGTCATTGCCCTCGATCGAGCCATCGGACTTGAGTCCTCCTGACTCGAAGACGGTGTTGCCGTTGCGATCCTGAACCGAAAAGTGCAGCCAGGCGCGGCGGGAGGGGTAGGCAGTCGGCAGCTTGTGCCCGCTCAGGTTATGAACGGTGATCTGGGCTTGAAGGCGGCCTCCTGATACCAGGATGTGGTCGAGTTCCACTCGTGCCGCCTGGGTCTTCAGGAATTCGAGGGTTCCTTCTGATGCGGTGGTTAATTCTTGCGGGAGTGCCGCCACATCCAGTTCATCCCGATACCGGTTGAGCATCTGCTGCATGAAGAAATTTCCGCCCACAAACACATGCTGGTGCATGCCGGAGCGCGGAACGCCGAGGACAGAACTGACATGCACGGCTTCCTGCACTTCGGGCATGTGACAGCCTTGGCAGCTGTACTTCGAGGGATAGTCGCTGTGCAGCCATTCCAGATAAGGCATCTGCTCGGCCAGGTATCCAACCTGCGCTCCATTGGGTCCACGGGCCGTGGTGTAAAGCTGGTGACACGAACCACACAAGGCGGAGTCGCGAATATGCTGCGCCTGCACCGGCTGAAACCCTCCGGTTGAGGTGTTCATAATGTGCTGGCGTTCAGGCGGAACATCGAACGGCCCGTACTCTGGGCGCTGGTTTTTGGACTCGGGAACCGCGATCACGAACTCTCCATTGAAGCTGTCTCGGCTTCCCAGTTTTTCTTTGCTGATCTGGTGGCAAATGGAGCAGGTGACCCCATCTTCCGCAGCTACGGAGTTCTTCTTGTCCGGATCGAACGGAAGATGTGCGAAGATTTCGCCTTTCTTCCCCTGCAGTTTGGCCTGGTAGCGCGCGACGGGCATATGACAGACGGAACATTCGTCCTCAATATCGGGGATGACTGCGGCGTGGTCGATGGCTTCGCGCCGCACGCTAGCCTGCCAGTACGGATCTCGCGAGGAATTGGCCATGATGCTCGCACGCCAGGCGAGTCCGATGGAAATGTCGTGACCGTTGGAAGTGGTGAGTTCGTTGTGACAGGCGAAACAGCGGTCGGAGGTGTGGAATGCCGGCTTGAGGATCGGGTGGGAGCCTTTAAGCCACTGCGCTGACAAAAAGATCGACGCCACGATCACAAACGCGCCTGCGATCTTTCGTATCACTACCAGCCCTCGTTGAGTCTTCCGTCCTGCCAGTCCCAGAGCAGGTAAAAGACGATTTGCTTCTGGCGTCCGGTGGTATCGGTGACTGGAATTCGCAGTCCCAGGTTACCCCGGATATGTTGGCGGCGGCTGATGGTTACCTGCATCTGAGGCACGACATCCCAATCTGTCTTTGCGCCCGTCATGAGATCGCGGTTGACGATGAACTCGAACATCGGTGACCACAACCGGCCTAGCCCATGATTCGCAGCGAAGCTTTGACCGATTGCGGAATTGAAGAACAAAGATTGCGGCGCAATATTTGTGCGAAAGGGCAGTTCCGCTCCGAATTGCGTTTGGATAAATGTATCGGTTCGGAAGAGTTGATCGAAGGTGGCGAAGGTTTCAAATGTTGTGGTGCCCGATCCGAAGCCGCGGGAGCGGTTTCCGCTAGGAATGAGAAACCCGCCCTGCAGGCTCAAGATGGATCCGCTGTCCAGGTTGGAAAACATGACGCGCTTTAGGCCGAGCGTGGCGTCGCCCAGGCCGCCATACCAGACATGATTCTGATCCTGAAATTGGATGGGAACATCAACTTCGATCTGATTGGCTTGTCCGAAGCGCTGCTCGTGGATGATGTGACTTTCGTTGCCGGGCGTGCCATTTGCGTCCATAGCGGCTGAGAGCACAACCTCGTCTTCGGGGAAAGCCTTCTCGGTTACCAAGGCTCGCGGCAAGTTCAATTCGCCTCGGGCCCAGTGCCGCGCCTTGCACAGCGTGCGTAAGTATGCAACTAAGTCGTCAATTTGTTCCGACGTAAGCGCTTGGCCGAAAGCGGGCATAATTTGGGAGAACCCGCGATTCGGGCCTCCATGCACGATGACGTCCTTGTAGGCGGAATTTACCTCGGGCGTCGTTTGATCGCATCTCGTGAAGTCAGGAAAAGTACGAGGCTGTTCGAAACCGGCGATCGCTTTCGACATCCCGCGGCCGTCGGGACCGTGGCACGATGTGCACGCAGTGCGGTAGATTGCTTCGCCTCTTTTTGGATCGGCGTGAAATGCATATCCAAGATACTGCGCGCGAAGAACACCGGCCGGGAAGATACTTATGAGGACAAGCAGAAACACTTTCTTCATTAGGGCTGTCATCCTACTTCTACAAGTCCGTAAGTATGCTGCCAGCGCGCTCGCATTTGCACGAGGGCGCGGCTAATCTCTTCAGAGGAAATCTCCGAGTTCGGCCCAGCCAGGACGAAGGCGGCTTCCTGTTTGGCGGCTTCGAGCAGTTGCGCATCACGAATGATGTTTGCGACTCGGAAGCTGGGTAGCCCGGCTTGGCGCGTGCCGAAGAATTCCCCAGGGCCGCGCAACTCCAGATCGAGTTCCGCGATTTTGAAACCGTCGTTCGTGCGCACCATCGCATCCAAGCGGCGCTGGGCCTCTTCTGGCACCTTTCCCCCAGTCATCAGAATGCAGTAAGACTTCGCCGCGCCTCGGCCGATTCTACCCCGCAACTGGTGCAGTTGCGCGAGGCCGAAGCGTTCCGCATGTTCGATCACCATGACCGTTGCATTCGGCACATCAACGCCGACCTCGATGACCGTGGTCGCCACCAGGATCTGCATTTCGCCTTTCTGGAACATCCGCATGACCTGATCCTTCAGATCAGCATCGAGGCGGCCGTGCAGCAGCCCTACTTTGAGATCTTTGAAGATTACGCCACTGAGTTCCCGATACATCTTGATGGCGGCTTTCAGTTCGCTCTCTTCATTTTCCGCGATTACCGGATATACGACATAAACCTGGTGACCCGCCGTGACCTGCTTGCGGACAAAGTCCCATACCTCCGGGGATCGATCATCCGATACACACCTGGTCACAATCGGAGTTCGTCCGGGAGGGAGTTCGTCCAACACGCTCAGATCCAGGTCGCCGTAGAGTGTGAGTGCAAGAGTCCGGGGAATTGGGGTTGCCGTCATGACCAGCACGTCCGGTTCGGCAACTAGGACCGCCGAACTTTGCTTGGCTGGAGAGTGCTTCACCTCAGGAAGTCCTTCGCTGGCCTCTCCTGATTTTTTCATCAATTTCAGGCGCTGCATCACTCCGAAACGATGTTGCTCGTCAACAATCACCAGTCCGAGATTGCCGAACTCGACTTTCTCCTGCAAAAGAGCATGAGTGCCGATAATGAGCTGGGCATTTCCCTGGGCGATGTGACGGCGAGTGTCGCGTTTGCGATCGGCTTCGAGCGAGCCGGTCAGCAACACGATCCGGTATCCGGCATTCTCCAGAATTTTCCGGGCGGAGAAAAAATGTTGTTGCGCCAGAATTTCTGTGGGAGCCATCAGCGCCACCTGGAACCCATTTTCGATCGCTATGATGGCGGCCTCGAAAGCCACAATTGTCTTGCCTGATCCCACATCGCCTTGCAGCAAACGCCGCATGGGGTAAGGTTTTTCCATGTCAGCGGCGATTTCTTTCAATACTCGCTTCTGAGCTGGGGTCGGATGAAACGGCAGAATTCTCTTGATTGCCGCCCGGGCGCGGTCGTCTAGCTTGAACGCGATTCCAGTCTGCGCTTTCTGTTGGCGGCGCTTGAGTTCCAGCCCGAGCTCCACGAAAAAAAGTTCGTCGAAAATCATACGGACGTGGGCGGGCGTACCGAAGGACTGCAACTGCTCCAGGCTTTCGCCGGGCTCAGGCCAGTGAACGTTCCAAAGGGCGGTTCGCGGCGTTACCAGCCCCAGGTGTGAGCGAACGGCTGCGGGAATGGGATCGGGAAGGTCGGGAGCCAGATTTTCCAGCGCGGTATGAATGGTGCGGCGAAACCAGCGCGGGGTAAGGCGTCCGATAGCTTCGTAAATGGGGACTATGCGGCCAATCTCGAGCGACTCCGCTGCTTTCTTCTCAGCACCGTTCTCTGCGTCCCCTGGATCACCCAGGATTTCGAACTGCGGCTGGATGATCTGCAACTCGCGAGTGCGCTCGTCCTGCTCGACTTTCCCATAGAGGGCAATCAGTTGGCCCGCTACGAATTTATCCTGCAGATACGTAGCGTTAAAAAACAGGCAGCGTAAACGTGCGCGACCTTGGCCTACTGTGAGTTGAAAAATAGGCATTCTTCGGGTGCGAAATAGGCCGGAATTGCGCACTTCCGCGACGACCGTTGCCATCTCTCCCGGGCGCAGTTCTGAAATGCCGCGGGGGTTCAGGCGATCTTCGTAGCGAAACGGAAGATACTGAAGGAGTTCGCCGACGGTATAAATGCCCTTTCCGGCCAGCACGTCAGCGATGCGCGGGCCGACGCCCTTCACGTATTTCACGGGCGTGGAGAGTTCAAGCATGGGAGACGCTTCCTGACGCGAGGAACATGTAGAACCGGAAGCGAAAGAATATCAGGAGCTGGCTCCAAGGCGACGCCCCTTAGAGCAACCCCACGTATGCTGCGTGGGAAAGTTGTAACAATAGGGCGCCTGCCAACCCGTGGCGGGCATGACGGTGTCTAAATTATCGGTGCAATTGAACTTCCTTCAAGCCCTGTTCGCCATCATCCTGGGCAATGTGGTGTATTTCGCGCTCGTCCCGTCGCTCCCGCTTATCGCGCGGCACCGGCCGTTTAGGATTGATCTTGGAATGGTGATTGATTTCTGGTTGTGTCTGGTGATTTACGGGCTGATCCGCACGGCGCGGAAGTGGCGTTAAACTGTCGCCCACGCGGGGCGAGAACGGCAAATAATCCAGGAAAACGAAGTACGGCGTGATTGTGCTCGTTCGCGGTTCACTGGAAGAAAAGGAGCGCAATCCGACTTCTACATTACAGCCATTCATCGCGCATACGCAGCAGTTCCCGCCTGAGGTTTTCCAGATCCTTGTGCAACTGTTTTCGCTGCTGGGCGCTCTGCTGCCGGAACTCCTTCTGCTGATCACACAATTCTTTTCGTAACTCCCGAGCTGCTTTGCGGGAGGTCTGTTCGGCCAGCTGCATCTGAGGGCGCAGCTTTGCTATTTCGTTCTGCAACTCGCTCAGTTCCAACTCGCGGCTTGCATGAAAGAGCGGGTCATCGCTGAAACTCTCTTCTTCCATGAGGTCGCCGGATTCTTTGCGCGCCGGCAACGATAAGGTGAGACTCTGCTCTTTCTTGTCCCGCATGACTATGATACCGACGGAGTTGCCGCTGCGCGAGCGTACGGCATGAGTGAAGTCACTGGTATCGTGAATGGCCTCGCCATTGACTTTGACGACCACGTCTCCGGCGTGAAACCCGGCTTTCTCAGCACGGCTGCCTTTTTCCACCGAGCGCACCAGCACCCCATTGCCATTCCTCACGCCGAAAAATTCGCCCAGCTGAGGAGTAATATTTTCGACCATTAATCCGCTACGAGCGGAGGAGGTGGCCATCACCATGTTGATGGCGGGAATGTCGATATCGGGAATGTGCATCTCCGGGATGTTGACGTGCACGTCGCCCGGCTTTGGTCCCATCATCGAATACTCTTTGTGCTTGTCGGCCAGCTGTACCTTGATGGTCATGGGCTGACCAGCGCGGCTCAGGCCGAGGCTCACAACGCGACCGGGAGGGGTTTCGTGGATCATGCGTCGCAATTGCGCGCCACTCTCGATAGGACTGCCATTCATGGTCAGGATGACGTCATGCTCCTTCAAACCTGCTTTACCCGCAGGGGCATCCTGATCCACCATAGTGATCTCTACGCCCTTCTCCTCTTTCAGCTTCAGGGTGCTCAGGCGCTCGGTGGTGATATCGGCTATGTCGACGCCAAGATAAGAACTGGTTCCGCTCTCTTCGCTGGAAAACACAGACCAGTTTTCGCCGGGCTTATCGAGAGACCAGCTCTGGGCCGCGTAAGTCAAGCCGAGCAGCAGAGGTAGCAAAGCAATGACTGTCACAGCGTGTCTGCGCATGATGTGACTCCCCCTCAATCGTGATCGTGAGTGCGTCTGTCGCGCCCAGAGATTTACTTTACTTACCGGCTCGCTTGATACATATGTCACCGCTCGAGGTGTGAACCTTTACCAGCGGGCCGCCACCATTGAGCCGACCTTCGGCAATCAGGGTCTTCGGACCCCACTGATCGCCTTCGCTGCTGACGTGAATGTCAGGAAAATCGGACGTGATGCGATGACCGTTGCCCATGTCCACGGTGGCACGTAGATTCAGCGCCACGTCGGGAGCGATGTAGACCGTGATGTCGCCCGCCCCGGTTTCCAGAGCAGAATCGAGACGCTCGCCGCCAGTGTTCACCAGCTTTACGGTGATCCCACCAGCCCCGGTTTCGGCCGTAGCGGAGGGAACTCCGTAAAGCTCAATTCCGCCGCCCCCGGTTTCGGCATGAACGTGGCCCTTGGCCGAGTTCAGACGGATGCTGCCGCCGCCAGTTTCGATCTCAGCAGGTCCACCTACGTCTTTAAGATCAACGCTGCCGCCGCCCGTCGATACCTTTACTTTGCCATTGCACTGCCGGATTTCCACGCTGCCGCCACCCGTTTCCACGGTTGCGCCCTGAGATCCGGCCTCAATCACGACTCCTCCGCCGCCAGTCTCGGCGATGACTTTGCCATTCGCGTGCCGTACCTGGATTGAGCCTCCACCGGTGTGCAGCGCGAGATCGCCATTCACTGTGCCGACGTCGATTCCACCGCCTCCGGTTTCGGCCGCTACGCCTCCGCCGATGTCATCGAAGGAAATGCTGCCGCCGCCACTCTCGGCTTCCACGCGGCCGCCAACACCAGTTGCTTCAACATTGCCGCCTTCGGTTTCCAGTTTCACAAGAGCCATTTCCCGAGGAACGGTCACATGGAATTCGCCCGAAAAATGCCGAGGTCGCTTTGTTCCCTGCCAGTCGGCAACGATCCAGGCGGTGTCGCCCTTCACATAAGCGTTTACTTTGTACTGCTCAAATTGATGGCGGGCGTCCTGCTCGGAAGAAGAATTGCCGTAACGGGTATGAACGACATAATTGATGCCCTGCTGCTGCGATCCGTGCACTACTAACGAGCCCATGTCCACTTTCACGCGTAAATTCTTGGCCGCAGCTAGCGACCCTGAGATCTCTTGTCCCCAGGACCCACCTTCGCGGGATACTTTTGTTTCCTGCGCCAGTGCCACCGGCGCAAGTAGGGCCAGCACAATGGCCAACCCAACGACTTGTGACGCGCGTTTCAAATGAATCACCTCGGTTTCTCGGAGCACGAAAGAAGGAACACTCTTGTCCCTTCCCTGAGTTCCTCCACTCGACTGCTAATCAATCTCGGGCAACTGCGCCAGCATCGTGCGAGCTTGAGACTTGATGTATGTACTCTGATCCTTGGCGGCCAGTGCCATAAGGACGCCGCGCACGCTGCCGTCGGCTTTCACCGGCTCAATCAGGCGCAGTGCTTCAATGCGTACTCCGGAAGTCTCATCGTTCACCAGTGCCCGCAATACCGCGTCGCGCACGTTGGTGTCGCTCTTGACGTAATTACCCAGTGCATCCAGCGACTTGAGCCGGACGCCAGGATTCGTATCGTTCTGCAGGGCGTAGATCAGGGCATCGCGCACCTGTATGTCGCTGGATCGCTTGGCCAGCAGATCCACGGAATCGACGCGCACCCCGGAGTTGTAATTGTTGCGCGCGGCGTAGAGCAGCAGTTGTTGTATTTGTTGATCGTTCAGCGATCCCTGCTTTTCCTGGGTCGCCAGAGTGTTGTATTTGATAGTGACCTGGTCGGTGCCGGGGATGGGAGTAATGGAATCAATGCCCGCGATGGCCGCCGCATTCGCAGCAGGAGTAGCGCCATTGCTGGCTATGGGGAGTTGGTCAGTCTTCGGGCCGCGCCCGTAAATTTCGTACGTTGTTCCTACACCGCCTGCAAATCCCAGAATCAGAATCACGGAAGCGAGAGCGGGTGAAAATCGCACCTGACGCAGCCAGTTGGCGGGATCGAAGGCCAGGCGCGTCCACAGGCTGCCTTGCTCCGTAGTCTCCAGGGCCTCCTGCAGGCGCATGCGCGAGGACGCCACAAGATTCGCCGTGGGCTCGGAAACGCGATCCTGCGAGAGCAGTGCGTTGAAATCCTGTTCCGCTTTCAGCTCGGCGGCGCAATCGGCGCAGCGGGCGACGTGCTGCTCCAGTTCGTAGCGGGCGTCGTCGAGCAGCTCGCCGTAAACGTGGAGCACGATATTTTGCTTGACCCATTCACATTTCATAAGTTCCACCCTCATCGGCCACCCGAGCTGCCGAGCTTTGCTCGGCCGGACACCCAAGGCGATTGTCCCTACGTACTCCGTGGTCGTTCATCTCATGTCTCCTAGTGCGCCGCGCAATTTTTGCGTGGCTCGGAAGAGCGTGTTCTTGGCAGTCTCTTCCGTGGTATGCAAAATCTCTCCTACCGTCCGCAGCTTCATGCCGTGATAGTGTTTCAGTTCGAAAACCATGCGCTCACGTGGAGTCAATTTTTCCAGTGCACCCGCGATTCTCGCACCTAACTGGCGACGCATTAAATCGCGCTCTGGATTGGCTCCTGCCCGGCCATCCGCGACCTGATCCAGGAGGTCGTACTCTCCACCGTCCGCATCTTTGGCAACTGGCGCGTCTTCCTTGCGTACGGTCTTCTTGCGCAGATGATCAAGACACAAATTGGTTACGATCCGGTAAATCCAGGTGTAGAAGGAACATTCGAAGCGGAAGCTGCCGATGTTCTTGTAGGCCTTCAGAAATGCGTCCTGGTAGACGTCCTGAGCGTCCTGCTCAGTTCCGGTGAGATGGAGGGCGAGCCGCAATACCGCTTGATCGTAATGACGTACGAGTTCCTCGAAGGCGGCGCGGTTTCCGCGCTGCGCCTCGCGGATCAGCATCGTGTCGTCTATTCGGCGTTCTTGCCCTGCCATGCGGCCACGCGCGGGGTCCTGGATTTCAACGACTCTCTCTGCACTCTCACTCTCTCTGGAGTGGGCCCGTCCGCCAACCGCAAATGGTACAGCCCATACACCGGCCGGCATTTTCGCTATGTCCTCTACTTGCCCGGCTTTAGTGTCCTCCGGGCTGGCATAGGAATAGACGGGGAATCAAGAGATCCGTGAGCAGAAATTATAGGTGGTACAGGGGTTTTTGCGGGAGTCTAGGTGCTTCTTTGACAAAGATTTAGAGCTGAAACACAACAGCGGCTCACAGTGTGAGCCGCTCCTTTGGCCCAGAAAATGCATTAAGATGCGCGGATTGTAAAGACGTAGCTTGCTACGTCTCTTTAAGACCACCCGTAATGCAGAAAGAGACGTTGCAAGCAACGTCTCTACGACTTACTCGGCAGAAGCTTCCTTCTCAATTACCACCTTCAGGTGTGCGGTCACGTCCCTGTGCAGCTTTACGGGGACAGTGAACTCGCCTAGGGTTTTCAAAGGTTCGTGCAGTTGGATCTTGCGCCGGTCGACGTTAAAGCCCTTTTTCATCAACGCATCGCCAAGATCGCTCGAGGTCACGGAGCCGAACAACTGATCGTGCTCGCCGGACTTTCGGGTGAACGAGACCGATACGCCATCGAACTGCTTCGCCAATTCCTCAGCCTGGACTTTTTCCTTGGCAGAACGGCGCACGGCGGCGGCTTTCATCTGCTGGATTACGGCCTTATTGCTTTCGTTCGCCTGAATGGCGAGCTTTTGGGGCAGGAGATAGTTCCGCCCGTATCCTTCCGCGACCTTCACCACGTCACCGCGGGATCCCAGTTTTGCCACGTCTTCTTTCAGAATGACTTCCATGATAGCTCCTAAGCTTTTAGCTTCTAGCTCTTAGCTTCCAGCCAATCCAAACTCCCGCCAGCGTTAGCTCCTGGCTGAAACCTACAAGCTGCTCGTTTAGCTTGCTCTTCCCGCGAACGGGAGCAGGGCGATGTTGCGCGCCTGCTTGATTGCCGACGAAAGACGGTGCTGGTGCGGAGCGCACACGCCGGTCAGTCGGCGCGGCACAATCTTCCCGCTCTCAGCCACGAATTGTCCCAGCAGACGGTAATCCTTGTAGTTGATGTCTTCGATTTTCTCGACGCAGAATTTGCAGACCTTTTTGCGGCGGAAGAATTTGCGTCCACCCCCGCCTTCGCGCGGTGGACCTCCGGGACCGCGACCGGGCCCGCCAAATCGCGGACGGTCTCCGCCGGGACGAGGCCCCTGCGGCCGATCGCTCGAGGGTGCGTGTTGCTCTGGTGCTCTTGTTTCGTCAGCCATAACTCTCCTTGAAATTGCTAGCTGGTGCCCGGCAGTGCCGTCACCACCAAACTCGACCCTTTTGGGCTCGACATTCCGAGTGGCGCAAGAGTCATCCTGAGCGAAGCGAAGGATCCACGCAATCTGCTGGGACCCCGGCAACATTACATAGGTCCTTCGCTTCGCTCAGGATGACAGCCATTCGTATTTACGCCGTTGCCGGAGCTTCCGCCGCCGGAACAGGCGCGCTTTCCTGAGCCGCCGGCTGGGCGCTTACTTTCTTTTTCGAGTCGCGCAGCTTCTTGATCTTGTCCAGGCGCTTCTGCTCCTCGTCCACGCGAACAGTGAGAAACTTGATCACTGGTTCGGTGACACGCAAACGGCGCTCCAGTTCGTGGATAGCCGGCCCGCCGCCCTCAATGACCATAAGCACGTAAATGCCATCGTGGAAACGGCGCACAGTGTAGGCCAGACGGCGCTTGCCCATTTTTTCGACTTTTTGCACGGATCCGCCTGACGCGGGCACGACCGTTTGCAGCGTCGAGATCAGTTTGTCCAAATCCTCGTCCAACATATCGGGCCGGACGATGAACATCAGCTCATAAGTACGATTCATTTATCTCTCCCAAACCTTGGCCACGCTTTGGCAGATTCCACGAATGACCCAAGACAATTATTGCCTGTCATCCGTGTGAATCTGTGGCTAATCCTTCTCTTCGCCCGGCTCCTTACGGTTAAAGCGGTTCATTGCCGCTGCCGGACCGTCTCTCAGAATCACTTTCACCGCTTCTTCAGCGGTGTCGAGCATTCCGTCGATCACTTTCAAATCTGCCTTGCGCATGGGCGCCAGCAAGTACTCTTTGCCGTCCAATACCTTCCGCTCGGGCGCTACGCCAATCCGGATGCGCAGAAAATCCTGCGTACCCAGCGCATCGATGATCGACTCGATGCCGTTGTGCCCTGCCGAACTGCGGCGAGTGTGAATACGAATCGTGCCCAGCGGAAAATCCAGGTCGTCCTGAATGACGATCAGGTCCGATTCCGGTTTCGCTTCGTACTCTTTCAGCAACTCCCGCACCGAGATGCCGCTCAGGTTCATGAACGTCTCGGGCTTGGCCAGCAGCACCATGTGATCGGCCAGTACAGTGCGCGCCGTCAGCGCCCGGCATTGCCGGTTTCTTACTTCCAGTCCCAGATCTCCGGCGATCCGATCAATCGCCAGAAACCCTACATTATGTGGCGAGAACTGATATTCGATTCCGGGATTTCCGAGACCAACGATCAGTTTCACGCCACCATCCATAGCTTGTGTGGGGACAGCCGCCTCGGCTGTCCGGCCAAGCATAAGCTTGGCCTTTCCAAACAGAAGCTATTTCTTCTCCTTCTTTTCGGCTTTCTCCGGAGCAGCCTCGCCGCCTTCTTCTTCGGTCTCCTGCTTGCCCTTCTTGATGACTTCGGGCTCGCTTGGAGCTGCTGCTTCCGCCGCCACCGCTTCCGGTGCGGCAACGACTTCTTCCTTCACCGAGGTCACGTGCGCCACCGGTTGATTCTCATCACTCAGGAATTTCAGCTTCTCTGAGTGCGGCAAGTCCGACACACGCAGCACCTTGCCGAACGTGAGATCACTGATATCGGCGTCGATATGGCTGGGAATATCTCCCGGCAGGCACTCGATTTCGACCTCCCGCAGCATCTGCTCCAGAATGCCGCCTTCCTGCTTTACGCCAGCAGCTTCGCCCACCAGAAAGACGGGTACACTGACCCGCAAAACCTTGTCGAGTGCAATCCGTTTCAGATCGATGTGGAGCAGTTTGCCCTTGATCGGTTCGTACTGCCAGTCCACGATCATGGCTTTGGTCTTATCGCCATTGAGCGTGAGGTCAAAAATCGTGTTGTGGCCGGATTCAGAGTTCAAAATCCTGGTGACCACTCGTGGATCTACGCTGATGGAGAGCGATTCTTTGCCTGCTCCATACACCACGGCGGGAATCTTGCCCTCCCGGCGCACGCGGCGGGCATCATTCTTGGTGCCCGCTTCTCTCGGTTGCGCTTCAAGTACGTTGGTTTCTAGTGCCGTCGCCATAAATTCAATGTCCTATCTACGAAGTCTATTGCAGCCTTAGTCATGACCCAGCGGGTTCGCTCATCGCTCACTGCTCAGGGCTCATTGCTAAGTAAACAACCGGCTTACCGAAGTCTCTTCGTGATTGGCCTGAATCGCCCGGCCAATCAATCCCGCGATGGAGAGCACCTTGATCTTTCCGCCCTTTTCCGTAGTTGCTTCTTCCGCTGCGGGGTTCAGCGGGATCGTATTCGTTACCACCACTTCCTTGATTACTGAGTTACGAATATTCTCCACCGCGGGTCCTGACAGCACTGCGTGCGAAGCGCACGCATAAACCTGAGTAGCCCCATTCTCTATAAGCGCCGCCGCTGTTTTTACCAGCGTACCCGCCGTGTCGATCAAATCGTCGATCACCAGGCATGTCCGTCCGTGCACATCGCCGATGACGTGCATGATCTCGGCCACGTTCATCTCAACCCGCCGCTTATCCACGATTGCCAACGCCGCGTCCACCTTCTTCGCAAAGAACCTGGCCCGTTCCACGCCGCCCGCATCAGGCGATACAACGGTTAAATTCGGCAGCGCCAGCTTGCGAAAGTGATCCACGAGCACGGGCGATGCGAATAAATGATCCACTGGGATATTAAAAAATCCCTGCAACTGCGGCGTATGCAAATCCACAATCAGCGCCCGGTGCGCGCCCGCCGTAGTCAGCAAATCCGCGACCAGCTTCGACGAGATCGGACTTCGGGGCTTGTCTTTCCTGTCTTGCCGTGCATAGCCGAAGTACGGAATGACAGCCGTGATGCGCCGCGCCGAAGCGCGCTTCAGCGCATCGATCATCAGCAGCAACTCCATCAGGTGCTCATCCACAGGACGGCACGTCGGTTGCATCACAAAAGCATCAGCGCCGCGGACGTTCTCCTGAATCTGCACGTAACACTCGCCGTCTGCGAAACGCGTCACCTGCGCCTGACCCCGCTGCATGCCCAGGAAGTGACAGACTTCATCGGCTAACGCCGCATTGGCCGTGCCGCTGAAGATCTTGAACTTATCGTCCACCCTGGGACGCTGCTTGCGTTCCGGCTTCTCGTCTGTCGCGGGGGGACTCTTCTTCTCGGTTGTCTTCTCGGTCGGCGTCACTAAGGTGGCCATAGTTAAGCTCTCAGCTGCCAGCCATCAGCTTCGCCCACCATGGGGTGGCTGACGTCTGTTTCTGGCTGGGCCGCTAGGATTCGAACCTAGACAAAGTGCTCCAAAGGCACTTGACCTACCATTAGTCGACGGCCCAGTATCCCGTTGTTGATTGCTTCACTGGTTGAATCAACCCCGCCTGGGGCACGATCATTTTCATGCAACCAGCAAAAATCAACAATCAAAAATTCGTCGACCCAAACAACCGGTTCCAATAAATCCGGCGCGGAAGGGTTGATGTCGCCTGCGCCTTCCAACCGTGTTTCCGAAGCTTGGCCGTGGCCCTTACCGCCGCGGCTTTCGAGGAGAACAGCCCGTACAGGCTAGAACCCGAACCTGACAATGAAGCATACTTCGCGCCTGCGCGCAAAAGCACTTTCTTAACTTCAACAAGCTCAGGATGCTCAGGAAAGACGACTTGCTCGAAGTCGTTCTTGATCCCGGCCCGGACAAGCGCGAGAAGCGGGTTCTCGGCCCGGCCCCTTCCAAAAGGAGCACCGGAGTACTGCTCGCTCAGCCACGCCGAAAAGCTGCAGCCAAGCTCATTCATTCTATCGGAGGCCCCGGTCAGCGTCAATTTGCGCTGAAATTTTCTAGGAAAAGCCGCCCTCGGCTGTCCGGCCGAGTCTTGCTCCGCTGCTCGTGTTTCATCCCAATCCGCAAACGCTCTGGGCGTTGATATCCCCACCTCAGGCGTGACCACAACGCAAGCCGTCGCGGGTAGGTCCGCGAGAGGATAGACCTCCTCACCACGGCCGGCGCCGAGCACCGTACCTCCCAAGAGGAAAAGCGGCAAGTCCGATCCGACCGCGGCCGCAATCCGTAGCGTCTCGATCGCAGGGAGCGATTTCCTTAGCACCCGCTGCAGCCCAATTAATGTACTCACCGCGTTGGAAGAAGCGGCGCCAAGCCCACCCTGTATGGGGAGACGTTTCTGGATTTCGATGACAATCCGACCCCGCGAACCAAGGGACTGCATCGCCAACTCGGCAATGCGGTAGCAGGTATTCGTCTCATCCTGGGGGACTCTCGGGTCCGTACACAGAATCTCGATTCCCGATCCTCGTTCAATCCTGATCTGAATCAAGTCATAAAGTCCGATGGTTTGATAAACCGTCAGCAGTTCGTGGAACCCGTCATTGCGGCGCGCCCCAATGCGCAGCCCAAGATTGATTTTTGCGAAGGAATGCAAAGTGACGGTCATCGCCGGATGATTGTAAGGTCTGCCTGAAAAATTTACGACCGCAGCGCAGCGATCGTCGCCCCGCAAGGTACCCAATGTCGCTGATGGATATGACCTAGGTAATCTCGACGTGCGCCGCTGCCCCGCGCATCATTATTGTGATTTCAATCACAGACCTCGCCCGTTTGGGCGCCGTCTTCCCCCGTTGAAACCGATGGAAGGCCTGCAACACAAGTGTTGTTCCATCAGTGCCGAGTATCGGGCCCCTGTTCAGCACTTTCCCACTAGTTGGGACGCACGTGGGTGAAGTCAGGTCGTAGTCGCACGGCGAAACTATATGCTTTAGCGATCATGCGGACCGCTGAGGCTTTAAGGGGACGGGTATGCGCCGGCTTTATTGGATCAGTGTGGCTTTCATCCTGCTCGCAACTGTCGAGCTCCTAGGACAAAGCAATTACAAAGTTATCAACGTCACCGATGGGGGCACGATCTCCGGAACAGTGAAGTGGTCCGGACCGGTGCCACGAGCGCTTGAATTTCCCATCACGAAAGATTCGCAAGTCTGCGATCCGGATTCGAGAAAAAAAGCGGATCTCGAGCGACTGGTGGTCGGCCCGCAGGGTGGGGTGGCGAATACAGTCGTATATCTGAAGAACATTGCCGCCGGCAAAGCCCTGCAATTGCCGGAGCAGCGGCGTCACCTCGACCAGAAACACTGCCGCTATATACCCCACATCCTTCTCGTTCCGCAACAGGGCGCTCTCGACATGATGAGCTCCGACTCTACTCTGCACACGGTTCATATGGATGGAGCGGCGACTTTCAATCTACCGTTTCCTTTCCCTGGAAAAGTTACCAGCCGCACCATGCAGACGCCCGGACTGGTGAACCTGCGCTGCAATGGTGGTCACGTCTGGATGAATGCCCAGATGTTCGTGGCCCCGCACCCGTATTACGCGGTTACCGATGAGAGTGGCAGATTCCAGTTCACCGATGTGCCGCCCGGAACGTATCAGGTCGTCGCATGGCATGAAGGTTGGGGCCTGGCGGGGAAAGAGCAGGCTTTCGATGTGCTTACCGAGCACAGCGTCGAGCGTCCCGTATTCACGGAAGCCAAGACCTGGGAGAAATCGGTGACGGTTAGCCCAAACGGAGCGGCGAACCTGGAGTTCGTGATTGCGAACCGGTAGTCTGTTCGCCGACTAGCCCGACGAGAACTAGGGTTATTCGCTCCCGCCGTCATCCTCCGCTTGGCTCGCAAACGTGAATCGTTGTTCTACTAGCCAATAACTTGGGTGTCGTGAGCGCGCTTTCTCGTGCCCGAGCCGTTCATTCCAAATGGATTTCCATACGAGCCCAAGCCTGTGCTGTGTGTAGAATAAAGGCCAATGTCTCAGGCAGCGCCAGCGATCACCAGAAGCCCGGCCGAAGTAGTACGTCTCACTCCGGTGTCCCAGGCTCCGAATGGTATTTGTTACGCCAGTGCAGGGGAAATCGCGGTCAACTCGTTCGATCTGGAGCGCATGGTGGCTGCAGTCCCTGCCCGGATCGCGGCCGCTCTTGAACGCAAAGCATATTATTTTGTCCCACTGACCGTTAGCCAGGGCGACGACACCCTTATCGCTGACCGCTACGACGTGGCACTCAGTGATAACGCCGTGTGTCATCGCAACCTGAACCTGGGCGATTCGCAGTGTGTTTTCATCTCGACCCGTCTCATGGACGACAAGTTCTCCGTGGCGTTCGAGTTTTATATCAATGTGGGGCACGCGCTCGTAGAACGCGCTGGCGTCTCGCACGAGTTCAGTCAGTTGGCCTGGGGCCAGGTGGAATCCGGTATCCGCGGCGAGACTTCCCTGGATGCATGGGAAGCCCGTAAATTGGCTTTGGCCAACGGTCCCGACGCCGAACGCTACAAGACCGAGTATTTCAAAGCCACATTCTCTGACGCGATCTCAATTTACCTGCTCTCGCTTTATCTGGATGTCGATTACTATGACCTGCGCGAGCGGGATTATCCGCTACTCGCGCCTTCTGCGCTGGCTGAACGTCTGCGTAAAGTTGCGGAGTTGTTCCCCGCAAACTCAGGATTTGAATTCGCAATTCTCTACAAACGCCGTGGCTGATCGTTCCGCAACCAAGACTCTGTTCGCAATCGCGCGGGGCAATTACGTCCCTCGCTGGTGTGGCATACCGGTCCGTGTGTTTTTGTTGACGTTCGTAGGTACTCTGTTGGCCTTCGCCGCCTGCCTGCTGCTGGCGATTGTGGGAACGCTGATCGTTTCTGCCCTGCGTGGCGTACGTCCCGACATGCGGATCGCTTACTGGGACATCGCCTTCCCCCTGGCACTAGTAGCGGGTGTAATCATCTTCGTCGTGGCCACCGTTCTGGAAATCCGACATTACCAGCAACGCAAAACGCTGAACGCCATTGAGAGAATGGGCTGATGCCCCCGCGCGTCGCCATTCCCATGCCGCACTCCAGCAATCACGAGTACGCGGAACGGGCAATTCCACAATACGAACGCGCCGTTGAACTCGCTGGTGGCGTGCCTGTCCGCATTCCTCTCGATCAGGCGCTGGCCGAAGTGAAGAAGATGGTCCAAACCTGCGACGGTGTTCTGCTGCCGGGCAGCAATGCCGATGTGGACCCCGCAAAATTTCGGCAACCGGCATCGCCGCATACGGCGACCGCCGATTCACGGCGGGAAGAAGTTGATTTTGTGCTCCTCGACCATGCTTACGCGCGGCGAAAACCGGTGCTCGGGATTTGCTACGGACTGCAAAGTCTGAACGTCTATTGTGAGGGATCGTTGATTCAGCACATTCCGGACTTCCTGCCGGAGACCGCTCGCAACAAAGTCGATCACGAGGCGGGAAAGAATGTTGCTATCGCGCATACGGTCGAAATCGAGCCCGAGTCGAAATTAGGACAGATTCTCGATAATTCCGTCCCCGCAAACGGCAGCGGTTTGAAGATGATCGTTCCAGTAAATTCCTCACATCATCAGTCCGCGGATGCGATTGGTGAGGCTCTGCGACCCGTTGCCCGGTGTCCCGCCGACGGCATCATCGAAGCCCTTGAGGGCACTTCGCCCGACCACTTTGTCCTGGCAGTGCAGTGGCATCCGGAGCGCTCCGATCAGGACGAACATTCGCGAGCAATTTTCCGAGCACTGGTAAAGGCAGCCGAGTAGGTTTCTGTTCGCGCGCAATTTATCGCCCGGCCCCGAGTATTTCCCTGCTTTCATCCTGCGCCACCGCCGGATACGCTGCGGCTTTGCGCCTCCGCAAGTCACGCGGCAATTCGGAACGCAGCAGCCACAATGCGCCCGCAGCGGCCGCCGCCCACGTGATGGAGACGAGTGCAAGCTGCAATATATCCGCTACTCGATTGCCGCGGCCCGTACTGCCCAAGGGCACGGCTTTGGCAACCTCGAAACTGATTACCCCTGCTATCACGGCCGCTAACATCGCTTTCCCCAGTTCTTTCCACCGCATTTCGTCGAGCCGCACCAGACCGCGTTGATGCAGGAGTCCGGCAAGGGCAAGCAGATTGATACCGATGCCTATGTCGGAAGCCCATGCCAGGCCGACAACTCCGAATGCGTGGAACAGGAAGGAATAAATCGGCAACGAGATCACTGTGATCAGGCTGACCGCGAGCATCGGTGTCAGCGTGTCGCCCGCGGCGTAGAAAGCGCGTGCGTAAAGCCCTTGAGCGGACCACAACACCAGCGACAGCGAGAACCAGAAGAAATAAACCGCGCTCGTCTGCGTGTCTCCAAACGAGAATTTGCCGCGGCGGTACACCAGATCAATCAGCGGAATCGCAGCGACCATCATCCAGCCGGTTGCCAGCAGCGATGCCGCTGACACGCGGTATACCGAATCATTCACGGTCTCGGCGAATGCTTGGAGCTTCTTCTCATTGAAAAGCCGTGCGAAGAACGGCAAGGACGCCTGCCCTGTTGCCTGCCCCAGGACCGCGATCGGCACCGCAAACAGCCGTTTTGCAAAAGTCAGCCGGGTGATGTCTCCGACCCCGCTCGCCGCGTAATGCCGCAGAATCCAATCATCGGCCGTCACCAGGGAGACTCCAAGCATCAGCGGAACAGAGAGTTTCACCCATTCTCGAAACGCAGGGTTTGCGATCTCGAACGACGGCCGGTAGCCGGTTCCGATGCGCGCGGCGCCAATCACGCTGGCGAGAAATGGACCAGCGAAGCTTCCTATCAGCGCTCCATAAGCGAGTGACTGAATTCCAAAGTGCCTGCCGCCCACAACGCCTCCCAGAATGATGAACACGTTGTAGATCAGCGGCCCGAACGCGGGGAAAAGAAATAGCCGGTGTGAAAGCAGGACGGCCGAGACCACACCCCCAACGTAAAAGAATATCTGGGCGGGGAGAAGAATGCGCGTCAGGTGCACGCACAATTCAATCTTGTCTGGGGGAAATCCCTTCACAAACCAGCGCACGAATTGCGGAGCGAAAATTTCCGTCAGAATGGTTCCGACGATCATCACCGTTGTCATCACCGTAACGATGATGGAGAACGTCTTCTGTGCGTCGACCTCGCGTTTTTCGGCAAGGAATCGGGTGTAAATGGAGATGAATGTAATGGAGGCGGCCCCGCCGGCCACGACGTAATTGAGAAAGTCGGGCAGGGTGAAGGCCGCAACGTACGCGTCGGTTGCGCCGCCTGCGCCGTACGCCCATGCAATGTATGCGTCGCGGGCATAACCGATGACACGTGACAGCATGACCGCCGAAATCAACAGCAGAGTCGCGGAAAATGCGGTGTGCTGGTGCGACGGTCGAAAAAAACGCAGCAAGTTCTTCATCGAGACCCGATTCGATTGAAGGTCAATCTTATCGGAATCTCAAATGCCCAGGGTTGATTGAACGGCGTCCTCCCAAGCCAAGGTAATCAGTGCAAGACTTGCAGCTAAATATGAGATCGCTCGAAACGTGGACCACCGCCAGGTCCCCCGAGGTCGATCGCCACGACTCTGCGATAATTCGTCTGTGACTCCTGTCAACGCCGTACAGATGCGTTCGTCGGTATTCCATCGGTCCTTTCGCAGGAAGTTCCCCTCCGCAGTTCGCGGTGAGGGTGTCTACGTGTGGGATAGCACGGGGAAGAAATACTTGGATCTGGCGGGTTCGGCGGCAGTGAATCTGATCGGCCATGGGGTGCCCGACATCGCCAGCGCGATGGCCGAGCAGGCCTCGAAAGCTGGAGTTCGTTCACACCAGCCAGTTCACCACGCCCATTGCAGAGCAATATGCTGAGGAGTTGCTGGCATTCGCCGGCGACTCTTTTACGGGCGGCGCGGTTTATTTCACTTCCGGAGGCTCTGAGGCAATCGAGACCGCGTTGAAACTGGCGCGACAGTACCAATTTGAACTCGGCCACAAGCGGCGCCATCAAATCCTGAGCCGCCACCAGAGCTATCACGGGGCGACATTGGGCGCACTCTCAGTGTCGGGTAATAAGCGGCGCCGGCAAATCTATCTGCCCATGATTCGTGAGTTTTCTCATATTGGCACTCCGTATTGCTATCGCTGCGCATTCGACTGCACAGATGGGTGCCGCAATTGCGGCCAAGAGTACGCAGCGGAACTGGAGCGAGCCATTGAAGCGGCAAGTGAAGAGGTCGCCGCTTTCATCTTCGAGCCTGTAAGTGGCGCTACTTTGGGCGCGGTTGTGCCTCCACCGGGATATTTGCAAAGCATTGCCGAGATTTGCCGTCGCCACGGGGTGCTGCTGATCGCGGATGAAGTCATGACCGGTATGGGGCGTACGGGTCGAAATTTTGCGGTCAATCATTGGGATGTCGAGCCCGACATTCTGGTCGCCGCGAAAGGTCTGTCGAGCGGTTATGCGCCTCTGGGCGCGGTGATCGCCAGCAGAAAAGTCGTCGATGCGATTGCAACGGGTTCTGGATCCTTTCTGCACGGATTCACCTATAACGCGCATCCCATCTCACTGGCCGCCGGACGCGCCGTTCTCCGATATCTTCATGCCCACAACTTGGTCAAAGCGGCGGATTCAAATGATTCTCAGAGCCCGGCGGGCGAGTTCAACCGGGCACTCGGCGCATTGTTCGCTGAAGAATCCGTGGGAGACGTGCGGGGAATCGGGTTACTCTGGGCGGTGGAATTCGTCGCGGACAAGAAAACGAAAGAGCCGTTTCCCGCGGATATGGCTTTTTCAACGAAGGTTGCAGCGTCGGCCGCGAAGCGCGGCTTGCTTGTTTATCCCATGCAAGGCAGTGTCGATGGCGTTTCAGGAGATCACATTCTTCTCGCTCCCCCTGCGGTCATCAATGCGGGCGAAATTTCCTGGTCGGTGGAGCAGCTATCCGCCTCAATTGGCGAAGCCGCGAGGGAGCTGTGAATTTCCGGCACTCGGCCATCTCGGTACAATCTTGAAACCATGCTGATCCTCGCCTCGGCGTCACCACGACGTCAGGAACTTCTGCGCAATGCAGGTGTTCCATTCATTGCCCAACCTGCTGATGTGGACGAGACTCCACACCCGCATGAGGACGCGCGTACTTGCGCTGAGCGACTGGCGCGTGGGAAGGCACTGGCCATTTCGTGTATCAATCCAGACTCCCGTGTACTGGGAGCCGACACGGTGGTAGTAGTGGACGGCACGATTCTCAATAAGCCAGCCGATCGGGCCGATGCGGTTCGAATGTTGCGAATGCTTTCCAGCCGCGTGCACCAGGTAATTACCGGAGTGTGCCTGGTGCAACCCGTCAGCGGACAGCCAATATCAACTCCCAGTCAGCCCGTGCCTCTGCCCGCGGCACCGGACGTGCCCTATACAAAATTGAGCGAAGAAGGCCGCGAATTCTTCATCGGCTCGGAAATTACCTCGGTGACGATGAGTGAAATTTCTGAACAGGAGATTCATGAGTATGTCGCTACCGGCGAGCCGATGGACAAAGCCGGTGCATATGCTATCCAAGGCAGGGCATCCCGCTGGATTCCGCGCATCGAGGGTGATTACAGCAATGTGGTGGGATTGCCCGTCGCGTTGGTGTACAGGATGCTCAATGGCAATTGAAAGAATAGGCGCAGAGCTGCTGGAGGCTAGGACTTTTTCTCTTCTTCATTTTTGGGCTCTTCCTCTTTCACGGCCGATTTGAAGTTTCGAAGGCCTTCGCCCAGGCTCTTACCCAGCTGCGCGAACTTACTCGGCCCGAAAAGCAGCAGGACGATTGCCACGAGTAAAATGATCTCGGTCAAGCCAATCTTACCGCCCATGGACCAAGCCTCCTGCTCTGACGAGCCTTTGCTGATTCCAGAATATTGCTGCTTAGAAAAATTCTAGGCTAGCTGCTGACCAGAGTCAAAACCGGGCATCTTAGGGATCTGAGCGAAAAACTCACCTACCGCTCGGCTTAGAGTCTATTCAATAGAGGTGAAACATGTTGTTGCGGCTGCGAGTTATTTCAATCGCGATGTGGGGAGCACTGATTATTGCTCCTTTTTCTTTGTCGCAAACCTCGACGCCGGCGAATACTGCCCCAGGCCCGCAACGAACGACCAGCGAACCCTACACGGGAGACCTCTCGATCTTCGACTCGCCTGGGCGAGATGAAAGACTGCAGATCAATCGCGTAATGGACATTCTCGGTATCGCGCCGGCCAAATCGGTTGCTGATGTTGGGGCAGGCTCCGGCTGGTTCACGATTCGTGCCGCCCAACGAGTTGGCAAAGACGGGTTCGTCTATGCGGTCGATATCAATCCAGAGGCGGTCCGCTATATCGGCGAGCGCGCCCATAAAGAGCACTTGAGCAACGTTAAAGCGATCCTGAGTGAGGCGGACAACCCCCGTTTGCCCGCAACTTCCGTGGATGCCGTTCTGTTGTTGAAGACTTATCACGAAATCGCTCACCCCATTACGCTTCTGCGAAATCTGCGATTTTCACTTCGTCCGGGCGCAAAGCTGGGCATCATCGATCGCAATGGGAATGGGGAGAATCATGGCGTCGAAAAAGATGTTGTGGTTCGCGAGGCGAAAGAAGCCGGCTACACCATGCTGCATGAGTACGATTTTGTGAAGGGCGACAAGATGGATTACTTCCTGGTGTTTACGGCAGCCGATTGAGCTCTTCCGCAGCTAACCACTTTTGCGTGTGAGATTCGCAAAGCGGGCTCAGGCTTGTTCGATCATTCCGGCAAGGAGCAGCGCTCGTCTAGGCAGTTCGGAAATGACAATGTGCTCGTGCACCGCATGCGCCCCCGCGCCCACCCCTCCCATGCCGTCAAGGGTTGGAATGCCGATCCCGGCTGTGAAGTTTCCGTCGGAACCACCGCCTACGGCAGCCTCGTCGAGTTTCCATCCGATGTGCTGAGCAATGCCCTTCGCCCGTTTGTAAAGAGCCGCCACGCCGGGAGTACGCTCCATCGGCATGCGGTTGATGCCGCCGTCGATGGTGAGCTTGCAACGTTTATCGTGCGGCCTCAACGCCCGCAGCTTGCGATCGAGCCCGCGGGCCTGGCTTGCTCTCTGAATGCGAACGTCGATTTCAACCACCGCTTCGGCAGCTATGACGTTTGTTCTGGTGCCACCCCGAACAATCCCGGGATTGACCGTCACGCCACTGCGTAGATCGTTGAATTTCGAGATTGCCGTGATCTGATGTGCGAGTTCCACGATTGCGCTGTGGCCTTTTGCGGGATCGAGCCCGGCATGGGCGGCCACTCCGTTCACGGTCAGCGTATATTCGCCGACGCCTTTGCGCGCTGTTTTCACAGCACCATGCCCCGCGGCAGGCTCGAGAACCAGCACCGCAGCGGAGGCTCTCGCCAGCTTCTCCGTAATCTTCCGCGACGAACTGCTCCCCACCTCTTCGTCAGATACCAGAAACACAGTGATGGGGCGCGGCAACATTCCATGCCAGGTTTGCAGCGCCTGAATCGCGTACATCATCAAGGCGATTCCTGATTTCATGTCAAGAACGCCCGGTCCATACAACCGGCCGTCGTGCGTGTGGCAGGGCATGGTACTTAGTGTTCCGAGCGGATACACAGTATCGAAATGACCCAGAAGCAGGACCGGCTCCTGGTCCCCAGGCCCGGGAAAGTCGATCTGCAGATTGTCCGCGTATTCCGAAGTGCGATGCAGTCGCGATTTCCCGCCGATCTCATTGAACCTGGCGGCAAGCAGTGCGCCCATGCCGTCGCCCGCTGCCTTGTTGTCGCTGGGAGACTCAATTTCCACGAATTCGCGGATCGTCTGCACCATCGCCGGCAATTTCTCTTCGAAAAAATGAAGGCGGTCGGACCACGACGGATCCGCTTGCAATCGCGATGCCGCCGCTTTCTTCCTGACTTTCATCTCAGCCTCCCACCGAGCGCTCCAACCCATTGACTCGCAAGCCGTACAGTATAATCGTCAGGCCGATTTAGACGACCATGAGTGAGAACAACGCTGGGCCGGAAGCTTCGCCCGAGAGCGCGAAGATCGCGTACGATATCCACGAAATTCTCAAAATTCTGCCTCATCGTTACCCCCTGCTGCTGATTGATCGCGTGCTGGAACTGGAACGCAGACGCCGCGTCGTGGCGATCAAAAACGTGACCATCAACGAGCCGTTTTTCGTAGGACATTTTCCTGGATTGCCGATCATGCCGGGGGTCTTGATCGTCGAGGCGATTGCCCAGGCGGGCGGAGCCCTACTTTTAACCGAAATCCAAGATCGCAGCGACAAAGTAATGGTGTTCACCGGAATCGAGCGGGCGAAATTCCGGCGTCCGGTCAGTCCAGGCGACCAGTTGCGCATGGAAGTTACGGTCACTGGCTGGCGCTCGGTGCCAGGCATGACCGCGGCTAAAATGCAGGGTTACGCCTACGTGGGCGACAAGAAAGTTGCAGAAGCAATCGTGTCCTGCCAGCTGATCGACAGCTCGCGGGGACGCGGGGCCGACGGCAATGGTACGAGCGAATCTTAACCCGTGAATGCTCCTGCCCCAGCATCGCAAAGATTTACCTCCGATGATTCATCCCACAGCCATTATTGATCCAGGCGCGAAAGTCCCTTCATCGTGCAGCATTGGGCCCTATTGCGTTATCGGTCGGGATGTCGAACTCGGCGAAAACTGCCGCTTGTTGTCCCATGTTGCCATTGAAGGACCAACGAAAATTGGGGCGGAGAATTCCTTTTTCCCATATGCGGCCATCGGGATGGCGCCGCAGGATGTAACTTATCGCGGCGAATCGACCCGCCTTGAGATCGGCGATCACAACGAAATTCGCGAGTACGTGACCATCAACCGTGGCACGGTCAAAGGCGGAGGGCTGACCAAGATTGGAAGCCACCTGCTGATCATGGCCTACACCCACGTCGGACACGACTGCATCATTGGGGATCACGTGATGCTGGTCAATGGAGCCACCCTAGGCGGACATGTGACGGTCGAGGAGTGGGCGGTTGTGGGCGCTCTCTGCCCCGTCCATCAGTTCGTGAGAATCGGAGCGCATTCCTACATTGGCGGAGGCACGACCATTACTCAGGACGTGCTGCCTTTCTCCATGACCTCGGCGGCGCGCCAGACTCACGCGTATGGGATGAATAAAGTCGGCCTGCAGCGGCGGGGATTTTCTAACGAACGCATCGCCAAGATTCATCACGCGTACAAAATTCTGCTCGCTTCAAAGATGAATACCTCGCAGGCTCTGCAAAAGCTAAAATCTGAAGAGGACCGGGGGGAAGATGTGGATTTGCTGATCCGTTTCGTCGAGGCCGCCGAGCGCGGCATTATCAAGTGAACTAGCTGTTCTTCATCAGGGTGATTGAGGGTCCGCGGTACCGTGCAACCGGACGCTCATTGCAACGAGTCGCTACAACGTCACCATCCGCTCGCTGAATAATGAGCTATGAGCCATAAGCACACCCAGTTCGCTCACTGCTCATAGCTCATTGCTCACCGCTCCGCCTCGTTCCACACATATAAAAACTTGGCGTCCGTGTGGCGGTGGCAACACTGCGTCCCGATTTTCGAGTCGCACGATTCAATGCAGATCTTACCTTTTCCTTGCCTTCCGCTAATTCCGCCAAAGGCACTTTGAGTGCGGTGCCATTCTGCCCCTTCATCCCGAGGAGAGAAGGAACAAGAGAATCAGTTGATTCTCACCCAGCTTTGAATCTTGCTTTCCGTGGCCCTGAGTAGGGCAACCTAATTCTATCCACCCTGCTTTTTAGAAGGCGGCGTCGAAGTGGAAGACGTCGGCTACCTGGAAGCTGACTCGGTTGACCAGGACCAGGTTTCCGCCAATGAATACGTGGCGATAGCCCGGATCGGGAGGAGGAAGCATTACCTCCAACTCTTGTGGGCACGGCTGCATTCTGCTACGAAGACCGGGAGGCAAGGTGCCGTTCACGATCAACTGACGCTCGAGCCCTGGAGGCAGGCGATCACGCTTGGCGAGCCCGGGAGGAAGTTGACGATAGTGGGCGCGGTACCAGCCGTGGATGTCGCGGTCACGATCTTTGTAATGTCCCCGGCCGTGACCATGGCCGTGTTCACGGGCTTCATGACCGTGGCGCTCATCGCGATCGTGCCAGCGATCGTGGTCATCGCGGTCGTGTTTGTCATGACCGTGACCTTGTGCCACAGCCATGCTGGCGGAAAGCGCGAGGGAGACGGCTGCAACTGCGCCAGCGCGGAACCAGAGCTTTACGGACATAGACTCCTCCTGATGAATGGCTGAAGATTCAGGCTAGCGGAACAGGATGTCTGGGAACAGATTACGGGAGGTCACCGCCGCGAGACGTGATTCGCAATCAGAGGTTTGCAAGCAAACGATTGGGACACCCCGAGCGATGCCTCACATGTAGGAACAGCCTCTCAGGCTGCCCAGCCGGGCAAAGCCCCGCTCCGCCACAGCCCTTGGAAGAACGTCCCGAAGCTTCATGACTGGACAGGCCTGGCACGCTGTCTCTACGTGGGCTCAGACCGTGAACTCGAAGGCGAACGGAATATAATCCTTCCCCATGAATCTCGAGCAGCAGATGGAAGAACTGAAGAAACGGAATCAACTCGCCGAAGACGGGGGCGGGGCGAAGCGGCGCGAACGGCAGCACAAAGAAGGCAAGATGTCGGCGCGCGAGCGTATTGAGTTTCTGCTGGATGAAGGGACGTTCGAGGAAACGGACAAACTGGTGACGCATCGGTGTACCGACTTCGGGATGGCGGAGCAGAAGATCTACGGCGATGGATTTGTGACCGGCTACGGGAAAATCGAGGGGCGGCTGGTTTACGTGTTCGCGCAAGATTTTACCGTGTTTGGCGGGTCCTTGTCGGAGGCGAATGCGGGGAAGATTGTGAAGATCATGGATCTGGCGGCGAAGATGGGAGCGCCTGTGATTGGGCTGAATGATTCGGGAGGAGCGCGGATCCAGGAAGGCGTGATGTCGCTGGCCGGGTACGCGGATATTTTTCTGCGAAACACTCTGTACAGCGGAGTGGTACCGCAGATTTCGGCGATTATGGGTCCGTGCGCAGGAGGCGCGGTGTATTCGCCGGCCATTACAGATTTCGTGCTGATGGTGGATAAGACTTCCTACATGTTCATTACCGGGCCGGATGTGATCAAGACGGTGACCCACGAGGAAGTTACGAAAGAACAACTGGGCGGGGCGATGACGCACAACGAGACTTCGGGCGTGGCGCATTTTGTGGCCCATGATGACGGGGAGTGTCTCTCGATGGTACGGGAGCTGTTGAGTTTCCTTCCGTCCAATAATTTGGATGAGCCGCCACGAAAAGCTTGCAGCGATCCAGCAGATCGCGCGGATGCGGCGCTGGACAAGATTGTGCCGGCGCAATCCAACCAGCCTTATGACATCAAAGAGGTGATTCATTCGGTGGTGGATGATGGCTACTTCTTCGAGGTGCAGGAGCATTTCGCGAAGAACATCGTCGTTGGATTTGTGCGGCTGGATGGGCGCTCGGTGGGGATTGTGGCGAATCAACCGTCAGTGCTGGCGGGGACGCTGGACATCAACGCGTCGGTGAAGGGTGCGCGATTTGTGCGATTCTGCGACTGCTTCAATATTCCGCTGGTCACGTTTGAGGATGTCCCGGGATTTTTGCCGGGAACAACGCAGGAGTATGGCGGGATCATCAAGCATGGGGCGAAGCTGCTATTCGCCTTTGCCGAGGCTACGGTGCCAAAGCTGACGGTGATCACGCGCAAGGCCTATGGCGGGGCGTACTGCGTGATGGCTTCGAAACACATTCGGACGGATGTGAACTATGCGTGGCCATCCGCGGAGATTGCGGTGATGGGCCCGGAGGGCGCGGTGGACATCGTTTACAAGCGCGAACTGGATGCTGCCGCGAACCGGGAGCAAGTACGGCGGGAAAAGGTTGAAGAATTCCGGGAGCGGTTTGCGAATCCTTATGTGGTGGCGGATCGCGGGTTCGTGGATGCCGTGATCCAGCCTCGGGATACACGGAAGAAATTGATCCAAGCGCTAGGGATGCTGGAGACTAAGCGGGATAAGAATCCGGCCAAGAAGCATGGGAATATACCGCTGTAGACAATCTCTGATTAAAGACGATCGAAAGGCCTTTCCATGAACAAAATTTTCACGCTTGATTGCTTGTTGCCTTCTTACAAGCCCACTCTTCTCCCCAAGATGCTGCAAATTGGATTTCTTCTCTTCCGCAGGCCAAGGATTACGTGCAGCACCGGGTCTCGAGTTATGACCGCAGTGGGGCGAATGCGGATGCTCGGCGCATCGCTCCGGGAGAGACTTTAACTCTGCTGGATGAGGCCGGGCCTGGGCTTATCACGCATCTGTGGGTGACAATTGCGAGCGATGATCCACATCACTTGAAGGCGCTGGTGTTGCGGATGTACTGGGACGGGGAGAATGCTCCCAGTGTCGAGGCGCCGATTGGGGATTTTTTTGGGCTGGGGCTGGGGGAATATCACTATTACCAGTCGATGGCGTTATCGGTGAGTTCCGACAAGGCTCTGAATTGTTTTATGCCGATGCCGTTTCAGAAGCATGCTCGGATTACTGTAACTAACGAGGGTTCGATCAAGACGGACGCATTTTATTTCAACATCGATTACCGCGCTTACGGCAAGGCTCTGCCGTCAGATCAGCTTTATCTTCACGCGCAGTACCGGCAGGAGACTCCGGCCAACGGATGGAGCAATCAGTGGAGGTCGAATGGCGAGGCGATGGTCAACGATAAAAAGAATTTGAACGGCGAGGGGAATTTGGTCTGGATGGAGGCTTCGGGGCGCGGGCACTTTGTAGGCGTGACTATGTCGGTGTTGCAGAACCAGGATGGATGGTGGGGTGAGGGCGACGACATGTTTTTTGTTGATGGAGAGAAGACGCCCTCGATCAATGGGACTGGGTCAGAGGATTATTTCCTGGGGGCTTGGGATTTTGGGGGACATCCGTTTTCTTATGCGCTGTTTGGGGCGCCGGTAGTGGGCAAAGAAGTGGCGGGCGGGCGTTCATCGGTATACCGGTTTCACTTGGATTCGCCGATTCCGTTTACCAAGTCATTGCGGGCGACGATTGAGCATGGGCACGCGAATGTGCGGTCGGACAATTATTTTTCAGTGGCCTATTGGTATCAAGCGGAGCCGCACGCGAGCTTTCCTGTGCTGCCTGGGTTAGAGAAGAGGATTCCGCGAATTTATGCGGTGGGTGGGCCGGGCAATTCGGGGAAGTGACACGAGTACTTCGGCGGGCTTCGGGAGTTTATCTTCGGAACTCTATCTCGCGCCGTGCGCGCGACCGCGGACGAGGCGTCCGGGGCTACACATTCCAAAAGCTATGGACTAGAAGCCCAAAGCTCATAGCTCAAAAACAAAGAGAGTTCCGAGGTGGTGTAAGGTCCATTCGTCTCGGCCAGTAGCTCGCGTTTGACCCTCGCTCGACCTGCTTTCGCTGCCTCCCTTGCGGGGCGCAACGCGCGATCGTCAGCTTGGGCTCCGGGCTCACCGCCAACCGGATAAACCTACCTTACGCCTCGGAACTCTATCCTGCCTTCAACATTTCTTCTCCGTTCTCCTCAACCAGCGCTTTGCTATAGACCCTTGCTTGCCCTCCTCCTCTACCTCGCGGTCTAGAAGGTGACTTCGCTTGAGCCCCGGACGCCGCACCAACTGGAAAAACTTAAGAAGCTGTCAAAGAACGATCTTGTTGTACTCCTTTTATTTTTTCAGTCAACGAAAAATACGAGTTTGTAAGTACACGTATTTTCAATGGAGTGCACGCTGTCCACAAGCGCGTGACCGGAAATAGTGCAGTGCCTGAAAACAGTTTGTGTGAGAAGCCCAATACAGCGCGGGTTTTCGCAGGATTCATTCACGGGAGTGAATCTTCACGGCAATATCAAGGAACCCAGCGTGCCTGTGAAAATCGAGTACTTGTCGCAGAGGGCACGGAGTCCATCATTTCTGTCAGTTTTCCCCGCCTCTCCGAGACTGCACACATTCTTTACGCCCGCTTCGTGGGTTTTTGCCGTCCTTGAAAAAATGCAGCCCACGCCCCAACGTGTGGGCGTTGTCCAGAAAATTGGAGCCCCCGTAAGGGCGAAAGAACCATATGCCGAGCGCCCTCAACGATTCGGTGCTTGGCTAGGCACGAAGGAGCAAGCACCCAGCTCCAGAATCTGAGGCAATTCGATAAACTTGTCGCTCTGTTCAAATACCCCCTTGCACTTTTTCGCTGGCCTTGATATAAACAATTCACCGAGAGCAGACGTGTGGCAGCCGGTTGTATTTTTTGAAGCTCTCGTGGCATCCCGGCATCTAAGACTTATAGAGAACATGAAAGTTCTCAAATCGCCCCGGCCACGGGGCTTGATTCGGAAACAAGAGTAGGTTTCTGAAGGGTACCTTCAAGGCAAGGACCTCCAAAAGTAAGTTCTTTTCTCAATTTTCTGTCTTCCGCTTGGGCCTGCGCCGAAATGTGCGCTTCGAAGCGGAAGGCCATACCATCGTGCGCTGGAACGAGCCCTTTTGCTCCCCAGTCCGCTCCTTCAGATCTTTCCCGTTGTGGAAATCACGTGGAAATTCTGTGAAGGGCTCGCGTTGACAGGGTTTTGTGCAGCACGGTATGGTTGTAAGGTTTCGAGGACAGTCGGATTCGCTCTTGTAGCGAGTTCGCCTGGACTGAATTCGCGCCGCTCCGGCGGATGGCGATTCGGTCTTTGACAACTCGGTTGAACGTGCCAGTCGTGAGAGAACGGATTCGGGCATTAGTCTGAAACGATCTCACAAGATAGGCCACTGATCTTAAGCGAGAGGAAACTTTCGCAAGGGGTTAAGTGGTCGCCATCACATCCCTTTCGAGCGGATGGAGTTGGCAGCCTACCTTCTACCCGTCGGTAGGCGAACAGGTTTCAAACGAGAGTTTGATCCTGGCTCAGAATCAACGCTGGCGGCGTGCCTAACACATGCAAGTCGAACGAGAAAGTGGAGCAATCCATGAGTAAAGTGGCGACCGGGTGAGTAACACGTGACTAACCTACCTCCGAGTGGGGAATAACTCCGGGAAACCGGGGCTAATACCGCATAAAATCGCAAGATCAAAGCCGAAAGGCGCTTGGAGAGGGGGTCGCGGCTGATTAGCTAGTTGGTAGGGTAACGGCCTACCAAGGCGAAGATCGGTATCCGGCCTGAGAGGGCGCACGGACACACTGGAACTGAAACACGGTCCAGACTCCTACGGGAGGCAGCAGTGGGGAATTTTGCGCAATGGGGGAAACCCTGACGCAGCAACGCCGCGTGGAGGATGAAGCCCCTTGGGGCGTAAACTCCTTTCGACCAAGACGATAATGACGGTACTGGTGGAAGAAGCACCGGCTAACTCTGTGCCAGCAGCCGCGGTAATACAGAGGGTGCGAGCGTTGTTCGGAATTATTGGGCGTAAAGGGCGCGTAGGCGGTGCCACAAGTCACCTGTGAAATCTCCGGGCTTAACTCGGAGCCTGCAGGCGAAACTGTGGTGCTGGAGTGTGGGAGAGGTGCGTGGAATTCCCGGTGTAGCGGTGAAATGCGTAGATATCGGGAGGAACACCTGTGGCGAAAGCGGCGCACTGGACCATAACTGACGCTGAGGCGCGAAAGCTAGGGGAGCAAACAGGATTAGATACCCTGGTAGTCCTAGCCCTAAACGATGATTGCTTGGTGTAGCAGGTACCCAATCCTGCTGTGCCGCAGCTAACGCGATAAGCAATCCGCCTGGGGAGTACGGTCGCAAGGCTGAAACTCAAAGGAATTGACGGGGGCCCGCACAAGCGGTGGAGCATGTGGTTCAATTCGACGCAACGCGAAGAACCTTACCTGGGCTCGAAGCGCAGTGGACCGGGGTGGAAACATCCCTTTCTCGCAAGAGACTGCTGCGGAGGTGCTGCATGGCTGTCGTCAGCTCGTGTCGTGAGATGTTGGGTTAAGTCCCGCAACGAGCGCAACCCTTATCCCTAGTTGCTACCGGGTCAAGCCGAGCACTCTAGTGAAACTGCCTCGGATAACGAGGAGGAAGGTGGGGATGACGTCAAGTCCTCATGGCCTTTATGTCCAGGGCTACACACGTGCTACAATGGTCGGTACAAACCGTCGCAAACCCGTGAGGGGGAGCTAATCGGAAAAAGCCGGCCTCAGTTCGGATTGGAGTCTGCAACTCGACTCCATGAAGCTGGAATCGCTAGTAATCGCGGATCAGAACGCCGCGGTGAATACGTTCCCGGGCCTTGTACACACCGCCCGTCACATCACGAAAGTGGGCCGTACTAGAAGCAGGTGTGCTAACCGCAAGGAGGCAGCCTTCCAAGGTACAGCTCATGATTGGGGTGAAGTCGTAACAAGGTAGCCGTAGGAGAACCTGCGGCTGGATCACCTCCTTTCTAAGAGAGAACGTCATGGCACTCACGCCCGCTCCTATGGAGCACTCCAGCGCGTAAGCGTTAGAGCAGCGCGTGGGATGTTGCCATGTACCCCGTCGAGTCTCCACCTGTGAGACGCGATGGGAGCCTCGTTCCAGACCTCTCTTTCTCGAATCTAAGGTCTTTGAGTCATCGACTCGAAGATCGTAGAGACGTAGCTTGCTACGTCTTTCGTTCGCATGATGGTCAGCCCCGGCTTAGCTGGGGCGCACGTTCAACCTTGTCCTCGAAATAATTTCAAAGCTTTTCGGGAAAACGGGGCCTGTAGCTCAGGTGGCTAGAGCGCACCCCTGATAAGGGTGAGGTCGGTAGTTCAACTCTACCCAGGCCCACCAAGAATCAGTGGGGCTGTAGCTCAGCTGGGAGAGCGCCTGGTTTGCAACCAGGAGGCCACCGGTTCGATCCCGGTCAGCTCCACCAATTTGAAACGTGGGGGAGTGGCGGGCATCTAAGATAGAAAGCCCTCCTGAGAGCGAAAAATTCCAGTTCAATGTTGGACATCAGTTGTAGTTTAAATTGCTGGTGTCGAACATTGGGTTGGAGGAACTTCAGAATCGTGCAAAGGTCTTAAGTTAGTGATTCTGAAGTGCGCAAGACCCATAGCTGCTGAAGCGGCTAAGCTGGCGCAAGCCAGCGAGGACGATATTTGACAACTGAATAGATTGGGCAATTTACAAGGCGAACGTAAATTTTTATGAGTGCCTGAAATGCCTGCTGGTGTACGTAGTGGAAGCTTCAGTGTTTCCAGTTTCAAGGTCTCGAGGCTGTCCTTGAGATGGCAAGACTGGGAAGGCTGGATGCGTAAGCAAGCGTGCGAGGAGCAGGTTTAGAGGCCCATGAGATTTAAGCGGCGTGTTGGCGAGATCTTGAAGAAGAGACGTAGCAAGCTACGTTTCTACGGAGAGGATTTCCAGTGTGCTGAGTAAATTTTGTGGTCAAGCTACTAAGGGCGCATGGTGGATGCCTTGGCAGAAGCAGGCGATGAAGGACGTGGCAAGCTGCGATAAGCCTCGGGGAGCCGCAAGCAGGCTTTGATCCGGGGATTTCCGAATGGGGAAACCCACGCTGGTAAAACCGGCGTACGGCGTGATGAATCCATAGTCACGCACGAGCGAACCCTGGGAAGTGAACCATCTCAGTACCAGGAGGAAAAGAAAGAAACCTCGATTGCGAGAGTAGTGGCGAGCGAAATCGCAACAGCCTAAACCTGTTACACCTTCGGGTGAAGCAGGGGTTGTAGGGTCGGCAACAGTAGAGTTACCAATTCAGTCGTTAACCGAAGCCCTCTGGAAAGAGGGGCCATAGAGTGTGATAGCCACGTAGGTGAAAACGAACTGAACTCGAAGCCGATACCTGAGTACCGCGGAGCACGAGAAACTTTGCGGGAAGCAACGGAGACCATTCCGTAAGGCTAAATACTAGCTTCTGACCGATAGTGAACCAGTACCGTGAGGGAAAGGCGAAAAGAACCCCTGCGAGGGGAGTGAAATAGTACCTGAAACCGTGTGCCTACAAACGGTGGGAGGACTATGCCGTCGCAAGACGGAAAGTCTGACCGCGTGCCTATTGCATAATGAGCCGGCTAGTTATTCTTGTCAGCAAGGTTAAGCGAAAGCGAGCCGCAGCGAAAGCGAGTCCGAATAGGGCGCTTGAGTTGGCAGGAATAGACGCGAAGCGGGATGATCTACCCTTGGCCAGGCTGAAAGTGGGGTAACACCCACTGGAGGGCCGAACGGGTGTTTGTTGAAAAAAGCTCCGATGAGCTGAGGGTAGGGGTGAAAGGCTAATCAAATTCCGTGATAGCTCGTTCTCTCCGAAATAGCTTTAGGGCTAGCCTCGGATGATTTGTCGTGGTGGTAAAGTACTCGATGGGCTATGGGGCTTTCCAGCTTACAGAACCCAACGAAACTCAGAATGCCATTGAACAACCAATCCGGGAGTCAGACGGCGGGGGCTAAGCTTCGTCGTCGAGAGGAAAACAGTCCAGATCGCCTGCTAAGGTCCCAAAATACAAGCTAAGTGGGAAAGGAAGTCGGAACGCCCAGACAGCCAGGAGGTTGGCTTAGAAGCAGCCATCCTTTAAAGAAAGCGTAATAGCTCACTGGTCAAGCGGTCCGGTGCCGACAATTTAACGGGGCTAAAGCTTGTTACCGAAGCAGCGAATGCATGGAGTAACATCCATGCGTGGTAGGAGAGCATTCTCAACAGTTTGAAGGTAGACCGAGAGGACTACTGGACGGTTGAGAAGAGACCCTGCCGGCATAAGTAGCGATAACGGAGGTGGGAACCCTCCGCGCCGAAAGTCTAAGGTTTCCTGAGAAAGGTTAATCCGCTCAGGGTCAGGCGGTCCCTAAGGCGAGGCCGAAAGGCGTAGCCGATGGACATCCGGTTAATATTCCGGACCTCCCTTGTGTTCGTTATCACGATGGGGTGACGCAGAAGGATAAGCAGGCCGTCCTATGGCTATGACGGTCGATGCGTGTAAGGTGTTTCTCGTAGGAAAATCCGCGAGGAAGTTATCACTGAGACGCAAAGCAGTAGCCCGTATGGGTGAAAGCTGCCGATTCCACACTGCCAAGAAAAACCTCTAAGGAGAACGTAAGGGAACCGTACCTCAAACCGACACAGGTAGACGAGGAGAATATCCAAAGGCGCTCGTGAGAACAGTTGGTAAGGAACTCGGCAATATAACCCCGTAACTTCGGGAGAAGGGGTGCCCCGGTAGAGTGCAAGCTCGAGGGGGCCGCAGCGAAATGCGCACTGCGACTGTTTAACAAAAACACAGGTCTCTGCAAAGTCGAAAACGACGTATAGGGGCTGACGCCTGCCCGGTGCTGGAAGGTTAAAGGGAGAGGTCAGGCGCAAGCCGAAGCTTCGAACTGAAGCCCCAGTGAACGGCGGCCGTAACTATAACGGTCCTAAGGTAGCGAAATTCCTTGTCGGGTAAGTTCCGACCTGCACGAATGGCGTAACGAAAGTGCGACTGTCTTGCCGACTGACACGGCGAACTTGTAGTGCCGGTGAAGATGCCGGTTGCCCGCAACTAGACGGAAAGACCCCGTGCACCTTTACTATACCTTTACCATGAACTATGGCCCTTGCTGCGCAGGATAGGTGGGAGGCTTTGAATCCAGGCTTTCGGGCTTGGAGGAGCCAACGGTGAGATACCACCCTGCGAGATCTGTGGTTCTAACTTACTCCCGTAAACCGGGAGAGGGACATGGTAAGGCGGGTAGTTTGACTGGGGCGGTCGCCTCCTAAATTGTAACGGAGGCGCGCGAAGCTACGCTCAGGCTGTTTGGAAATCAGCCGACGAGTGCAAAGGCATAAGCGTGGTTAACTGCGAGACCAACAAGTCGAGCAGATGCGAAAGCAGGCCTTAGTGATCCGGTGGTTCTGCATGGAAGGGCCATCGCTCAACGGATAAAAGGTACGCCGGGGATAACAGGCTGATCGGAGCCAAGAGTTCATATCGACGCTCCGGTTTGGCACCTCGATGTCGGCTCATCGCATCCTGGAGCTGTAGAAGGTTCCAAGGGTTAGGCTGTTCGCCTATTAAAGCGGTACGTGAGCTGGGTTCAGAACGTCGCGAGACAGTTCGGTCCCTATCTGTTGTGGGCGTAGGAGATTTGAGAGGACCTGTCCTTAGTACGAGAGGACCGGGATGGACGAACCTCTTGTGTTCGAGCTGTCATGCCAATGGCACCGCTCGGTAGCGAAGTTCGGTTGTGATAACCGCTGAATGCATATAAGCGGGAAGCACTCCTCAAGATGAGATCTCCCAACCCGTAAGGGATAAGAAGGGCCCAGGTAGACTACCTGGTTGATAGGCTGGAGGTGGAAGCGCAGTAATGCGTGTAGCTTACCAGTACTAATCGCCCGTTCGGCTTGACCATAAAATTTACTCGGTGCAGACGAAGCTCTTAGCCATTAGCTTTTAGCTCTTAGCTAGAACCTGAGCAGAAGTTAGAAGTTAGGTGAGAGCTTCGGCGCCGATGCTTTTCATGGAAAGCAACGCTGCGTAAGACGGCTGAAATCGGAAGTAAGCAAAGAAGAAAGTAGGCCCGTCCAATCTATTCAGTTGTGAGAGATCGTTCTCAGGATCTTTGACAAGTTTGCGGTGGTTCGCACCTGAGTTGAGCGGGAGCTCCTCATTCTGCGCGAACCAGGCTAATAGCGAGAAGCTAGTAGCCAGCCGCTCAAGACGTCGGTGATCATACCGCGGGGGTCCACCCGTTCCCATCCCGAACACGGAAGTTAAGCCCCGCCGGGCCGATTGTACTGCACGCGAAAGTGTGTGGGAGAGTAGGTCGTTGCCGGCATAAATAAAGGCCACGTTCTTAATTGAACGTGGCCTTTTCCTTTTTGCGCTCGATTTCATCCTGCTTTCCGTGGACACTTCAGAGCCGTCCTTCCAGTAGCTGGGTCTTCTGCTCGCGTGGGAAACTGCGACGATTTGACGAACGGGAATCGGTGTGAAGTGCCCCCGTTTGCTGCACCAATCGCGCTCGGGAAGCGGCTGCAGGCAAGGACGTGCGCATCGGCGGAGGCGTGTCGACAATCCGGCAGTATCTTCTTGCGGGGCAGATCGACGAGATGCATTTGGCCATGTCGCCGGTGTTGATGGGCGAAGGAGAGCATCTGTTTGGCGGGATCAATCTGCAGCAGCTTGGGTTTCGTGTGGCCCGGAGCGTTGCGGGAGAGAATGCGACCCACGTTTTCATCGAGAAGCGGAAATGATTGACTGCCACGCTTCAGGCGTACTCGGGATACCCCGCCCGAAGAAACATCCTACCTCTTACGCTCGCTTTGCTCGCGGGGCGGACGACGGCGTCCGCCCCTACACGAGCAAAGTCACGCCGCTGCTTGCTGGTGATAGGCAGGGACAAAGGTTTCGGCTACGAAGGTTTCGTAGCTTGTGGGCGTTGTGTTCTCGCGTGTGCGGGATTCCAAGGCACGCATGTATCCGGAGTTCAGGGCGGCCGCCATTTCCAGAATCAGTTTGGCAGATTGATCGGACATCCCCATTTGAACCATGGCGCCGCGGGCCTGATCGTCGCTTAATTGAACGTATTTAAGATCGGGCCTGCCGATTGCTTTTCCTATAACGGCGGCGACTTCGGTATACGACAGATCGCGTTGTCCGAGCAGTTCGCGGGTTTGAGTGCCGCGAGCCGGGTGAAGCAGGGCATCGGCGGCTGCCGTCCCGATGTCGCGCGTGGCGATCATCGGAACCTTCAGATCAGGATGCAGTGGTCCGACGGTGTATCCCATCTTGTGAATCGCGCTCGCCTGGGGAAGCGTGTTCTCCATGAAGTAGGCGGCGCGCAGGTGAAGCACATTCGCGCTGCTGATCTGGTTGAGCTTTTGTTCGAGATGATGGAGTCCCAGCACGGGGCCGGTTCCGCTCGGCTTATCCGCTCCGATGCTGCTGAGCGCGACCACATTTTTTGTTCCGGCGTTTTGCACGGCGGCGGCGATAGCGTCGCTTACGCGATTGGAATAGCCTAACGGATCATTGCTGGTCACATTGGGTGGAATCATTACATAGGCGGAGTCAGCTTGGTCGAAAGCTTTGGTAAGAGCCGCGGCTTCGGTGATGTCGCCGATACATATCTCGGCACCTTTGGCGGCGAAAGCTTGTAAGTGAGCGGCATTTCTGCCGACGACGCGAACTTTCTGCTCGCGTGCAAGAAGGTTCTCTGCTACTACCTGTCCCGTGTTGCCGCTTGCTCCGAGGATAACGTACATAACTATTCCTCCTTTCTCGACTTGGATGCTCAAGGGTGCGAAATGGACTCGGTGGATCCGACAGACAAGTTGTGGGACTGAATTCTTCTACGTTCCTTCGGGGCTGGTATGATTTTTTTGCACTCGCACCCACGGCTTGCGCGTGGGCTGTGTTCTTACTGGCGCGAGGATCTGGTTTCGCTCATTTGAGATTTCTTGTTGCTGCTTCTGACTGATGACTTACGAAATTGCTATCGACGGCAAGAATTACCGGCTGGAATTGAATCAGGTCGATGGTGCCTGGAAGTGCCGTCTGGATGGACGGGAGATCGAGATCGATGCCGTGCTGGCTCGGCCTGATGTGCTTTCGCTGCGAATCGGGAACAAAGCTTACGAAGTGAAATGCGAGCGGGTGGGCAGCGAGATGCATCTTTGGGTAGGCAGCATGCGCTTTGCGGCGGAGGTGCGGGATCCGCGGTCGTTACGCTCGCGCACCCGTGCTGTGGACGATCACGGTCCACGCCGGCTGATCGCCCCAATGCCGGGCAAGGTCGTACGAATTTTTCTCAGCGAAGGCGCCGAGGTTCAGGCTGGAGACGGCATCCTGGTGGTTGAAGCGATGAAGATGCAGAATGAGGTCAAGTCGCCGAAGAAAGGGACGCTGCAGAAGCTTGTGGTCAGCGAAGGCGCAGCGGTGAACGCGGGCGATGTGCTGGCTATCGTCGAGTAGAGATACGGATGAAGTGTCATCCTGAGAGAAGCGAAGGACCTATGCAATCTGCTAGGACTCGGCAATTACATAATCCTTCGATCCTTCGCTTCGTTCAGGATGACAGCCTGACTACTTCTTCTGGATCCCGTTGCTTTCGAGCACATTCTTAGCGTAATAATTCTCGACCTTGGCTGAGTCGCGCAGCACTTCATAATAGGCAGCCTTCAGCAGTTGCTCCCGGCGATCGTGAAGCTGGGAGCGAATCGCCTGCTGCACCCTGGGATCCGCCAATTCCCGCTGCCCCGCCGGTTCTTTGGCGATTAACTTCACAATCCGGTATCCCATGGTCTGCCTGTTACCGGGATTGAGGATGGGAACGATAGGACTGTATTGGCCAGGCTTGAGCCTGATGACGGCCTCTCGGGTGGCTGGATCGATGGAGCGCAACTGCGACTCCATAACCATGCCCAGGTCGCCACCGTTGCCGGAAGTCTCGGGAGACTCTGAATATCTCATTGCCAGGGTGGCAAAATCGTCGCCGCTATCGAGGCGGTTCGCGATCATCTGGATCTTCTTGCGGGCGTCGGCTTCGTTCTGCGCCTTATCGTTCTGGTTCTGCACTTGCGGGTTAGGGCCGGGAGTGACGCGAATCTCGGCCAGATGGTATTGCGGCTCAATCAGATTGAACTCGGCCTTGTGCTCGTTGTAGTAGTTCGTGATGTCCTGATCGGTGACGCTGATCTTGGATGAAACCTCCTTGTTCAGAACCTTATCGACGGTAATCGAGCGCCGTATGTCCCGCTTGAAATCCGCTAAAGAAATTTTCTTTTCCTGCAGACGCTTGTCGAATTCCTCCTGGGTGAAGGGAGACTTGGTCTCGTTGTACTTGCGGTCCACTTCCTCGTCAGTAGCAAGTAACCCGAGTTTCTCGGCGCGGCGCATCAGGATCTCGTCATCGATCATTTGGCGCAGGATATTGAGGCGCAGGGCGGTGGCCTGTTCACCGCTGGGAGGCTGCTGCGCCGAAGCGACGCTGTTGTCGTAGTACTTGTCAACGTCGGATCGGAAAATCTTGCGGCCATCGACAGTGGCCATGACGTCGCTGCCTGGTTTGGAGTTGCAGCCGGCCAGAAACGCCAGCAGAAAGGCAGCCCACAGAACAGCGCCTACCTGGACCAGCGAGGAAGTTTTGTGCAAGAACATTTCTCCGTAATGAGTGCAATCATGACAGCATGTCGGGGTCAGGACCCCTGGGACAAAGGGTTTTCAGCCTACTTCTACCTGGATACGGGAGCGGCCGCGGAAGGGGTACGCTGCGGTACGGGTTCCCCCACGTCCTTCAACGCCGCATCCAGAGCGGCGCGAAGTTCGTTGACCGGCACGGCTCCGTCGATCTTTTGACCGTTGATGAACAACGTCGGAGTGGCATTGACCCCTACGGCGTCACCTTCTTTCATCGATGCTCTGACGGCATCTTCGTTCTGGGCCTTTACGCATGATGCGAGTTTGCCGAGATCCAGATTGTGTTTCTGCCCCTGCAGCAGCGCCAGCTTATCAATGCTGTCGAAGCGCGCCGCCGGGGTCCTCTCGCTATCGACTTCGCGCTTGCTGACGTGAATGGTGTCCGCAAAATCCCAATAGGCGTCGTTATTCTGGACTGCCAGACAATTTGCATCGACGGCTGCGTGAATGGCCCAGGGATGAATCTCGGCCAGGGGATAGTCCTTGTAAATGAAATTCACGCGATCGCCATATTCTCTGAATATTTCGGGGAACAGGGTCGAGTGCATTTTTGAGCAATATGGGCATTCGAAATCATCGTAGTTTATGACTACAACCTTGGCGGACTTGTTTCCGCGGGAAGGCCGCCCGCTGACGTCGATCTTGCTCATCAAGTCGGAAAACGGATCCTTGTTCAAGTCGAATTTCGTCAGCCGGAGCATGGTCGAACGATCTTTGGAAATCAAGAACTGGTAGTCCTTGGATTTCCCTTCGCTACTATCAATTTTTACGGAGACAGAATCATAGCCAGGCATTTCGCTGGAGGGAGTGATCGACCCGACAGTTACCTTTACCTCTGCAGGAATCGTGTAGAACGAGCGCACCTGGTGCTCGACTTTGCGAGCAAGGTCGGGCGGCGTGGACTGGGCCACGCAACCCAGGCAAACCAACAGCAAAATGAACAGGGAACGTCGAATGAGACTCAATAAAAACCGCCTTAGCATTCCAGTTGTGACCCGATTATCTCACAGCAGGCGCATGAAACCAGCGTGGTACGCGCTCAATCGGCATGGCGGATCTGATCGAGCGGCAGCAGGGCGTTCATCGATCCGGAGCGAAAGCCTTCCAGATCGAGAGTGACGAATTTGAAGCCCAACTGTTTGAAGATGGCAGTGAACTGGGCGGCCATAGCCGGATCCAGGGCGCGAGGCAATTCCGCACGGTCGATCTCGATTCGGACGATGTCTCCGTGATGGCGCACGCGAAACTGGCGGAACCCCAGGGCACGAATTGCGTCCTCGCCACGCTCCACAACGTCGAGCGCTTCCCGAGTGACCGCGCGGCCGTATTCAATGCGGGAGGAGAGGCAGGCCGAGGCGGGCTTGTCCCAGATGCGAAGGTCAGCATTGCGCGCCAAGGTGCGAATCTCCTGCTTGGTCAGTCTGGCGTCGAGTAGCGGGGCCGCGACGTGGTGCTGTCTGGCTGCAGCTTGCCCCGGTCGAAAATCGCCCTGATCGTCAAAGTTAACGCCATATGCAATCGTCTCGAAATCACGGGATGCGCGGACGTCCTCCATAACGGTGAAAAGCTCGTCCTTGCATTGAAAGCAACGCTGGCCGTCGTTGCGAGCGTATTCCGGGCGATCGAGTTCGGAGGTAGATAGAACTTCAACAGGGATTCCCTGTTCCTGAGCGAATGCCAGCGCATCCTTTAACTGGGTGCGGGCGAGACTGGGGGAGTCCGCAATCACCGCAAGCATGTTGTTACCCAACTCGCGATGGGCCGCCCATGCGAGATAGGCTGAATCGATGCCGCCGGAGTAAGCGACCAGAAGGCGGCCTGATTGCCTCAGGATCGCCTGCAACTGAGAGGCTTTTGCCGCGAGCTTGCCTTCAGGCTCCTGCATCTCTCTATGGTAGCAGCCTGGGGGGTCAATACAGGCGTTCTTGACGTCGCAGATTTCCGACTGATCCGATATTCGCCAGGCTGAAGGTAAAGCGGAACAGGTTCTCGTTGCGAAGGTTGGCGATGGCATAGCGCCGGTATTCAAGGGTCACGCCACAACAATCCCAGTTGTAGCTGGTCTGGGCGGTCGCGAACTGCAGTTTCCGGGTCTCTGCATCGAAGCCCATGCTGGTAGCGGCGCTCAATCCGCGCTTGGCGAGTCCTCCGTAGCCCAGGGCCACGCGAAACTGCTGAAATTTACACGTAACTTGGGTGCTGCCGCCTATGGGCCCACATTTACCTACCCCAAGCCCCGGCTGCACTGCGTTGGTCTGAGGGATCTGGAGGAAAGCATCTCCGCCACCGAAGGTGAACGGACCGGCGTTGTAATTGACCAGTAGTGTGCTGGCATTTACCCGTTTCAGCTGGAAATCGTAATCCAAGTCCCACTCGGTATCAGTGCGACTGCCGCTGGCCACACGCAATCTGGACACTAGCGGAGACAGGTGCCTGGGCTCGGTAATAAAGGCGATGCCGGTCAGATCTTCCGTCGTGGCAAAAACGTTGCGCTGGCCGGGAACCAGAGCTCCGCCAAATGTGGGATCCAGGAAGTACTTCTGGGCGACTTCCAAGGTGACGACTTCACGGATTTCGGGGCCAACACGGCAGGCCTGATTCTCGAGGTAGTTGGGCCGCTCCCAGGGCACGGTCTGTTCCGGAGCGGCCGCACCGACCGCCAGCCCAGTCATGGGGGTCTCGCATTCCTCCACCGGCGATTGCTTGTGCTTGGCGTACAAGCGGGTAATAAATCCGTACTGCACTTCATGGGTATTGCTCAGGATGTCGCGATCGTCGAAGTGAAGGACGTTCGCAAAATCGTTCACCCCACTCACCTTGCGATAGACAATGCGAGGCTCAATGACGTGCTTCCATTGCTTCCCGAAGAACTGGCGTTGGAAGATTCTCTCCAGGCCGGGTGGGCGAAGTTCGACTGCGGCGTCCACAGCGTCGCGATTCGTGGGGTCATTGGAAGCAAATCCATTGACGAAGCGTTGGGTGTAGTAGGTATCGTGCAAAGTCAATCCGGGGCGCAGCGACCAACCCCAGAAGTGCAATGGCAGGGAAATCTCGGGGCTAAGATCGACGCGTCCCAGCAGGCTGCTGGTGTGGAAACCCGGCTCAGTACGCGACAGTCCAGAGATCGAGGTATCGACAGACCAGAGCAGCGGCAAATGCCAGAGAGGTCGATCTACGCTGGTGAGCTCGATGCTCGGCGTATGCAAAATGCGAATGGAATCAAACGTAGGCGGGTTGGACAACGTTCCCGAGCTTGGACTGACGGTCTGGAAGAAGTCCTGGTAACGCTCGATCACGCCGCCAAAAGAGAAGCCTTTGTAATTCTTGGACAAGAATAGCTGAGACTTGACTTCTGAGTTGATGGCCTGGGTGAAAACTTCATTAAAGGCGAGCCGAAATAGAAATGAACTCAGATAGTCGACGTCGGAGACGGCGCGGAATCCATAATAACTGCCTTCGGAGGTCAATCTTACTTCCTGCCCCCCTTCGCGGACCGGAGCATTGCCGCTGCTGATGACGATGCCCCGGTCCATGACTCCGAAATAGTTGAGATCGACATAAGACGTATTGCTGGGCCGGGCGCGGAGTTCACCGCGTTGCGCCCATCCCCGCTTGGAAAAATATTCCGCGCCAAGCGTCCCGTCCATACTGCGGTTGATAGCCCAGTAGAACGACTCACCAATGATATTGCCCTTGGTGGAGGATCTCCCGATGCTCGGCATGAGAAATCCCGTATGTCGAGCTTCGCGGGCCACGGGGTGGCTTGCGTATGGGAAGTAGAAGATAGGGAATCCGTGCAGGAGAAAATCGCTGTGATAAATGGTAGCGTTGCCGCCGACGTCAACCACAACCTTGTGGGCCTGGAATTTCCATTTGGGCTGTGGAAGTTCGCAGGTAGTGATGCTGCCGTCATAGACGACATAGTGATCGAAGCTGGTTTTCTCCACGAGTTTGCCGCTGAAAGCAAACGGAGCGGTGGACATCAGGATGATCCGAGTCCCGCGTAACTGCATTCCGGTCGTAGCCGTAACATCGTAAAAGCGTCCGGTTTCCGTCGTCAGGTTGTAGCTCCCGTGGCTGGCCCGGATGTGGTCATCGTTTGGGCCACCGTCCAGGCGGAAGTTCCCCATTACAGTGGCCTCGCCGGTATCGGAATCGTAAGTCACTTCATCGGCGCGCAATACGTAGTTGCGATAGTGAATTTCTGCGTTCCCGTGGAGCTTGTATACGTCGCCAATCTTTTCCTGTTGCACGGCGCAGATGGTGGTCGAATCCTTATCCTGCTGGGCGGCTTGAGGTGAACAGGCGCTGTCCAGGTCTGGCGCGGAGTCATTTTTTGATGAAGAAGGTGCGCTGTCCTGGGTACCTTCGGAACGCAACTGGCTGGTTACTAGGGCAGGGACGAGAAGCTGATGACAAAGCACCAGCGCCGTGATAAGGAATTTAGTGCGGAAAGTCATCGAAAGAAAATCAACGGAACACAGTCGTCCATTGAAGGCGTGCGCATTGGCTTTTTTTCTCGCGGTATCGTGAAGTTAGCACGCCGATCACCGCGTGGCAAAGTGACGATATAGGCTAGGATTGCCGTTGGTTGGCTCCGGTTGTATGCAGGAAGTGGCTGGTCTGATTCCCGGGATTGTCTTCATGAATTGTTCGAAGTGCGGTGAAGTTTGCAGTTGCGCGGTAGAGCCTGCTGGCACTGAAATAATCGCAGAACTTTCGCTTGCAGAAGCGACTGTGGAATCCCCAGGGATTGAAGGCACGAGCGCTGCCGCCTGCGATCCTGACGCATGGCGGGACGAATTGGCCGCGAGACTCAACCGGTATCGTTCCCGGCGTAAAGCGCCACCTCCTCGTTATCCATCACTTAAACTGCCGTTTGCACCCCTTGCCTACACGAGCGGGACTGCTCGGGTCGAGCCGGCCTCGCGGCCGATCTTTGAACCCAATTCAAATCACGCTTTGGCGATGGATGACATTTGTTCCGATGCGGCGACATCGCCACAAGCGGATGTTTCGACGGAGCCATCACCGCCGTCAAGATTTGCAGCTCCGGTACAGCCAGCAAGCGCAAAGATCATTGAATTCCCGAGATTCGCGTGGGCGCCTCCGCCGCCGCCACCGGATCAACTGGCGGAGCCGGTCGGAGAGCAGATCAGAATTCTGGAAGTGCCTGACTTTCAACCGGCTCTGCCTGCGCTCGGAGGCATCAACATCGAACCGGTACAGGGTGAGCCTGTCCCCAAGCAGCTTGGCATCGATATACCTCTGCAGATCGCGTCTCTGGAACGCAGGCTAGCCGCGTCGGCCATTGATGCGCTGGTTATCGCGTTCGCCACGGCGCTGTTCGGCCTGATTTTCTGGAACGTGGCTGCCGCGCGTCCGCCGCAGTTGCAGGTTCTGAGCTTTGCTGCGGGGACGTTTGCAGTGTTCTGGGCGGCATACCAATATTTGCTGATCGTATACTCGGGCAGCACGCCGGGGCTTCGCGCGGCCGGCCTCGAACTGAGCCGATTTGACGGTACCGGCACGAACCGCTCGCTGCGGCGCTGGCGAGTTCTGGGCGCCTATCTGTCGGCTCTTTCGTTAGGGATGGGCTATGCCTGGGTGTTCCTCGACGAAGACTCCCTTTGCTGGCACGATCGGATCACGGGTACGCACCTTGGCCTCAAGAAGCGAGTCGCAAGCGATCAATAGTCGAGCCCTTCCAAACATCTGGCTGTAGACAGGATCGTGGCAGGAGCTCGCTTTTTTCCGATTGCCTCGTCTGTTACCCTACGAACCCATGCGCACATTCCTTGGCGCCCTCCTCCTGGTTGCCCTGTACGTCCCGCGTTTTGCCCAACCCATCAAGCCGGTTGCGGAGCGCGTAGCCGAACAGAACGCTTTGTTCGACGCGCAGTATGAGACCTACCTCCGCAACTTCCCCGAGAGAGCCACCGCCTTCGGGGATTACCGCTACAACGATCGGCTGAACGATTACTCGCTCGAAGCGATCCTGCAGCGGCAAAAGACGGACCGGGAGGGTCTTAAGCGAGTGAAGGCCATCGCGACTGCGGGATTTGGCGATCAGGACCAGCTCTCGCACGACCTCATGGTCCGTGTGCTCGAACAGCGGATCGCCGATTTCAATCTCAAGGAATATGAGATGCCGATCAATCAGCAGAGCGGCATTCACACCAGCCTGGCCGATCTCCCGCAAGCTGTCCCGCTCGATTCGGTCAAGCATTACGAAGACTACATCTCGCGCCTGCATCAGATTCCACGGGCATTCGATCAGGTCACAGACGTACTTCGGGCCGGCATGAAGGACAAGTTGATGCCGGTGCGATTCCTTGCTGAGAAAATCCCGGCGCAATGCGAAGGGATTATTGCCTCCAATCCATTTCTGCGGCCATCGAAGAAGTATCCGGCCGAGATTTCTCAGGAGGAGCAGAAACGTTTGACTCGGGAAATCACGGATGCGGTGAATGCGGATGTGTTGCCGGCGTATAAGAAATTCGGCGAGTTCATCAAAACTCAGTATGCTCCGCAAGGCCGCACCACCCTCTCCGTCACTTCGTTGAGCGACGGGCAGAAGCGCTACGAGAACGATATTTACGCGCGCACGACCACGCACCTGACGGCCGACGAGATCCACCAGATTGGATTGCGCGAGATCGACCGCATTGAAGGCGAAATGGCAGTCATCGCGAAGAAGGAGGGTTTTTCGGACCTGGCATCGTTCCGCGTGTCGCTGAAAAGCAATCCCAAGTACAAGCCCAGCTCGGCGGAGCAGATCCTGGACGATTTCCGCCGTTACATTGCGCAGATGCAGCCGAAACTTCCGGAATTGTTTGGATTGCTGCCGAAGTCGCCGGTCACGGTCGAGGCCATTCCCGAATTTCAGGCGACAGCCGCGACTCACTACATGACGGGCACGCCCGACGGAAAGCGTCCGGGGCGCGTGGTGGTAGCCACATCCCACTTTGCTGATCGCACGCTGGTCGATGACGAAGCCATTGCGTATCACGAGGGCGTCCCCGGTCACCACATGCAGCTCTCGATTCAGCAGCAACTGGAGGGTCTGCCGAAGTTCCGCCTGCATGGGCTCGGGTTTAACGCCTACAGCGAGGGTTGGGCGCTCTATGCAGAGCAGCTCGGGAAAGAGGTGGGCTTTTATCAGGATCCTGTTTCTGATTACGGCCGGCTGTCGTCCGAATTGTTCCGTGCCGTCCGGTTGGTGGTCGACACTGGTATTCATGCCAAGGGATGGAGCCGGGAGCAGGTGGTCGAGTTCATGCGCAAATCCGGGGCGGTGGATGAGCCCACTATTCAGACTGAAACTGACCGGTACATCTCTTGGCCGGCCCAAGCGCTAAGCTACAAACTGGGACAGCTTAAGATCAGCGAACTTCGGCAACGCGCGCAGAAAGAACTGGGGCCGAAATTCGATATTCGCAAGTTCCACGACGAGATTCTCGACGGAGGCACTCTGCCTCTGGATCTGCTGGAGGCGCGCACGGACAAATGGATCGCCTCGCAGAAAGCCAACTGAATCGGCTAAAGCTTGTGTAGGGCTGACGCCTCGTCCGCCCCGCTCGCGAAGTGAGCGTGGGGAAGCGGAGTTCTTCTCACGGGCCGCATCAAGTTCCTTCCGATCGCTTCCAATTGCGCACTTTGCGCGCAACCCCGGGCGAGCGTCCGGGGCCACACAACGGATCAACGCTCGGTAAGCGGTCCATCCGGTATGCTATCTTCAATGAGTTTTCATAGTTCTTAGACCGCAATCCTTTAAAGCATGGCAACGTCTGTTGAGGGCTCCAAACCGGCAGTAAAGGTCTTTGTCGCCACCACGGTGATGTTGACCTTCATCTCCTTCTGGCGTGCTGCCGCCATCGTGCTATCCGACCTGGCTTCGTCGGCCTATTACGTGGCGGGCGATACCGAGAAGGTCATCGGAAAGAGCGCTCCCTGGTTCATCCTGGCGGTAATGCTGTTCAGCACTGCGGTCCGCGCCCTCTATATAGAGTCCAGTGCCATGTTCGTCCGGGGCGGCGTCTACCGCGTGGTGAAGACCGCCATGGGGGGTGGCCTGGCAAAGTTTTCCGTTTCTGCGTTGCTGTTCGACTATGTGCTCACCGGGCCCATCAGCGCGGTGTCCGCCGGACAGTACCTTGGCGGGTTCGCTAAGGAGATCGCTCAGCTTCTCCATCATCCCCTGCATTTTTCCGATGACACCTTTGCCGCAGCATTCGCGGTTTTGATCGTGGCCTACTTCTGGTGGAAGAACACTCAAGGCATCCACGAGTCCAGCCAGAAGGCATTGCAGATCATGGCCATCACGACCGCCATGGTAGTGATTCTGATCATCTGGTGTATGGTCACGCTTCTGCGTTCGCCGGCTGCGTTACCGCCGAATCCCCTAACGCCCGGAGTGATGGCACTGACCAGAGAGTCGCTGGGGTGGTTGTACGGGAGCTGGGCGACCCATCTGACGATGATCATTGCGTTCGTTGGATTTGGTCATTCTGTACTTGCCATGAGCGGCGAGGAAACTTTGGCGCAGGTGAGCCGTGAGATTGAGCATCCCAAACTGAGGAATTTGAAGAAGACGGGAATTGTCATTTTCGTGTACAGCCTGCTGTTCACCGGCTTGGTTTCGTTCTTTGCGGTGATGATCATTCCCGACAGCGTGCGTCCGAGCTTCTTCACGAACATTATCGGCGGAATCGCGATGTACCTCAGCGGACCTCTATGGGCCAAGCTGATCTTTCATGGGTTCGTAGTGATCGTAGGAGTACTGATTCTGGCGGGAGCCCAGAACACATCCATTGTTGGGGCAAACGGCGTACTGAACCGGTTGTCCGAGGATGGAGTCCTGACCGCCTGGTTCCAGCGGCCACATCATCGTTTTGGAACCAGCTACCGGCTCATCAACCTGATCGTCATCCTGCAACTCGCCACGATCGTCCTGAGCAAAGGAAACGTATTCGTACTGGCAGGGTTGTACGCCTTTGGAGTGATCTGGAGCTTCACTCTGAATGCGCTGGCCGTTCTTGTGCTCCGCTACACCGAGCCGGAGCACCGCCAGTGGAAAGTGCCCGGGAACCTGCGAATTGCAGGGAAAGAAATTCCGCTGGGCGTGATCACGATCTTCCTGATCCTGTTTACGACGGCGATCGTGAACCTATTTACCAAGTATGAAGCGACTATTTCCGGCGTGGGCTTTAGCGTTGTGCTTTTTTTCGTTTTTACCTATTCGGAACGGCGTACGGCTCGTGAACGCAAGGGTAAGCCGGAGCAACTCGACCAATTCCGGGTTTACAGCAACCAGGAGCTCGGTAGCGGAGCCATGGGAGTGCGGCCCGGGAATGTTCTGGTCGCAGTGCGCGATCCTCGTAATCTCTACTACTTGCGCCACATCCTGAGCCACACCAATACGGCGAAACAGGATGTCGTGGTCATGAGCGCGCGGCTTTACCACCGCGAGCATAGCTTCAGCGGCAGCACGGTATTCGAGGCCAGCCAGGTCTTCGATCATTACGAGCAGGAACTGTTCACCGCCGCCGTAGCGGTGGCGGAAAAAGAGGGCAAGCCGATCTCGTTGCTGGTGGTTCCTGCGACCGACGTATTTGAAGCCATTATGGTGACGGCACAACGCTTCGACGCGTCACGGGTCGTCTGTGGACTCTCGAACAAGCTCAGTGCCGATGAACAAGCTAAACTCACCGGCGATGCTTGGGAACGTCTGCCGGAACCGCGTCCTCGCCTGATGCTCGAAGTCTGTGCACCTGACGGTTCCATCCGCGAATATGCTCTCGGGCCCCATACTCCCCGCTTGCGGGCTCAAGATCTGGAACTCATGCATAAACTGTGGCTGAACATTACTTCTGACCCGAAATTTGCCGGCGCTCACCACTACCACATTGTGGCGCTGGCACTGGAGGAACTGCAGCGCGAACTGAGCACCGAACAGCGCGCTCAACTGCTGCAAAAGCTGCAGGAAGAAGTGAACCGTCCCAACCAGCAGTGAATCAGATCCAGCATGGGACAAATCTCCTGAAAGGAGGCCTATGGCTAGAATTTTGGGCGCGTCCCGTAATCAGGGCGGACTTTTCCGGCGGGTCTTCGTAAGCGTTGTTTACTTTCTTACTAAACGGAAGGTGGGCCATGTTGTGATGCCCGTGCAAGTAACCGCTCATCACCCTGCGATTCTCTGGGGATACGGGCAGATGGAACAGTGTCAGCTATCCAGCAAACTGGTGGATACAAAGTTGAAGGGGCTCGCCGAACTGCGGACCGCGACCCTGGTTGGCTGCCCATTTTGAATTGACATCGGCTCTGCCGTTGGCAGGGCACATGGGATCTCCGCCGAACAGATTGCAGAGCTGCCCAACTATCGTTCCAGCCATCATTTCACCGATCTTGAGCGGCTCGTGCTTGCATACGCGGACGCCATGACGCAGACTCCCGTCGAAGTGCCTGACTCCCTCTTCGCTGGCCTGCACGAGCGGTTCGCGGATGCCGCGTTAGTCGAGTTGACCTCCGCCATTGCATGGGAGAACTATCGAGCGCGGTTCGATCATGCATTTGGTATTGAAGGAGAGAATTTCAGCGAAGGCGCTGTTTGCGCAATGCCCGCGCGTCAGGCCGAAATTGCGCAGGGGTAGTGCAGGAGTGCCAGTAGTAAGAAGGGCCCTGGCTTTCGCCAGGGCCTGATTGTCGTTTACCTCAGCTAACTGTGACTTGCCCGAGCGCAGCAGTTCATAGCCGCTTCTGTCTTTTTCGAGCAGCACTCGCCTTTGCAGTCCTTGCCACAGCAGGCGGATGCAGCCTTGTCCTTGCCGCAATTCTCACAGCACGATGCCGCAGTCTTGTCGTCCTTCATGCACGACTTGCCATCTTTGCTGCAGCACGCCATCGCTTTGTCCCCATCACAGCAGGATGCTTTCGCGCCCTTTGCGTGCTTCCCGTGGCGTGAGCACATCTTTGCGTCCTTAGAGTCCGCGGAGGCCATCTTGCCACAGCAGGCACACTTTGCTTTTTCTGTGCTTTGTTGCTGGTCGGTGGGTGCGGTCTGATTTGGTGTTTGCGCCCATGAAACCACCGTTAGGGCGAGGATAAGGACTACTAGTTTGCGCGTCATAAATTCGATCTCCTGGATAAATTCGCTAAGCGGATTACGATCCGCAAAAAGACGGTATACAGACCGAAGCATCAGGGCCTGCAAGGGAAGGAGCGCGCCTCTGGCGCAGACGCGAACTCAGATGCGGAGCACGGTAGTTCGCTGAGAAGGAGGTGAGAGGCTCGCGTGAGAACTTGGGGCTGTTGCCGTTGGACTTCTTGCTCACAGTTCGATCTCCGCGTCTCTGTGGCGATGCCGTTCGCATCTGGGGGATACAGACGAGTGGAGGCGGCTAAAGCTGGGCCACGCTCTGGTCGCTGTTTCGCGCAGCATGGATGCCGATCACCGCAAGGCATCCGGGGAACCGGGGTGAGCGCCACGAAAAGCGGCATCAGCATACTTGCGTGGAAGCCCGGGCAGCAGGAATGATCGGGGCTCGAGGAACGCTTGGCCTGTTCCTGGGAACTCAAAAGGCGTGAAACGTTCGCCGCGGCGAAGGCTACTGGAGCGCTTCCCAATGCCAGCAACATCAACATGGCAGCCGCAATGAGCTTGTTCCTCATGAGAATCCTGCTTGTAAGTGTCACAAAAGATCAGCGGAATCGGCTGTGACTTGAATCACAGGGGTTAGTGAGGGAAAGCTAGTTCTTGAGGGTATTTTCGAGTGAAGCCCGCAGGTTCCTGAATCGGAAGGGGTATCCAGTCGTGACCAGTTGCGTCGGTTCCACGCGCTGGCTGCCTAGAAGAACTGTTTCGCCCATTTCTCCAAAGATGAGCTTCACGGCGAAAGCCGGCAACGGAAAAATGGCTGGACGCGACAGTATGCTTGCCAGGGTATTCGTAAATTCCGCATTGGTAACGGGCTTTGGGGCCACCATGTTCACGGGGCCGTACAAAAGATCGCTCTTAAGAATGTGGTGAATTGCTCCCACCAGGTCCTGGACGTCAATCCAGCTCATCCACTGGCGTCCATCTCCGACTTTTCCCCCAACACCCATTTTGAACGGGGGTAGCATTTTGCCCAGGGCGCCTCCGTTGGGGCTCAGGACGACCCCGGTGCGCATCAGAACGGTGCGTATGCCGGCCTCAGCCGCGGGGCGTGTAGCCGCTTCCCATTCCTGGCAAACATCGGCCAGGAATCCAGTGCCAGGCTCGCTCTGCTCGGTCAGCACCTCTTCTCCGCGATCGCCGTAAAAACCGACAGCCGAGCTGCAGATGAAGACTTGAGGTTTGTCCTTGGCATCCGCCAGGGCCTGGGACAGGTTCTCTGTGCCTATGACGCGGCTATCGCGGATTTTCTTCTTTTTCGTGTCACTCCAGCGCCCGACGATGGTTTCTCCGGCAAGATGAATAACCGCGTCGAACCCCGACAGGACGTCAGCGGCAAATGGCTGGTTGGGATCCCAACGGATGCTATGGCTGACGGCTGAAGGCGAAGACTCGTTCCTCACCAGGCGCGTGATGTGGGCGCCATTGGCGCTTAAGGTTGGCAGCAAGGCCTGGCCAATCGGTCCGGACGCGCCGGTCACCAAGATCCTTGCCATGCGAAGGTTCACCATGCTGGAACACTTTAGCAGACGTGCTCGGCTCCAGGCTCGGCGTGGGAAGGCGTCCGCGAGTCGAACGACGCTATAATCGTGTCAGGCCCAGCATTCCTGCCGGTTTCCCAGATATCCCCGGGCTGTTCTGCGGGCTATAATCCTGCATGGCGACGTTACGCCAACAGATCGCTACAACTGCGCTTACCCTGACCAAGTTCCGCGATCTGATGAAGCGGATGCAGGACAACCGTCCGCAGGACGATCTCTCGATCATCAAAAAGGCTTACGACTACTCCCTTAAGCATCATGAAGGACAATCCCGCGCCTCGGGAGAGCCGTACCTGGTGCATCCGCTGGAGGTAGCGCTGGTTCTGGCCGAGATGAAGATGGATCCGGTCGCCGTCGCCGCCGGTTTACTTCACGATTCCGTCGAAGATACGTCAGTGACGATCGTCGATATCCGCAAAGAATTCGGCGAGCAAGTCGCCCACATCGTAGAGGGTGTTACCAAGATCAGCAAAATCGAGTTCGCCACCCGCGAAGAGCAGCAGGCGGAGAATCTGCGCAAGATGATGCTCGCCATGGTAGACGACATCCGTGTCGTTCTCATCAAGTTAGCCGATCGCCTCCACAATATGCGCACGCTCGAGCATCTGGATCCTGAGCGCCAGCGCAAGATCGCGGAAGAGACGCTGGAGATATACGCCCCCATCGCCCACCGCCTTGGCATGGGCAAGATTCGCGGGGAGCTCGAAGATCTCGGCTTCCGATTTCTGGATCCGGTGGGCTACGAGCAAGTTGAAAAGTCGGTGAATGCCCGCCGTAAGCATGGCGAAGCTTTCCTTGAGAAGACGCAGAAAATCATCGTCGACAAGCTGAAAGAAGCCGGCATCCAGGCGCGGGTCGAGAGCCGCATCAAGCGCTTGTTCAGTATCCATAAGAAGCTGCAGAAACAACGGATCTCGGTGGATCAGGTCTACGATCTCTGCGCCATGCGCGTCGTTACGCGGTCGCTGCAGGATTGCTACGCGGTGCTTGGCATCATCCACAACCTTTGGCGTCCGGTGCCGGGCCGCATCAAGGATTTCATAGCCATGCCGAGGCCGAATTTCTACCAGTCGTTGCACACCTCGGTGATCACCGAAGACGGCACCCCTTTTGAAATTCAGATTCGCACCGAAGAAATGCACAAGATGGCGGAGGAGGGGATCGCCGCCCACTGGAAATACAAAGATGGGCCCGTTTCCGCGCAGGACGAGCAGCGGCTGGCGTGGTTGCGGCAAGTGGTCGAATGGCAGCGGGATGTCAGCGATCCCAACGAATTCCTCTCCACTCTCAAGGTCGACCTCTATCCGGAAGAGGTTTACACGTTTACTCCGAAAGGCAAAGTTGTTGTCCTGCCCCGGGACGCGACGCCGATCGATTTCGCCTACACGATCCATACCGAAGTTGGCCATACCTGCGTGGGCGCGAAGGTGAACGGGCGCATGGTGCCACTGCGCCACAAGCTGCATTCCGGGGACATTGTTGAAATCCTGACCCAGCCCGGGCACAAACCCAGCCGGGATTGGCTGGCCCTGGTCAAGTCCTCGCGCTCGCGCAACAAGATCAAGCACTGGCTCAATGTTCACCAACGAGAGCGGGCGATTGAAATCGGGCGCAAACTGATCGAGAAAGAAGCCCGCAAATACCGCATTGCGCTCAAGGAGATTAAAGATGAGGATCTGGCGCGAATCGCCTCGGGCTATGGACTGGGGCGCGGTGAAGACCTCATGGCCGGGATTGGCTACGGGAAATATTCCGCGCGGCAGGTGCTGGCGCGTTTATTGCCGGCGGGGGCGACGCCCTC
>CAWAXF010000012.1:0-367370 GCA_963785865.1 uncultured Acidobacteriota bacterium | reverse complement strand
GATTGCTGGAGATATCGAGGCTGAGGGCTTGGCCTCCGGCACGATCGCAAGCGCTGTACGCCGTGTTTTTGGAGGAAATAATGCGATCACGGTTCGCGGACAGGGAGACATGCTGGTTTACCGCGCCCGCTGTTGCAATCCAATTCGCGGGGAAGGAATCGTCGGCTACATCACCCGCGGCAAAGGCGTGGCGGTGCATTCGGTGAGTTGTCCCAATGTCACGAACCTGTTGTATGAGCCGGAGAGAAAGATCGATGTGGAATGGGCGCGCGACGATAGCACGCCGACTGCTTATCCCGTGAAGCTGACGGTGTTCTGTGACGACCGGTTCGGCATGCTGAAGAGCATTACGGGTGTGATTGGCGACGCCAAGAGCAATATCCGCAACATCGCAGCGCACACCGCAAACAGCCAGGCCAGTGTCGAAGTTGTGCTGGACATCTCGGACTTGAAGCACCTGGAGAACATCATCGCCGGATTGCGAAAAATTCCGGGCGTGCATGAAGTGCAGAGGCTGCAGAAAATCTGAAAAAAATACTCAGATTTCAGCGCTCGTTGACGAGTATCGGTCTCTTTCGTTGTGATACCCTGTGCTCTTTGTGGTTTAGTCTGGCTGAGTACTGCTGCTATGCGCGAAGTGATTTCTACCAAAGATGCCCCGCAAGCCATCGGCCCGTATTCTCAGGCCATCAAAGCTAATGGATTTGTTTTTGTCTCCGGCCAGGTCGCGATCGATCCTGCAACCCAGCAGGTAATCCAGGGAGGCGTCGCGACCCAAACTGATCGAGTTCTGCGCAATTTATCGGAGATCCTGGAAGCCGCCGGGAGTGGTTTAGGGAAAGTCGTCCGCGCGACTGTGTTTCTCAAAAACATGTCCGAGTTCACCGCTATGAATGAAGTTTACGGCAAATACTTCAGCAGTTCCCCGCCGGCACGATCCACGGTGGAAGTGGCCCGCCTGCCCAAAGATGTCCTGGTGGAAATTGATGTGATCGCGCTGGAGTAGCGTGCGTCAACACGGTCTGACGGAGACTCTGATGAACAAGATTGCCATCGCCCTTATCGCTTTCAGCAGCATGCCGCTCGTCGCGCAAGCGCCCGCGAAAAAACCGGCTCATGCCACAGCACGTCCGGCGAGTGGGCCGACAAAAGTGACTGGAGAAGGCGTCAAGACTCCCTCCGGATTGCAGTACTGGGATATCAAGCCAGGGACTGGGACAGAAGCCAAAGCCGGCAGCCACGTAAAAGTGCACTACACTGGCTGGCTCACGTCGGGCAAGAAATTCGACAGCTCAGTGGGCAGCGCGCCCTTCGACTTTACGCTGGGCCAAGGCGAGGTCATCAAGGGCTGGGATGAAGGTGTTGCCGGAATGAAGGTCGGAGGCAAGCGTCAGCTCAAAATTCCGCCGCAGATCGCCTACGGCGAAGACGGCCATCCGCCTCAGATTCCCCCGAACTCCACACTGATCTTCGACGTGACGCTCGTAGCCGTGAAGTAATGTGGAAGACACAACGGCGAGGTAATGGAAATCCCCTGGGACTTCTGTTGTGGAGGGTCTTAGGCCTTAACGACTTTGCCGCTGCGCAGGCACGATGTGCAGACGCGGATTCGTTTTCCCTGTCCGTTAACCTTGGCATGCACTGGACGCAAGTTGATGTTCCAGCGCCGTTTGGTCACGTTGTGGGCGTGGCTGATGCGGTTTCCCGCTTGCGGTTTCTTGCCGCAGATTTCACATTGTTGTGCCATGGACTGCTGCTCCCGAATGATTCAGATCTTGTAGGGCAAGCTTAGATTTTACCGGAGTTTACCCGCTTTGGGCAATCCTGCAGGGGCCAGGGAGCTTGCGCCTTGTTGTACGTACATGATTGTACATGGAAATGTTCCTGCAGGAACATTTTTTACAGACGGCTTGCTGAAAGTAAATGACTTACCGATTGTCGTGGCCAGTGCGTCAAGCTGAGCGACCAAAAAGCCGCCATCTCACTCTGGCTGGTGCTACTCGATGCGCAGCGCGGTCATCGGCTCGATGCTGGCGGCGCGTCTGGCCGGGATGAAGCCCGCCAAGGCCGCAAACAATGAAAGCACGAGGATGGCGCCGCCCAGCGTCAACGGATCATACGTGCTCACGCCATAGAGTTGACTGCGCATGAGGCGGCCGCCCAACAGTGCTACCGGCACCCCAAGGGCAAGCCCCAGAGCCACCAACAGGAGAGCCCTTCGCAGCACCAAGGTCAGCACGTTCTGCCTGTTTGCTCCCAACGCCATGCGCAGACCGATCTCGCTGGTACGGCGGGCGACGGAGTAGGCTGTAATGCCGTAGAGTCCCACCGATGCCAGAACCAGCGCCAGCAAGCCAAACAGGCCGGTCAGCCGGGAGACCAGACGTTCCTGGTTGAAGTTATCCGCGACCTGATAGTCCAGCGACTTGAAATCGATCATGGTGAGGTCCGGATTGATGTTCGACAGCGTGCGCCGCGCCGCCGATTCCAGGGCAGCCGCATCTCCGACGAATTGAACAGTAATTGAGTTGGGAAAGAGCGACCGGCCTTCCGCGACGGCCATCTGTGACTCTTTGAAACCGCGATTGTACTGAGTCAGGGGCCGGAAATACATGGGGCGATAGTCGTCACGCGGATTGTTGTACTTGGCGTCAGCGACGACGCCTACGATTTCATAATCGGCCGCGTATTTTTGATCAAAGTTTCCGAAGTGGCGGCCGATGGGATCTTCTTTGGGAAAGAACTTCTTCACAAAGGCTTGGTTAACAACTGCGACCATGCGCGAGGTGGCGGTGTCCTGGTCGGTGATGCCGCGGCCGCGAATGACGGGCTGGCCGATAGTCTCGAAGAAATGGGGGCTGACGCGGTCCCAGGAAGAACCATTGTGCTCTTCAGGGCCCGGCGCGGGACGACCCTGCACATATACTCCTTCTCCCCAATTGTTTCCTTCCAGCGTGCTGTAGAGAGCGATACCGACGCTCTTCGCGCCGGGCAATGCTGTGAACTCTCGTTCCAGTTGCTCGTTGAACGTGCGTACGGTATCCATGTTGTATCCGGCGCCCATGGGATCGATGTGGATCACGTAACGGTTGGCTGTGGTAATGCCGAAATTTTGCCGCTCAAGATTGCGCAGGGTCTGCGTCATGAGTCCGGCCCCCACCAGCAGCACCAGGGAAAGGGCCGCTTGCAGGACAATTAACGTCTTCTGTGGGAGCAGCGCACGATCTCCGGTGGAACGGTTAACGCCGCGCAAGGCTTCTGCCGGGTCGGAGTGCGAAGATACCCACGCTGGCACGATCCCAAAGATGATTCCAGTCAGCAGCGAGAGCAGGAAGGCGAATCCGAGAACGATGGGAGAGGGGCTGGCGTGAATCGGGATCTGAGTGGAGTCGGGAAAGGCCAGGCCCAGAATCATTTTTGCGCCCGCATACGCAATGGCAATGCCGATCACTCCGCCGGCAGCCGCGAGCAGCACGCTCTCGACCAGCAGCTGCCGCATAAGAACCGAGCGCGCAGCCCCCAACGCAGTACGGATGGAGGTTTCGGCGCGGCGGGCCGTGCCTCTGGCCAGCAGCAGATTGGCCACGTTCGCACATGCGACAAGGAGTACCAGGGCGGAGATGCCCGTCAACAGGCGCAGCCCGTCCCCGGTCTGCTGCTGCAGATTTTGAATGCCAGCTCCTCCGGGAGCCATTACGACGTGCTGCTTGGGAATCTCTCGGTCTGCGCCGTTGAGGGTGTAAGCGGGTTGCGTGGCTAACCAGTGGCGAAGCGTATTTGAAATCTTGGATTGTAGGGCGGCCGGAGCTACTTCTGGCTTGAGGCGGCCCAGAACATACAACCAGTTGGAAGCGGGCTGTTTCAGAATGCTGGTTTCGCCTTCCAAGACCGGTTCGGCGTTGAGCGGAATCCAGATCGCAGGCGGATTTGAGTTGATGCGGTCTCCGAAGAATCCAGGAGGAGCGATGCCGACAACAGTCACGGGATGACTCTGGATGTAGAACGTGGAGCCGACTACATTGCGGTCGCCACCATGGGCAGCCTGCCACGCGGCATAGCTCAGCACTGCGACCGGAGCGGCGCCGGGAACGTCATCGGAAGGAAGGATCATGCGGCCGGCGTAAGCGCCCATGCCGAAGGTCGTAAAGTAATTGCCCGAGACGTACTCGCTGCGCTCGGATTTCGCGGGACTGTTTCCAACCCTGACATTCATCATGTTCTGCCCGGACTGAAAGGCGGCTAGCTGCTCGAACTCTGGAGTGGCATTCTGGATTTCGCGGTAAAGATCATACGAAAACAGATCGAAATCGCCGTCATCATTCAGAAATCCACCGTTGACACAGCAATCGTCACGGTCTCCCACGCGGTAAAGGGAAGCTGGGTTGGCGACCGGCAGCGACTTCATAAGAACGGCATGGACCAGCGTGAAGATTGCTGTGTTTGCCCCAATGCCCAACGAGATGGTCAGGACGACCGTGGCGGCGAATCCGGGAGACTTCTGGAATTGGCGGAGGGCGAATCTAAAGTCAGTCATGGCTAAGGGTATGGACGCACCGGAGCGCGAAGTGGAAGCAGATCCCGAGCATAGGATGTAGGGACAGCCGTGGGGGCTACCTACATGATGCGAATGAAAAAAGCCTCTCGTTTCCGAGAGGCTCTCTGGGGAAGGGATTTTGGGCGAAGTGCCCGTTCGGTGTCCTAACGTTACTTCGGCTGCTGCTGCGTGTCGGTGCTCATCGGCGCTCCGCTGTTGCTGGAGAGCTGTTCGAGATCGTTCTTCAGCAGGCTGATCTCGACGCGTCCGCCGGAGAGGCGCTTGGACTTCGCATTCTCGTCCGTCGAAGGTAGCGGGGCATTGCCCATTCCTACGAGGTAGATGCGATAGACCGGGATGTCATGGTTGAGAACCAGGTAGCGCACGACGGATTCGGCCATCTTCTGCGAAGTCGTGATGGCAGCTTGTCCTTTGCCGGACGAGAAGCCCTGGACTTCAATGATGTAGCCGCGCTGTCCCTTAACGCTGCCGGCCATCTGGTCTAGAGCGTCCTTGGCATTCTTGCTGAGGACGGTCTGGCCCGGGCGGAAGCGGATTTCGGTCTGGTTCGAAGCCTTGTACTGGTCGATGTTGCTGACCACGTTCTCGACGGTTTGGACGCGGGTGGTCACCTGCTGCGCGGACTGCTGCGCCTGGGTGGCCTTGTTGCCGGCATCGACCGCGTGCTGGTCAGCTTCGTTGGCCTTGTCGGAGGCGAGCTTGATGCCTTGGGCCGCTCGCGAATCGACGTCTTTGATCTGCTTGCTGTTCTGGGAGGTCAGCTCATCAAGTTCGTTGACGCGATCCCGGATGGGTTCGGTCTGGCGCTTGACATAGTTTTTGCGGGCAAAGGGGTTGATGCGTCCCCAGAAACCTTCACGAGACGGGGCGGCGAGAGGAGCTTTACCAGTCGCGTTGCCGCTGCTGGTGTCGGTCGACTGCGTCTGCTGCGTGGGCTGGCTCTGGTCCTGGGCGGTCTGCGCTAGGGCCGGCAAAGCAAGCACTGCGGCCAGAGGCAGGGCAATGACGAGACGATGGTTCATAGTGACTTCCTCCAAGTTTGGGGGAGCGTTGGGCTCCACTCCGGCACGCCAAAGGCGTGCTTGAATTTTGATATGCGTCTTCTGAACAGTAAAGAAAGCTAGCAGAGTCGCTAAGCTGGCCCGCGGTGACGCTTCGCGGAGCCTTGGAACTCTTGGCGCCAGAATCATGCGCCGCATTCCTCTATTACATGTGGGATGCCAAATCGGCCCTCGAGGTTGAACGGCTAAAGGCTTGGAAACTATGCCTATTATACTGCCCACTGCGAGGCAAAGTCAGTAATCGCAACGGCGAGCAGGGTAAATTTGGCAAACCTGATATAAAAACTGCGTGGAAAATGAAGGCTTTGTCGAGAGTGTCACCGGCTCGACGGTTCCACCAAGTGAAAACTACTGCATACAGAAAGGAATTCCTGGGAATGGATCTGTGTCCTGCAGTAAGGGTAACTAGGGTTAGGTTACTTGCGGTTTGGGTTTTGGTAGTTAGCACCATAAGCTTCGCAGCCGATGTAACGCTTCCTTCTTCCAGGGTCGCGCCAGAGCATAAGCAGGAGTATGCCAACCTGGCAGTTACCTGGATGCAGGACTACCTGCGAATTGATACCACCAATCCGCCCGGGAACGAGATGAAGACGATTGGATTTCTGAAGAAAATCCTCGATCAGGAAGGGATTGAGAACCGCGTGTTCGAGTACACGCCGGGACGCGGGGATCTGTGGGCGCGTCTTCCGCACAGCACAGCCTCTTCGAAACGGCCGATCGTTCTGCTGAACCATATGGATGTAGTCACCAGCGATGCTTCGCACTGGAAAGTGCCTCCGTTTAGCGGAGAGATCAAGGACGGCTACATCTGGGGGAGAGGCGCTCAGGACATGAAGGATGAAGGACTGGCGCAACTTGTGGCCATGGTGATGCTCAAGCGGGAGAAGGTTGCGTTGGATCGGGACGTGATCTTTCTGGCCGTGTCGGATGAAGAGGCTGAGGGAACCGGGACAGACTGGTTCATCAAAAACCAGCAGGGCTTGCTGGAGAACGCCGAGTTCCTGATCAACGAGGGCGGAGAGAATCTGCTGGAAAACGGCAAGGTCAAGTTCATGGGCGTAGATGTTGGCGAAAAGACGACCTACTGGGTGAAAGTGACGGCGCATGGCAGGCCCGGGCATGGGTCGCGGCCCAATCCTGACTCGGCGCCAAACCGGCTGGTTCGCGCGCTGGACAAGATCATCGCGTACAAGACGCCGCTGAGGGTGTTGCCCGTGGTGGATGAATTTTTAAAAGACATGGCTCCCTACGAACCTGCGGATCGCGCTCAGTATTACCGCGACGCTGGCAAGGCGATTCAAGACGCAAAATTCCAGGAGCAGGTTGAGCGGGATGAGTCTTTGAATTTCCTGCTGCGCGACACGATTTCTTTAACCATGCTGGGCGGATCACAGCAGACCAATGTCATTCCCCCGGAGGCGTGGGCGAATCTGGATGTGCGAATTCTTCCGGGTGGAGATCCCAAAGCTCTGGCCGGCGATTTGCGTCGAGTGATCAATGATCCGGATGTGACCATTGAGCCGATTAATTCGGAGTTTCGAGTAGCGAATTACTCGGGTACGGACAATGCACTCTTTGCGGCGATCAAGCAAGTTTCCAGCTCGTACTTTCCTGGTACGCCAGTTGTGCCGCACATTACGAGCGGGTACACAGAGAATCAGCGCTACCGGCCGTTGGGGATCGTGGCGTACGGGTTCAATCCGTTTACCGCGACCGAACAAGAGGGGCATACTGAGCACGGGAACGACGAGCGCATTCGCGTGGAGGAAGTGAGACGTGGGCCGCAGATTTTGTTTGACGTGGTGGCGGGGGTGGCAGGCAAATAGGGGACGGATTGGCGCTGTCGCTGCGCATTATCCAACACAATATTTGTCGTATTGCTGAAAGATGAAGTGGTCTGTCATCCCGGCGATGTAGTCGCAGATCACTCTGGGCAGCGAATCGACTACAGCTTTTTCTTGATAGCTGCGGGGAAGGTCTTGCGGGTGTTTCATCCAGAAGGCGAACAGGTCGCGGACCACGCGCTCGGCGTCTTCCTTTTCGTCGGCCAGCGACGAAGTGTAGTAAAGATTCTCGTACAGGAATTCCTTGTTTTGCTTGCGCTCAGATCCGACTTCGGGGCTGAAGGCCACGATACGCTCTGGATGCGCTCGAACGTCACCCAGCGTCTGGATTTTGGATTCGTTCAGGCGCCGTTGCGTATTTTTAATCAGGTCATCAACGAAGCGGTTCAGGACGCGTTTTAAAGCCTCGTTGAACTTCAGCTTGTCTGGCGCGTGCGGAAAGATCTGCGCCACTTCCTGCAAAAAGCCCTCAAAGACGGGGACGCCTTCACGAATTTGATCCAGCGAGAGAAGGTGCGCTTCGTAACCGTCATCAAGATCGGCAGTGTTGTAAGCGATTTCGTCCGTGAGGTCGATCAGTTGAGCTTCCAGCGGCGGCCGCTTGTCCAAGAGATATTCGGATAATTCCGGATGCGCTTTTTCGTCGTAGTCGCGTGAGTGCTTGACGATTCCCTCGCGGACTTCAAAGGTGAGATTGAGGCCAGGGAAGGCGGCGTAGCGCTGCTCGAAATCTTCTACGATACGCAGCGCGTGCAGGTTATGGTCGAAGAAGAGCCCTTCTGTGCGCATGGCTTCATCCAGCGCTTTTTCTCCTGCATGACCGAAGGGGGGGTGGCCGATGTCGTGGACCAAGGCTAGCGCTTCGGTCAGGTCCACGTTAAGTCCGAGCGCTCCCGCAATGGTGCGAGACACTTGGGAAACTTCCAGGGTGTGAGTGAGGCGGTTGCGGAAGTGATCTGAGTAGCGGCGAGTAAAGACTTGCGTTTTGGCTTCGAGCCGGCGGAAGGCGCGGGCGTGGATGACGCGATCGCGGTCGCGCTGGAAATCGTTACGGTATGGATGTTGCGGCTCGGGGAAGCGGCGTCCGCGGGATTGACTGACGTGCACCGCGTAGGCGGCGAGCATGGGAGAAGAATAGCAGAGGCGGAAATGGGGGGAGTTGGAAATTGAGTAATTGGGTAATTGAGTAATTTTGTGATTGCGATGCAAACAGATTACTCAATTACCAATTCAATTTCCAATTCCCAATTACTCAATTGCCCAATTCTTAATTTTGAAGCCTGGCTCTCACCTCAAATTGAGCCGCATTTCGTTGCTGGCCTCGAAGCCTAGAGATTCGTACAGGTGGCGGCCATCATCGCTGGCATGCAGATTCACTCGGACAAAGTTCTCCAGCCTGCACCAGGCGATTATCGTCTGCATGATGCGGCGCGCGATTCCGCGCCGGCGGTAGTCCGGTTCGGTGTAAACGTTCAGAATGGTAGCGCGCCTGCATTCCAGATCGTAAGGATGGGCTGGCCAGGGAACGATCAGTACTGCGCCACCGGCGATCGGACGTTCGCCGTCATAGGCCAGCCATGCACGGAACGAGCCTTCGGGTATCGCCTTGCGGAAATACACGGAATTTAGGGAAGACGATCGTTCCAAGCCCTCGATATCGGTGTAGCCCATGTCCTCATACATACGGCGGCGCTGGCGGACGATTTCGGGGATGTCGTGAATCGTGGCTTCGCGAATGGTAATTCCAGATGCAGGATCGCTTGACATGGGGTGAGTGTAGCAAGCGATCAGAGCGCCGGCAGAGAGGGATATATTCAGGCTGCGCAGCGAGGGAAAGATGCCCTCGCTGCGGTTACCGGTGCGGGGAATTATTGCTGTTTGTTGCTGGAGTCTTCTTTCGCCAGCTTCACTTTGGCGGCGTCAAGCTTCTGCTGGACCTTGGCGAAGGCGTCGCTGTCTTGTTCCGCGGGAACCGTCTTGTTCCACTCTTGAACCGCACGGTCCCAATGTGCCGCGGCCAGCTTCAGGCGACCGGTTTTCTGATAAAGATCGCCGAGGTGCTCCTGTACTGTGGGATCAGAGCCCATATGGGATGCGGCTTTGTTGAGGTTTTCTTCGGCAAGATCGTATTTGCCCAGCTTGAAATAGGTCCAGCCGATAGAGTCCAGATAGGCTGGATTGCTAGGTTCGAAGGCGAGCGCCTGCTTAATGAGATTGAGCGACTCTTCCAGCTTTACCCCGCGATCGGCATTCATGTATCCGAGATAATTCAGGGTAGCAGCGGCTTGCGGATCACTGGGCGGGGTTGTCGAAAGAACTTTCCTGAATTCACTTTCCGCCTGGTCGAACATCTTCTGGCGCTGGTAAAGATCTCCGCGCAGGAAGAAAACATAAGCCTTTTCTTCCGGCTTGGTGGATAACTCTTCCGCCTTAGCCAACGCTTCCAGACCGTCATTCCAGCGCTTGGCTCGTGTGTAGATGATTCCAAGGCGCACGTACACGTCGCGATCCTCGGGACCGCCTTTCAGCATGGAGCGGACGTCAGTAACGGCCTGATCGACCTGACCCATGTCTGCGATCTGGGCGGCGAGCACCATGCGCAGGTCGCGGTCGTTGGGCAGTTTCTGCGTTGCCTCTTTGGCGACGGCGGTAGCCTGTGGCCACTGCTTGGCTTCGCGGTATGTATCGATAATTTCCTGATAACCGCTGCGGGCATTTTCATCGCCCAGCGTGAGCATTTTTCTGAACGTCTCTATCGCGGCAGTGTAGTTCTCCTGTTCGCGATAAATCATTCCCAGGCGCTCGATGAAGATGGCGCGATTGTTGCGATCCGACTGGCTGGTACCGGTTTCGCTCTTTTCCGTTTTCTTGATCAGGTCCTGCAGCAGCTTGGCAGCTTCGTCGTAACGTCCTTGAGCCTGGTAAACGGCGGCCATGCTGTAGGGGACGTCCATGGTGTCGGGAACCAGGGTTTCGGCGCGCTTCAGATTTTCGAGGGCCTGATCGTATTTGCCCTGACGACGGTAGATGTCGGCCATGCGCACATACGTCTGCGCGTCTTCGGGATTGGAATCCGAAATGACTTTGTACTGCTGGAGGGCGGCATCGAGTTGCCCATCGTTCAACTCGTTTTCCGCAAGCCCGCGAATCGCGTCCAGATTGTCGCGATCCAGAACGATTGCGTGCTTGTAGGCATCAATTGCGTTCTTGTAATCCTTGCGCTGCTCGTAGGCGGCGCCCAGCGCGGAATAGAGCTTGGCAGAGCGAGCTGAATCAGGAATGGAACTCAGGACTTTTAGCGCATGAGCAGTGTCGCCCTCGTCGGTGTAAAGCATGGCGAGCGTGGTGACGGCTTCTTCGGAGTTCGGATCCAGTTTGATCGCCGTTTTGAGTTCGCCCTCTGCCTTCTGCATCTCGTTGCCGAGGCGGTACAGGCGGCCGAGAAGCAGATGGTCATCGACGCTGTTGGGATCGAGTTTCGTGATCTGCTCGTACTGATCGATAGCAAGCTTCAGGATATTGTCGGAGCCGGAGCCGCCGGGCATGTCACCCAGGGAACGCAGATAAATTCGCCCGAGAAGCTTGTGAGCTTCGAGATTCTTGGGATCACGCTTGATGATGTCCTGCGCCTCGCGAACCGCGTCCGCGATGCGGCCGGTTTTCACGTAGAGTTCGGCGAGGGCGGAGGTCAGGAACTCGGATGAGGGATCAGCTTCGATGGCCTGGCGATATTCTTCCGTCGCCTTGGCCGCCAGATCGCTACGCCCGTAGGCCGTAACCATCTCCTCATACATGTGGGCGAGGGTGTAGTGATAATAGGCGGCAGCCTTATCGGGCTTGCGCGGCGAGGACTGGGCCGGAGCGTTCTCGGCCGAAGCGGATTGCGCCGACTGACTGGTTTGGGCGACAGCGACCGTAGCCACTGCGATCATCAACAAAGAGTGCCGTAAAAGTCTGATCATCCTGAACCTGACTGCGCTGCAGCGCGTTCCCGTAACGTCAGCTTGTTTGGATGCAAAGCCGCCGAAGGAGAGGTGCTTTTATTCTACCGTGAGGCGTGGAAACCATGCGAAAAAACACACAAGACCAGAAGGACAGGGACTGCCGGGTTGGACTGCTGGCGTCGAGCCTTGAAGGACTGACGAATATCGCTTTCATGTCAAAGTTCGTAACGAGGATTGTTGATGCAGACTGCGGAAATGTTTCGTCGCGGATTTCCTTGAGGAAATCAAAAATTGTTAGTGCCTGAAGTGGCGTACTCCGGTAAACAGCATCGCGACTCCGAGGCGGTCGGCAGCTTCAATGACCTCCGGATCACGCTGCGAGCCTCCGGGCTGGATGATGGCCGTGGCGCCGGCTTTGGCGATTTCTTCCACGCCGTCGGGGAAGGGGAAGAAGGCGTCCGAGGCGGCCACAGTGCCTTTCAGCGGGAGTTGAGCTTTCATGGCGCCGATTTTGGCGGAATCGACGCGAGACATCTGTCCGGCGCCGACGCCGACCGTCTGTCCGTCACGAGCGTAGACAATCGCGTTGGATTTGACGTGCTTGCAAACTTTCCAGGCAAAGAGCAGGGCGCGCGTTTCTTCGGGAGTTGGCGGCCGCTTGGTGACCACTTTCAGATCGGTGTCGGCGAGGGCGCGGCTGTCGACGTCTTGCACGAGCATTCCCCCGGAGACATTCTTCAATACCCATTTTTGATTGGCGGCTTTGACTTCAACCAGGCGGAGATTCTTTTTAGACGCGAACTTCGCCTTGGCGGCTTCGTCGAACGACGGCGCCGCGATCACTTCGAGAAAGAGCTTGTGCATCTCTTCGGCAGCTGCGAGATCCACGGCGCGGTTTACACCGATGACGCCTCCAAATGCCGATACCGGATCACATTCGAGGGCGCGCATGTACGCCTGCGCGAGAGTTTTGCCGGTCGCTGTCCCGCAAGGGTTCGTATGCTTGATAATGGCGCAGACGGGCTCGTCGAACTCCTGCGCGAGATCCCACGCCGCCTGCAGGTCGGCGATGTTGTTGTATGAAAGTTCTTTGCCTTGCAGTTGACGCGCATTGGCGACGCCTGCACCCGAGCCGTCCGAATACATGGCGGCCTTCTGGTGGGGATTTTCGCCATACCGCAGGTCGAGAGTCTTTTGGAATGAGAAACGGATGGCAGGCGGGAAGGCCTCACCTTCCGGGTGCAATTCGAATGGCTCAGGGCTGATGCGTTCGAGCGTGGACGCGATTGCGGAATCGTATGCGGCAGTAGTCGCGAAGGCATTTTGCGCAAGACGCCACTTGGTTGGCTCCGACAGTGTCCCGCCTGTACTTTGCAACTCATTGGCAATCGCGTCGTAATCCGCGGGAGAGGTCACAATGGCGACGTCCTGGAAATTCTTGGCCGCGGAACGGATCATGGACGGGCCGCCGATATCAATGTTCTCGATCAATTCATCGAAAGCCACTCCCGGCTTAGCGGCGGTCTTCTCGAACGCGTAGAGATTTACGACCACCATATCGATGGGCTGAATGCCGTGCTCTTTGACGGCTGCGACATGCTTGGAGTCCTGGCGGCGGTGCAGGATTCCTCCATGAACTTTGGGATGAAGTGTCTTCACGCGTCCATCCAGCATTTCGGGGAAGCCGGTGAGTTCGGAAATGTCTTTGACCGGGATGCCGGAATCACGGAGGAGCCTGGCAGTGCCTCCGGTCGAGATAAGTTCGATATTTAAGGCAGAGAGCTTGCGGGCAAAATCTACCAGTCCGGTCTTGTCGGTAACACTGAGAATGGCGCGCTGAATCTTCCCTGACATGAGGGCCCCTCGTGAGCACGTGGCTGAATGTGACCGGAAATTTTATCAGCAGGGACTGTGGCGAGCGCAACGATGGGCGTCATGTAAAGCAAATTCATCAGACGCGACAAGAAAAGGGAACGAGGGAGAGCAGAGACATTCTTCGCTGAAGTCTAGGATTTTGCTTTGGCCTTCAGCTTGACTCCACCGTCGGTAATTTCAACGGAGTATTCGACGTTTTCGCATTTGTATTGCTTGCGAATTTGCTCGGTCTTCTTCTGTACGAAGGTGGTGAAAGAGTCGAGACCGCCGCTGACGCTTTCTCCAGCCTTTTTCTTGGCAGCGACGAGGGTATTGTAAAGGCGTTCGACCTGTTCGCGCTCGCTTTGGTCCACGCTGTGCAGCGTGAAGTGAGGAGACGAACTTGCGGCTGCCGCGGCCGCCGCCGCTGCATGGCTGACGCCGTACACCGGATGATGCTGCGGTTGGTGCTCGTTTTCTTCGCGGACTCCCTGGATCGAGAGAATCGCGTCCTGCGGGCGCCTGTAACCTTCTTCGCGGATGCGGGACTTCTTGCGCCAGAGATCGCTGTAAACAGCGTAGCGCTGCGCCATTTCGTTGTAACGGTAGCGCTGCGAGAAATTCATGCGTCCGCCGTCTGAGAACTTCCGCAGCAAGGCCAATACCTTCCATTCAATGTCGGTGGGAGGACGTTTTTGCGGATTGCTGAAGAAAATTTCGTACTCGATCTTGAGGCGGCGCAACTGGCTGTCGAGTACGTTGAGTTCTTCGTCGGTGGTCACAGGTATCTCCGAAGGCCAGTGTAATCAGTCGAGACAGATAGGGCGAGGTACCCGTCGTGCACGGAGGGGCATCGTACTAAAGTAAGGGGGGTAATTGGCTGAGCTATCAGTCAACTTGTGGATCATTTACTCCACCGATAGATGACAATCCGGCCTCTCGTCCCATGCTGCGCGAGAAATGGCGCACGTAATTTCTGCTGTTATTTTCGCGTGCGATCTAGTGGAAGAGAATTCAACGAGGGCTGCGGTTACTTGCTGGCATTTGATGCCATCTTCTTGACCATGGCCAGGACAAGCTTGCGGTCGCTATCGTTCAGATTCGTCGCGTAGCGGCGGATCTGGCTCAGGAAACGAACTTCATCATCGGAGAGTTGGGGCAATCCCTTGGAGCCATTGGAATGGCCGGGCTCCGAGAAGAATTGCGAGAGCGGCAATTCCATGGCGCCGGCGATCTTGGAAAGCGTGTCGAGCGATGGAATAGTGTGACCGTTTTCAACTCGCGAGAGATAGCAGCGCAACAGGCCGGTGCGCTTTTCGATATCGCCTTGTGACATGCCTTTCTGCAGCCGGTAATTGCGGATGGTCTCGCCGATATTCATCGTAGGGAGCATTGCAGGATGGGTCATGGTAACCAGAGCGGCAACTTCTGGCAAGGGGAAATTTGTGCCAGCTATAGGACAACAGTGCTATATGAATTCGTGTGATCTGTGGAGAAAAGATCGCAGGGCTTTTGGTTATTTATACGGCGTGAAAGCATCCCTTTGCACATTCCAGCAGCCAAGCTCCCTGCCTAGCGCTTCAGATTCGTGGCAAGAAATGCAACAGTACGTTGCCAGGCATCGGCTGCGTCGGCGGAGCGATAGCCGTCTTTATTGTTTGGATTCTCGAAGGCGTGTCCCGCATCGTCGTAGATCTTGATTTCAATCTTCTTCCCCAACTTATCGAGTTGTTCGCCGAACTTGCGGACATCGGCTGGAGGAATCCCTTTGTCCAGGGCGCCAAAAATGCCGAGTATGGGAGAGTGGATTTTCTTGAGCGCGTCAGGATCGGTTGCCAGATGACCGTAATTGATGACGTCGGCAGCAAGCGCGGGTTCCTGCAGTGCCACATCCAGCGCATAGCCCCCGCCCATGCACCAGCCTATGGCGCCGATACGATCTCTTTTGACGTTGGGCTGGGAAGCGAGAAATTCAAAGGCCGCGTGCAGGTCGCGTTTGGCGCGGTCTTCGGGCACGCCTCGCATGATCTCATGCGCTTCTTCGGGAGTCGTCGCCACTTTGCCGCGGTAGAGATCGACGGCGAGCGTTACGTAGCCTTCGCCGGATAATTTCGACGCCTGCCCCTTGACCCAGTCGTTCAAGCCCCACCATTCGTGAATCACAATCAGGGCCGGAAATGGGCCGCTGCCCGCGGGAGTGTAGAGAACTGCGCTTACGCTTTCATCGCCGCTCTTGTACTCGACCGTCTTGGGTTCGGCCGCGAACAGGGAAGCTGCAACGACGAGGACAGCAACCGCTGACAGGAGAATCTTCCGCATGGCGTGGTCCTTTCGAAAGCAGGGAAGACGATTGTGTACGAAATGCGAGCCGATTTACAACATGAGTTCCATATAGAGTGCGCTGGGCATGGGATTTGCGCAATAGGGATCGATTTTGCGAAAGCCGAGTTTCAGGTACATGGCCACCGCGTCTTGCATAGCTGATTCCACCGTGTCGAGGCGCAGACGAGAATAGCCGATGTGGCGGGCCTCCGCGATGATGCGAGTAGCCAGCGCACGTCCCAGTCCTTTGCCACGGAACTGAGGACGGAGGTAGAGTCGCTTCATCTCGCAGATTTCATTTTCCAGTTTGTGAAGGGCAACGCATCCCGCGAGTTCTCCTTCGAATTCGGCCAGCAAAAGTCTCCCGTGGGGAGGTGAATAGTCGCCGGGAAGATTTGCCAGTTCCTGATCGAAGTTTTGGAAGCAAAGACTAAAGCCAAGAGATCGCGCGTATTCGAGGAAAAGTTCGCGAGCCTGCTCGATCTGGGACTCCGATTGGACTTGCACGAACTGCAGTGCGGGGTTGCGAGTCTCAGATTGCTTCAGCATAGGCACCGCCCAACGCAGAAATGACCAGCTACTCCTTCGGGAGAAGCGAAATCTGCAATGAACGAAACTACGATGCCCCCTACGGACCATAGAAGTATGAGCGGGACACTCTTGTTGGTGGAGGTGCGGCGAAGAATCCAGGCGACGATCAGCCATTCCACCATGCGAACGGGGGTGTAGATGGTCAGATATTTCCAGAGGACATTGTCGGGTTGGGTAGGAATGGCGAAGAAAATTGCGACTCCGAAAAAGATGCCGATCGCGAGGCGGAGTATGCCGAAAGCGGTTGCCTTTCGCCAGCGTGAGGGGTCGGGTTGCCACAATCGCAGGCCTAGCCAGCACCAGGCGGTGTAGAACGCTAGCTTGATCAGAATGTAGATTACGTATTGCATGATCCGCGTCTCACTGGGGAGGGTGTGGAGTCACAGTGACAGGAAATCAAAACACAAAGATCAAAACACAAAAATCAGAAATACGAAAATCGAAATACGAAAATCAAAACGCCAGAGTCAAAATCCCCACCCTCCCGCGAAAAGCGCGGGAAGGGTGGGGCACCCTTCTGGGCCCCTCGGGTTTCTTTTTAGCCCATCAGCATGCCGCCGTTTACGTTTAGAACGTGGCCGGTTATGTACGATGCTTCGTCGGAGGCCAGGAAAGCCACCGCACTGGCTACATCTTCGGGCGTTCCTACGCGGCCAAGCGGAATCTGTTTCACTGCACTCTGTTTCAATTCTTCACTCAGAATTGCGGTCATGGCGGTCTCAATGAATCCGGGGGCAATGGCGTTGCATGTGATGTTGCGCGAGCCCACTTCGCGGGCGATTGCCATGGTAAGTCCGATCAAGCCCGCTTTTGAAGCGGCGTAGTTGGCCTGGCCAGCCTGGCCCATCTGGCCAAAGACGCTGCTGATGTTGATGATCCTTCCCCAGCGCTGCTTGAGCATGGAGGGAATGACATTTTGAATGCAGAGATAGGCGGAGGTGAGATTGGTTTGCAGAACGGCGTCCCAGTCGGCGCGCTTCATGCGCATGACAAGCTGGTCGCGGGTGATGCCGGCATTGTTGACGAGGATGTCGATTTTGCCGAATTGTGCGATGGCGGCTTTGATCGCGGGTTTTACCTGGTCTTCTTCGGCAACGTCGAGGGCGAAGGCTGAGGCTTTCGCGCCTCCAGCCGTGATTTCATTGACGAGCTCGTTCAGTTTTTCCTGATTACGCGCGGCCAGCGCCACCGCGACGCCGTCTTTCGCGAGACGGAGTGCGCAGGTGCGTCCGATACCTTGAGACGCTCCGGTTACGAAGGCGACACGTTGGGAGAAGGACATTCCAGGATCTCCGTAATGGGATGAATGCGTTGGAACGCGGAATTATACGTGGAGAGCTGGGCCATCGGCGCGGCGCAGGGGCCAGATCAGGACTTCCAGCCGTTTGGAAAAATGCAGAAGCGGCGCGGAAGATGGGAGCGTGATGTTGGCTGCACTGGCGACTGTATTGCGTTCGAAGGTCGCTTCCGCGTCCTGTAATGGCCAGGGCAGGTGGTGAATCTCGCAGCGGTAGACGTGGTCCTGGTGCGTCGTGTAGAGGCAGAAACGCGCGGTGAGGAAGTCTTCGACTGTTCCTTTCTCGCGGATGCGGACAGGACCGATGGGGCCATACAGGCCGCGGAATTCAGCCGATGGATCATGCCGCTCCGAGGTGTAAAAGATGAGGTCTTCACGCTGCGTGGCTTTCATGGACGCATGGAAATATGGCAGATGGTAGACGGCGCGCGCGGCCCAAACTGCCAGCAGATTACTTGCATCCAGACTGAAGAAGTAGACACCGGGCTTGCCCTGGTAAGTCACGTAGGTTCGGACGTTGAGTTCGGGAAAACGTGAGAAACCGGGCAGGGGAGGAACGCCGCGAGCACGCACTCCGCTCATCCAGAACGGGACCACGCCGATCCAGCAGCGGCCTTCGAAAACATCGAGCGGCAGTTGGGCCGGGACTCGCGGCCTGAGTTCTTCGAAGGAAATCGGCCAATGGGCGAAGAGGAGATCGTGCCAGGTTTGCTTCATAATCCAGGGGCCGGGGGGCAAGGGCCAGGGACGATGGGCCACGTGTTGAAGCAGGTTGTGCACGGATCGAGTCTAGCTGGAGAATGCAGTTGCACAAAACATTCAGCACTGTAGACGCACAGATCCGCAGAGGAGGCTGTCCAGAGTATTCGCACGAAATGGCCATTGCGGATTCACAAGCATGGCGGGTAACATGCGAGCACTCTCATGCCCCCTACCGCAAGCAATGTCGTGATCATGCCTAAGCCTTCCAATCCAAACGCTCCTGAATCCGACCTGTCACACAGGTCTACCCAGCCAGGGTCAGCGTTGGAGAAGGCGGCCGGCGCTGGGAAAGACGCTCGCGCCATATCGGCTGAACCGTCTACCGAAGTGTTCGCCGTATTTGGGGTGGAGCCGGAAATCCAGGCTTACGCCATGGCGAAATATTCGCGGTCGGCGCTGTCGATGAAGGAGTCGCTGCGTGAGATCAGCACGCAGAAGGCGGAGAAGTTTCTCAACACGTTTTACTTCCAGTATGGGCACCGGTCGATCGCCGATCTTGCGCACATTGCGTTGGCCATCGAGAGATTGTCGATTCTGGCGGCGATTGAGTTGGCGGATGAGCAGCGGTGGGACGGGCAGGAGCGGTCAACCCGTTATCAGGATTTCCGCAAGAGCGGGTATTACACCCCCGATTTCGGATCGGATGATGAAGGCCGGAAGCTTTATCGCGAGACTCTGGACTTTCTGTTTGCCGAGTATGACGCGCTGTCCGCGCACATGACGCAGCACCTGATCAACATCACGCCGAAGCCGGCGGACATGAAGCAGGACGCTTACGAGCGGACTCTGAAGGCGCGGGCGTTCGACATCACACGCTATTTGCTGCCGCTGGCCACGAATACTTCCTTGGGCGAGATCGTCAATGCGCGCACGCTGGAGAACCAGGTGGCGCATCTCTTGTCGCATACACACAAGGAGGTGCGGCAACTGGGCGAGTCATTGAAGAAGGCGGCGACTGGGGCGGCGTACAACGTAAATGCAGAGTCGCTGCGGGATCTAGTGGCGCAGATTCGGGCGGTAAGTCCGGAGTTGGGAGCGCGCGCGGAACAAGAGTTGCTGCATGAAGTGCGGGTGGCGCCGACGCTGGTGAAATATGCGGATCCGAATCCATACGAAATGGAGACGCGGCGAGAACTGCGGCAGGCCGCGCGGGAGTTGATGGGCTCCGAGCCGATCGCTCCGTCGAAGGCAATTGTGGATCTGCTCGACGAAGAGCCGCTGGAGGTGGAGATTGCGACCACGTTGCTCTATGAGCACTGCCATCATTCGTACCGGCAGATTCGCCAGGCCGTGCAGGTAGCGGGCGAGAGACGGCGGCGCGAGATTATCGATTTAGGGTTGCGGCATCGCGGCAAGCACGATGAGATGCTGCGCGGGTTCCGCGCGGGGCAGCAGTTCCGCTTTGACATCCTGATGGACACCGGCGGCTTCCGCGACATGCACCGGCACCGGCGGTGCATCCAGGTCATGCAGGGATTCACAACCCAGCATGGATACGAGATGTTGCTCGACATGGAAGATGCCGGCGTTCGTGGGCGCTACGAAGCGGTGATGCGTCGTGTACAGTCTGCTGTCGAGAAGTTGGCCGGGCGGAAGACGCCTGAGGCGGAAGAGAATTCGCAATATGCCATCCCGCTGGCGTTCCGCAAGAGGGCGCTGTTCAAGATGGATTTCGCCGAAGCTGTCTACATTTCCGAGTTGCGGACCACTCCTGCGGGGCACGTTTCTTATCGCAACGTTGCGTATGCGATGTACGAGGCCGTGGCGCGGAAGTATCCCGCGCTGGCCAAGTATTTTCGGGTGCACGATGTCACGGCACCGGTGGATTTGCTGCAGAGGTAAGCCAGTGGATTTATCTTCGATGCGTAAGTTGTATGTGTCCACGTAGCGCTGGCCCCTTGGGCCGGCGAAGGTTTTGTTCATGCGCAAGCCTGTTGCGCACCACCCTGTTTGGGGAAACTTCGTGGGCAACGGCGTCCACGCACACATACCTTGACCCAATTCGGAACCTTCCACAGGTTTATTATGTAGATTCGCCTTTTATTCGCTTTCAATCGAATGTATAATCCGGCCAGAATTAGACAGCACTCATAATCAGCGGTCTTCAAAAGGAGCCACTTCCATGGCAGACGAGCGGGGCAAGGCGATTGATCTGGCGGTATCACAGATTGAAAAGCAGTTTGGTAAAGGCTCCATCATGCGGCTGGGATCAAAAGAAGCCATTGTCCCGATCTCGGTGATTCCGACGGGGTCGATCTCGTTCGACGCTGCCTTGGGCGTGGGGGGATTTCCACGCGGGCGCGTGGTGGAAGTGTTCGGCCCGGAATCTTCGGGCAAGACCACCATTACGTTGCAGGTGATTGCCGAGGCACAGAAAACCGGCGGCATGGCTGCATTCGTCGATGCCGAACATGCGCTCGACCCCGGGTATGCCAAGAAATTGGGCGTGGACGTAGACAATCTGCTGGTCTCGCAGCCGGATTATGGCGAGCAGGCGCTCGAGATTACGGAAGCGCTGGTGAGGTCGAACGCCATTGACGTGCTGGTGGTGGATTCGGTAGCGGCACTCGTCCCCAAGGCCGAACTCGACGGTGAGATGGGCGACAGCCACATGGGACTGCAGGCGCGGCTGATGTCACAGGCATTGCGCAAGCTGACGGGCACGGTGTCCAAGTCGCGAACCTGCCTCATCTTCATCAACCAGATTCGCGAGAAGATTGGCGTGATGTTTGGCAATCCCGAGACTACGACCGGGGGACGCGCGCTGAAGTTCTATTCATCCGTGCGCGTGGATATCCGGCGCATCGCCGCGATCAAGGAAGGCGATGTGGTGACCGGGTCGCGAACGAAGGTGAAGGTGGTCAAGAACAAAGTTGCGGCGCCGTTCCGCGAGGCGGAATTCGACATTCTCTATGGCGAAGGCATCTCCCGCGAAGGCGATCTGCTTGACTTGGCGGTGAACAACAACATTCTCGAGAAGTCCGGGTCCTGGTTCAGCTACAAGAGTGAGCGCATTGGGCAGGGACGCGAGAATGCCCGGCAGTTCCTGAAAGACAACAAAGATGTGATGGCTAAGTTGGATACCGAGGTGCGGAAAGCGCTGGGACTGACGGCGGCTGCTCCTGCCTCGACTGCGCCGACGGGCAGCGGGAATGGGCGCGTTACCACCATGCCTCCTCCGGAACCGGTTAAGGCGCCGATTGTTGCGGCTAAACGCTAGGTTTGTTGCTTCCGGGCGCGGCTGAGTCTCTCTCTCACGGAGCCGCGCCCGGGTCTCCCTTTGATTCCAGAGGCTAAAGGCCAATTCATTTCAGCCGATTCGACCGCCGTGAACGGCCGCTCTTCCACCCGAGCTTCGCTCGACTGGACAGCCCAAGGGGCTGTCCCTACATGGGCCTTCTCTCATTGCTATTGGTGGCGCTCGCCGCATAGAATCTTCTTGCTGCGCTGCTGACTGCTGAACCACTACAATCGGCCTTCCAATGAGGACCAGTGAATAAGGGCTTGGCGATCTATCCAGGGTCGTTTGATCCGCCCACGAATGGGCACCTCGATCTGATTCAGCGGGGCAGCAAGATTTTCGAAGAACTGGTGGTTGCGATTCTGCGAAATTCGGAAAAGACCCCGATGTTCAGCGTGGCGGAGCGCCGCGAGATGTTGCTGCAGTTGACGGCAGATCTGAAGAACGTGCGCATCGATATGTTCGACGGACTGATGGTGGAATACGCCAAGTCGATCGATGCGATGTGCGTGCTGCGCGGGATTCGCGCCATCAGTGATTATGAGTACGAACTGCAGATGGCACTCATGAACCGCAAGCTCGAGCCCACGCTGGAAACGGTGTTCATGATGCCGGCCGACAAATACTCTTATGTCAGTTCGCGGCTGGTGCGAGAAGTGGCGCAGGCGGGCGGTCCCGTGAAGGGGCTGGTGCCGGAAGTAGTGGAACAGAAGCTGCGCGAGAAACTGGAACCTGCATACAAGCTGCAGGAAGCCAATGTGATCGAAGTCCCAAGGAGAAGGAAGAAGAAGGCATGACCACGGCAACGACGGAAGCGCTCAGGCTCACAGAAAGAATCAATCGCATTGAACCTTCGGCCACCATGGCAGTGGTGGCAGAAGCCGATAAGCTGCGTTCGCAGGGGATCGACGTCGTCGATTTTGGCGCGGGGGAACCTCACTTTTCCACCCCGCAGCACATCAAGGACGCGGCCATTGCGGCCATTCAGGGGAACTTTACCAAGTACACTGCCGTCGCCGGCACAGCCGAGCTGCGCGACGCGATCGCGCACCGCCACAACGTGGACTTCGATTCGGACTACCGGCGCGAGGAAGTGATTGCGTCCGTCGGCGGCAAGCATGCGCTGTTCAACGCGATTCAGGTTCTGGTAGATCACGGGGACGAGGTGATCCTGCCGGTTCCGTATTGGGTTTCGTTCAAAGACATCATTCGCTATGCCGGCGGAAATTGCGTTCTGCTGCACGCGGACGAGGAGCAGGGTTTCCGGGTCACGGCTGATATGGTTGCGAGCCTGATCACACCGCGCACAAAGGCCATCATCCTGAACTCGCCTTCGAATCCTTCGGGGGCGGTAATGAGTCCGGAGGATATGACCGAGGTTATCCGGCTGGCGCACCAGCGCGGGATCTGGGTCTTGTCGGACGAGTGCTACGTCTACCTGAATTACTCGGGCAAGAATTTCTCGGTGGGCTGCCTGCGCGAGTATAAAGAGCGGTTCGTGGTGCTGGGTTCGCTCTCCAAGACTTACGCCATGACCGGATGGCGGCTGGGATATGCCATGGCTCCCGCGGCCGTGACCAGCGCCATGGCGAAGCTGCAGAGCCAATCGACGTCGAACCCTACGTCGATTGTGCAAAAAGCTGCAGTTGCAGCGCTCAAGGGACCGCAGGAGTGTGTGGAACAGATGCGTCGCGAGTATATCCAGTTGCGGGATCACGTGGTGACCGGGTTGCGATCCATCCCGGGAGTGACTTGTACGAAACCGGAAGGGGCCTTCTACGCCTACCCGAATATCTCAAGTTTTCTCGGTCGCGGAGGGCTGAAATCTGCATCTGATGTAGCCGGCAGGCTGCTGCGCGAGGCGCATGTGGCGACCGTGCCGGGAGAAGGATTCGGAACCAACGAGCACATCCGGGTTTCATATGCCACGTCGAAGGCTGAACTGGATCGTGGGCTGGAGCGGATGCGGAAGTTTTTCGCTGGCTTATAGTTCATTAATCTTCAGGTCACACAGACCCTCAGCACAGAGGGCACCGAGGATTACAGGGGAAAGAATTTAGGTTCGGCAAGGCCGTTCCGTTTGCGAGCGGTCTTTCTTTTTGAGCCAATTTCGAATGGAGACTCTCTATCCATTGCTGATGCAGCCGGGATTTGATCCGAGGCCGTGGGGGACGCAGGATCTATCACCTATATATCCGAATCACAGGTTCGAGGAGAAGATTGGCGAGGCCTGGTTGACCGGTGACGATTGCAAGGTTGCGAATGGGCCGCTCCGTGGAAGAACGCTGGCTCAGTTAAGCGAGGAGTATCAACGCGACCTGGTAGGAGAGGCGGCACGGGATGGCCAGCGATTTCCGCTGTTGCTGAAATTTCTTTTTCCACGCGAGAAGCTCTCGGTACAAGTGCATCCTGACGATGCCCAGGCACTGCGAGTGGGGCAGCCATGGGGAAAAACGGAGTGCTGGTACGTGGCTCACGCCAAGCCGGGATCGCAGATTGCTCTGGGTTTGAAGGCCGGAGTGACCGTTGCACAACTGGAAGAATCCATTCACCAGAATCGCGCGGAGGAGGTTCTGCATTGGATCAACATTTACGCCGGTGACATGATCTACGTTGCCGGTGGAACGGTACACACCTTGGGCCCAGGATCGATCATCGTGGAGACACAGCAACAATCGGACACTACCTACCGGCTGTACGACTATGGACGGCCGCGGGAATTACATTTGAAAGATGGCATCGCCGCAGTGAAAGCGAGGGTGACGTCCGGCAAGGTTCTCAGGCCGGCGCCGATCGAGACCGCAAGTGCCAAGACGCGTTTCTCGACGCTGATTACGGCTCCGTATTTTGTCGTCGAGATGTTTGAGACCAAAGCCGTCCTGTCGCTGGCGACGCACGATGAGTCGCAGAAGAGCTCGGTGCAGATCCTGGTGGCAGTAGAGGGGTGCGGAGTTGTTGAGATTCCCGGAGCCGAAGCAGTGACGTTGACGAAAGGCGATGCCGTCGTGATTCCGGCGTGTCTGGAGAAATTCAGCGTGCGTCCGCAGTGGACTCTGGAATTGCTGCGGGCCTATGTGCCAGGGAAGACCTACCCTGAGCCGGAGACAAGGATCTAGCAGATCTCAGGTGCGTTTGTAGCAGGCCGTAGTGGCATACGGCGGACCGCAATTCTGGAATTCTTCAGTGCAATTCACTTATGGCTAAAGCCACTAATTTCTATCCGGTGATTCTGGCTGGGGGACGAGGTACGCGATTCTGGCCGCTGAGCCGCAAGAAGCGGGCCAAGCAACTGCTGGCATTGGATGGCAAAAAGACCATGATCCAGCAAACCGTGGAGCGGCTGCTGCCCCTGACCTCGCCTAAGAAGTTCTGGGTCATCACGAATGAGGATCTTCGTCCGGCGATTGCGAAGCAACTCTCCCGATTGCCAAAGGATCAATTAGTCGCGGAGCCGGCGCCTCGGAACACAGCCCCCGCCATCGGGCTTGCCGCATTCCTGCTGCTACGGCAGGATCCCGCGGCTATTCTCGGATTGTTTCCGGCTGATCACGTGATTGGGGACGAGGCGCGCTTCCGTGAGATGCTGCTGCGGGGAATCAAGATAGCCACTGCGGGCGCCAACATCGTAGTGCTTGGGATTCGTCCGACTCGGGCGGAGACTGGCTATGGGTATATAGAGGCGGGCGGAGCCTATCAGGGCAAAGCGCTGCGGGTGCGCCGCTTTACCGAGAAGCCAGACGCCAAAAAAGCAGATGAATTTGTGAATGCGGGCAACTATTACTGGAACAGCGGGATGTTTCTGTGGAGCGCGCGTACTCTGGCAGACGCATTACGCGAACATTTGCCGGTGACCGCAACTCTGCTGGAAGAGATCGCGGAGACATTCGGCAGCAGCAAATTTGCCAGCACATTTCGCAAGTGCTATCCCAAATGCGAAAACATCAGCGTGGACTATGCTGTGCTCGAACCACGTTCGGCGAAGGGAGAGGAGGCAGGGAATATCTTCTGTCTGCCGGCAGACTTTGGATGGAACGACCTGGGATCGTGGACCGCGCTGCACGAGCACCAAACAGCGAAGAGCAGTCCGCCAGAAGAGAACGTGATGATTTCGTCGGGCATGTTTCTGCTGAATGCGCGCGGCAATTACGTGCATGCTCCCGGCAAATTCGTTGCGGCGATTGGAGTCAGTGATCTCGTGGTGGTGGAGACGCCCGACGCCTTATTGATTACCACCCGGCAGCAGGCGCAGGATGTGGGCAAGATTGTGAAGTATCTGGACGAAAAGAAAATGAAGAAACTGACCTAACTTCATGGGGCAAGAGATCAAGTTTGGAACCGATGGCTGGCGCGGCATTATTGCCGACGACTTTACCTTCGAAAACATCAGGCGGGTTGCTGGGGCAATCGCATCGTACGTCTTGAAATATGAAGATCCCAAACGCGGGGTCATTGTCGGATACGATGCGCGGTTTGCATCTCCGCAGGCCGCCCGAGTGGTTGCGGAGATGATTTCCGCGGCGGGTATCCCGGTAAAACTTGCCAATGATTACACGCCGACGCCCGCGGTTTCATACGGCGTCAAGCATCAGGGCGCAGCGGGCGGAGTAATGGTGACCTCCAGCCACAATCCGTGGAACTGGAATGGAGTGAAGTTCAAGGGAAAATTTGGCGGGTCCGCCACCCCGGCAATCATGAAGAGAATCGAGGAGGAGCTTGCCGCAGGCGCTGCTCCGAAGGGCAACAAAGCAGCCGTCGCGGAAGTGGATCTTAAGAAAGATTACGTCGCCGCAGTATGCGCCTTCGCCGATATGGATCTCATCGCGAAGACCAAGTTTAAATTTGCGGTGGATGCCATGTACGGCTCCGGCCGGGGCATTCTGCCTGGGATCTTCGAGAATCGCGGCGTACACTGTGTCGCGATCAGGCAGGAATTAAATCCCCTCTTTCCAGGAATCAACCCCGAGCCGATCCAGCCGCATACCCAGATGTTGCAGGACACGGTGGTTCGGGAAAAATGCGATGCCGGGCTGGCGACCGACGGCGATGCGGATCGGATCGGGGCGGTGGCCGAGGACGGAACATTTGTCGACTCGCACAAGATCTTTTGTGTGCTGCTGCGCTGGCTTCTGGAACGAAAGAAATGGCCGGGGGAGGTGGTTCGGGCTTTCAATACCACGCGCATGATCGATCGCATTGCAGCGAAATACGGACGCAAGCTGCATGAAACCTCGATCGGTTTTAAGTACGTAGCCGATCTGATGATGGAGCGCGAGATCCTGATGGGCGGTGAGGAATCGGGTGGGATTGGCTATTCCCGTTTTCTCCCAGAACGCGACGGCGTGTTGAATTCGCTCCTGCTGGCGAACGCCATGGCGGAAGAAGGTAAGCCGCTCGGGCAGTTGGTTGCCGACCTGCAGCGTGATTTTGGAACCCACCATTACGGAAGGAGCGATCTGCACATCCCCGAAGAAATGAAGCAGAGCGCCATTCAGCGGGCGCGCGCCGATGGAACGCAGAGCCTCGGCCGATACCGTGTTGTAAAAAAAGAAAATATGGATGGGGTGAAGTTTTTTCTGGATGCGCCCACAAATGGAAAGGGAGCTGAGGCTTGGGTTCTGTTTCGAGCCTCAGGCACTGAGCCGCTGCTCCGGCTGTATACGGAAGCATCTTCGCCGGAGTTGGTCAGCGAATTTCTTGCTGTCGGAGAGAGTTTTGTCAGGGGTTAGTAGGCCCAGGCATGCGCGCGCCGTACCAGGCTACGGGGCTGTGATGCCGAGACGAGGATGTATTGTTCTGCCGAATGGGGTAGTGTTGAGAAGGTGACGTCAGAAGAACAAATTTCGAAGCAGAGTGATTCGCCCGAAGTGCGGCGATATAACCGAATCCGGCGCTGGCTGGGGATCGCAGATTTTGCAGCCGGGCTGGTATTTCTTCTTGTGCTGCTGGTGACACGCTGGTCGGATTCATTGCGCGATCTGGCCTACAGAGTGGGATTTCAGAATTATTCCTTCTCGCTATTCGTCTACCTCGTACTCCTGCTTGGGATCAGCAAGTTGCTGGGATTCGCGCTGGAGTATTACGGTTTCCGGCTGGAGCGCAGATTCAAGCTTTCGAACCAGAGGTTCGGTGCCTGGGCATGGGACGAGGTCAAAGGTTTCCTGGTCGGGTTGGTGATCGGCACAATCGTGGTTGAACTCGTTTACTTCACGATCCGGCAATGGCCGCTGCACTGGTGGCTTGTGGGGTGGGCGCTGTTCATGGGATTGTTTGTACTGCTGGCACAATTGGCGCCAGTCGTGCTTTTTCCCATCTTTTACAAATTCGAACCGTTGAACAATGAAGAGCTGAGAAGAAGGGTGGTTGTACTGAGCGAGCGCGCTGGGACGCGGGTGCGCGGAGTGTACCGCTGGAAGCTTTCCGAAAAGAGCAAGAAAGCGAATGCGGCGCTCACCGGTTTAGGCAGCACCCGCAGAATTATTCTCGCGGATACACTGCTGGACAACTACTCGCCCGAGGAAATCGAGGCGGTGCTGGCCCACGAACTCGGGCATCACGTGCACAAGCATATTTTCAAGAGCATCGTAGTGCAGGCGGCCATTACCCTGTTCGGATTCTGGGCCGCGAACTGGACGCTGCACTACGCAGTCGATCAGCGCAGGTTCGAGGAGTTGTCAGATTTCGCCAACCTGCCGCTGCTGGCGCTGGTTTCAGTGGTGTTGTCGTTCCTGCTGATGCCCGCGCTCAACGCGTTCTCACGGTTCAACGAACGTCAGGCAGATCGATATGCGTTCGAGTCCACGGAGAGCGTCGCCCCCTTCATCTCATCCATGAATAAGCTTGCGGAACAAAATCTGGCAGAGCGCACGCCTTCCAAGTGGGTGGAGTGGTTCTTCCATTCGCATCCCTCCATCTCGCGACGGCTTGAGGCCGCGGAGGAGTGGGGCAAGACGCAGCACGCGCACTCGCAGCCGTGAAATTCCGTGTCGTCCATCTACTGCTCTGCTGCTCTGTACTCAGCCTGATTTCGGCCGCTTTCGGGCAGAGCGGCGCCCAGAACTGTGCAAAATGTGCGGAGTGGAACATCCCCCAGAAGCCATTCCGTATATTCGGCAACAGCTACTACGTTGGCACGCATGGTTTGAGTTCAATTCTGATTACGTCCGAACACGGACACGTGCTCATCGATGGCGCGTTACCGCAATCAGCTACGCAGATCGCAGACAATATCCGGGCACTGGGTTTTCATATTGAAGATGTTAAGGTCATCGTGAACTCGCACGTTCATTTTGACCATGCCGGCGGCATTGCTGCGCTCCAGCGTCTAAGCCACGCCCGGGTTCTGGCCAGTGATTGGAGCGCAAATGTGCTGAGATCAGGCCGGCCAGGAAAAGGTGATCCACAGTACATTGGTGGAGTGTCAATTGCGCCTGTCGCAAATGTCGAGCGGTTGCACGACGGCGAGGAGATCAGAGTCGGAGAAATCTCAATAACAGCCCACATTACTCCCGGACACACGCCCGGAGGAACCAGCTGGACCTGGAAAACTTGTGAAGCGCCAGTCTGTCGCAACATGGTCTATGCCGACAGCCTAACACCCGTGTCATCCGGGGCTTTCCGATTCACCAGCAGCAGGGATTATCCGAGGGCGCAGGCGGATTTCGAGAAGAGCTTTGCCTTTCTGGAGACTACGCCGTGTGACATTTTGATCACAACGCATCCAGAGGTGTCTTTACTGTGGGAGCGTTTGGAAGCGCGTGGGAAGGGAACATCTCCAGACCCTATGGTGAACTCAGGAGCCTGTCGGGAACTCGCAGAGCAGGGACGTCAGCAGTTGCGAGAACGGTTCGCCGAAGAACGCCGGAAGCAAGCGAACTGAGGCTGAGGCTCAACGCGTTTCCAGGATCTGAACCACCCGCTGCAAGTCTTCTTCGGTGTCGACCCCAATGCTGTCATGAGGCGTCTCGCCCACGTAGATCGGAATCCCGTTTTGCAGGAAGCGGAGTTGTTCCAGGCGTTCGCTCTTTTCCAGGGGCGATTCGGGAAGTTGCACAAAGAGGTCCAATCCACTCTTTCGATAGGCATAAATACCCAGATGTTTGAAGTAACGCGGGTTGCCGCGGTCGCGATCGAAAGGGATGGTGGCGCGCGAGAAATAGAGGGCGCGTCCACTCAGGTCAGTGACAACTTTGACGGCATTTGGATTGTGGATGTCCGGCTCGGCGGCAGGCGTCATCAGTGTGCCAACTTTTGCTTCGGTGTTCTGCATGACGTGCAGCAATGTCGCAATCTGTTCTGGCCGCACAAGAGGTTCGTCGCCTTGTACGTTGATGTAGATGTCGGCAGAAACCGAATTTGAGATTTCGTGGACTCGCTCCGTACCACTGCGATGGGTGGATGACGTCATGCGGCAGTCCCAGCCATTTTTGCGGCAGGCTCCCATAATCTCGTCGGAATCTGTAGCAACGATTACTTCCGCCAGCAACAGAGAAGATCGCACAGCTTCGTAAACGATTCCGACCAGGGGCCGGCCCGCTATCTCGCGCAGCATTTTGCGAGGCAGACGGGTAGAGGCCAAACGCGCGGGAATGACGGCTATCGCTTTCATCGACTATTTGGAAGTGAGATTGAATGCGGTCGGATGTGCGGGTTGATACAAGCCGATTCGACCGCCGCTGGGAAGCGGAATCGTAGTTGACTGGCCCCACTCGGCGGCTTGCACTTCGCTGCAAACAACATTCTTTTCTTCCAGAGTTGAAATTACGCTCGTCAAGTCGTCGCACATCAAGTAGAGAACCGCCCCGAGCAGATCGTAACCGGCATGTTTCTGCGAGAACTCGCCCTCGAGCGGATGGATTCCGGCCTCGGCAGGAGGCATTGCAAAGATGAGCCAACCTCCACCCACATCGATCGAGCGCAGGTTGAGGACGTCGCGAAAAAAGGCGCGATCGGCCTCGGGATCCTTGCTGTAAAGCAAAAGATGAGTTCCGGTAAACATGAGGCAGAGTATATCCGTTTAGGGATGGCTGGGTTTGACCGATTTAGGCAGCACTCTTTAGAATAAAATCCGGACGTAACGCTCCGCCTGGCTCGTTGCTTCCGTGGCCGCGAAAGTGCCAGCCCCATGCTGGCGTAGGTTCTTTCGCGAATCCTTCCCAAACTTGCAGGCACGTGGCGGTGTAGCTCAGGTGGTTAGAGCGACGGTCTCATAATCCGTAGGTCGTAGGTTCGAGTCCTACCGCCGCCACCAGATTTTTAGGCCCTGAGACTGCCCGCCGCTCCGCAAATTCGTCCTAGGGCCGATCACCGACTTCTTGAGCATACGGAATCACTGCTTCACTGCCCAGAATTATTGCAATGGTTGGCTATCTCCATTTCTAGACGAAGTTAAGCGGCCGCACAACACTGCAATGCGAAGAACGCTTCTGCACGCCCGTTTGGGCCTTCGCGCGCCTGGTGAACAACGGGGCGGGCAAAAAGCTCCGCCCCCATAGTTCGCCAAAGCCCAACCCTATCCAGGACAAGGCTTTTTACTTGCGCTAGTGATCTTCCCCGTGACCGAATTCCCCCGTTTCGAATCCGAAAGAAAAGAATCTAGTCAGCCAAGGCTGGAAGAGCACATTCGGCCCGCTAACGGTGGAACATCCCGGAGCACCCGGACCGCGCACGCAACCCCACCAGTTCTCGGTGGCATCGACGGAACCGGAGCCGAGATTCGCGACTCCGATTTTCCTTCCGAGCAGGTCGTTCAAGTGGATGTCAACCGTCGCTGGAGTATTGACGGCTACGTCCACCGCCTCGTCCGTAATGATGTTCTGCGAAATTGTCGTCCCCCGGACCGGCGAGACGCCAAAGACGTTGATTCCCGTTGGACCTGGCGTGGCCGCATCATCGGAGTCGGCATGATTTCCGGAAATCTGATTGGCGATAATTGAGTTATTGTTCAAGTTCTGGCCGGGCGTGTGGCTGTGCATCGCCACTCCAGGCAGGCCATTGTCTGTCAATTTGTTTCCGATGACCACGTTGCCATAGTTCTGGGCTCCCGGAACGGAATCGAAAATGCCCACGCCGGCACCCTCTCCTACAGCCAGCCCATTGCGCGAAGATTTATTTCCCGCGATCGTATTCGCGAACACCCCCAACGGAGCGGTGGCGCCAGTCTGCGGCGCAGGCGGATGCGAAGCCAGAGTAATGCCGCAGTCGTAGGGATTCAGAGTCACGGTGTTTCCCGAAACCAGGATGTGGTGAGTTGCGCCCGTGTCATCACTGAGCAGGATCCCCCCAGCGTTGGCGAACACTTTGTTATCCGCCACAATCGAATATCTCGCTCCGCTCAGGTGGATACCTTCGCCGCAGTCGAATCCTTCCGCGGTTTCAAAAGCAGGAATCCCGGGGCACGTCAGGTCGGCCGGATTCAGATTCTTGTCATTTCCCGTGACCAGGTTGCCCGAGATGGTCACGTCGGCTGCATTGGTGACCAGAATGCCTTCGAAGTTTGCGTTTTTAACAGTGAATCCTCTGACTACAACGGCTCTAAGCCCAGGATGGTCGAGACCGTCAACATAGACACCGTTGGCCAGCCCGGAAGCGTCGATGATCGTGTTGTGCGCGTTGTCCCCAACCAGAGACAGAGATTTTCCGATCACCACATCTTCGGCGTAGGTTCCTTGAGCCACTTTGATAGTGTCGTGCTCCACCGCCGCAGCCACCGCAGCCGAGATGGTTGGATAACATCCGGAGGTGCCGCCTTGATTCACACACAGAGTTCGCGCCGCTGACATACTGGACAGACCAGCCGTCAGCAACAAACCGAGAAAGGGGCGCAACAACATCATTCGCATCACACACTCCTATTTTTTTCTGGTTTAAGTTTCTGGTTCAGTGGTGCTTTATCTGAAGGTTTTCAGGTTCGAAAAGTTTGCCCGGAAGAACCGGCGAGCGTCGGTTCTGAGCAAGCCGCCTAATTGCGGCAGAATCATAAGACTTGGTGCACAAGACAAACCATCAGGAAAATCATGTAAAGCCTGCAGGCAGCGGAACGCGCGAGCCTCCCTCACCGCGGACCTCGGGAGTGCGTGTGTCACGCTCCTGACAATCATTTTTGCACTTGCCCTGACACGGCGACGAGGGAGAAGACTACGTTGGTATCGGTTGTCCGAACGTGATCCAGAAGCCGTTGATGTCACGGATGATGAACTCACGCATGCCGTAGAAGGCATCATGGAGCGCTTCCACCTCTTGAACTCTGTCCTTGAGGCGTCGGTACAATTCTTCCACCTCGTCGGTTGTTATGTACAAGTCAACCTCGCGACGTGGCTCCGGGCTGGCCTTTCCGCCCGCGTTCAGCATCAGTTCGCTGTTTCCGTATGACAGCTTCGCCCAGTTAATACTGCCATCCTCTTCGTTTTGTCGGGTGACTTTGAACCCGATCGAGATATACCAATTGACCGTGGCGCTAACATCTGCGACATGAATCATTGGAACAACAGTCTGGGACATGGTTCCCCCGATGAATTGCGGTGCCGAGCACCGACGTAGCTATCAAGCGGCATCTCATTGCACAGTGGCAAGCTCGTAAAGATATTCCACGTGAGATCGCACGGCCCCATCGATTCCTTGGAGTTTTGAGTTCGTGGATTCGATTAAGTAATATTCGTCCGGCGCGTGAGCGCCATTGCCGTGCCCCAGTCCGAAATGGCTAGCCGCTAGATGAAGCGGTTCGTTGGTGAAAACGTATCCCGGCCAGGAGCCGGCGCTGCGCGGCAGTACGATCGGGTCGATACCGCCGCGTTTGTAGACCGAAGTCTGAGCCCGGATCAGTGCCGCGTCCGCTGAAGTGCTGTTGGGGTCGTATCCGCCCGTCATATTCACTTCAATGTCGCCGAAACCGTGCTTTGCCAAGTGGCCCTTCAGAGCGGCCAGCGCCTCAACAGCCTTCATATCGGGAACCAGACGCATATCAATTTTCGCGACGGCACGGTGTGGAAGAATCGTCTTTCCACCGGGCCCGGTGTAACCTCCGACCAGACCTTCGATATTGACCGTGGGACGAGACTGCAGCAACTCGAGCGCCTCCTGCCAACTCACGTCATGCACCCAATGCTCGACCCCGAGCTGTTTCTTCGCTGCCGACTCGTTTAGCCGGCGGGAAGCGTCGGCAATGAGATTCTTTTCGGCCGCTGACATAGGGCGTGCTTTGTCGGCAAAACCTTCGATGGCGGGATCGTTTCCGTCTGGAGAAACCAGCGTCGCCAACGCTTCCACTAGATGCCACGCAGGGCTATCCAGCCGAGCTTTATTGCTGGAGTGCACATCCTTGCGCGGTCCGCGTCCCCAACGCTCGCCGCTCGACACCAGTTCAAGTTCGATCACGCCTTTCGCGCCCAGCGTCATCACCACCGAGCCATCAAGATCCTGTTCGGCGGAGGGCATGAATACTCCCGTGCATTTTTTGAGCGCGGCAGTGACTTCTGGGCGGTTCACGATTTGTGGAAAGTGCGGCGAGCCGATCTCTTCTTCACCTTCGGCGACCAGCACCAGATTCACCGGGAGCCTGCGGCCCGCGCCTCGGATCGCGTGCAGAGCGGCGATGAACGCTGACTCCGGGCCCTTCTGGTTCACCGCCCCTCGACCCATAACCACCGATCCGAGCCCGGGTTTTTCGACCAGCGCCGCAGCGAAGGGTGGCGAGGACCACTCCGCCGGGTCTGCCTGTTTGACGTCGTACATGAAGTAGAGGCCGAGCGTGCGTGCTGCGCCGGCGTCCAGAGTGGCGAAGATACCGGGCTGTCCGTCGGTCGGAATTTTGGTCACCTGACCAAATCCGGCCTCCCGCAGCAAGCGCATCGTCAAATCGCAGCCTTCGGTCATTCCTCGGTTCTCGGCTGCGATGGATGGCTGCTTGATCCATTCCTGCAAGCGCTGGACAGCTTCCTGGTGCTGCTTCTGAATCTGCGTGAAGATGGGAGCGAAATCGTTGTTGTCGGCGCGTGCGCCACGGGAAAGAGACAGAGTAGCGGCACCCGCGAGAGCACCTTGCAGGAAGTTTCTCCGGTTCATGAGCCGAGAGCATAATCGCAAAGAGAAATTTCGTCTAGCTTCGCATCGGAGCTAAACGTAGGCATAGACTGCGATGGCACTGCGCACGCGATTTTGTAAATAGTCGAGCGAGGTTCAATCTGCTGCGTTTACTTCCGCGTCTCGTTGGCAATTTCGTGCCCCGCCCAACACCAGTGCACAGAGACGGTCGACGAACTGCGGTGTCAGTTCGTCATGCTTGATGAGGAACCTCATGTAGATGGGCCCGTACAGCGAGTCCAGCAGAAGGTCGCGATCAACGTCTGCACGGAGTTCGCCCCGGGCGATCGCGCGGTCAAGCGTCGCGTAGGCTTCGCGGCGCCTCGGCATTAGAAAGCGCTCGCGGAAGGCCGCCGTCAGCGTATGGTCACTCTGGCCCGCGGCAAGGATCGCCGACACAATACGCCCTCTTGGACTGCGAAAGATCTTTATCAGCCGCTGCATTTGCTGGCTCATATCGGTAAACACTGATCCAGTATCGGGGAAATGCAGTCGGCTGACGGTGCTGGTCGCAAATGCGTCGGCAATAAGGGCGGCCTTATCTGGCCACCAGCGATACACGGTGGCTTTGCCGACTCCGGCCCGCTCCGCCAGTCCCTCAATGGTGAAGTCGGAGAATCCAGCTTCTCCCAGGACATGGAGAGTCGTGCGCAGAATGTTCACCCGCGCTTCCTCGCTTCGCGGGCGTCCGGGCGAGCGTTTTTCGCGGGCACTCGGGCCCTTGTCCGCGGCTGAGCGCTTTTTGCGCATGGTGCTACGCTAACATATAATCGAGCGCATTATTCCGGAATCCGATACGCGCAGTATCGAATCTAAGTTGTCATTGAGCAGGGCTTGGAGGCGGTGTTTCTGTTCGAAGCGGGAGTCGTCTTAATTCATGTGGATTGTTGCGTTAGCCCTAAGGCGGCCTTATACATTCGTCGTGATGGCGCTGGTGATCCTGATCCTGACGCCGATCACGATCCTGCGCACACCCACCGACATCTTCCCGGACATCGACATTCCGGTCGTTTCAGTCGTCTGGTTTTATTCAGGTATGTCGCCCGAGGACATGGCGAACCGGATCGTCTCCAACTCCGAGCGCGGCATCACGACCACCGTAAACGACATCGAGCACATGGAATCCCAGTCCGTGTTCGGGCTGGGAATCATCAAAGTGTTCTTCCGTCCCGGCACCAACGTGCAGGGAGCGATCGCGCAGATCACGGCCATCAGTCAAACAATTGTGCGTGGCATGCCGCCCGGAACTACGCCCCCACTGATCATCTCCTATAGCGCGTCGACCACGCCCATCATCCAGCTTGGCTTAAGCAGCAAGACGCTGCCTGAGCAGGAACTCTTTGATCTTGGGCAGAACTTCCTGCGGACTTATCTTGCCACTGTGCCAGGCGCCGCAACTCCTTACCCGTATGGAGGCAAACTGCGCCAGATCCAGGTCGATCTGGATATGGCCAAACTGCAGGCCTACGGCCTCTCTCCGAACGATATCGTAGCGGCCGTTAATGCTCAAAACGTGATCTTGCCTTCAGGGACGCTGAAACTCGGCCCCATCGAATACAGCGTGGAGATGAACGGAACGCCGCAGACCATCGCTGAACTGAACGATCTTCCGGTAAAGACGACGAACGGCTCTACGCTCTACATGCGCGACGTGGCGCATATCCGGGACGGATTTGCGCCCCAGACGAATATCGTGCGTCAGGACGGCAACCGTGGCGCTCTGATGTCGATTTACAAGAACGGCAAAGCGTCCACATTGCAGATCGTGGCAGGGGTGAAGGGCATCGTGCAGCAGGCTGCACAGTCCCTGCCGCCGGAGCTTAAAATCTCCGCTTTGTTTGATCAGTCGCTGTTTGTCAGGGGATCCATTTACGGAGTTTTGCGCGAGGGGATCATCGCCGCTGCGCTCACTGCCGTCATGATCCTCATTTTTCTAGGCGACTGGCGGCCAACCATTGTCATCTCCATCTCGATTCCACTTTCGATCTTTGTCTCCATCATTCTTCTGGGCGCGATCGGAGAGACGATCAACATCATGACCTTGGGAGGTCTGGCGCTCGCAGTCGGCATTCTCGTGGATGATGCGACCGTGGAAATCGAGAACATCGAACGCAATCTGGCTATGGGCAAGGAGATGCGTCAGGCCATTCTTGACGGCGCGCAGCAGATTGCCGTACCCGCACTGGTCTCTACCCTGAGTATCTGCATCGTGTTTGTGCCGATGTTTTTTCTGACCGGAGTCGCCAAATTCCTGTTTGTGCCGCTTGCCGAGGCAGTGAGCTTCGCCATGCTGGCAAGTTATCTTCTATCGCGCACTCTGATTCCTACACTGGTCATGTACATCATGCGCGGTCATGAACACCGGGCGGAAGCGCCTCGCTCTGTTTTGGGGCGCTTCCAGCGGGGCTTTGAGCGCAAGTTTGAAGATTTTCGCCGTGGATACGAAGCATTGTTAGAAACGACTCTCGCACATCGCGGAGTTTTTGCGTTTTGCTTTCTGCTTTTCTGTGTGCTCTCGCTTGGCCTGCTCACGTTCCTGGGGCAGGACTTCTTCCCTCAGGTAGATGCGGGGCTACTGCGGCTGCATGTGCGCGCTCGCGCCGGACTTCGTGTTGAAGAAACAGCGCGCCTTTGCGATGAAATTGAAACTTTCTTGCGAGAACAGATTCCACAAAACCAGCTGCAAACGGTGCTCGACAACATCGGACTGCCGAACTCGGGCATTAACCAGTCTTACAGTTCCAACGGAACCATTGGGACGAGCGATGCCGAAATCCTGATTGGACTGAATCCGGAGCATCATCCGCCGACAGCAGAACTGATGCGGCACCTGCGGCAGGTTCTTCCTCAGCAATTTCCCGGCACTGAGTTCTTTTTCCAGCCTGCCGACATCGTTACCCAGATTTTGAATTTTGGATTGCCGGCTCCGATCGATGTGCAGGTGGTCGGAACAAACATGCAGCAGAACTACAGTATCGCGCAAAGCATTGCGAACCGGATGCGGCACATTCCTGGGGCCGCCGATGTGCACGTGCAGCAGATGCTTTCACTGCCCACGCTCCACATGGATATCCAGCGCACGCGCGTCACCCAGGTGGGGCTAACAGCGCGTGATGTGGCGCAGAGCGCACTGATTTCGTTGAGCGGCAGCTTTCAAACTTCGCCCAACTTCTGGCTCAATCCGCGAAATCTGGTCACCTATCAAATTGCTGTGCAGGCTCCGCAATATCGGATGACCGACCTGCAGGACCTCATGAATATCCCCGTTATTTCGCAGCAAGGTTCACAGTTGATGGGCAATCTGGTGCAGCTGGCGCCTTCGGTCCGGGCGGCCACCGTAAATCACTTCAACGTGCAGCCCGTGATGGATGTTTACGCCAGCACGCAAGATCGCGATCTGGGCGCAGTGGCAGCGGATACCGACAAGATCCTTAATGAATTCGAGACTCACCTGCCACGTGGCACTCACCTGGTTTTGCGCGGCCAGGTTGCAACCATGCGCTCTTCCTTTTGGGGGCTGGGCGTAGGATTATTGGGAGCCATTGCTCTGGTTTATCTCTTAATTGTGGTGAACTTTCAGTCCTGGCTGGATCCCTTCATCATCATCACGGCACTGCCGGGAGCTCTGGCAGGAATTTGCTGGTTCTTGCTGCTGACTCATACCAGGTTGAGTGTTCCCTCGCTGACTGGTGCTGTGATGTGCATGGGCGTGGCGACCGCCAACTCAATTCTGATGGTTAGTTTCGCTCGTGAACAGATGGATGAAGGAATGCCCGCATTCAAAGCTGCTGTAGCCGCGGGGTACACTCGAGTACGCCCGGTACTCATGACAGCACTGGCGATGATCATTGGCATGGTGCCGATGGCACTCGGATTCGGTGAAGGTGGCGAGCAGAACGCGCCCTTGGGCCGAGCAGTGATCGGCGGTCTCGTGTTCGCCACTCTGGCAACCCTGTTTTTTGTTCCCAGTGTTTTCACAATCTTTCATGGGCGGCGCGAGGACAAACGAGCACAGGAACTCAAAGGCTAGAGGATCGATGGCTTGCGGCGATACTGGAAATCGGGGTCAAAATGAGCGGAGACGATAAGACCAAACAAACACCCGCGAGCCAACCAGAGCGCGGCAATGATCCCGATTACGGGCGCCATGATGGAGATCATACTGAGCACCTTACACGGGCGCAGATTGATGAGGAAATCGCCGCGATGGAGCAGCATTCGCGTCGCCAGACGCAAAGCTTGGAGCCGCCTCCAGAACTCCCTCCCGCCCCTCCCCGGAAAGCCCTGGTAATTGTCGGCCTGGTGTTGCTGGTTTTGTTGATCGCTGGAGCTGCAACCTTAATCGGCCGCCGAAGTCAGGAGCGCGCCTTGGCTAAAGAAACTGAGCGCTCCACGATTCCCACCGTCGCAATTGTGCATCCGCAAGCCGAAACACCCGATGAAGAACTGGTGCTCCCTGGCTCGCTGCTCGCCTTTGCGGAATCGCCGATCTATGCACGCACCAGCGGATATCTGGTGCGCTGGTACAAGGACATTGGCACGCGTGTGAATGAAGGCGATTTACTGGCCACCATCGATGCACCTGAGGTTGACCAGGAACTCAATCAGACGCGCGCGGCCAGGCAGCAGATCGTGGCCCAGCTGGAGCTGGCAAAAAGCAGCGCTGAACGTTGGGAGAACCTGCGCAAGAGCGACTCGGTATCGGCGCAGGAAGCGGACCAGCAAACCAGCGCATACAAGCAGGCGCAGGCGAATCTGGCGGCCGCCGATGCGAACGTGCGCCGTTTGGAGCAACTGGAGAATTTCAAAAAAGTCTACGCACCATTCTCCGGTGTAATCACCAAGAGAAATGTGGATCCCGGCGCCCTGATTAACGCCGGCGCCGGAGCTTCCGGGCGAGAGCTGTTTGATATCGCTCGAATAGATCCTCTCCGTGTCTACACCAGCGTTCCGCAGGCCTACGCGCCCTTCATCAAAGTGGGCGGACAGACAACGGTAACGTTACAGGAGTTCCCCGGGCAGAAATTTCTGGGGAAGATTGCCCGCACGGCTGAATCAATTGACCCAAATACCCGAACGCTACTGACCGAAGTGGATGTCTCCAACAAGGACGGACGCCTCTTACCGGGGTCGTTTGGCGAGGTTCATTTTGCAGTCGGCTCGAACGTTAATAAAGTTACGGTTCCCGTGAATGCCATGCTCTTCCGTGCAGAAGGCCCACGGCTCGCAGTTGTGGACGGAAACCATAAAATCCAATTGCGTCCCATCAATATCGGCAGAGATTATGGAACCAGTCTCGAAATTCTGGGCGGAGTATCGACCGAAGACAGCATTGTGATCAATCCGCCGGACTCTCTGCAGGAAGGGCAAGAAGTCAACGTTGCTTCCGCGCAACCTGGCCAGCCAGAACCGCCGCAAGGTGTGCGACAGAAAGAAGATGCTCCGCAACAGCGGCAGGGCGAGCAGCAAAAAGGAAATCCGCGATGAAGCCGGGTGTTGTCTGGTTGACTCTATCGCTGCTCGTCGTTGCTCCTGCCTGTACTGTGGGTCCCCGATACAGCCGGCCTGCAGCTCCGGCGGCAGCGCCTGATGCCTGGAAGACGCAGCCGCCGTGGCAGCAAGCTGCTCCGAAAGACACGATTCCCAAGGGAGCCTGGTGGCAGATATTCGGCGATGACACGCTCAACCAGTACGAAGACCAACTGCTGCTAGCGAACCAGTCGCTGGCTGCCGCTCGGGATCGTTTGGACCAGGCACGCTCCCTGGCGCGCATCGCCACCGCCGCGTATTTCCCGCAAATCTCGACGGACCCGAACGCGGTTCGCCAGCGTGGTTCCGGCAATCGACCCGTCAATGGAGCATCCAGCGCTGTCATCCAGCCGCGGCCCTACACTCAGAACGTTTACAACATCCCGTTTTCGTTGAATTACGAAGTCGATCTCTTCGGGCGTGTACGAAAAAACGTGGAAGCGGCGAACGCATCACTGCAATCCACGGCGGCGGACCTGGGAAATGTGCAACTGGTGCTGAGCGCGGAGCTCGCCGCCGACTACTTCACCCTTCGCGAACTCGATGCCGAGTATCAGGTCGTGGAGCAATCGGTAGAGTATCAGCGAAAGGCTCTCGATCTGGTGCAACGGCGGCACGAGGGCGGCGTCGCGAGTGGGTTGGAAGTTGCGCAAGAGGCGACACTCCTGGATTCGACGGTTTCCCAAGCTTCGCTGGTACAGCAATCACGCGCGCAGTACGAACATGCAATCGCGGTCCTTGTGGGCCAACCGGCATCCAGTTTCAATGTACCCGTGGCTCCGCTTAAGGCGATCCCTCCACCGGTGCCTCTTGGAGTGCCCTCAGACGTACTGGAACGCCGCCCGGATATTGCCAGCCTGGAACGTGAGATTGCGTACGAGAATGCGCAGGTGGGACTTGCGCGGACCGCATTCTATCCGCATGTCACTCTGAGTGGAGCGGGCGGACTTCAGAGTACCGCGATTACTTCCCTGTTTAATGCTCCGAGCCTGTTCTGGTCTTTGGGCGCGGATGCTTTAGAACCAATCTTTCAAGGTGGCCGCAACCGGGCGAATTTGGCTGCCACTCGGGCCGCCTACCAGGAAGCCGTCGCCAACTACCGGCAATCCGTGTTGACCGCCTTTCAGCAAGTGGAGGACGGGATCAGTAATCTCAGCACGCTATCGCAAGCACTCACGACGCAGGCCGCCGCAGTTGAGGACGCGCGGCGAGCTTTGGAAATCGCCAATAACCGTTATGTGGGGGGAGTTACAAGCTATCTGGACGTCATCACCGCGCAAACCACGCTTCTCAATAGCCAACGGCTGCAGACCCAACTGCTCGGACAACAAATGGTGAGTTCCGTCTACCTGGTGAAGGCGCTGGGTGGAGGTTGGGAGGCCAGCCAGGTTCAGAACGAGCAGGTTCATCCTCAACCTGGCCAGATCATCCAGCAATAGTCGTTTCCGAGGCCATGGCGTTGTCGTCTGCCGAATGCTCGCAGCGCTCTACTCCAGCGTCCTCGTCGTTGATCACTCGCCAGTTCAGACTATAATGACGCGCACGGACGTGTTCTCCACCGAAACCTGCGTCCGTAAAAGGAGGCGGTCTTGTCTCGGGCGGTGCAATCATCCCAGGTTGTGAGCGTCCCTGATTTGCGCCCCATAGCGCGCCGGCGACTGCCCAAGGTGGTGTTCGATTACCTGGATGGCGGTGCCGACGGAGAGTTCACCTTGCGCGAGAACTGCCGCGCATTCGAGGACGTCACGTTCCGACCACGCGGGGCCGTTTCGGTTCCTACTTGCGATCTCAGCACGCGTGTCTTGGGGTTCGATATTTCTCTTCCCGTGTTGCTGGCTCCTGTCGGATACAGCCGCTTGATGTATCCCGAAGGCGAGATTGCAGCGGCACGATGCGCGGGTGCTGCGGGAACGGCCTACATCCTCTCTACCATCTCCGGTCATCGCATGGAAGACGTAAAGGCCGCTTCGAATGGCCCTGTTTGGTTTCAGCTATATCTGATGGGAGGAAGAGCCGCCGCAGAGGGCTCGATTGCACGGGCCCGTGCCGCAGGATTTTCCGCGCTCGTCGTGACGATTGACACTCCAGTTGCTGGAATGCGCGAGCGCGATTCCCGCAACGGCATGAAAGAACTCATGGGGGGCGGCATTCTGAGCAAGCTTCCTTTCCTGCCGCAATTTCTCGCGCGCCCGGCGTGGCTCGTGCGTTTTCTGCTCGATGGCGGTGTCCCCCATCTGCCTAATGTTGTGGTTCCCGGGCAAGGGCCTCTTCCAATGACAGACGTCGCCGCTGCCCTCGCCAGCTCAACCGTAACGTGGGAGGACCTGCGCTGGATTCGTGAACAATGGTCGGGGCCGCTCATCATCAAAGGTGTTCTGACAGCGGAGGACGCTCGGCGCTCGATTGATGAAGGAGCATCCGCAATTGTCGTGTCCAATCATGGCGGCCGGCAGTTGGATCACGTTCCTGCCTCCCTCCAGGTTTTGCCAGAAATCGTGGCGGCCGTAAATGGCCAGATTGAAGTGCTGATGGATGGTGGTGTGCGCCGTGGCAGCGACGTGATCAAAGCAATTTGCCTTGGGGCGCGAGCGGTTCTGGTGGGGCGAGCGTATGCCTACGGACTGGCTGCGGGTGGTCCCGCTGGTGTAGCGCGTGCGATTGGCATGCTGCGCGCTGAGATGGATCGAACTCTGAAGCTGCTTGGCTGCCCCGCGATCGGCGCTTTGGACACTTCGTATGTGAACGTGCATTCCAGCCGGCTCACGCGCGAACTCGAAAGCGTGCAGGCCTGATGTCCTTGGCTCTGATGTTCTCGGTATGACTGACACGATCGCACTCGTAACCGGTGCCAATGGTGGCTTGGGAACTCACGTGACCCGCACCTTGCTTGAAGCAGGCTATGTGGTTGCGGGACTCGCTCCCAGTATCAAGCAGTCCGATTTCGACCATCCGCGCTTCACCGCGATCGCCTCAAAACTCGAGAGCCTGGATGGTGCAAAAGGTGCGGTGGACATGCTGGTGTCGCGCTTTGGCAGGATTGACATTCTTGCCCATCTGGTCGGCGGCTTCGCCGGAGGCCCCTCCATTGCCGAAACCGACGACACCACTTTCCAACGGATGTTCGAGCTGAACGTGAACTCCGCATTCCACATCATTCGCGCTGTCCTGCCTCACATGCGGAAGACTGGCTTCGGCAGAATCATTGCCATCGGCAGCCGCGCAGCAGAGAACCCCGGTCCGGGAGTCGGAGCGTATAGCGCTTCCAAAGCCGCTCTAGTGTCCTTGGTAAGGACAGTGGCGCTGGAAAATAAAGACTCCGGGATCACCGGCAACGTTATTCTTCCCGGAACCATCGACACTCCGGCGAACCGCAGAGCCATGCCCAGTGCCGACACTGGTCAGTGGGTGCAGCCAGCTGAGATTGCGAGCCTCATTCTGTGGCTCACCAGCGCCCCCGCCAAGGACGTGACCGGAGCGGCAATTCCGGTCTATGGACGCGGTCTTTAATCTTCGCATGTAACTCTTTCGTAACCCTCTCGGCTGCACATTTTCTGTTGCACTTTAACATTTGTGAAATATCGTGCATCTATGCTGTATTGAGGAGACCGCCGCATGGCCACGTCCCGAGCTGCGAAATCCTTGCCGCTGCAGGTAGCCGCAATCTGCTACCGGCGTCGGGGTTCGACGATCGAGTTCCTTTTGGTGAACACGAACGGCGGCAACAAGTGGACCTTCCCAAAAGGATCTACCGATGCGCGGCTCTCACACAGCCAGGCAGCCGAACGGGAAGCCGCTGAAGAAGCGGGAGCAGTCGGCACAATTGAGCCCCGTCATTTCCACCTTTACCTCCATTCCAAGGGCGTATTCTGGCAGCCGCGTGGGGCGCAGGAATTCATCGTCAAGGCTTTTCTGATGGAGATTCACCAGACGCACCGCCCCGATGAACCCAACCGCAAACCCACTTGGGTCAGCCCGGAAGAAGCCAAGCGGCGTTTAGCGAAGGGCCGCGAGGTGAAGTATTTCCGCGAAGTGGAAGCGGTGATCGACCGGGCGCTGGAAAGAATTCGATCGCATAGCGAACTCTGGGGCGTGTACCCCCATGCCCGTAATGCGCGGCCCGGGAAAGATCCAATTGCGACGGTGGTTTGGCCTTAGTCTTCGTGTACCTTCATTCCCTTTCTGCTCTGCGCTGCCACCCGCCGCTTGCCGGAATCTATGAGACGATAAAAGCAGTCCCATGATTCAGCTTTCCGGCGCCGGAAAACGTTTCGGCCACAAACTTCTGTTCGAAAACGTAGATTGGCTGATCACCAACCGCGACCACATTGGCCTGGTTGGCGGGAACGGTACGGGCAAGTCTACGCTGATGAAAGTTCTGGCGGGCATGGACACGTTCGACTACGGCTCTCTCACCATCGCCAAAGGAACTTCCGCCGGATACCTTCCGCAGGACGGCCTGACTCTGTCGGGACGCACGGTTTTCGCCGAGTGCATGTCGGTCTTTGATGACGTCCGCGCGATGGAGCAGGAACTTGAGTCCCTCACCCACAGCATGGCGGAACTCGACCACACTGGTCCCGAATACGCCGCCGTCGCGGATCGTTACGAGCGCGTGGAACATGAATTCCGGGCTCGCGACGGTTATTCCATCGAAGCGGAAGTCGGCCGGGTTCTCATGGGCCTTGGCTTTGGAAAAGATGACTGGCAGCGCCTCACAGATGAGTTCTCCGGCGGTTGGCAGATGCGCCTTGCTTTGGCCAAACTCCTGCTGCAGAAACCGAACTTGCTGCTGCTCGACGAACCCACAAACCATCTGGATCTCGAAGCGCGTAACTGGCTGGAAGAGTATCTGCAGAACTATCCATATACCTTCCTGCTGATCTCGCACGATCGCTATTTTTTGGACGTAACCGTCGACAAAATCGCCGAAATCTGGAACAAGCGTTTCTGGTTCTATACCGGAAATTACGACAAGTTTCTGGCGCAAAAGACGCAGCGCAATGAGCAATTACAGGCCGCCTACAAGAATCAGCGCGACCGTATTGAGCAACTGGAAGTTTTCATCAACCGCTTCCGCTACCAGGCCACCAAAGCCAAGCAGGTGCAGAGCCGCATCAAGGAACTCGAAAAGATCGACCGAATCGAGGTTCCGCCTGAAGAAAAGAGTATTCACTTCAAGTTTCCACAACCGAAGGCGAGCGGGCGCATTGTGGCTGAATTCGAGAACGTTGCCAAGCGCTATCCGGGGAAGAACGGAGCAGGCGAAAAAGAGGTCTTTCGCGATGTGAACTTCATGATTGAGCGGGGAGACCGCATCGCACTCGTGGGAGTCAATGGGGCTGGCAAGTCCACGCTCATCAAACTGCTTGCGGGTACGGAACCGCTGAGTGCTGGCGAGTTCCGCCTCGGCCACAATGTCTTGCCCGATTACTTCGCGCAGGATCAATACAAGGAACTCGATCCTGATGCCCGTATTCTCGACGACCTCGGAGCAATTTCTCCCAGATCAACGGAGACGGAACTGCGTAGCTTGCTGGGGTGTTTTTTGTTTTCGGAGGACGATGTCTTCAAGAAGATTGGCGTTCTCTCCGGTGGGGAGCGCGGGCGCTATGCCCTGCTGCGGCTTCTGCTTCATCCCGCAAATTTCCTTCTGCTGGATGAACCGACAAATCACCTCGACATGCGGGCCAAAGACGTCCTGCTGAGCGCCCTGGTGGAGTACACGGGAACGGTCGTTTTCGTGTCGCACGACCGGTACTTCATCGACAAACTCGCCACGCGCGTGTTCGAGATCGGCGCCGGCAAAGTCGAAATCTTTCCCGGAAATTACGAGGATTATCTCTGGCGAAAGGAAGGCGGACAACATGTCTCCCCCACGCTGGATGATGTTCCCGGGGCCAGTCGGCCAAAGGTTGAATCCGCGCCCCCGCAATCCAATGGCAACGGCGCTACAGCCCTTCCCGAACCATCGAAAAAGCGGCTGAATCCCCTCAAGCGTAAGCAGATGCAAGATCGGGTGCAGCAACTCGAAAACGACATCGGGCGGACGGAAGACGAAATCGCGCGCCTGGAAACAGCGCTACAAAGCTTCGTGAGCGCAGAAGACAGCCAGCGCCAGTCGCAAGAACTCGATCAGCACAAAGCAAATCACGCCTCTTTGCTGCGCGAGTGGGAGGATGTCAGCGAAGCTCTGCAGGCCTCTGACTGACGGTTTGGGAAGCCTTCTCACGCGTACACCACCTTCCGTAATCTCTCTCCTTCTCTTACCCCTGTGCGATAGTCAAGTTGGCCAAGTGGCCGTTGAACTGGCGAAGGCCACAAATTTAAGACCAACCGCATGCAGCGGCGCCCCCGGGCACGCCGCGCGGGAACCCAAGGAAGGTCGCATGCTTCAGTCATCGGAGAACTCATTCAATCCCAAGTCGGGCGTCCCGGCTTCCAACCCCAACGCATATAACCCGGCCAAGAACGTCACCGCTCCCGTGGACCAGGCGACCATTGGCCGCACCTTGGTCATCAAGGGCGAGATCAGCGGGTCCGAAGCCCTTTACATCGACGGCCGCATCGAAGGCAAGATCACTATGCCCGAGAGCCGCGTGACCATTGGCCGCAACGGCAAGGTTGATGCCAGCATCCAGGCCCGCGAAGTTGTGGTGATGGGCAAGGTGACGGGCAACATCGAGTGCAGCGACCGCGTGGACATTCGCGCCGAAGGCTCGGTGCACGGAGACATTTCCACCTCGCGCATCAGCGTGGAAGACGGCGCCTCCCTCAAAGGCGGAATCCAGGTTCGCAGCGATGGCAAACCACACCACCAGCCCGCGAAGCAGGAACAAACAAAGGCCATAGCCGCCACCGCCGGAGCATAGTCAGCGGAATTTTACCCAGTGCGAAATAGAGGGCACGCAGGCGCGTGCCCTTGTTCATTGCCTGCGATCCGGTGCTTAGGACGCTGCCATCACTTCTTTTCTGTAGGCTTGAACTCCAGCGAGGCCGAATTCATGCAGTATCGCAGGCCTGTAGGAGCCGGACCGTCTTCAAAAACGTGTCCCAGATGGGCGTCACATTTGGCGCAGCGCACCTCGGTGCGAACCATGCCGTACGCCGTGTCCCGGTGCTCGATGACTCCACCATCAGCAGAAGGCTTGTAGAAACTCGGCCAACCAGTGCCGGAATTGAACTTGGTCTGCGAATCAAACAGTGGAGCCCCACAGCACACGCAATGATACATTCCGGGTTCTTTGTTATTCCAGTAAGCGCCAGTAAAGGCACACTCCGTTCCCGCTTCGCGTGTAACGTGATACTGCTCAGGAGTTAGCTGCTTCTTCCATTCAGCTTCGGTTTTTGTGATCTTCTCTGCAGTCTTTTCCACGAGGAATAAACTCCATTCGATTATTTATGTCTGCAATGATTGGATGCCCAGAAGCCGCAAAAGTGACACGCGCGCGGTAGCGAACGATCTACAAATCCTTCATCTCGGTCCCCATTTTCCGGTACTTCCCGCGAAAGAACAGCAATGGCTGACCCTCCTGAACCAGAACGTCCTCGACTTCCGCGATGAAGATCGTATGATCGCCGGCGATTTGGGCCGAATGAAGCCGGCATTCCAGGTATGCCAGCGAACCGTGCAGAACCGGGGTGCCGTGGCGGGTGCGGTCGAAGCGTGCTCCGGCTTCGGCTTCGGCGTTTTCATGTGTCCGTTCCGGACGGGCGTAATACTCCGAAATGGCTCTCTGATCTTCGCATAGCACATTCACGCCAAAGCGCTTCTTGGTATGCAGATGGGCGTGCGTTCGCGTGCTATGGTCCACGCAGACCAGCACCAGCATTGGATCGAGCGACACTGACGCGAACGCGTTGGCCGTCATGCCATGGACTCCACCATCAAGGTCGACCGTAATGATGGTCACGCCCGTAGCAAAACAGCCCATGGCCTTTCGAAATTGCGCGGTATCCAAGCTCATTGGTACGAACTTCGATAGATAAATCTGCCACCCCAAACCTCTGGATGCAACCGCCTACATTACCATGCGCCGCCGTTGTATCATTCGATTCAACCGTGACCTTCGGCTCCATTTCAGCCAGCAACGCGGAGAATGCTTCTGCAACCCGGTCGGCCCTCGCCGAACTTCAACCAGGCGTGCCGATCTCGCGCAGCAGCGCCCTTACGCTTGATTGATTGCTCTGATTCCGAATTGCCGTTCTTACTTGCGGCAGCGCGTGCGGCCAAAGAGCGCTTCAAGCCCGGCGTCATCACCTACTCCCGCAAGGTGTTTCTGCCGCTGACCAATCTGTGTCGCGACTATTGTGGATATTGCACCTTCCGCCGCGATCCGGGCGATCCCGGCGCACATACGATGAATCCGGATGAAGTCCTGGCCGTCGCTCGCGAAGGGGAAAAACTCGGGTGCACTGAAGCCCTCTTCAGCCTGGGAGATAAACCTGAGCTTCTGTTCGCGGAGATGCGGGACACATTACACCGCCTGGGCTTCAAATCGACGCTGCATTACCTGGAAGCTATGTGTGACTTGGTTCTGCGTGAGACCAGCCTGCTGCCTCATCCGAATCCCGGTTTGCTCAGCGCGGAGTGGATCACGCGTCTTGCCGCAGTGTCCCCCAGCATGGGCCTGATGCTTGAAACCACCAACACTGCGCTTCTCGCCCCCGGCGCAGCTCACGACAACGCTCCTGACAAAGTCCCGGCCAAACGCCTCCGCACCATCGAGGAAGCGGGCAAACAAAGCGTTCCTTTCACAACCGGATTGCTGATCGGGATCGGCGAATCGCTCCAGGACCGCGTGGACGCCCTCCTTGCCATCCGCGATTTGCACGAGCGCTATGGACACATCCAGGAAGTCATCATCCAGAATTTTCGCGTGAAGCCTGCCATACCGATGGCAAACTGGCCGGAACCCAGCCACGGGCAGATGCTGCGCACGGTGGCAGTAGCTCGCTTGTTACTCCCCAAAGTTAACATTCAAGCCCCACCCAATCTCTCCGCGCCTTACTATGATGATTTGATGGACGCAGGAATCAACGATTGGGGAGGCATTTCGCCTGTAACGCCGGACTTCATCAATCCGGAGAAGCCTTGGCCCCACCTGGATCAACTGCGGCTGCGAACCGAAGCCAAGGGATTCATCTTGCAGCAACGGTTGCCGGTTTATCCCGAGTTCATCCCTTCTCTGATCGGGAAGCAAGGTTTGTTGTCACAAAAGCTGCGAACCGTGGCAGCGGACGACGGTCTCGCCCGGAGGGCGGCATGATTTGCGTTCTCAGTGGCGGCACGGGCGGTGCCAAGTTCGTTGATGGGCTGCGGCAAGTCATGCCCGCCGAGGAAATCACGCTGGTCGTGAACACCGGGGATGACCTGCTCTGGTGGGGCCTCTACGTCTCCCCCGATATCGATTCGATCACCTACGTGCTCTCCGGGATGTTAAGCCGCGAACGGGGTTGGGGTGTGAAAGGCGACACATTTCTTTGCTTGCAGGCCATGGGTCAATTGGGCGAGCCGACCTGGTTTCACACCGGCGACCGTGATCTTGCCATGCATCTGCTTCGCTCGCGCCTGTTGGCCGAGGGCAAGACCCTGTCTGAGGCTACGGCTGTCATCTCGCAGAAGCTTGGAGTAAAAGCACGCATCCTGCCGATGAGCAACTCCCGCGTGGAAACCCGTGTGGATACTCCGGTAGGAGAACTGAGCTTCGAAGAATATTTTGTGCAGCGCTGGTATCAGGATCCTGTAAATTCCGTGCGCTTTGCCGGTGCGTCCGATGCCGAACCTGCACCCGGCGTTGTGGATGCGATCACGTCTGCCGATGCCGTGATCATTGCGCCCAGTAATCCTGTGACCAGTATTGGCCCGATTCTGGCTGTCCCCGGAATCCACAATGCGCTGCTGCAAGCCCGCGGAAAAATTGCTGCCGTCAGCCCCATCGTGGGCAATGCTCCGGTTGCCGGTCCGGCAGGAATTTTGATGCAGGCACAGGGTCTGCCGTGCTCAATCGGCGGCGTGGCTCACGCCTACGAGGATTTTCTCGACCTCCTCATTTGTGACACGCGCGATGCATCTGCGGCAGATATCCTTCGCAAGAATGGCCTGCGAGTGCAGTGCACAAAGACCATTATGCGCAGCCCTGATGACAAAGCGGCTCTGGCACGCGAGGTGCTGGCGATAATGTCACCGCGACTGCTCAAGGACAAAACGGCCATCGCTCCCGTCCAGCCAGCGGATTCGCGGCCGTGATCCTTATACCAATCAAGAACACCTCTGGAGCGAAACAACGCCTGGCTTCGGTTCTTGACCAACCCTCCCGTACGCGATTAGCTCAAGCAATGCTGCACGACGTGCTCAGCGCATTGCAAGAGTGGAATGATTGCCCCCGCGTCGGAGTCGTTACCGGAGATCCATTCGCGATTCAACTTGCGAAGGAATACGGGTTCGATCTCATTCCGGACGCAGAAGATCCGGGGGAAACGGCTGCCATCGAGATCGCCACTCGCCTCTGTGTGGAGCGGGGAGAACAAGACACGCTCGTCATCCCGGCGGACATTCCGCTCGTTCAGGCCTGGGAACTGGAAGAGATCTTAAAGCACGCACCAGTGCAGGGAAGCGTGCTGGTTCCCGCGGCCGACGGGCGCGGGACAAATGCTGCTTTTCGGCGTCCACCCAATCTGTTTCCATTGCGATTTGGCAATGACAGCTTCAAACCCCATCTTGCCGCAGCCCAGGCGACAGGCCAAGCCGTGCATCGTGCTAAACCTGCCCGGCATCGCGGTGGATGTGGATAATCCCGAAGACCTGCACGAATTAGCGGTATTGCCGGGCAATACCCGCGCCCAGCAACTTGCGCGAGAGTACGCTCGAAGAGGAAAAATAACTTCATCCGTCTAGCACAAGGATGCGGGTGGATTCGTGCACTGTGCCTCGTAGGAAAGCTGCAAAGCGTCGCAAGAACTCGACTCATGGCGGCAGCCCTGAATTCACGGTACTTCAAGTGCCATCGCCATCAGTGCGAAAGAAAACTCCGTTGCCGTCACGCTACCGAAATTCGCCTGATCCCTATCCCGGTCCAGGACGAAATCCAGTCCGGCGATAGCATCGCTAACAAGTTGGTCGAGTCCTTACGTAAAAATCATGAGCGACTTGAGTCCGGCGACATTCTCGTCATCAAACACAAGATCGTTTCTAAGGCCGAAGGTCAAGTCGTAGATCTCGCAACGATTACGCCGTCTCCCGAATCTGTTGAGTGGGCGGCACAGTACGATCTGGACCCACGCGTGATCGAACTCGCCCTGCGGGAAAGCCGTGCTGTCATCCGCCGCAAGAATGGAGTACTGATTACCGAAACCCGACACGGATTTCTATGTGCGAACAGCGGAATTGATATTTCCAACCTTGATGGCGGGCAGCATGCGCTCCTTCTGCCCGAAGATCCCGATCGTTCTGCGAAACAGATTCGCAGTGATCTGAAGAGGAAAACAGGGTTCGCCATTCCCGTAATCATCACAGATAGCTTCGGCCGGCCCTGGCGCGAAGGTCTTGCCGAGTTTGCCATCGGAATCGCGGGAATGAAATCTCTGCGCGATTATCGCGGCCGAACCGATCCCCACGGCTATAAGCTGAAGGCAAGTGTGGAAGCGGTTGCGGATGAATTGGCATGCGCTGCCGGCCTGGTCTGCGGAAAACTAAATCGCGCGCCCGCCTGCATTGTGCGCGGTTTCCCTTATCAAACGGAAACGGGCCGAATTCAGGACTTGCTGCGTCCGGCGGCTTCTGACCTATTCCGCTGAAACTTCCGCTACACTGTAGAAACGTTGCTTGCAGAGTCTGGATTGCGCCGGCACAGACACCCAAGCTACGTCTTTACGAAGACACAAATGCAACGCGAACTTCCAACCTCCGAACTGGAACGTTTCCCTTCGCTCGAATGGTCTGATGTTGCTCCCTTGCTGACTGCGAGCCTGCGGTCGTCTCTGGAGAAAGTGCTTCAGACACAAAATGGCGCTGACCTGTCCCTCGACGAATGTTATGCGCTGGCGAATTCCGCGGGAGATGACCTCCTAGGCCTCCTGGTCGCCGCCAATGTGCTCCGTGCCGAATTAGTGGGAAACATCGTCACCTATGTCGTGAACCGGAACATCAATTTCACGAATATCTGCTTCGTAGGATGCAAGTTCTGCGCCTTCAGCCGCGGCCCGCGCGAAGCGGATTCGTACTTTCACAATCTCGACGATATGGCACGGAAAGCGCAGGAAGCATGGGATCTGGGTGCGACCGAGGTGTGCATTCAAGGCGGGCTTCCTCGGGATCTTCCGAAATTTTATTACCGCGATATTCTGCGCGCGATAAAAAGGGCAGTTCCGCGTATGCACATTCACGCGTTCTCGCCTATGGAGATCGTCTACGGAGTGGAACTGACGGGCATGCCGCTTCCCGATTATCTTTCGATGTTGCGGGATAACGGCCTGGGCACACTGCCGGGAACGGCTGCAGAAATTCTGGACGATGAAATCCGTCATATCCTGTCCGCCAACAAGCTCTCGACAGCACAATGGATCGAAGTGATCAGTACTGCGCATCAATGCGGCATCCGCAGCACCTCGACCATGATGTACGGACACGCGGAAACGCCGGATCATTGGGTGCGCCAACTGCGCTTGTTGCGCGACATCCAGTCCGAAACCGGCGGCTTCACCGAGTTCGTTCCCTTGGGCTTCGTACACCAGAACACGTTGCTGTTTCATCAAGGACTTGCTCGTTCCGGTCCGACTCTCGCCGAGCATCTGAAGGTTCACGCTTTGGCCCGCTTGCTGCTTGCCGGATCCATCAACAACATTCAAGTTTCCTGGGTAAAGCTGAACCGTCAACTTTCACAACTTTGCCTGCACGCGGGAGCAAACGACTATGGCGGAACATTGATGGAGGAGAACATCTCGCGTGAAGCCGGAGCCACCGCCGGCCAGTACACCAGTCCAGAAGGCTTTCAGGCGCTAATTTTGGAAGCCGGCCGCATTCCGGCAGAACGTAACACCACCTATTCAAGAATCAGCATCAAGCTTCCATTGGACGAATTCACTGCCGAGCAATCGCTTGAGGCGGAATTCGCATGAGTGGCAAGGTCGACAGCCCAGTTCGACCAATAGCAATTATTGGAGGGACGGGGCCAGCAGGCATGGGACTTGCGCTGCGCTGGGTTCGCGCCGGCGAAACGGTAATTGTCGGCTCACGCGAAGAGGGCCGTGCCCAGCAGGCCGCCGCTACGATTCAGCGGCGAGTAGGAACTGAAGCCAGAATTTCCGGCATGGAAAATGGCGCAGCTTGCGCGGCTGCCGACATTCTCATGCTCACCGTACCTTTTGCAGGCCAGGCTTCGATCATCAAGCGTCTCAAGCCGGCAATGACTCCGGGAAGCATTCTGATCGATGCCAGCGTTCCCCTTGCTGCGGAGGTCGGGGGACGCGCTTCACGCACGCTTGGAGTTTGGCAAGGATCGGCCGCGGAGCAGGCTGCTGAACTCGTGCCTGAGGACGTCAGCGTGGTGGCCGCTTTCCATAATGTCTCGGCGGATCTGATGGGCGGAGACAATCCGCTCGACTGCGATGTGATCATATGCAGCGACGATCCTGATGCGGCGCAACTGACGCGAGAGCTGGCCGCAAAGATTCCCGGGGTCCGAGCCATCGACGGAGGCAAGCTGGAGAACGCTCGCATCGTCGAGCAGATCACCGCGCTGCTCATCGGCCTCAATATGCGCCACAAGGGACACTCCGGAATCCGCATCACTGGCCTGCCTCCCACGGCTTACCGCTAACGGGAGTCCGCGAAGGAGCACGCATCTTTGAGTCAGAACCAGAACCTTGACGTGATGTGGCAATACCATAGCGGCACCAAGCACTCCTATCTTGGAGTGCGCACGCAGCCACATTTTCTTGATTGGAACAACAAGCCGCTCCTGTTCAAGATCTATCCCACCTTGGAAGTGACGCGCCTCGCGCGCGACTTCCGTGAGACCGGCGTGCCGGCGCTTTCCGCAATTGCCGCGCCAGTGCTTTCCACGCAAGGAGAGGCTGTACCCGATCTGGAAAGCCTGGCCCAGCTCTTGTTCTTTTCTGCCGGAGTCACTCGCAGCAGGAAACACGAGCAAGGAGAAACTTTCTTTCGGGCCGCGGCCTGTACCGGGGCGCTCTACGAAATCGAACTCTATATTGCATGTACGGAATTGAAGAGCAGTACATCTGCCGCACTGCCGGCAGGTCTTTATCATTTCGGCGCAGCGGAATTCGGACTGCGCCAGCTTCGCTCAGGTGATGTTCGAAAAGAACTCGTCAAAGCCACCGGAAACGAGCGCTCCGTGGCGCACGCTCCCGTCATTGTCATCTGCTCTGGCGTTTACTGGCGGAACGCATGGAAATATCGCTCGCGCACCTACCGTCATTTTGGCTGGGATAACGGCACGATCCTCGCCAACATGCTTGCAGTGGCCTTCGCCCTGAAGCTTCCCGCCAGAATTGTTTCCGGATTCGTGGATTCGCAAGTAAATGCCCTACTCGGCCTGGATACGAACCGCGAAGTGGCTCTTTCTATGGTTCCGATCGGAAGCCTCAAATCGAGGCCGCGCAACGCACCAGAAATCTCAGATCTCGCGCTGCCCGTGGTCCCCTATTCCTCAGAAGAAGTGGATTATCCCGCGATGCGAAAATTGCACGATGCGTCGTCGCTCTTAGCGGCGGAAGTCAAGGCGTGGCGCGGTAAAACACCGTCTCACAAGCTGCCCGAGCCGAAAGTAAGTGCGCGACGTCTCCAAATCCCAGAGGAGCCGCGCCTGTCCAAAGACTCAATCGAGAAGGTGATCGGGCGTCGCGGCTCTACCCGGCAGTTCGCGCGCGATCCAATTACACAGCCGCAGCTTTCCCTTATGCTGGACCGCGCTACGCGCGGAATCCCCGCTGACTTTCTCGATCCTTTCGGCAGCCATCTCAATGATTTGTACCTTATCGTGAACAGTGTCGTGGGGCTGGATTCAGGAGCTTACGTTTACCACTGGGATAGCAAGTCTCTGGAATTGCTGAAGCGCGGCGATTTCCGCGACAAAGCCGGGTACCTTGGACTCGAACAGCAATTGCCGGCTGACGCAGCCGTGGACGTATTCTTCCTCGCCGATCTGAAGAAGATCACCGAGCGCTACGGAAATCGCGGATACCGCGTCGTGCAACTGGAAGCGGGAATTCTGGGTGGGAAGCTCTACCTAGCGGCCTACGCCCAAGGGCTCGGCGCCAGCGGATTGACCTTTTACGACGACGATGTCGTCAGCTTCTTCTCGCCCCATGCTCGAGGAAAAAACGCGGTTTTCTTGGTAGCCCTGGGACGCAGTGCACTGCGCAATCCGACGAATTCCTAGTCTTCGACCACGGGCGTCGACATCCCTTCCGCGGGCGTACCTCCCGCCATCGCCTGCGCCTGGATCAGCCTTCGAGCCTCGCCACGAATTTTTGGCAATTGCACGCCAAACCACCAGGCTCCAGCTATGGAGGCGATCCCGCCTATGGCAACGGTCATGGGCGCCCCAAGACGATCCGAGAGCGCTCCGCCCAGCAGAGCGCCCAGAGGGGCCATCCCCATGAACATCATCGAATAGAGCGCCATCACCCGTCCCCGCAGCACATCCGGCACCATCACCTGGATCAAGGTATTCGAGGAGGCCATTTGCAGCATCACGAAATATCCCACCGGCACTAACAGGAGCACCGAAAGCCAAAAGGATTTTGAAATCGCAAATAGCATTAAGCTCACGCCAAATCCGGCGCAACAGACTGTCACCCAGGTTCCCAGGCCTTTGACACCTGTCCGAACCGCTAAGGTCAGCGCACCGAGCAGCGCCCCCACACCAGCCGCGCCCATGAGAATACCTAACCGCACCGCGCCCAAGTCATGCGAACCGAGGAGGGCGGCGAACTCCTGGCCCCCGCTGTGCAAGATTCGATCAGCGAAAATAGGCATCAGGACCACATACGGCATGCCCGTTATACTCACGAGCCCTAGCAGAATTAACAGAGCGCGGATCGGAGCCGTTCGATTCACGAACTGAAATCCCTCGACAATATGCTCCCACGGTGAGGTCTTGCCCGATACTCGAGCGGGCGCATGGACGTTCATCAGCATGAGTCCTGCGATTACTGCGATGTAGCTCACAGCATTGGCGAAAAAGCACCAGCCCTCGCCCAGTCTCGCCACCAGGACGCCCGCTACCGCCGGCCCAATCACCCGTGCCCCATTGAACATTGACGAGTTCAATGCGATCGCATTCATCAGATCTTCTTTCCCCACCATGTCCACCAGGAATGATTGCCGTCCGGGAATATCGAAGGCGTTTACGACACCCAGCAAGGCAGCCAGCACAAACACGTGCCACACTTTGACGTAATGTGAAAGGGTCAGAGCGGCGAGCACGAATGCCAGCACCATCGATGCGACTTGCGTCCCAATCACCACATGCTTGCGGTTGCTGCGGTCGGCCACAATCCCGCCGAGCGGCGCGAACAGGAATACCGGGATTTGACTGGCAAAGCCCACGGCGCCCAATTGCAAGCCGGATCCGGTCAGCCGGTACACCAGCCAGGACTGTGCCACGGTTTGCATCCATGTGCCCACCAGCGAAATCAGTTGTCCGCTGAAGAAAAGCTGGAAGTTCCGATGCCGGAGAGCCCGTCCCGCAGCCTGCCAATTAAGCCCTCGATCTTGGCTCTGTTCGGCGGCCAAGATCTCTGTGTTTTGCGCTTTCCGATCCGGCAGATATCTCTTCCATCACATTATTCTGGCAAAGGATCAGTATAGCTTCGCCTCGTGCAGGCGAACCGTGCGCCACCATCGGCCTCCCGACCGCGGGCTCCGAACCCCTCGCAGATGCGGTCTCCCCTCCCGTAACTAACTTGCAACTTTTCTTAACGGCAGATGTGAGCTAAAGTTTGGGGCTGCGCTTTTCGGCGGTTCGGCCAAAGGACGTGACTTCATGACCACTCCTCCACTTCGAGTTGAACGCCGAGTTGGACAACGATTTCCCTACCTGCTTGCCATTTCCTTCCATCAGACCAGAGACGGTATCGACGGGGTAGGATTCACTCAGGATCTGAGCTCGCGAGGAGTGTTCTTTTTTACCGATGCCCCTCTCACGGAAGGCTCGGAGATCGAACTCACGGTCCGCATGCCCTCGGAGATCACGCTGGGTGCGAGCATGCCCGTTCGCTGTAAAGGTCGGATCCTTCGAATTGTCCGGCCAGATTCCAGTTCGGTCGTGGCGCCCTCCACGACGGCACATAGCAAGATCGGAGTCGCTGTGCGCCTGGAATGTTATGAATATCTGCCCGAGCGAATCGAGCCGTGTGCACGTGTATCCGCACTTCACCCGCCTAAAGATGAAGATCAGGCTGATGTCCGAACCGCCTCATCCAGATTGGCTGGATAAGCCCGCGCCCGCGGGTTCGGCAGCAAAGCAAGTAGATATGTTTTATTCGTTCGAAACGGGAGCGGCAGCGGCGGCAACGAGAACCCAGCCATTTTTCTTGTACACCCAGGTGTCCACGAATTTCCAACGCTGTATTGTCCGTTTTTTCTCCTGGTCTCTCTGTTTTTCAACGTAGCTCCCGACGACGACCGCAGTTGTTCCAAATGTGCGTACAGTCATGGGCTCCATCGCGATCTGGTCCACATCCGGCGACACCGATTTTATTCTCGCTAGATACTCGCCTTTCGTGACTAGACGCCCGTATTCCACGTACACCAAAGCATTGTCAAAAATAAGATCCAAGGCTCGGTTATCGTTGCGGGATTGTCCAACCGTCCATTGCTTTTCCAGAGCTCGAATGCTGGCGGCCGTTCCGGGATCGGAGGCGTCCTGCGCCCAAGCACAATTCGCGATAACACTCAGGAACAACATTTGCAACACGAGCACTCTCACATGCCCTCCCATCCATTCGAATGCTTGAATGGTAGTTAATCGTGTGTTGGCGTAGACACGCTGGCGAGCAACACCCATCGCCCCTCCCGGTTCAGCCACGTATCGACGAATCGGCCCTGCCGCTTAAAGGGTTTGCCGCGTTGCATGCCCCACATCTGGAACAATCCAGTGACTATCGCGGTATTTCCGTGCCCTCGTACAATCATCTCCTGCATGCTGTAGCGCAGCGAGTCCACGCTCTGCAGATATGCCCACAACTCCTGTTTGCTCCTTGTCGTACCGTCCGTAGTTACCAGCACAAATTCATCTGCTAAGAATGTATTCAAAGTATTTAAATCTTTACTGGGCAGGGCCTGCAGGCGTACCACACGCTCGATGGCCATAAGCTTAGATTCGGTATCCCGGTCATCACTGTTCTGCGCATAATTCGGTGTCAAACCCAGGCAGGCAATCACCGCAATGAGAATCAGTTTTTTCATCTGAACGATCTAAGTATCGGCAGCCAACGGTTTTCCTTGAACCGCTGCAGAAAGCGGCTTCATCTGCGATGATCGTCAATGCAAGCAAATGAGGAGAACGCAATGGCGCGCATTGGGCTCGTGAGTCCGGAAACTGCAACGGAGGACGTGAAGGAGATCTACGACAAGATTCTGCGGGGAAAACCCGCAAACGCTCAGAAGGCTCTGGCGCACCGGCCTGAGATGCTTAAGAGCTTCTTAACTTTCTACGGGAGTGTAGGCAGATCGCTCGACCGTAAGCTTTATGAGCTAATCTACATCCGCGTGTCATTGATCAACGGATGCCACTATTGCACGCAGCACCACGTCGCATCCTCCAAGCGCGTCGGCCTGACAGCGGAAGACTGGACCTGTCTGACACAAGGAGACTATTCGCGCTACAGTGCGAAAGAGCGCGCGGCTTTGAACTACATCGAGAAGCTAACGCGGACGCCACAGGCCATCTCCGACGCGGACTTCGCGTCTTTGCGTGAGCATTTTTCGGAGCCGGAAATTGTCGATATTCATCTGCTGACCGGCCTGGCCAATCTAACCAACCGCTTCACTGATCCGTTAGGGCTGGAGTTGGAATTTCCAGAGGAAAAAATGTAGGGACGAAACAAACACGGCCGGTATCCGCCTGTGTTCCTCAACCATTTGGGTCATCCCTTTATAGAATCTGCCTGGAATCGCCGACACGCTTGGTGACTCGCTCCCGATCAAGGTACTCCAGCAGCGGGATGGCATATTTCCGGCTCACGCCGATCAACTCCTTGAACGTTGCGACATCAATGGTTGCGGACTTTGCCTTGTGCGCCGCGACGCGTTTGCGCAAATCATCCAGAGCAGTCCGATGAAAAACCAGCTCATCGGAAACTTTCGTCAAAACCTTGTCTCGCAAAAGGAGAGTTACGATTTTTTGTGCCCGGACTTTGTCAATCTTAAGTCCAGCAAGCACGTCCTGCAGCGCAGGCACCTTCAACGCCGCCGAGGCAAATGCCTCCTCGATCTTCTTTTTCGACTCGGCTTCCTCATCTTTCATGGCGATGCCGCGGCCCGGCAGGCGAACCAGGTCGCCGATAATCTCCACCCGTTTACCCGTAGCGGCATCGTTCAGAACCTTGGCAAAAACCTCAGGGGCCACTCCCGGGAGTTGTCCGCGCAGTTCGTCCTTGTTCATTCCGGGGACTAAAGGATTCATCTTGTGAAATGAATCCAGGGCGGCAATCAGAAGCTTGGGCACAACCCCTTCCAATGAAGAACGCGCAACCAGGATGTCGCCCACTCGGGCAATTTCAGGAATTCTAGACGCAGTCGCCGCAACCTCGTCCCTCGTCCATCCTGATCTCGCAACCGCTTCCTCCATAGTGATTCCCTTTGGACCCAGCCCGTCGACCAGCGAGCCGAGGCGGACCTCGCGTGAGGGCGAAGCGAGTCTTTCCAGGTACTCCAGGTGCTGCCCGGCATCCGTCACCTTCTGAGGAGCGCGATTGGCGACAATCGTGCCACCCCCGATCGTAACCAGTGGGGAAAACTGCCGGATGATAAATCGATCGCCTGGCAACAGCAATGCGGGATCTTGCAGTTTCAGATGCAAAAACATCTCTTCGCCAGGTTCAATCTGAGTTTTGTTGCGCGGCGCTTCGACGTTCTTAGCCATCGCATCTTTGGCTTTCGAAGTTGGGTAAAACCTCAGCTCGGCCACCGTCTCCATCGTGTACGCATGAAAGTGCACCCGCGTCCGTTGCCTTAAGGCGCGAGGAGCGGATCGTAGTAGCCGTAATTTCGCATCCACTCGGGATGTCGCCGCTAAGGTCTGTGGAGGAGCAAGCGTCATGCCCCGCGCCAAGTCTTCCTTCCCTGCGCCAACGAGATTCAGCGCTGTGCGCTGGCCCGCCAGTGCTGCATCCGACGCTTGGCCATGAACCTGCACTGCACGAACCCGTACTCGATTTCCCGGCGGAAATACCTCCAGCTCTTCTTCTTTACCTATCGTGCCAGAGATCAAGGTGCCCGTAACCACCGTCCCAAATCCTTTCATGGTGAAGACGCGGTCGATCGGAAGGCGCGCCAGAGCTTTAGAATCCCTTGCCTGGCCCTGAGCTGCCGCTGCCGCGATCGCCCCCTTCAGTTCATTCAGGCCTGCCCCGGTCAGCGCGCTCACAGCCACGATGGGAGCCTTTGAGGTTTCCAGAAACGTTCCGCGCAGAAACTCCTCTACCTCCAAACGAACAACATCCAGCGTATCGGGATCCACGGCGTCGGACTTGGTCAGAACCGTTATGCCACGGCTTACACCAAGCAACTGCAGAATGTCGAAGTGCTCGCGTGTCTGCGGCTTGATCGACTCGTCCGCCGCAATCACCAGGAGAACCAGATCGATCCCACCCACGCCCGCCAACATGTTTCGTACAAAACGCTCATGCCCGGGGACGTCCACAAAACCAAGACGCAGCGTTTCGCCATCCGGATTTGGCAGATCCATGTGAGCAAAGCCGAGGTCGATCGTGATCCCCCGCCGCTTTTCTTCCTGCAATCGGTCGGCATCCACGCCCGTCAGCGCCTTTACCAGCGCCGTCTTCCCGTGATCGATGTGCCCAGCCGTGCCCACCACAATTGACTTCATACTCAGAAATCCTAGCAGGAGAGCCCGCCGAACACTGCACAAGGTTTGTAGCAACCTCTATCCGAGGGGCACCCCAAAATGCGACAATAGAACCTCCTTCCCATGCTTACTTCCTTAAGTCCTGCCTTTTCCCCGGAGATCATCCGGCAGCACGGCCTTACGCCCGACGAGTACGAGAAAGTCAAACAGTTACTCGGCGATCGCGAGCCGACCCTGACCGAACTCGGCATTTTCAGCGTGATGTGGAGCGAGCATTGTTCGTACAAATCGTCGCGCATTCACCTGAAGCGCCTGCCTACGCGCAGCAAGCTTGTCTTGCAGGGACCGGGCGAGAATGCGGGCATTATCGACATCGGCGATGGCTGGGCATGCGCCTTCAAAATCGAATCGCACAACCATCCTTCATTCATTGAGCCGTTCCAGGGCGCGACCACCGGCGTAGGCGGGATTCTGCGGGACATTTTTACCATGGGAGCCAGGCCAGTTGCGGTCATGGACTCGCTTCGATTTGGCCCCATTACAGCTGCCGGCAATGTTTCCCGGAATGAGCTTCACAAAAATCATTCCATCCTGGAAGGAGTCGTGAGCGGAGTAGCCTCCTATGGGAACTGTTTCGGTGTGCCGAACCTGGGTGGCGAAACCAAATTCGAACCCTGCTACTCGGGCAATCCGCTAGTGAACGCCTTTGCCTTAGGCCTGGTGCGAAAAAATCAAATCTTCTATGCGCGTGCCGCTGGCGAGGGCAATCCGGTCATCTATGTCGGGGCAAAGACCGGGCGGGATGGCATTCACGGCGCAACTATGGCCAGCGAAGAATTCAGTGAGGCCTCCGAAGCCAAGCGTCCCAACGTCCAGGTCGGCGATCCGTTCCTCGAAAAACTTCTACTCGAAGCCTGCCTTGAAGCCATGCAAACCGGTGCCATCATCGGCATTCAGGACATGGGCGCGGCCGGGCTGACTTGCTCCACCTGCGAAATGGGGGGACGCGGTGGAGTGGGTATCGAGATCGAACTCGATCGCGTTCCCCAGCGCGAAACCGGAATGACTCCCTACGAGATCATGTTGAGCGAGTCGCAGGAGCGGATGCTGCTGGTCGCGCAAAAGGGACGAGAAGATGAAGTGTTCCGCGTTTTCGAGAAATGGGGCCTCGACGCGGTCGAAGTCGGCAAGGTTATCACGGATAACAAACTGCGAGTGCTCCAGCATGGAGAACTTGTCGCTGAGATCCCCAACCCTGCCCTCACCGATGAAGCGCCGCTATACAACAGGCCACTAGCTCGATGGGAGCCTCCAGTTCCGCGTCAGAAACCAGAGCACATCCTGTTCAGCGGACAAGGCGATCTGACTGCGACGTTCCAACAATTGCTGGCCAGCCCCAATATCTGCAGCAAGCGCTGGGTGTGGCAACAGTACGACCACATGGTTCAGACCAATACCATCGAGGCTCCCGGATCGGGCGATGCAGGGGTACTCCGCATCAAGGGCACGCAGCGCGGGCTCTCGATGGCGCTCGATGGCAATGGGCGATGGTGTTATCTTGATCCCCGGCTGGGTGCCATGCACGCTGTAGCCGAAGCATCGCGTAAAGTGGCGTGCTCGGGCGCCACTCCCATTGGTGCAACCAATTGCCTGAACTTTGGCAATCCGGAAAAGCCCCACATCATGTGGCAGTTCTCACAAGTAATTACTGGAATCACCAAGGCCTGCGAAGAACTGGAAATTCCGATCACTGGCGGAAATGTCAGCTTCTATAACGAGACGCTCGGCGAAGGCATTTATCCCACCCCTGTCCTGGGAGTGGTAGGCGTTCTGGAGGACGTCCACAAAGCAGCAAAGATGCACTTCGCTGCTCCCGGACGCGCAGTCGTGCTGTTACATGCGGGCGAGCCCGGCGACGTCACTGATGCCGAGAGCGAGTTTGGCTCCTCCGAGTACGCTAAGGAAATTCTTGGCACAGTCTGGGGATATCCGCCTGAACTGGATATCGAAGCAGAAGCAGAACTGCAGAAGGCCATGATCGAACTGATCCACAGCGAACTGGTGGAGTCGGCGCACGATTGTACCGATGGCGGGATAGCCGTCGCCCTCGCCGAAATGGCGTTTCCGAAGGGAGTAGGAGCGCAAGTGAATTTGAGTTCGGCCGGCCTTTTTTCCGAATTCCTGCTCTTCGGGGAGGACGCCAGCCGGATCCTGGTCTCTTGCGACCCGGAGAACCTCCCGCGAATCAAACAAGTGGCTGCCAAACACTCCGTCTCGGCAGATGTGATCGGGGAGACGATTTCAGAGAGACTAGTAATTACAGTAGACGGGAAGACGTTGATTTCATCAAGCGTTTCTGAGTTGGCCGGTGTGCATGAGGGTGCCCTGGAAGCGGCGCTGAAAACCGATCCTGAGTTGCTGAACGTTTGAAAAGCTGCGGGCTAGAGGCTAAGGGCTAAATGCGAATTTCTGACAAATTTCACGACGAATGTGGAGTAGTAGCCATCTTCTCGCATCCGGAGGCGGAGAAAATGGCCTACCTCGGCTTGCATGCGTTGCAGCACCGCGGCCAGGAATCCGCCGGCATCGTGAGCTCCGATGGCCTAACTTCGCGTGTCCACAAAGCCATGGGTTCGGTCGCGGATATCTTTACCGAAGACGTTCTTTCGAAACTCCGTGGCACGCTTGCGATCGGACATACGCGCTACTCTACCGCGGGTGATTCCGCTCTGCTGAACGCCCAGCCTATTCTGGTGCAGTCCAATAAAGGCGCCATCGCAGTAGCTCACAATGGAAACCTCGTGAATGCTACCAGCGTTCGCGCCCGACTGGAGAGCCAGGGCTCCATCTTTCAGACCAATAGCGACACCGAAGTCATTGTTCATCTCATCGCGCTGTCGAAAGAACACACCCTACCCGAAGCGATGGCAGATGCGCTGCGCCGGGTTGAAGGCGCATTCTCGCTGGTGATGATGAGCAATGACCGGGTTTTTGCCGCCCGCGACCCGCGCGGCTTCCGTCCCTTGGCCATGGGGAAGATTCCTGCGATCGAAGGGCATAAGCATGACACCATCGTGTTCGCCTCCGAGACGTGCGCGTTCGACCTCATCGGGGCGGAATATATCCGCGATGTGAAACCGGGAGAGCTTATCGTTGTCGGTCCCGAAGGAGTGAGTTCGCGGTTTTATTCGACGGCGGCGCCACAGTCGAGTTGCATCTTCGAACATGTTTACTTTTCACGCCCAGACAGCCTTGTCTTCGGACGCCCGGTTCAGACCAGCCGTGAGGAACTTGGCCGGCAGCTTGCGCGCGAGGCGGGCGTAGATGCAGATCTGGTGGTCCCGGTACCGGATTCCGGCGTCACCGCGGCTGTTGGTTACGCTGCGGAGAGCGGCCTCCCATTCCGTTTTGCCTTGATCCGCAACCATTACGTGGGACGCACGTTTATCGAACCCAGCCAGAGCGTGCGGGATTTCGGTGTGAAGCTGAAGCTTAATACTGTGCGCTCGTTGCTGGAAGGCAAGCGTGTCGTGCTCATAGACGATTCCATCGTGCGCGGCACTACCAGCCGCAAGATTGTACGGATGATTCGAAGCGCAGGCGCGACTGAAGTCCACATGCGCATCTCCTGCCCGCCCACCATATCGCCTTGCTACTACGGCGTGGATACGCCTTCGCGCAAGCAGTTGATTGCCGCCAACAAATCCGTAGAAGAGATTCGCGACTACATCGGGGCAGATTCTTTGGCGTACCTTTCGCTTGAGGGCTTAAAGAAAGCCTGCGGCGAAGGAGAACAACTCTCCTACTGCTCGGCTTGTTACACCGGCAAATATCCTACCGACATCGTCGATGTGGAGGAGATCCAGCCGGCTACGGCACGGCGCTAAGTTCATCAGCAGAACAAAAAAGGGGCAGCCTTTCGGCTGCCCCAATGTCTTGATCCGGCTAGTGGATCGGATGAGCCTCGACATCCGGATTGCCTCGGTTAGTCTGGTTTTCGAAGCCTCCAATAAATCCGGAATAGGTATTCATGAAGTCGCCGGTCACCTGGTCATAGTCGCCCATGTAAATGGGATTGACGAACAGATCGTTGCCGTGGGTGGGAGCCCAACCGGGCATACCAATATCGCTATCCGTGAAACTGAGACCCAGATTGCTGGATTCGCCGCAATGGCGCCGGATTGCGAAATTCTCCGAATCGGCCCTGCGGTCGTACCAGCAAACACCCACGAAGCCACGTTTATCCACAGCAATGCCCGGCTGGTAGTGGTCGTGACCGCTGCCCAAACGCGCTTGGAAATCGCCATTGATCTTGGTTGGACCCGAACCCCAGGTTCGTCCACCATCGTACGAAGCTCGCAACAGGACGTCATCGTAGGCATAGTAGCCCTGCATGGCGAGCGGGTCAGGAACAGTCTTGTCTCGACCATCTGCCCACGTAATGTAAAGTGCCCCGTCCGATGCTGTGCCGGAGTGGTCAATCGCCATGGACATATCCAGGAAGTCCCGGAATTCGCCTTGCAGATAATAGGAATCTCCACCCGGTTGGATCGAGCCCTCCACCGTCACCGGCGCGGATAATGTGCCGTGAGAGTAGTGTGCAATCTGGATGCTGTGTGGGCCCAAAGGGAAGTTGGTTCCGAGATTGAGCCATGAAATGTACAGCACTCCTTTCGAGCTAACCGCAACTTGCGAGCCCTGCACCAGGGCCGCACCGCACACTTCCATCACGACCACCGGGTGCGGCGACCAGGTCACACCACCATCGTTTGACTGCACAAATTCGATCGCGGTTCTACCGGGATAATTCTTTCCGCAGTGATTCTTCTGCGAAGAATCAAAGTCGGTATACGAGACGAAGATATGCTTATGATTCGAGGGATCTATTGTCGACCATGGCTTATCCAGCATGTGATCGATGCCATCCTTTGAGATCGCCGGCACAGGATCACTCCAGGTTTGCCCACCATCCCTGGAAGTGTTGACGGAAATCGCTGCCCAAGGATTCCCGCTCGCATCGAGATAATCGAAGATCTGGCTGTAATAGAACGTGTGAGGGTCAGCGCAATTCACGCCGGGGTCGCCCCCGAGAAAATTGTAATCGTTCGCCCCCGGGTTAATGGGACCTATATCGGTAAACGACAAGCCTCCATTGGTGGAATACGATGCGCCGCTAAACGATTGGCCACCGGTACCTGTATAGAAAAGGGGAGTTTCAAAGACGCTGCCGGAGTCGTTATAACCGACCACGACCGTGTTGCCGCACCGCGCTGTAGAGGTTTCGCTCTGGGTGAATCCACCGAACGACGAATACGCCACGTCAGAGGAGGGATTTGAAACCCGCACCAGGCCCCCAGTTGAAACCGTAGTTGCAGTTGCCGCGGCCATAGCCGGAGCCGCCGCCCGAGGGTTGAAGCTGGGATCGGTCAGCCGCATGCCGTAGGTCTGCCACACGTCAGCCAGATGCGCAATATTGGCGTAACCGTCCAGCGCCATGCGATGCGAAGGAGACAACTTTTTAATTGAGGATTTTACCTGTTGCAAGACTTTGTTGGTTGCAGCGACTTTCTGCACCGACATCTGTGCTGCCGCAACCGACGATGCCACAAGTGCCGCAGCACAAGCTGCGGCCATAAATCGTGAAACGGCGAGGGACTTCATCAGGGGGGTCTCCTTAGGAACGCTGGATGCTGTGTAATTCAGTGGACAAATTGAGGTGTGAGAGGCAAGGGGCCCATACGTCAGGGCTAGTAGTAAGCCATCGCTGGCAACCGATCGTCAAGAGAAAACCGTGCGCGGGGAACAAATAAATTAGTTGAGCACAATTGTGCAGGGCCGCTAGAATCCGCCAGCCACGCGGCTTCTCACTCGTCTTCCCTCGTTCCGCTTTTTGAGCACGAATCACCCGGGGAATCGACTGCAGGTCAGCAGTCGCTTGCACATGCTTCCAATGTTTCAGCAGCTGAGAAACCTGGCCGGCAATCGTGCCGCTCATCTCGAACACGAGCCATCCTCCCGGTCGAAGCTTTTCGTGCGCCTGAGGAATGAGCCGAGCAATTATCTCGGTACCTTCAGGCCCGGCAAAAACCGCTGACCGTGGTTCAAACCGCCGCACCTCCAGTTGAACCTGGTCTTCTTCTGCTTCGCTTACATAGGGAGGATTGGAAACAATCAGATCGAAAGGAGGAGTTAACGACGCGAGTAAGTCAGCCTGATGAAACTGAACACGATGGTCTAGTTGAAGGCGTGCCGCGTTGGCGCGGGCGATTTCGAGTGCGGCAGGCGAAACATCGGTGGCGTGGATCTCGGCACTCAGAAACTCCTTCGCCAACGCCAGAGCGATACAACCGGACCCGGTTCCGACATCCGCGATACGCAGTTGCGCTGCAGACGCGCCAAGCTGGGGATCTGAACTGCGAAGTTCGAGCACAGTCTCGATGAGATGTTCCGTCTCGGGTCGCGGAATCAAGACTGCCGGAGTGACAACCAGATCCATTCCCCAGAACTCCTGGTGCCCGGTAATGTACTGCGCAGGAACGCCGCGGATCCGTTCCGCTAACACCGCGCCATAACGGGATTCCTCATCTTTGGTCAGTTCACGTTCGGGATGTGCAAACAGATAGGCCCGATCACAACTCAGAACGAATCGCAGGAGCAGCTCGGCATTCATGTGAGGCGATGGGACCTGTTCCGTGCTTAGGCGGGACACCGCGGTATTCAAAGCTTGCTTCAGTTGCACGGGATCATTTCAACACAGGGCAGGTGCGAAGGCAGAAGTAAGGGGCAGGTTTACTAAAAATGTTCCTGCAGGAACATTCTGACAATTGGGGATTTGTCGTGTCATGAACGCACGGGATACTCACAGGAAAAGCGCCTTTGCGCTATGTGGTTGAAACAAATGCGATTGAGGAAAATCGCCGAAATGTCGGCAGGCAAACCGGAGGCACTCCGGAGCTGTGGAATTCCCATTTTGGGAAGTCACATTCACTGGGATCAGTCGGGCGTGCACAAGCTACCTTACGCGAGAAAACCTTGCGGGCTCAAGGGGCCGGCGCTACGTGGTTATGAGGTGCGGCGATTTCCAGATTCCTAGACGACAGTTGCGGCTTCCTGCTTCAGCTTTTCCGCTTGATAGTGCGTAATCAGGGCGTCAATCAGAGGTTGGATCTTGCCATCCATCACGGCGTCGAGTTGGTGAATGGTAAAACCGATGCGGTGATCCGTGAGACGGTTTTGGGGGAAGTTGTAGGTGCGGATCTTCTCGCTGCGGTCTCCTGACTTGACCATTGCCCTACGTTCTTTTGCCAAGGCTTCCTGTTGCCTCTCCATCTCGATTTCGTACAATCGGGCGCGCAGCACACGCATTCCTTTTTCCCGATTCTTGATCTGCGATTTCTCGTCCTGGCAACTGACGACGGTGTTGGTCGGAATGTGCGTGATCCGGACGGCCGAGTAGGTGGTATTCACTGACTGGCCACCGGGACCGGAGGAACAGAATGTATCGATGCGCAGGTCCTTGGCCTCGATCTTGACGTCTACATCTTCCGCTTCGGGCAGCACCGCCACGGTTACTGCAGACGTGTGGACCCGTCCTTGCTGCTCGGTAGCTGGGACTCGCTGTACGCGATGTACTCCGCTCTCGTACTTCAGTTGCGAATACACCCGGTTCCCTTCGATGATGGCGATCACTTCTTTTAACCCGCCGACGGAAGACTCCGACGTCGAGAGCACTTCCACTTTCCAGCGCTGTGTTTCCGCATAACGGGAGTACATGCGGAAAATTTCCGCCGCAAAAAGCGTGGCCTCATCGCCCCCGGTGCCGGCGCGAATTTCGAGGATCACGTTCTTCTCGTCATTGGGATCCTTGGGCAAAAGCAGAAATTTCAGCTCTTCTTCCACTCCGGAAACTCGAGCTTGCAGCCTGTCAAGCTCTTCTTGAGCGTATGCCCGCATGTCCGGATCTTTTTCGTCGACGAGAACGGCCTTGCTCTCGGCGATTCCCTTGGTCAAGTCCTTGTACTCACGATATTTCTCGACAATGGGAGCGATTTCCGCGTGAGCTTTCGCGGTCTTTTGATACTTCGCCGAGTCATTGACGATCTCAGGGGAAGCCAGAGCATTGGTCAGCTCGTCATAACGTGCTTCGATTTGGTCGAGTCTTTCAAACATGTCAGTCGGCTCCGAGGAGACCCTTTGCGAGTCCCGGTTCAGCGCAACTCCGGTATCTGGAGCGAACACAGGACGTAAACCAAGTACGTCTGTGCGGCATTTTATTGTGGTCGGATAACGAAGTGAAAGTATTCGCGGTGGAAACCGCTAGGCAATCACCAACTCACCGCCGCGCTCCTTTTCGAGCGACATAGCGTGGTCGAGGGCAACGATGGCACACTCCGCCTGCTGATCGGTGGGAGGCTTCGTGGTAATCCGCTGCAGCCACAATCCCGGTGCAGTCATCAGAGCAAAAAGCGATCCTCGATGTTTCGCGGCGAAGCGAATAATCTCATACGACACTCCGGCGATCAGCGGAAGAAGAACAATGCGCGCGGCAAATCGCGCTCCAAACGATGTAAATGGAACCAGCATGTAAAATCCGATGGAAATCAGCATTACAGTCATCAGGAAGCTGGTCCCGCATCGCGGATGGAAGGTCGAATACTTCTGAACCGCGGGAATCTGGAGTGGGTCGCCGTTCTCAAACGCAAAAACTGTCTTGTGCTCGGCGCCGTGGTATTCGTAGACGCGCCGGATGTCTTTCCAAAGCGACACTCCCCAAATGAACAGCAGGAACAGAACCAGGCGAACCGCCCCGTCGATCAGATTGAAAACGATTTGCCCGCCGAACGCCGGATCAAGCTTTTTTAGCTCGGTAGCCGCCACAAGCGGCAGGTACTTGTACATGAAAATGAAGAAAGCCAGCGAAAGCAAAATGTTCGCGGTGGCGAGCCAGCCGCTGATGGCCGCCGCTTTCTCTCGCGATTTCGATTGAGAGGCTTTTTCCGGCGCGTATGGCGGCGGAATTCGCACCAGAACCCGGTTTGCCCTCGTCCTGCATGATGTCTTCAATCGCGACATTCGCCGAAAACCGCAGCGCGCGGTATCCCAGCTTCATCGCATAACCGAGGGTGACCACCCCCCGCATAATGGGCCATGCCATCCATTTGTGCTTCTCTGACGGACGTTCCAGGGGCTCACTCAGGGTGACCACCTGCCCTGAGGGTTTGCGACAAGCGATCGCCCACGCGTGTGGAGACCGCATCATGACGCCCTCGAGCACGGCTTGGCCCCCGACCAGAGTCTCTTCGCCACTTTCTAGCGCAGGTAAGAGTTGGACAGCGGCTAGAAATCGCAGGTAATTCCGGAGAAATCGCACAGCTATTGGATGCTCCTTAGAAAAAGGACGACGCAGTCTCTAGGGTACCACAGCGTCCCATGATTTAGGATTGACTTCTGGCACTCGTAACCGCAAGAGCCTGAGTTAGTTACAGACAAAAAGCCGGGCACAACCGGCATCCAATCAGGTGTATGAGCGATTCATTTCAGCGCTTCGCACGAACCTGCGAAAGCATTGCGGGCACCACGAAGAAATTGCAGAAGACCGCAATTGTTTCAGACTTTCTACAATCTCTCACTCCGCAACTTGCTGCCGTGTCAGCCATATTCCTTTCTGGACGCCCGTTCCCGGTCTGGGAGGAGACTACGCTTCAGATTGGAGGGCGGTCCCTCTGGCAATTGGTTGCCGATCTGTCGGGCAAAAACGAAGCCGATCTCGACGCTGCCTACCGAAGATACGGCGATCTCGGAGGCGTTGCCCAGGAGGTGCTACCGCAGCGAGCCACTCCCGAACTGGATGTGCTGGATGTGGAACAGGCGTTTCGGAAAATCGCCGCAGCTCGCGGCCCATCCGCGAAAGCGGCGCTCGTGCGGGATCTGCTGGCGCTGGCGACACCCCTCGAGGCCAAATATATCGTCAAGATCATGACGGGGGACCTGCGGATCGGTCTTAAAGAGAGCCTGGTTGAGGAGGCGATAGCCAAAGCATATTGCAGTCCGTTAGCGGAGGTTCAGCGGGCCAACATGCTTCTGGGCGATATTGGGGAGACGCTGAAACTGGCGTCCGAGCACCAGCTGGGTCGCGCGAAGATCCGGCTATTCCATCCCATTGGATTTATGTTGGCGAGCCCCATTGAATCGGCGGACGAGGGCCTGACCTATTTCGCCGATGCGGGCGTGGAAGATAAATATGACGGCATTCGAGCGCAGGCGCATGTATCGCAGGGCGAAGTCCGGATTTTTTCCCGGACGCGGGACGACATTACAGAATCGTTCCCGGAGTTACCGCCAGCGCTGTCGTCACTGCCGGAAGATGTCATTCTGGATGGAGAGATCGTCGCTTGGGAGTACCCGGCCCGACTGGAAGCGACGAAAGCGATCGTAGATGAAGCCAGTTCGCAAGTTGCGGAGGAAAAGGCGACGAATATGGGGCGGGCGCGTCCATTTGCCGCTCTTCAGCCCAGACTCGGAAGAAAGAAAGTCAGCGACAAAATGCTGCAGGAAACGGCGGTCGCTTACCTGGTGTTTGATGTGCTGTACTCGGGCGGAGAATTGACCATCGACCAACCACTGCGGGAGCGGGCCCACATTCTCGATGCCCTCCTGAAGGCGCCCCGGAAACTCCGGACTTCCATATCGCGGGCAGCGAAAGCTGCGGGCCAGCAGTCGCTTGTCTTCGGCGAGAACGAATTCCAGGATGGTGCTCCAGCAGAAAACAGCATCATGCGCGCTCCCGTGTTCCACGCGTCACTATCCGGCGAGTTGGAACAACTGTTCACCGCATCCCAGGCAAGAGGGAATGAAGGCCTGATGATCAAAGACCTCGCATCCACTTACAGTCCAGGAAAACGAGGGAAATCATGGCTGAAGATGAAACGGGAACTGGCCACGCTCGACGTTGTCGTGACTGCCGTCGAGTATGGGCATGGCAAGCGCATCGGCGTGCTTAGTGACTACACTTTCGCCGTCTGGAACGGCGACAACCTGGTCAACATAGGGAAAGCCTATTCGGGACTGACCGACGCTGAAATCGCCGAGATGACAAAATGGTTTCTCGAACACACTTTGGAAGAGCAGGGCTTGCGTCTGGTTGTGGAACCGAAAATTGTCCTCGAAGTGGCCTTCAACAACATGATGGAGTCAGATCGTCACGAGAGTGGATACGCGCTGCGCTTCCCCCGAATAGTGCGTTTGCGCCCGGACAAATCTCCGGAAGAAGCTGACACTATCGAAACGGTGGGCAAGATTTTCCGCGCACAACATTCGCAGGTGTGAATGCAGCCGCTTCACTGGCTGTGATGATGGTGGGAGTGCTCTTCGGCGCTCTCAATCACGGGAATCACACAGCCGTGAGCCGTCTCGCAGACCACATGTTCGAACTGGATTGTCGTGTGGTCAATGCGGAAATCGCGCAGAAGTCTCTCCTTCACGTCACGCAAAATGCGCTCGCTTACGGAGGGCGGGATATCTTCGATAGAAATATGGCAGGACAGCGCGTGAGTCTCCGACCCAATACTCCAGACATGGAGATCATGGACGTCATTCACACCCTGCACCGAGCGAATCACGGTTTCGATCTTGTCCAGCTTCATTCCCCGTGGCGTTCCTTCCAGCAGGATGTTCAACGTCTCACGCACGATGCCAAAGGCTGACCACAGGATCAGCACACCGATTGCCAGTGACAGTACTGAATCAATCCAGTAATTCCCGCTGACCAGGATTGCCCAGCCGCCGGCAATTACCGCCGCCGTCGAAAGCGTATCGCCAACTTCGTGCAACAGAGCGCTGCGAATGTTGACGTCGCCGCCGGAGCGATACAGTAGAAGCGCAATGCACCCATTCATCACCACCCCGGCGGCGGCCACCCACATCATGAGCCCGGCATGGACCTGCTCCGGGTGCTGCAAACGCCGAAAGGCTTCGTAGAAGATGAAAAATGAAACTATAACCAGGGAACTTGCATTCACCAGTGCGGCGAGCACTCCCGCTCGCTGGTAGCCGAACGTCTTGGTGGGATTGGCGGGACGCGTCTGAAAATACACCGCGACCAGTGACAACAGCAGGGCAAGAAAATCCGAAAGATTATGGCCCGCCTCAGACAGCAAAGCCAGGGAGTGCGCTCGAATCCCTGCCACGACCAGCAGCACGATGTACCCCAGGGTCACCGCGAGCGAGATCTTCAAAACCCGCGTGGGACTGCCTGCACCGTGTACATGAACGTGCATTCTTTAAGTTTACGGGGCGCAGACGGCGGCTTCAAGCGCACGCAAACGCGAACTCTCTCAAAGCGCCCTGCAAGAGCATGCGTTATCCATCAATGCTAGTTGGAAGTTGAAGACTAACTCTTAGCCAAACTGTCGAGATAGCGTTTGTTGTAAAACGTAGTTGTTTTCTGGACGAATTCGATGATGCGGAACATCCGTTCTCGCCCCTCCCGATTCATTTCCGGGAACTGCACGGCAACGCCCGAGCCTGGATCAAGCCTCATCACGACGCCTTCCGTTGCCAGGGTAGCGTCGTCCATGGAAAACCCTACGTTGATCTTGGTTCCTGGCGAGAGAATTGTGCTGGTTTCGATGAAGCAACCGCCGAGACTGATGTCGGTGAGATTTGCGAACAGAGGCACCCCGCCTGGTTCAGTCTGCAACTCGATGGTGATTCTGCATTTCAGACGCGGATGCGACCGCCGGTCCTTGTATGCCAGTTGCTTCTGCTTCTCCAGGTACATGCGCCGGTCAGCTTCAGCCAACAGTTCTTCTGCGTCTTTGCCATCGGTCGGATACACTGCCCTGCCCACGCTCAATGAGAGAATGTCTTCGCCGCAAACGTCGTTTCCGGCATGGCGAGCCAAGGCGCGCATCTGTTCGGCTTTTTTTCCTGCAGCTTCCGAAGCAAGTCCGGGAGTGATGACCACAAATTCATCGCCGCCCATACGCGCAACGTAGTCGTACTCGCGGGAGGTATCTTTCAGAGCCTGTGCGAACAGGCGCAGCACGCGGTTTCCCTCGAGATGGCCGAACCGGTCATTGATCTGCTTGAAGCCATCCATGTCCGAAACCATCACCGTCAGGGTCGTGTTGTCGCGCTTGCAACGCGCCAGTTCCCGGTCCAGTTGCAGGAACAGTGAACGGGCATTCGGCAGGCCGGTCAGGTAATCCGTAGTTGCGGAATTCTCTGCCTGCTGGTACTTCAACGCGTTCTCGATGGCCAACGCCATCTTGCCGCTGACTGCCAATAAAATGCGCAGGTGATCCGAAGTGAATGCGTCCCTCTCGCCGCGGTAAAGGGCGAGCACCCCAATCACGCCAGCGACTCCTTCCAGAGGCACCGCCAAAGCCGACCGCAAAGTGCTGAACTTGGAGGGATCGTTCAAATATCCCGGTTCTACCGACGGATTTCCATTGATGATGGGCTTGCGATTGTGCGCAACCCAGCCAGACAAGCCGTGGCCAATGGGAATTCTCAGCGAGGAAAACAGACGGTAATTATCGCCGTTCACGAACTCCGCAACCAATTCCTCTTCGCGCTTGATATAAATCGCGATCGCGTCGTAGGGCACCATTGGCTTGAGCTTCACCGAAAATACCGAGAGTGTTTCGCCCAGGCTCAGGGATGCTCCCAAGTCCTGGCTGAGCTCAAACAGCGCCTGTGCTTCCTGCCTGGCAGCGGCGATGGATGATAGGAAAGTGGTTTCGCGTCCCGCATAGTCCTGCGCGGTGGCGTTCTCGAAACCAGCGGCAGGCTCCAGCCCGCGATCAATCTTGATGCCCGTGGAGAGTGGGGAATTGGGATCTGAGGCAGACTTGCTGACGGCCAGCCGCTCCAGATGCTCATATCGCTTCAACAGAATATCTACCACCTTGGGATCGAAGGACTTGCCCGACTCTTCGCCCAATTTCTGCATTACTTCGCGCATCGGCAAGGCGCGCCGGTACTGCCGATCGGAAGCTAAAGCGTCGAGATAATCGACCGCGGAAAGAATTCGGGCTCCAATCGGGATTTCAGCGCCCTTCAATCCAAGCGGGTATCCCGAACCGTCCCACTTCTCATGATGAGCACGCACGATCGGAACCACGGGATATGGGAAGCGCACACGCTCAAGAATCTCGGCTCCGACCAGCGTGTGAATCTTCATCTTCTCGAATTCTTCCGGACTGAGTCGTCCCGGCTTGGAGATAATGTGCTCCGGCACTGCCAGCTTGCCAATATCATGCAACAAAGACGCGGCATGTAAGGCTTCGAGCTCTGGCCCGTCTATACCCATTTCTTTGGCAACTTCGATTGCATACACCCGAACACGCTGCAAATGTTCGTGCGTCGTGTGATCCTTCGCTTCAATCGCCAAGGCAAGCGCCTCGATAGTGCGCAGGTGCAGGTTCGCCATTTCCTCGACGTGCCGCTTTTCGTCTTCCAATTTCCCCAGGTAGAGACGGTACGACCGGTAGATCAGATAGACCGCGGGCAATACCAGAAGTGACGCTTCCCAATTGAACGCTTGATTGAGCCAGACGATCGCTGCCGCTACACCGGCTCCCACCAGGTAGTAGGGGAACGACCAGAAATAGCAATCAACCAGGATCCGGCTGATTGGCCTGTGGTCGGTAAGCGATATGATCGTGGCAATCGTTCCTGCATTCGCGATGAAGTACACCGTCGCCGCTAAGCCGAGCAGGATCGGCCGGCTATCCATAAAACGATGCGTGAGGTGCTGATGATAGACGGCGTATGCCAGTGCCGTCGAAATGGCTCCCGCGCAGACGTTGAACGTCAGTTGCAGAGCCCTGGGGCGCTCTGGATACAGGCATTGCGCGATCATCGAGATCGCACCCAGGATCAGCGTCTCAGTGAAGCTGAGTTCCAAGACCCCGATCAGAATGAAAAGGAAGTTTACGGACAGCGTGCCGGTGATTCCTGGCAGGTTTACCTTTAGCCGCGATGCCAGCACCGCAATGCCAACGTAGCAGATGAATTCTGCGATGTTCTTGCTGGTCTGGTGAATGCCACCGTAGATCAGCGTTCCCAGGCCGCTAACAACGATCAGCGCAATAAACAGTTTGGCTGGGAAAGACAGGGCTCTCCACGAGCGTGAATGCTCGGGCAGACCAAGGGCTATGCTGGTCGCACCAGTCATAATGAAAGTGCTTGCAGGGTCGGGGTCACCCTGGGACTCTCACATGAATACCAGCTAAATTGCTTAGAAACAATAGTTTGGCCTAGATTTGGCCAAACTTCAGTAATCTCAGGGAAAACCACCGGCTGTTGACAGGCATGGGATCATTTTTCGACCCAGTACCTGGTTACGCCGGAACATGCGATTTTCACCCATGTCGTTTCTGAATGCCGTTCTGTCGCTCGGCCTTGTTCTGTTTAGTTCTGCAGCTTCCTACAGTCAAACCCTTTCTTTGCAGCAACTTGTGACTCCTTCCACCATCCTGCGAAAAGATGGGCAGATTGTCCGTTTTGCAGTGCATGGCTTCGTCGAATTCGAGTCGCTGGCAGGGCTCTTTACCTATGTCGAATCCCAGGCGCAACGCTGGCCGGGCAGTGCCGATTTGGATCTAGCCGCACGGCGCAGCCTCAGCCGGGAACTTTTACGCCGCGGCGTCGAGAGTCGTGTTATCTCCATGGTGGATGAGCGTCCCCTGGAAGCCCTGATCACGCACACTCGGGCGGAACTGCAGGAAGCCTTGGATCGTGTGACTGAACCCACGCCCGCCGGCTACTCCGAAGCTTTTCTCGAGGTGCAGGAAAAGTGGAGCCACTCTCTCAATTGCTGGAGTGCTTCGCCCTCCATACCGGGGCGTGTGCTGTCGAATTGGTATCCCATCGAAGAAGGCATCCGGCTGTATGGAAGTACCTACGATTCCACCGAGCATTTTTGGCAATCGGTGAAATACCATCCGGAAGTCACGGTGGCGGAAGTAGTGGAACTTCTCGGCGCCCTTGAAAACAAGGAGTGGGCTTCCTGGTTGCGCCATCTGGACGACGATCCAAAGGTTTATCTACCGAATGCGTACGCCGTGGAATTCCTGCGGCACAACCTTACGCACGAACGCTTGCAATGGTTTCGACAGGAACTTGCCCGCGCCGGAGCTCATCCCGATGAACATCCTCGCGCAATTCAGCAGCGAACCTCTGCCCTGTTCCGCTTTACGGCCTTCGAGGAGAAAGTGCTGTGGGGTGACCTGGCCGATTTGTTCCACCTCGTTTACACGTTTTCCGTGGCGGACGATCCGATCCGCAAAATACTCGCAGCGGATCATTTCGATGGTATCTATCTGAACGGTCGCAAGCTGGGATTCATTAGTGAAGAATTCCGGTCGCTGATGCTCGAAATCTGGAAGGTGAAATACCTGGAGATGCCCCGGTTCGGCGAGGTAATTCGCTCGATCCCCGCGGAAATCCGGCTTTCACACTTCCTCAACGACGGCGACTCACCGGATATTCCAATTCCGGTTTACGTCAAATATTTAAACGAGATTCGAGATCTGGCGCGAGCGGCAAAGCACTAGGACAAAGCGGTGCGCAGTTTGCGCGAGAAGTGGGTCTTTTCCGATCATCAAACCGATTGCGAAACGTCCTCCTCGGCGATATCCAGATCTCCGTTGCTCGCTGCCACTGCCGAACTGGAGGTTTTCCCCCGCCGCATGGCAACAATCCCGGTACGGACCATCTCCAGGACGCCATAAGGGCGCAGCACCTCAAGCAGTCCATCGATCTTATCTTCCGCGCCGGTGATTTCAATCGTGAGTGACTCCGGAGCTACATCGACGACACGGGCCCGGAATACACTAGCCAACTCCAGCACATGCGAGCGCGCTTCATGCGTTGCCGCGACTTTTATCATTGCCAGGTCGCGGACAATCGAGGGCTGGTTCGTAATGTTCTCGACCAGCAGCACGTTTACCAGCTTATACAGATTCGCCTCAATGCGTCGTGCCTGGTCCCTGTCGGCCTCTACGGTAATGGTCATGCGGGAAACTTCAGGTTTTTCTGTGCGCCCCACCGTCAGCGAATCGATATTGAATGCGCGCCGCCGAAACAGCGATGCCACTCTCGTCAGAACGCCCGGCTTGTTTTCTACGTACACCACGTATGTGTTCAGCATGTTGGTCTCTACTCGTCCGCGGCGGTTTCCACGATCTTGCTCGGCCGCCGGATCATTTCGTGCAGCGACGCCCCCGCCGCCACCATCGGATAAACCGTGTCTTCTTGCTCCACTCGGAAATTGATCAACACTGGGCCATCATGCTCCCTCGCGGCCCGCACCGTGGGCACCACCTGAGAGCGTTCAGTAACCGTCATACTGCGAATTCCATAAGCCTCGCCCAGCTTTGCGAAGTCGGGATTGAGCAAAGGTGTTGCCGCGTAATTGCGCTCGTAAAAGAACTCCTGCCACTGCCGGACCATGCCCAAAAATCCGTTGTTGATGATGGCGATGTTTACCTTCAGTTTCTCCTGGACGATCGTAGCGAGTTCGCACAGAGTCATCTGGAATCCGCCATCACCCACCACCACCCAGACTTCCGCTTCGGGCCGCGCAACTTTCGCCCCGATGGCAGCGGGCAGGGCGAAGCCCATGGTGCCCAGTCCACCTGACGTAATCAGACTGCGCGCCTTTTCGTGTTTGTAATACTGAGCCTCCCACATCTGGTGTTGACCCACATCGGTCACGACGACCGTATCGCCATCGCGAGTCTCGCGCCATAAATCATTGATGACGTGCGCTGCATAAAGATGGCCGCTATCGGGCAGGTTCTGGATGTCCCTAACCGCCGAGTCCCCTTTCAGTTTGTCGATGCAATCGAGCCATTCACTGCGATCGATCGATTCCACATGGGGGAGCAACTCGTGCAGAACCTCCCGCAAATCGCCCACCAGGGGAACGTCTACTTTGACGTTCTTGTTGATTTCCGCCGGATCGATCTCGATGTGAATCTTCTTCGCGTTTGGCGCATAAGTCTTCAGATTACCGGTCACGCGGTCGTCGAATCGCATGCCAAAGGCCAGGAGCAGATCGGCTTCCTGGATGGTGTGATTCACCCACGCCTCTCCGTGCATGCCCATCATCCCTAGATTTAGTGGATGCGCGGCCGGGAATGCGCCTATGCCAAGCAACGTCAGGGCCACGGGTATTCCAGCCCGCTCGGCAAACTCGCGCACCTCCTGCATCGCACCCGAGATGATAATGCCGTGTCCCGCAAGGATCACAGGACGCTTGCTGTTGTGGATGAGTTCCAGCGCCTGCTCGTACTCCTTCTGTTCCGGCGACAAATCCGGACGATACCCAGGCAGTTGCGGCTTGGCCGCGTCCCAATCGAATTCACAGGAAGTCTGCTGCGCGTCCTTGGTGATATCCACCAGTACCGGCCCCGGTCTTCCGGATTTCGCAACATAAAATGCCTCGCGGATGGTTCGCGCTACTTCATTGGCGTGAGTCACCAGGTAGTTGTGCTTGGTCACGGGAAGTGTCACTCCCGTGATATCGGTCTCCTGAAATGCATCGGAGCCGATCAGTTTGCTCCCGACCTGCCCGGTAATGCACACGATCGGAGATGAATCGAGCATCGCTGTCGCAATGCCGGTGACCATGTTCGTCGCCCCGGGCCCAGACGTGGCTACTGCAACCCCGACCCTTCCGCTGGCCCGCGCGTATCCGTCAGCCATGTGGGTCGCACCCTGCTCGTGGCGCACCAGCACGTGATGAATCTTGCTATGCTTCAACGCGTCGTAGGCGGGCAGAATTGCGCCACCCGGATAACCAAACACGTCGGTCACGCCTTCGCGCTCAATGCACTCCCAAAGAATGCTCGCGCCGGTCATGGTCTTGCCCGCTGACTTTTCCTTCATACGTTTCCTGTTCCCATAAAATGCAAAACCCACCAAGCCAGCGTTTCTGGCGGGGCGGGATTCGGGAGCCTCTAAGATTTCTAGTTTCTCAGCTCGCTGCTTCCCTCCACACCGCCGCCGGCCGGTGCAGTCGCACTCGGCGGACAGTAACGCTAATTCGGTGTAGATAGTTATTCATAAGCTGTTTCTAACTGTGCACAGATGGTATCGGAGCCACGGCCCGGACGGCAAGCGGAAACTCAGCAGTGATCGTATCAGATATTCCGATCCATGACGCCTGTCCTCAGCTTAAACTGGCATGATTCCGCTCTGCGTGTCCCTCTCAGCCTCGACAACATTCTCAGGCTTTCCCAAGTCCCGCCAGTAATAGTCGTCCGCACGAAATGCCAAAATCCGTTCTCCTTGCTCCGCTAATCGCAAATATGAATTGATAATCGAAAAAACTCCGTCTTCGCAGAGCAGTTGCAGGAAGCGCGGGGAAATTACATGGATGCCACCAAACGCCAACGCTACCATTCCAGGCGGAACTTCTCCCTCCTGCCGTGCGCGGAACTGACCTTGTCGATCAAAGAGAAGGTACCGCGAAGTATTCCTGTCCTGCACCGCAAGGCTGGCGAGCGCTTGATTCTGTTCGTGAAACTGAACCATGCGCCGCAGATCGGTTGTGCTGATCACATCGACATTGTGCAAGACAAAAGGCTCGGAATCGTTTTGAAAAAACCAGCCCGCCTTCTTCAGCCCGCCGCCCGTATCAAGCAAGACTTCTTCTCGCGAAATTTCAATTCGCATTCCAAAATTGTCGTTCTTCTGCAGAAAGCCGATGACCATGTCAGCGAAGTGATGCACGTTAATAATCACTTCCCTGATCTCGAATGAAGCCAACCGCCGCAACGTAATCTCCAGCAACGTGTGGCCGCCAACTTCGACCAAGGCCTTTGGACGATCATTGGTCAGCGGACGCAGCCGCGTCCCGAGTCCTGCGGCCAGGATCATGGCCTTCATTGCGCAGCCTTCTGCACCTGCCGTGATTCCGCCGCCATGCGCTCCAACTCGCGGTGCGTAACCACCACCTCCACCCCGGGCCGCCCGCGCAGCCGTTTTGCGACCTGCTCGGCCAAGTACACGGAACGATGCTGCCCGCCGGTACAACCAAACGACAGCATCAGATGCTTGAACCCTCGCTGCTGAAAATTGCTGACGCTGGCGTCAACGAGAGACATCACGCTCGCCATGAACTGGTGGACGCTTTCCTGCTGGTTCAGATATTCGATCACCGGACCATCTCGGCCGGAGAGAGCTTTAAATCGCTCCTCCCTGCCTGGATTCGGCAAACTGCGCCCATCAAAAACAAATCCGCCGCCGTTGCCGCTTTCATCCTTTGGCAACCCCCGATGGAAAGAGAAGCTTACGATTTGGACCACGAGATTATCCGCATCGGTTGCCAGCGCCTGCAGTTTCTCCGAGCGAAGCATGTTGTGAAACGCGTCCATTAGCGTGGGCAGCGCTACCGGCAGCGTCACATTGTGCAGCAACCAGCGGATGTTCTTCAGCGCATAGGGCACGCTTTGCAGAAAATGCAGTTTGCGCTCGTAAAATCCGCGAAATCCATACGCGCCCAGCGCCTGCATGATGCGGATATAGACATAGGCGTAATAATGCTGCATGAATGCTTCGCGCGGCACATCCACATAGCCCCGCAGCACCTCCAGATAGTGATCGAGCAACTGCTGGCGCAATTCCGGGGGCAGGTCAGCCTTGGCATCGTAGAGCAGGGATGCGACGTCATACTGCAGTGCTCCCTTGCGTCCACCCTGATAATCCAGAAAATACGGCTGCCCATCGCGAAGCATGATGTTGCGTGACTGAAAGTCGCGGTAAAGGAAATAATCTCGGGGCGCGCTAAGCAGAAACTTCGTAAGCCGGCTGAAGTCATCTTCGAGAGCCTGCTCGCTAAAAGGAATCCCGGCGAGACGCAGAAAGTAGTATTTGAAATAGTTCAGGTCCCAGGAAATCGACTGCCGGTCGAAACTCCCACGTGGGTAGCAGACTTTATAGTTGAGGTCGCGTCCAGCCTCAACCTGGAACCGCGGCAGAGTGGCAATCGACCTGCGATAAGCCTCCATCACTTGAGGCCCGATCTGTTCCCCTTTTCGATTGTTGGAAAGCAACTCGAACAGGGAAGTGTCGCCAAGATCTTCCTCGAGATATGCCCCATGCTCGAGATCTTCGGCATAAATCTCGGGCACGGGAAGACCGTGCTTGCGAAAGTGCCGGGAGAATTCCAGAAAGGCAGCGTTTTCCTCGCGAACTCCGTAAAGAATCCCGATCGCGGTTTTACCCGCGCCCGCTAGCCGGATGATCTTCCGTCCCGAGCCGCCGAGTTCGCCTTGCAGAGGGACGACCTGCTCCACTGGCGCGTGAAAATATTGTTCGAATAAGCTCTGGAGAAGGTCCATGAGTACGCCCCGCAAGTTTCGCGGCTAAGTCACACCAAGATATCATCGAAGCAAGCCGTAGGGCCGCCGCGGCCATCCGGCGGTAACCATTCGATTTCGGGCCGGGATGCTGCTAATGACTCTAGATGATTTTCGCAATTCTCTCACCGCCAGCGATCCGCCGCCCAACGTATCCCTTCCCCTCGCGGGCCTCTGGTGGGATGCGAAAGGCGACTGGACCCGCGCCCATGAATGCGCTCAGCAGGTCGAAGATTCCGCGGGAGCGTGGGTCCATGCCTACCTTCACCGCAAGGAAGGCGATCAGAGCAATGCAGCCTACTGGTACCGCCGCGCCGGGAAACCGGTCTGCCGCGAACCGCTCGAGACGGAGTGGCTGGCGATCTTGAACCAATTGTTGGGGTAAAAATTTCGGGAAATCTGGTGGCGCGCAACGGGAACACACGTTTGCTTGCCTACACTCGTGGTAGCCCGCACAGATTTCACACATTATCGCAGGACATAAATGCTGTAGTTGCCCCACTGTCATCTCTGGCGTATAGTGCGTGAATTCCAAAAACTTTGAGCCAAACGCTAGGAGATCTCCAATGAAAAGATTGATCGGGTATTGTCTCGGGTTAACCCTGATGGTATCGCTGGCAGCAGTCGCTCCGGCGAAAGCAGATACGGCGAAAGCGAAATGGATCAAGGGATGGGTCAGCGATTCGAAGTGTGGCGCCAAGGGCGTTGGCGTCGGCCATGAAGCGTGCGGCAAGAAGTGCCTTGAGGGCGGCGAGAAGGTGGTTTTTGTCGATGACAGCAAACACCGCGTGCTAAACGTAGATAATCCCGACTCTCTCAAAGATCACATGGGACACCGGGTGTCGGTACAGGGTTCGCTGGACGAAGCTGCCGGCACCATTCATGTAGACAAAGTAAATATGATCACGCAGGGCAGCAAAAAGGCCGATGCTGCGATGGATCAGATGCATCAGTAGGGCATCGGCGGACCTCAGCACGCACATCGCAGCTCCACGGCTGCCGGGCAAGAAGCGGTGCGAGTCCTCCGGTTTGGTGAAGTGTGGGATATCAACGTCCCCTTTTCCCTGGCAGGACGATCCTGGTTTTCTGCAGAGTAGCCTGCAAAACTGCTTCACTCTTGCACGAGGGAGGAATTTATGGCCTCTCGCATGTCACGTCGTGGCTTTTTAAGAGCAGCCGGAGGGGCGGCGACAGCAATTCCCCTTGGTTCCATTGGCGACCGCGCCAGCGAAGAATTTCGGTTAGTTGAGCACTCCGCAACTGCCAGCGCTAGCGACCGCATCGTGGATATCCATGTCCATTTCGATGAGAAGAATCCCAATTTCATTCGTGATCTAGTAACCCTGGCGGAGAGAATCAACCTTACTGCTTGCCTGCTCACTCCATATTCTCATCGGGTGCCGGTGGCGGATGCCGCAAAGCGTTACCCAGGACAAATTGTTCCGTTCGGGTTTGTTGATTTAGACGCCGCTGACGTTCTGTCGCAAGTGAACGATTTCCACGCGCTCGGTTATCGTGGGTTGGGTGAGCTCGAATTTGTAAAAAAGCCCTACATCGATGCCTCTTATTTGCCGGTTTACGAGCTGGCCAACCAGTATGGCTGGGTACTGATGTTTCATACAGGCATAGTCTTGCGGCGCACCGCAGACCAGCCGGAGGACGTGGCCTCCCACCGGATGCGAGCGTTCTATCTAGAGGAGATTGCCCGCCGTTTTCCGAAACTGACCGTGATCGGCGCTCATTGCGGTAATCCCGAATATGAGTGGGCTGCGGAGGTTGCCCGTTGGAATCCGAATGTCTTCTTCGACCTCAGTGGTTCCACATTGACGAAAATGAGCAGTCGACTCGAGGAATTTAAAAAATTCTTCTGGTGGTCCGGTCAAGGGGAATGGAAAACGGCAACACCAGGTAACGACGAAAGTGCTTTTGTTAAATTAGTGTTCGGGTCCGACAGTGGCCTCGATGGTATTGAACGCGTCGTCAGTCAATATCGAGCGCTGTTCAAATCCTGCGATGTGCCTGCCAGCACACAGCAGATGATCATGGGTGGAACCCTGGCAGGCATACTTCGACTGTGAAGTGTTAGAAAACCCGGGAGCACATCCGCCGGGTATCCGATATGCTTACTTCAAGTCTGGTATTTCGTACCTCTTGGGAAGCCGTTCATGGCACCCCTGCTCAGTGGAATTTTCCGTTGTTCGATCTGCGACAAACTCGTGTCTCTGCAGGATTGCAAGATCGATGAAGACGGGCGTGCCGTGCACGAGAACTGCTACACATTGCTGACCCTGGAACGCAGCCGCCGCGGACAGTTCACAGACGTGCGCGTTGAGCAAGACCGTCGAAAACGGTAACCCACAATACTCTGTGCTTTCAGCGTTCGTAGTTCCCTCGGAGGGCTTTCGCCCTCCCTCAGGGATGACATGCGACGAGAGATGAAGTTGAGCGGAAGTCGCGTTTACGGCAGCTTAAGATCGGTTTTTTCGTCGACCACAATGTTGCGGCGCTCCCCGCCAATCGTGTACAGGATGCGCAAACGCTTGTGGACACCGGGCAGCGGGTCAACGCCCATGCTGTAGTTGTCCACTCGAAGGTAAAGTTGGCCGCGATCAATCCGGCTTCGTACAGTATCCGTTACATTCACGAATTGGCCTTCGGCTCCGTAATACGCGCGCAGAATTTCCAGGTTGTGCTCGTGACGTTCGTAGCGCCGCCGGTAGTGCACTTCGCGCCGTTCGTCGCGCTCCTGGCGTTCATCCTGCTCATGGCGCGCGTGCCAATTGTCGGGGTCCAGTTCCAGTCGCGCAACGCTCCGCTCTGGGTAGCTGTAATCTTTGACATCGCCATCCCACTCGCGCAAGCGGATAACCAGAACTTTGTTCTCGTGGGGCGCCGGATCGATCCCGAGATTAAAGCGGGTGACTTCGAGTTGAAGCACGCCGTCATGCACAAAAGTTCGGACGCGGGACGTTACATCCACCTTGCGTCCCGGAACTCCCCACTCCGCTCCGATTAGTTCACCGCCCTGCGCCAATGCGGAACCCGCCAGCACTAGCATGCAGGCCAGACTTGCAAATGCCCCAAGCCATGATTTCATGGATGTCTCCTTCATTCTGAAATCATAGGGTCGGATGCGTCCGAAATCACCGCACGAAAGATCACGAACTAGCGGGTTGGAGGGTTCGAATTGCCGTTAGTTGTACCGAATGTATCGAAAATCAGTGGACTACCACGATGTCAAAGCCGGAACGACAGCATCTCAGATTTAGGGCATTTGGATTGGGAGGTGCCGGCCTCCGGCAGGAAATCGCTTGCCGCCGATCCCTGCCCACTATTTCTGTCGCTTGGACTAGACTGACCAGACATGTAGGGTTCCTCGTCGGGCAGTGAAATCAAAATTGCTCTTGAATCGAGAAAAGGCTGCATATGAGGGGTAGACGAGTGCTGCTGCTCGGAACATCATTGGTTGCGTCATTTTTGCTTTCGTCCCAGCGATGTGCCGATGCCGAAACGGTCGGCGGCGCAATTGTGCGGATAGCAGAACTGGAGATTGATCCAGCGCAGCTTGATAGATACAAACTTGCTCTCAAAGAAGAAATCGAGACCTCGATTCGCGTAGAGCCGGGGGTCTTGACGCTGTATGCCGTTTCGCTAAAGGACCATCCTGAGCAGATCAGACTGTTCGAAACTTATGTCGATGCATTTGCCTACCAATCTCACTTGCAGAGTCCGCATTTCAAAACATACAAAAGTCGGACGCAGCATATGGTGAAATTTCTTAGGCTGGTCGAGACCGAGCCCATCCTACTTGGCTCAAAATCGAGATGAATTTCTGAGGATTGCTAGACTTGCCACGTTGTAAATGCTTTCTAACTTGATCTACTCGAATCGAGCGATGCTCGTGTTCACAAGTTCCCCTGAATCCGCAGAAATGCCCGTGCGCAGTTTCAGTAGCGGCAGCATTTCCGGCCCGGCAACATAACACAGGAATGCGTTGAGCAGTTCGGTTGCGTAAGGATCTGCGCCATATCGATCAAAACGATAAGTGCTCAGCAACATCCGTCCCGATCCGACCTGGACCTGCGCCGCGAGGGCACAGTTGTTGTTTAGCCAGCCATAGGTAATGCCTGAGAGCACATCGTCGAACTGCTCAGGTGCAAAGCCCCGAATCACGTGGCGAGGCGCAACCGGCGCTGACTCGAAGTTCAGGATGGGGGTGAACGCGACCGAGGAAAACGGTGCACGCTCACCTCGGATCCAGTTGAAGTTCGAGAACCAGCGTCCATCGAGTTCGGTGCCGACGCGCGAAACCACTTGCAGCGGCCAATGGCTGGGAAGCGCGGTTTCATCTCCAGCCAGCAGGATCACTCGACCACCATTCTGCAGATGAGTTTCTGCGGCATGGTCGTAATGCTCCGCAAGCAGGACGACCTCCGAACTCACATCTGGCGCGATCTCACATCCGTTTGCCTGCAGCTTTGAGGACAGCGCCGCCGATGCGGCGCCGCGAACCGCCACCCTGATGCCAGCAGCAGAAGATCTGCGAGGCAAGAGCGGTAGGGTGTAAAAGTTTTCGGCGATTCGATTGCCATTGCGGTGCCTGAGTTCGAGTTCAACGCGTTCGCTGGAGGGGCGATCTGTAGCAGGTAGGACAATTCGAATTGTGGGCAACTCGTTCACGCTGCCCGGTGGAAGATCTGCGGGAAGAGCGCATTGACCGGATTCTCCCCAGGTCGTGCGCCAGCGAAGACACGCTCCCGAGAGATCAACGTCGCTGAAATGCGAAATGAATGCTGGCACCTCCGCCCGATCTTTCTCATAAAAGGAGTACGCGGGCAGCCTGCAAGCGATAAGATCAGGTGTCTGAATCTTGCTCAAGTCACTGACGTACACCTTCTCATTTCGCCACATATCGAGTAACCCGTTCACTTCCCAATGAACGTCGGTGACACCAGTAATGACGTACCCCTGCAGAGATTGATATGACCGGATACTCTCGATCTCGTGCTTCAGGGAAGCGAACTGGTGCCGCTGAGTTTCTTCCGCCATTTCGCTGAAGTTTCCGAATATGCGATCGAAACCGTAAGCATGAAATCGCTCGAGCACCCCCGCCGGCTTGGTCACGCCCCGTTCTCCAAAGGAAATGTCGAACCACCAGGGCAACTGATCGGGAAGCCGCGGCAATCCCCAATTTCCAAACTCAGAAACCATCAACGGCTCATCCCCGCTCCGCAACGCATCGCCATACGGACTGAAAGTCCATTGTGGTCGCGAAGCCAGTTCCGCCAGCCAGCCATCCCATAGCTCAACATGATCGGGCATGGAGTAATACTGGTGAAAATCTTCAATATCAGATTTCACGTGGAAGTTGCCTTCGCACGGGCTGTTATCCACCACCAAGCGCCCCAATGGCGAAAGCAGGTTCTTTATCCGATCGAAGGTGTTCCGCAGCCATTCCCGTTGCGAGGCGTCTTTCAGGTTGATGCCCCATGATTCGTTCATGATGGTTTGCAGCACAATGCAAGGATGATTCCAGTCGCGAATCAGGATCTCCCAAAACATTCTGTCGGCGCGCACCGCTGCCATGGTTGAAAAGTGATCGGATGGAAACCATGAATCGCTCCACGAAGGTAGTTCGGCCCAGATCAGCATTCCCACTTCGTCTGCTACGTCCAGATAAACGGGGTGCGCAACCTTCAAGTGACAACGAAGCATATTGATGCCGAGCTTCTTCGCCTTCAGCATCATGTCGCGGACGAACTCCATCGAGGTCGGCGTGTGGATCGTCTCAGGATAAAAATCCTGATCCAGAGCGGCCCGGGCGAAGAAGGGCTTTCCATTGAAGTAAAGCTTGCCGCCTTTCGCCTCGAATGACCGAAAACCAAAACGAGTCCGGCGGCGATACTGCACGGCTCCCGTGAGTTCGACTGTCAGAACATACAATTCAGGGCTTTCCGGAGACCACAGGCGAGGATGGCGCACCGAACCCTGGATGGTTTCCACGTGCGACGATGGATTCAAGGGCATGCGGTGTTCGAACACACACCGGCCGCTTCTCTCGAAAACCTTGAACGCGCATTTCGACATCCCTGCCGAGAATCCCACCCTCGGCCGCCAGGCCAAGACCGGCCAGACGTGCCTCTACCTTGAACTCTCCTGAGACCTGAGGCGTGACGTCGAGCCGCTCAATATAAATGCTGGGACACAACTCAAGACGAACGCCCTGCCATATGCCGGAGTTCTGCACGTACCAGTTCTGTTTCCCGTGAGGAATTTCGTTGTACATCATTTCCGGAAACAGGGCGCGGTTCTCCGCCTCATTCATGGGAGGGTCGACTACCCGGATGATCAACTCATTCGCGCCGGCATGAATGGCGCTGGTGATCTCGAAGCTGAAAGGGGTGTAACCGCCCTCGTGGGTGCCGATGGAGACCCCATTGATGAAGACCTCGCAGAAATAATCGACCGCGCCGAATTTGAGTAATACGTGCCGCGTATCCCGAAACTCGGGAAGCTCGAAACGAGAGCCTGTACCATGCCGCCCCCATGTAGTCGCGCAAGTCTTCGAACTGCACGTTCCACGAAAGTCCGACCCGCACAGCGCGCCAGCCCACCGCATTGCGTGCGGCTTCATACACAAATCGCCCTGAAGGATCTACAAGGATTTCCCAACCGTCTTCCAGCTCGAGACGCTGCACACTGTCGGATGACTGCAAAGGGAGAGACTGACTCACGAAAGAAACGTCCTGAAAGAGAAGTTGTCTCTGATTCTAAAACAAAACACGGCCTTCACGGCGGTGCCCAAACGCTCGTCGGCGCTACAACCGGCATCTGATGGGTATCCCTGCCCGCATCTAAAGTCTTCGTTGTAACGTTAGCGTTACATATTGCCTTTTCAGTGACTACCTGCCCGCGTGGTTCGGCATCTTAAAGAAATGGATTTTGTCGTTTTCTCTCACCTGCGCTGGAACTTCGTCTTTCAACGCCCACAGCATTTGATGACACGATGTTCCGGTACGAACCGCGTCTTTTATTGGGAAGAACCGGTTTTCGAAGCCCCGGCCGCTTTCGTTGAGGTTCGTGAGGTGAATCGGAAGTTGAAGGTCGCCGTGCCTCATCTTCCTTCAGGACTCACTCACGCCGAAATCAACAGAGTTCAGAGATTCCTGCTACAGGAATTCATGGCGCAGCAGGTCATTCGTGACCCGGTTTTTTGGTATTACACTCCACTGGCCCTCGATTTCACCCGTGACATTCCACAGAGCGCCATAGTTTACGACTGCATGGATGAGTTGTCAGCGTTCCGCGGAGCCCCTGTCGGACTGAAGGCCGCCGAAACAGAGCTTTTTTCTCGGGCGGACGTGGTATTCACCGGGGGGAAGAGCTTGTACGAAGGCAAACGCCGTCAGCACCATTCCGTGCACTGCTTTCCCAGCAGCATCGATCGGGATTTTTTTGCCAGCGCCCGCAAGATTCGCACAGAAATTGGGCCTCAGGCGCGCATCCCGCATCCCCGGTTGGGATTCTGCGGTGTGATCGACGAACGCATGGATCTGGACCTTTTGGCCGGCATTGCTGATGCGCGTCCCCAGTGGCACCTGATATTACTGGGGCCGGTAGTTAAGATCTCCGACGCTGATTTGCCGCGGCGTCAAAACATCCACTACCTGGGCCAGAAGAATTATCGATTACTGCCGGAGTATTTTGCCGGGTGGGATGCAGGCCTTTTGCCTTTCGCCCGAAATGAGTCGACCCGTTATATCAGTCCGACGAAGACACCCGAATACCTGGCAGCCGGGCTCCCCGTGGTCTCCACTCCCATCACCGATGTCGTCGATCCTTACGGGATCAATGGATTGGTACGTATCGCCTCCAGTCCTGAAGGATTTGTTCGCGCCATCGAAGCAGTTATGCCATCCCGCCACTCCGCGGCACGCCTGGCCGAGGTAGATCGTCACCTTTGCCACCTGTCGTGGGATTCAACCTGGAAAGAAATGGCGCACCTTATTTCCGAGGTGGTTTACGGCATGCGTGAGGGGAAGAACGACCAGGCACCGATCGTCCGCCGGAACTCGCACGATGGGGGGATCGAGTGTTCGACTACTTAATTGTTGGGGCGGGTTTCGCAGGCAGCGTGATTGCCGAGCGTCTGGCGAAAGTTTTGGGTAAATCCGTGCTGTTGGTGGACCGCCGTTCCCACATAGCTGGAAACGCATTCGATCACTACAACGAGCACGGGATATTGGTGCACCGGTACGGTCCTCACATCTTCCATACCAACAGCCGCGAGGTATTCGAATATCTCTCGCAGTTCACTGAGTGGCGCCAGTACGAGCATCACGTGCTGGCCAGCGTAGACGGCCAACTTCTGCCCATGCCCATTAATCTGGACACGCTCAACCGGCTGTACGGCCTCGATATGAACTCGTTTGAAGCCGCCAAATTTCTTGAATCTGTGGCCGAAATCAAGCCAACCGTGAAAACCTCGGAAGACGTGGTGCTAAGCCGCGTGGGCAGAGAGTTGTACGAGAAATTCTTTCGCAACTACACCCGCAAGCAGTGGGACATCGATCCCTCAGAGCTCGACGCAGCCGTCACAGCTCGCGTACCGGTTCGAACTAACCGTGACAGTCGCTATTTCACCGACACATATCAGGCCATGCCCGTGAACGGTTACACGCGCATGTTCGAAAATATGCTTGATCATCCGAAGATCAAGATTCTGTTGAATGCAGATTTCCGTGAAATCCAGGATGCGATTCCCTACCGGAGTCTGATTTATACCGGGCCGATCGACGAGTACTTTGATTACCGCTACGGCAAGTTGCCCTATCGCTCGCTCCAGTTCAAGCACCAGACGCTCAATCAATCAGTATTTCAGCCGCAAGCTGTAATCAATTATCCGAATGAACATTTGTACACACGAATTACAGAGTTCAAGTATTTAACCGGGCAAGAGCATCCGAAAACCAGCATTGTGTACGAGTATCCGCGAGCGGAGGGCGATCCCTATTATCCGATTCCGCGGCCCGAGAACGAAGTCACCTACAAGAAGTACAAAGCTCTGGCGGAACAAACACCTGGCGTACACTTCGTGGGACGCCTGGCCACATATAAGTACTACAACATGGACCAAGTCACGGCTCAGGCTCTTTCGTTGTTCAAGAAGTTGAAGGCCGAAGCAACAAACGAGCCCCCAAAAAGGAGGGCATTGGTGCAGGCGGCAGTTGGCCACAGCTCATTAACTTCCATTGTGGAGGTCGCAAAAGCCATGCGATCCGAAGACAGTGGCGATTTCCAAGCCGACGCCGCGTAATGGCGGATCTAGGCCGCCAGTTGCTGGGGACGTTGCTCGCGCACCCTCCAGTCCACTTCGCAGTCCTGGAAATATCGGCCAAGTGCATCTTCAAAGCTCGGCATGAGAACCGCACGCTCGCTGCTGAGCGCACTGAACAATGGCCGGGCAGCCGGGAGATGCAACTGCTCCAGAGTGCGGGGAACAAGCTTCTGCGAATTAACTCCCGCGATCGATGCCACTTCTTTGGCCAACTCTGACCAGGAAATCCGGCCCACATTGGCCAGATGCCAAATTCCGCGCTCGCCGTCAATCAACAGGTCCAGGCACGCATTCACCAGGTCCGGCACGTAGGTCGGTGAAACGACCACGTTATTCGCGGCGAAGAAATGGTGGCCCGCCGCCAGTGCCCGCAAAGCGTAAAACACAAAATTGGACTCGTCCCATGGGCCAAAGAACGCCCCAGAGCGCACAATCAGAGCTGAGGACATGGCTTGTTCCACCAACCTCTCAGCTTCAGCCTTGCTCCGCCCGTAGACGCTCAACGGGGCTTTGCCATCTCGTTCGATATAAGCTTCGTTCTTCCGGCCGTCGAACACGAGATCCGAAGAAAATGTAAGAAATGAAATTTTCCTGGGTTCGCACTCTCGAGCCAACATGTGCGCTCCCAAGGTGTTCTCGCGGAAGCAGCGCGCCGGTGTGAGTTCTGCGCTATCGGCTCTCTCAAATCCGCCAGCATTAACGACCGCCCAGGGACGCAGCTCAAACAACGCACGCCGCACGGATGAGGCACTCGCAATGTCCAGGGATCCCTTGGTCATCGCGCGATAAGGAATTCCACGCAGTTCACATATCCGGGCAAAGGCGCCGCCCAGACTGCTCTCTGCACCCGTAATAAGAATCGGCCTCACCTGCGGATATTCTGTGTTGATCGAGTCCGGTGGGGCGGGCTGGCACTCACCCAATTCATCAACTGAAACTCCATACACAAATCGCCGCGGACGTCGCCACCAGCCCGGCACTTGCAGCAGAGGGTGTGTAGGGCGCGATTGTGAAGCAAGCTGGCGGATCAACTTAGCAAGGGCCGTGGGCCGGGGCGGTGACGAGCGAACATCGTACACGCCGGGTTCATACTGATTGTTCATTTGAGTGACCAGGCTGCCCCAGTCGAATGCTCCCAACAGCGACCATGCCGTCACCGCAACTATATCGGCGCCCATGTCGCGAGCCTCTTCTGCGCCCCTCCAGACTTCAAGAAACCATCGCAACTGCTCCTCGCGCGTGCAGCCGTTGTGACACTCTGTGATAGCGATGGGAATTCGATATCGCTCCCACGCTTCCATGAAAAGCGCGCGCGGCCCAGGCGTTCCCTCGTGCAGTACTCTTGCGGCCAGCACATCGGCATAGTAATCGCTTCCGTTGCCACCGTGCGTCTCTGAAGGGTACCGATCGAGATGCTCGTCAAGGTAACGCTCTCCGCTGAGATAGTGGTTCAATCCGATCACATCTGGCGGGCAACGGTGATCCAAAAACCAGTTCAGCTCTGCTTCCTCAATACCCGCCCAGCGGAAGTGGTGCCACATGCGATGAGAGCGATTTATGCGTCCGCAAAGAAGGTCGTAGGTGGACCAGCGACGTTCGTTTTCGAAATCGGCCTGGTACGCCAATCCCGGCGTGCTGTAGATCTTTCCGAGATCGTCGGTCTGGATCGAGGCGAGCCATTGGATTGATCCGGCGAATCGCCTCCATTGACAACACTGTCGCGCGGCATTCGTTCAAAAGCGCTCGGGCGAATGAGGCTTCATCCCGCCGGTGGGGATACCAGTGCCCATAGAGTGCCGAGAAGCGCGCCGTGGTCAGCGGCTCATTGATCGGTGTGTAGTCTTGCACGTGAGGAAATCGGAGTGCAACCTGCTCAGCATATCTGGCGAAATTCGTCGCGAACGCCGGGTCGAGGAGGTTGGTGTCCCGCGGCCCGCTGCCGTGGTGGACGAGTCCGACGATAGGACGAATCCCAAGGCGCGCCAGGCGCTCCAAGGCGTCGTTCGCCCAATTCCATCTTTCATTCTCAGAAGCGTGGGAGGGAGCACATTCCCAGAGAATAGGCTGGCGCAGGGCTTTGATTCCCAACTCCGCAAACCGATCCAGGTCTGACATCCGGCAGACGTGCCCCGTCCGCCTGAGCTGTTCGTAGTACTCTTCCCCGACGCGGTTGATCGTGCACTCTACCCCGCCCCACAACTCCAAGCTTGCTTTTCTACAGTTATCTTCGGATGACAATTTCGACGGCCCTCTGCTGGCTGGGGGCGAGGACCTGCGGTCACGCCCGATCTTAACCGCTGCAATTTGGATGCAATCCCGGCGACCATGCGTGCCAAAGTCTTTTTAAAACCCGAGCCAACCGGGTGCGCAGAAGGGCATCAAAATGGCGTCTCTCCCACCGATACGACATGTCTCCCCACCACCTGAACGCCAACATTGGAAGCCACCGGCATACCGCCATCTTGGTCTGGGAACAAGAGTCATCTGTCAGACGTTTTCTCGTCCAACTCTTAAACTCTTGCGGGTTTCTGCCGGTCCAATCAATCAGCGGCTCTGCCGACCTGGGCGCGTCCTTGCTTCTCGGCCGGCCAAAATTGATTCTCGTTTCAGCCGCGCTCCCCAGGGCCGCGGTGACTATGGTGAAACAGGTACGGGCAATGGAGCCAGGGACTCCCATCGTCGTATGCACCAATCGACGAAAACTCGAATGTGCGGATCTAGCCCCGATGTTGCCGGGTCTGACGATCGTTGATCGTTGTCCTCGCGAAATCGGAAAAGTCGTGGCATCGCTGCAATCGCTACTTGCGCCGGAGTCCCGCTAAGAAAGCGTAGATTTTAGCCCTTCAAATCGGAATCCCCACTTACCATGAACATTTGAAAATGCCGTCGAGGATTTTATCGGCGAGAACGGAAGAATGCAGGGCAGCAAAATGGTCGTGCCGTCTCGGAACCCGGCGTGCGTTGAATTCCGAAACGGCACTGTCTTGCTTGTCTTGCAACATCACTTGCTTGAAGAACAGTAAAAACCATCCTCCAGAAAAGACAAATACAGGAAATCCGTTAATAACCATCCCGACATAACGTAAGAGTTACATCTCGCGTGGGAAATGCGTTTGCGGCACAGGCGGCTTACGGAGTCACTAGGCCGCTCGATCTCTGCCAGGAACAAACTCCGTGCTGTAGTTCAGTGCTCATGCCGCAGCTCCATCTCGTGCAGCCGTTCCGCACCAGTGATGCTCCGCTCTCAGCTTTGGCAGTCACTCCCTAGTATTAACAGGGCCCCGATTGCACTGCGAATGTGTCGGTAGTGTTTCGGCAGCTGGGGCTCACCGTTCAACGGTACCTTGGCCAAAGTTTGTTCCAGAAGGCACGCCGCTTCGGCCACCTCAACAGTTAGGCGCCTTCGCTTGCGTCTAAAGACGAGGAACGACTTCACCCGTGCGGAATGTGATCTCTTCATCTGAGGTCCTCCTTCGACCTGCCGGCCCACTTGCTGCTTCTCTAGGGCAATTGGCTGATCAAGTTCAACGTTAATGAGTTCGTCCATTGCTACTCGGATCAGCTGCCAGGGTCACAGTAGCAATATTGCGCAAGCAGGTAACGAAAGAACACCAAATAAACGCCGAAGAGACTCAAAAGCCGACCAGGCTGAGAAGACATCCATTTCGGAAGGTCTTGCCAGATCGCATACACGGGAGTTTCGCTTCTGCAGAATGTTGGCGAGGCAAATCAAGCTGGCCGGAATTGGGGCACAGATCGGCACTCATACATAGGCTCGGACACGTTCCGCCCACCTACTCATTCATGCTCCGATGTGAAAGTACAGCAGGAACTGTTGCGCGACGTCGACATTCGCACAACGATGAACCTGTACACGCAGCCCGGTCAGTGAGCGAAACGTTCTGCGCAGTCCAGTGTGGTGCGGGTTGTGCTTCCTTTTAGAAAATCTGGAGATAGCCAAACGATGGGACGTTTCTGGACATTGAAGAAAGCGTAATTCCCGTATGCTCAGTAACTTAATGGTCGGGGCGATAGGATTTGAACCTACGACCCCCTGCGCCCAAGGCAGGTGCGCTACCAGGCTGCGCTACGCCCCGACATCTGTTGATTATAAACGATCACCGTTCCGCCACATCCCTTAGCATAAGCTCGCCCGGTGATGATCAGATCTGGTTGGCGCAGCCAGATTAGCCGCACAGGGTATAATTTTTGTTCAGGTATGCAGAAGCCCCGTTACGCGCTGGTGGCGTATGTGAAAAGTCCTCCAGGAGAGTTCGTGGAGAAGCTCCGGAGGGAGCTGCATCCCGACCTCCCTCAAATTCCCGCCCACCTGACCATCTTGCCTCCACGTCCGCTGCAGGGCAGCGAGAGTGCCGCGATCGAGCTCCTGGAGAAAGTGTGCGGCCAGGAGGAGCCATTTCAGGTGACCTTGGGTGCAGTGGAGACCTTCATCCCGATTACGCCTACAGTGTTCATTCGCATAGAGTCCGCGTCAGCGCGGATGCGCGCGTTGCACGAAAAGTTAAATACGGAGGTCTTGCGGTTCCAGGAGGAGTGGCCTTACATCCCGCACCTCACCGTCGTGAAGATGGGTTCGGAGAAGCCGGCACAGAGCGCCTATGAAACCGCCCGCCAGCGCTGGCAAGACTACCGTGGCAGCAGGCGCATCTCACTGGAAAGATTAACGTTTGTGCGCGAAGAATCCGCCAACTGCTGGGTTGATTTGGCCCCTGTGCTGCTCGGGGGAAGCCTGGTTTCCCGCTAGCTCGTAACCGACCCATTTATTACTTTTCTCAGTTACGACGGCTACCTCCGGGTGGCCCTAGGTACACTTCCCTCCAGTGCATTGAAAATGACGCTGCCGACCTGTAGATAAAGAGTAGAGCAGGTCTGGGCGAACCTCGTTGAAATCCCTCCCCCACGCGGGTTTCCGGCCAGCCACCGGGAGACAACCACATGCAGATTGGGGTTTACGGATCAGGGTACCTGGGAACCGTCATTTCGGCTTGCCTGGCGGATTTTGGCACGCCGGTTTCCTGTTGCCATCCCGACCGCACCCGCATGGTTGAAATGGCGCAAGGGAATATCCCGTTCTTCGAAAAGAATCTCAAAGAAATCATTCGCCGCAACGTTCGCGCCGGGCGACTCTCTTACTCCACCGATATCGAAACCTTTTCTCGAAGAACCGGAGTGATCTTTCTGGCCGAAGACAAGCCGGAAAATCTGAACGATCTTGCGCTGCGAATCATTCGCCTGGCGCCAAAGCCTCCGATTCTGACGATTGTCACTCCTGTTGCCGTGGGTACGGCCAACGCTCTCGAGAAGAGCGTGAAGGACGCGGGCCTGGAGGCCACGATTGTTTCCCAACCCATGTTTTTCACGGATGGCTGTGCGGTTGAGGATTTCAACTGGCCTGACCGCCTGATTCTGGGATCGACCTCCATAGAGGCCGTACAGGTGCTCAAGCAAATCTTTCATCCATTGGTCATGCGTGGTGTGCCGGTAATTGTGACTAACCAGGCGACCGCCGAGCTCGTCCGCGAAGCGGCTACCGCCTTCGTCGCAACGAAGATATCGTTCATAAACGAAGTGGCCACTCTCTGCGAACGAGTCAATGCGGATGCAGTGAATCTTGCCCTGGCTCTCGGCTTGGACAAAAAGATCGCGCCGCGGTGCTTACAGCCAGGAGCAGGGATGGGTGGAGTCTTTGCCGAAACTGACATGGATTCGCTCACGGCTCTTGCAATCTCGCATAGCGTTCCGCTCAAAGTCCTGAGTGCCGCTCGGGAGGTGAATCTTTCTCTCGCGGACCGTCTGGCCGAAAAGGTGGCCGCTGCCCTGAATTCCGTCGAGAACAAGGAAGTCGGGATCCTCGGATTAGCCTTTAAGCCCAATACGAATTCCGTCGCAGGATCCTCTTCTGTGCGTCTGGCCGAGACGCTCGTATCGAAGGGCGCTCACGTGCGGGCGTACGATCCAGTGGCCATCCCGGAAGCTAAGATCCGATTGAACTCGTCAGTCCGATATTGCGACTCGGCCTACGCTGTGGCGGAGGGATCGGACGCCCTGATCGTTGGCACGGGCTGGCCTGAGTTCCGCGCCCTCGACTTTGACCGAATCAAGCACCTGCTTAAGAAACCCGTCATTGTGGACACGAAAAACTTGCTGGACTCTACGCGCCTGCGTGCTTTGGGATTCGAATACGTGGGTGTGGGCAGAATTTAGGCCCTTCCGTCTTCGCGCTCGACCTTCGTCGCTCTTCGGTTGAAGCTCTTAAGCTCGCCCTGCTTGCTATAATTAGGTTCTTGCGGTGGGAATAGCTCAACTGGCAGAGCACCGGACTGTGGCTCCGGCGGTTGCGGGTTCGATTCCCGTTTCCCACCCCAATTTTTTGCTGGTCTTTTGTGCCGCACCTCAAGCGGTAATCTCACGGCCCCGTAGCTCAACTGGATAGAGCATCAGTCTTCGGAACTGAGGGTTGGGGGTTCGAGCCCCTCCGGGGTCGCCATTCCATTGCAAAGTCACGAGACCGTGAGTACAGGCATGGGTTTCGAATTAATTATCTGTCCGTAGCTAACGCACAACCAGTCCTCGTAACTTAACGCAAACCTTCTTCAAGAGATTTGCCGCCAAAGACTAGTCGGACCACGGTCGCGGTTTCCGATCCCAGCGATGTTGTTTGAGTTGCTCGAGGAGAGAGCTATCGAGCGGCCCAGCGTCGCTTGCGCTGATGTTCTGCTTTACGTGCTGCGCTTTACGCATTCCGGCTATGGTCGTGCTCACCGCGGGATGCGACAAAATGAATCTTAGTGCCAGCTCCGGCAGCGTCATCTTCGGCGGCAAAATCGTCTGCAGTTTCTCTACTCGAGCGATTGTCTGAGGTAGATTTTGAGGGCCAAAATATCCCGCACGCCAGTCACCCTTGGGAAAGCGCGTCTCCAGCGTCATCTTGCCCCCGAGGCTGCCCTCATCGAACGGCACGCGCGCGATCACCCCTACGTTCATTTCCTGGCACAAGGGAAACAGTTCATCCTGCGGGGCCTGGTCGAAGATGTTGTAGATCACCTGCACAGTATCGACCAGCCCAGTGCGAATCGCCTTTAGGCCATTCCATGGCTCCCAGCGATTCAGGCTTAGGCCAAAGAAACGGATGATGCCATCTTTCTTCAGCTTTTCGACGGTCGAGCGAAACTCGGGTTCGTCCGTCCAGGAGTCATCCCAGACGTGAAATTGCAGCACATCAATGCTGTCGACTCGTAGCTGTTTCCGGATGAGATCCGCGAATTTGAATACATGTTTTGCCGAGAAAACGTCGCTGTACTTGTATTCTGGCAGTGCCGGCCAGCGATCGTTAGCAGGAGGAATCTTCGAGGCGGCATAGAGCCGTTTTCCGGCGTTACGTTGCATGGTCTCGCCCAGTAAACCGTCGCTTTTGCCTTCGCCATACGCCCACGCGGTGTCAAAGAAATTGCACCCGAGATCTACTGATAGCTGAAGCGACGCGAGCGATTCCTCATCATCCGATCCGCTCCATCCGCTCATACCCCACAATCCATAGGCGATGTCGCTCACTTCGAATTCTGTACGTCCCAGCTTGCGATATTTCACGATGGCGTCCTTTAGGAGAGATTTCGATTCTTGGCCGTATCAGAGGTCAGAATCAGCATAAATCGAACCCGAATCCTGTGGCTGCGATAGGCTGACTTCCGCATTTGGTTTTTCAATAGCTGTCATCAAAATTTTTAACGGCGCCAGAGTGTGTTCAGGGTGTTTAATGGAATCACATCATAAGAGAAACAGGAGTCTTGCTATGAAATCTCAATATCCTTTCGATCCTACGCCGGGTAAGAGTGAGGAAGTTAGCGCACCTCCACCATCCCGCCTCACCGATGAGAAAATTTCGGATGAATCGGGTACGGAGTCAAAAGCGGATAGCGCGCTCGCACCCGCAGGTCTAAACAACCCTTTTTGGAACTAGATCTCGGTCCGGGAATTCTAAGACGCCGATCGGAAACGATCGGCGTTTCTTCTGTCTACCGCAAATCTCAGCGCAGAATCGGCAAGCAAAGGCAGGGTCGCGTTGCAAACTCCAGCCCCGACATCTGTTCCAGCGCCGGATGCAGCATGGAATCCCGGCAAGGTTCCAAAGTAATTACGAAGGGCAACGAACTCTTCTCGAACCCGGGTTTTTGGAGCAGAGAGTCGATATTCAGATGATGTGCCGCCATTATCTGAGCCAGACGCGCCACGATGCCTGGCTGATCGCGAACGAAAAACCGTAGATACCATGCGGTTTCGAAATCGCAGCTGATCTCCGGCGTGAAGACGTGGCGAGCAGCTTCTTTTTTCATCGTAGAAAGCCCCTGCGCCACAAACATCAAATCTGAGACCACCGCGACTGCTGTCGGATCGCCTCCGGCACCCGCACCCAGGAAAGCCATATCACCGCTATACCGCCCGGAGGTGAGCACAAGGTTGAGGTTCCTTTGCACACGTCCAAACGGTGAATCCGCCGGAACCAGGCACGGGCCCACCTCGGCGAAAAGACTGTTGTTGTCTTTCAAGTCGGCACGCGATATTTGCCGGATGGTGCATCCCAGTTCGGCGGCATAATCGAAATCCACAGCATCTACGGCGCGAATCGTTCGGGCGCGCACCGATTCTGGAGTGACGCGCGCGTGCAATCCTGCCAGCGCCAAAATTGCCAGTTTCGCTCGCGCATCCCCGCCGTCCAGATCTTCGGAGGCATCGGCCTCAGCGTATCCTCGAGCCTGCGCTTCTTCCAGCGCCTGGCTGAAAGGAATTCTCGCACTCTCGATCCGGCTCAAAATGTAATTGCAAGTGCCGTTCAAAATACCCGCAATGCCGTGCAGTCGGTCTCCGCTCAGGCCCGTGCGCAAAGCGGGAAGGACCGGAACTCCTCCCGCGACGGATGCTCCGAATTCCAGTTGAACTCCCTTGCCGGCCGCCAATTGCAGCAGATCCGGACCATGCCGAGCGATGAGTTGCTTATTGGCGGTGACCACCGATTTGCCGCAGTCCAGCGCGTCTCGCACGATGTGTTCCGCCGGATTCAACCCGCCGATGAGTTCGACAACCACATCTACGTCCGATTGCAGCACTGATTCCACGGAATCCGTCCAGATCACATCTCGCGGAATCCAATCTTGCTTTTTTCGTTCAACGTTGCGGTTGCAGATATGCGTGAGCTGCAAAAGCGGAGTAGGGCTTTCACAAAGAATTTTGGCTACAGCACGGCCAACGGTACCGAATCCGATTAATGCGATGCGGCATGCGGAAGTCTTATCGGCCCCATTTTGCGGGACGCCTTTCGTACTCGTTTTCGACGTTTGCTTGGCCAAGCACCCTCATTCACGAAATGGAATTCACTATCATACGGCGACAGGCGTTTCCAGCAAACCGCAAAGTCCTCGTGCAAGCTGATTGAACGACATCAGGTATGACAGCGCCGGGCGGCATCGTGCGCGCACGCAGCATCAAAGTTGATAATATGGTGCCTGCCTGCTGTGAAGCGCATTCAGCGGGAGCATCGCAGACACGCTCTTTTACAAGCGCCTCTCGTTCGAGCGCGGCGTTCTGCAACCCGGCAGCGGGAGGAGAATGAATGATTCGAAAGTTCGCGAGGGTGTCGGCATTGTCGTCGCTGATGCTGATGATTCTGCCGGCGGCCGTAACCGTTCATGCCCAACAAGCTCCTGCCCAGCAACCCGCCGGACAACAGCCTCAAACCGAACAGCAGCCAGAAGCACAGCAACCCGGCGCTCAGGAAGCACCCCCGGAAGAGATCGAACGACCCCAGAAAACTAAAGGCAACGAATACAAGAAATGGACGTTCAACGTTGCAGGTGGCGCCAGTCTCACCAACGGGACTACGCAGAAATTCGTGCGTGGAGGGGGCGGCATTGCCGCAGTGGGTGCGGCGCGCAATTACGGGAAGTACTTTGGACTGCGCCTCGACTTCCAGTTTGATAACTTGCCCCTGCGAACTTCAGCCCTGCAGGCCGCGCAGGCTCCCGGTGCAACGAATCACGTTTACTCGCTCACTCTCGATCCCATCATCAACATCCCCGTGAGCAAAAACTGGGGCGGCTACGTCGTGTTTGGCCCAGGGTTTTACCGCCGCTCCGGCAAGCTTGATTCTTCCAGCGCCATTCCAGGATCAGCCTGCAATTCTTTTTTTATCTGGTGGGGACACTGCTTCAATGGCAGCTTGCCGATCAATGGCCAGTTCCTGCACTCCAGCCAAAATGAGTTCGGCTATAACTTTGGGGGAGGGATCACGCGCAAGATCCGCCCCAATGTGGATCTCTACGTCGAGTTTCGCTACCTGCACGGCAAGCACAACAACATCACCACAGACCTGCGTCCCATCACAGTTGGCATTCGCTGGTAGCTTACGGATTCTGGATCTGCGGCTGGACGGCAGTCGCACTCGGAATTCTGCGTTGCCAGCTCTGACTTGACACTCTTCCAGTTCACTCAGGATTCGTGCGGTAGGTCCAAAAGCCCTCAGTCTGCCACTGCAGCTGCACAAAAGATGATCCATGCACAGGTTGCACAGCAGAGAAATCCGAATTTGCCTTGCGCACAGCAGCTTCGACGATTTCGTGCGCCGGTGCGAGGGAACATGCAGGATCGGTCGCATTGGCGTCGCCCGCGAGCAGCAACGCCTGGCAGCGGCATCCACCGAAGTCATGGACGCGGCGTTCGCAGCTGCGGCAAGGCTCGGGCATCCATGCCTCCCCGCGAAAGCGCTGAAACGATGCTGATTCCTGCCAGATCCATGCAAGAGACTTGTCGCGCACGTTCTCGAATGACATCCCGGGCAGCACTTCCGCTGCATGGCAGGGCAGAACTTTTCCCGAAGGATTGATCAGTAATAATCTTTGTCCCCAACCCCCCATGCAGGCTTTGGGATATTTCGCATAGTAATCGGGCACGACTGAGTCGATACGCATTCGTCCGGCAAGTCGCCTTTCCGCGTCAGCAACAATCGTCACCGCGCGATCAAGTTGCTCGCGAGTCGGGAGCAGGGCCGCGCGATTCGCCAGCGCCCACCCGTAATACTGAGCGTGTGCTATCTCAACGCGTTCCGGGTTTAACTGCTCGACGAACGCGATCATCTCTTCCAGGTGATCCAGATTTTGCCGATGCACAACCAGGTTCACTGTGAATGCGATCTTGTGCTTGCGAATTGCGCGTGAGATTTCCACCTTATGCGCATGGGCCTTGGCGCCGGCAATCCAGTTTGCCGCGGGTTCTCTCGAATCCTGAAAGCTGACCTGAATGTGATCGAGACCGGCGTCAACTAACTGCTGCAGGCGATTTTCCTGGAGCCCGATGGCTGACGTAATCAGATTCGTGTAAAGCCCAGAAGCGCGGGCGGCCGCGATTAGCTCTCCAAGATCAGGGCGTGCCAAAGGCTCGCCGCCAGTAAAGTGCGCATGTAACATCCCGAGTTTTCCCGCTTGGTGGAATACGGATATCCATTCCGCAGTCGAAAGCTCCGACTGCGTTCCCTCCAGCCGCACAGGATTAGAGCAGTAGACGCAGTGCAGCGGGCAGCGGTGAGTTACTTCGGCGATGAGAGCAAGTGGGTTCGGAAGCATTCAGTCACTGCTCAATGGATCATCAATAATCGACGATCCGTCGACGCTGCAATTGTTCCAGGAACGTGCTTATATCAGCGCGAATCTTGTGCGGATCCGTGGTGCCAAACTCCTTCTGGATTTCCGCAATAATTTCTCCGAACGTGCGTTTCCCATCGCAGCGCTCAAGCACTTGTCTTCCAGTACTCTGCAATTTGATTGCACCTTCGGGGAACAGGATCATCCGATTCTCTTCAGTTCCGCCCCATCGGCACCCGGCGGCAAGGCAAGGTCGGCTTTCGTCAACAGGAGCAGGCATATCCAGTTAGATGCGAAACGCTCCAGGAGGAGGCCAGCCTGGCTGCACATAGGCAAAGTATAGGGCATCCAGTTGCGCCCACAGGATGTCGCACTTATCTCGCAGAGCCCGCACCGCAAGCTCCTGATCGGCTCGGGTCTTGGCATTCTCGTATACGTAGTGGATTGCATAGAGCGCATCTTCTGGAGCCTGCGTCAGCCGGGCTTCGAAATACTCCAATCCCTCCGAAACATAGGGATAATGTTCCCGCAGCTTTTCCATGCGCACAGAAATCAGGTCGCGTGAAAACAATTCAGTTAACGATGACGCAACCGCTTCCAGCAAACTGCGGCTCCGAACAATGTTCAGGTACTCGTTGACTGCAAAGCGCGTCGCCGGAAGGATGCCGTGTCCTGCACGAACCTGATCGGCGCTCAATCCCGTGGCCTCGGCGAGTTTAAGCCAGCGCTTGATGCCTCCATCCCGATGTTCGTCTCCGTCATGGTCAATCACGCGCTTGCGCCAGGCGCGGCGAAACGCGGGATCAGTCCCACGCGAAAGAATGATCGAGTCTTTGATGGGAATGATGCTCTGATAGTAATAGCGGTTGAGGGCCCATGCCTGAAGTTGCCCACGGCTCAAACTGCCTTCGTGCATCATCAGGTGAAAGGGATGCTTGTGATGGTAGCGTTCTTCGCCAACTGCTCTCAATTGCGCTCGCAGTTCGTCGAACGAGAGCGGGGCTTCCGGGTTCGCCTCTACAGTTCGAACTGCCATCCATCCTCCGCAATCTCCCAGCCCGCGTTGCGCACCTGGCGATACTCCGGTCCAGCCTCGTTCAGCATGGGATTCGTATTGTTGATATGGATGTAGATTTTACGAGGCCGTCTGACTTGTGCCAACAGAGCGCAGGCTCTCGGATACGGGTACGTGTCCCATCTCCCGAGCCGTACGCCCGGAAGCTTGGACCCGAATCAGTTCGTCATCATCCCAGAACGTGCCGTCGAATAGAAGCACATCCGAGGACTCAATTTCCGACAGTAGAGAGTCGGTGATCTGCGGAACGGCAGGCAAGTAGGCCAGGCGCTTGCCTGTGGTGGTTTTGACGATCAGCCCTAACGACGATTCTCCACTTGCCAGTTCGGACTGCCTGCGCTCTGAAACATACGCCGGAAAGTGGCTCCCGACCGAGACTGCCCGGCAACTTATGCCGGAGTCGTGCTTTGCGGGATCCAGAAGCGGAAACGGTGTGGGCGGGCGAATCTCGGTCCACATCACTTGATTGGGAACGCGTTCCAGCATCCTGAACATGGAATTATCTTGCGTCAAGATGCCACGTGTGGAACGAGTCGCGTACACAGAGAGCGGCTGCAGTTCGCGAAGCAGCAGCAGTCCGAGAATATGATCGATGTCAGCATTGAGCAAAACCACTCCCGAGATCGGCGAATCGCGAAGGCCATGGCGTGGATGAAGTTCCGGTGTGGACTCGATTTGTGCTCGCAGGTCGGGTGAGGCGCCGAGCAGAAACCAGGAGTTCGAATCACCGCAGACGGCCACTTGTGTTTGACTGCGAATTTTGCCCTGGAAGGTCCCTTTGCGGATTGCCCGGCAATTGTGGCAAGCGCAATTCCACTGAGGGAATGCCCCACCGGCTGCTGACCCCAGAAGCTTTACCAGCATGTGCCGAGTTTAGCAGCGCCAGCCAGGGCTTCACCAAACACGGACCCGTTCTTACGGCTACCGCCTTTCTCGCGAAGAAAGGCTTGCGTCCGATGTGGTCGCATTTGTGCCCGCACTCGCGCCAGCACTCGCCGCCGGAGGAGCACTCGGGGAAGGCTCAGCGAGCGCAGTTCTGTTTACCCCGGAAAAGCGGGATGGCAAAGGACGATATCCGCTTCGAGTGCGTACCTTGTACTTCTTCAGTTGACCGCCAACGAGCCTGACCGCGATCGTCCGCCAGCCACTGTTTGCATTGGCTTTTGGGTAATAGCTCAAAGAGTAGAGATGTGCAAGATCGTCGCGGATGGAAGCGAAGGCCTGTTGTTCATCCTTCCAGTTTTTCGCAAAGTAAGCTTTGCCGCCAGTGGCGGCGGTCATGCGATCGAAAACCGCTGTGGACACTGGCTCCAGGCGCGCTTCCTGCGTGCTGATCATGTAAATGGACACGCCCGCGGATTGTGCAAATTCGGCGACATCTTCCGGTGGCACTACGCTCGAGTTATCAGGTCCGTTGGAAAACACCACCACGACTTTTCGTCCCGTGTTTTGAGCTGCATCTTTCAGCGTCAGCAGCAGGCAGTTGTACAGGGCTGCCTGGTCTCCTGCGACAGTGGAGCGGACAGCCTGCAGCACCTGCCTCCGGTCAGCAGTGAGCGGGGCAGCCCGCGAGAGGTCCCGGCTGTAAGAGTAAAAAGCAATCTTGTCGGCGTTCCCTAGCGATCGTATGAAGTCGCTGATCGCGTCTTGTGCAAAGACGAAGCCGCGATACATGTAGTCGCTTGTGTCGAACAGAACAAATACGTTCGCGCCACTCACGAGGTCGCTAAACGCCTGGTTCGAGCCCGCGGAGGAGCCCGCGCCGGAGCCCGTTCCAGCCACAGCGGAATCGGCGAGATCTCCAAGATTGCGCGCCGGCTCATTGCCCTCCGCAAATGTCGCGGGCTTTTCCAGGATGCCATCCTCGTAAATGGCGAAGTCCTTAGGGTTGAGCCCCGTGATGTAATTTCCTTTTTTATCCGTGACCGCGACGTTGAGCTGGACCATGTTCACGGTGACATGGATATCTGGATCGCTCTGGGCAGAAAGGTGCATCTCCAGAGAAAAAGTTGCGGCCAGAGAAGCGACAATCAGCAGTGACAATTTCCTTACCATGACTTTATTCCTACTCTGTGATCCTTTGTGCCTTCGGATCACTGTATGGCTCGTCAGTTCTCATCCAGAAACGAGAATCTCTGAACAGAAAAAGCTCAGGGACGCCCGGCTCGAATTGTTTCGGGTGCTACTACTTTGCCCGCGCGGAAATCGGTACCCGCTTCGTGCATGGCGCGGAGGAGTGCCGGCCAATCCTCAAAATCGGTTGCGAAAATTCTCTCCACCATCATTCGCGTGAGTTCCGGGACCAGGTGATTCAGCATGACTGGAGAGTACCCTCGTTCGTCAGCCAAACGCGCCCAGTACAAATTGGGGGAGTCCCAGGATTCCGCCAGAAAACGGTTGGCCTCTCCGGCAAACGGCGGCATGGGCAGCACGTTCAGCAGTTCGAGCCCATAGTTCTGCGCCATGGCAGGATGTGGAATGCCAAAATCATGCGATATCCGCCTCCAATTCGCTTGCTCCGGATGCTGGCGGCACAGTTCCTGCAGTTCCTGAGTGGCGCTCCCGATCTCCGCGATGCGATCCGGGTACTCCTCAAGAAATTCCACGGCGAGATAAAAGGTATCGGCGGGCATGGCTTGAGAGACGACTTGCGAAATGCGGCCAGCTCGGAGGCCTTCTTCCACCTGTCTCGAACGCTGAGGTAGCATCCGATTGGAGAGAATGTTTAGAACTTTACTGCGGAGGCCCTCATCCTTTACGGACGCGGTCAGCAGTTCCTCTCCCGCCCGTTGATAGAGTGCAACGGCATGCATCTCCGCTGGACTGATGTCCCACCAGCGGGGAAGAATTGCACTTGCCAACAACTCGGGCGTGACTTCCTTCCAGATCAGCGCTTGAACGCTGGCCGGAGAGATGAAGTCCTGTTCGAGGATCGCCAAGGAATACGGAAGATCAGCGAGCGAGCCCACGAGATGCGCGCCGCCGCCGGCCGGCGAACCTTCGCCAAACAGTTCCGGTGCCTGCCAGAGCGTCTTAAGACCAGTTACGGTTTCGCCTGCAAAGTCATGCGAGCGCACCAGCAGGGGATTATTATGCAGCGCCTGGGCCCCCGGGGGCTCGTAATAGGCATAGTTGAGGCCGACCAGGGTGTCTCGAAGGAACGAAGCAAGTTGTCCGCGCGCGTCCTCGATTTGCCGTTGCGATGCGCTGGTGGACTTGAGAATTCTCGGCAAGTCCGTCTTCATCTGCAGGTCGGTGTGATGGCTGTTATAAATTCCGGCGGCCCATTCCTCATGCTCGCTCATCGTGAAAATCGGCCGCGGCATTTCGAATTCCTTTGTCTGGGCAGCTAACAGAAACACGTACTCTTCCGGCTGCTTGCCTCGCGCCTTGTCCTTTAGAGCGTCTCCGAGTGTGATTAGGGTATCGAGCGAAACCAGGCGTTGATCGTCCAGTACCGAGCGGATCCTGGCTGCACTCTCCCGGTGCATCTCTTTGCCCGCAGAGCTGGTTTGTGCCGGTCCCGCCAGCAAATCGATGATCGCATCCTGCGAGACCGCAGGTTTTCCAGTCGAAGACCGGAATAGTTCTGCAAGGGATGTGCGTCCGGCGTCGTACACCTGCGCAGAGGACCGAACCCCCGCAAAGGGCTTGATCAAATGCTGCCACGACTCATTCAGCTGCGAGTTTGCAATCTGTCCCTGGCGAGCCAGGATCTGCCACATCCCGACATCCGCCTGGAAGATCCCGAAAGCGTTTCCGCGATCTCCCATGGGAACGCTATGCAGCGCTTGCGCTGTCTGCAGGAATAATGTGATGGATTGATCGTTGAGTTCGGGAAACTCCGAGAAGATCCTATACTGAGCACTGAAATCATCGAACTTGCGTGCCAAAAGACGTACTGTCCCGGGCGCCAATCGGTGTTCTGGAGACCGTCTGGCGTCCATTTCACTAATGGCGACGTAAGCTTGCAGCGGCGTTGCATCGCTGGGTGCCCGCGATAATGCGAACATGATCTTGATCAACTGATCGGGGTTCTTTACCTGGAAGCTTTGCTTCGCCCACTTTCGCGCCAGTCCAGAATCGCGTAAATGGAAGATGACGTCATTCCACTCATCGAGACCGCCTGGCACCAGCGGTCCTCCAGACGCGTCCAAGTGAAGCCGCGTAGCCAGCAGCAGCATCCATGGCGCCGGTCTGAAGGAACCGCGAGTCGCGGGTGCGGTTGGATCGGGAGCACGAAGTCCGCTGTAGAAGAGCTTCAGTCTGTTTGGATCCGTAAAATATTCCTGCTGCTTGCGGCCACTGCGCGAGAGAACATCAAAATAAGCAGCCAGCCAACCTTTGTCCTTGGCCAGCAGTTTAGGTACGAAACTGGCGGGAGACGATGGATCGGCTCCGACCAGTTCTTTCCAACCCGCCGCGGCACGTTCGCCGCCCGGGACAATCACACTTCCGTTGCTGATGCACAGTTCTCTTCCATAAAAATCCAGCACTGCGGCATACGGAAGGAGCTTACTCAGCCCAACCGAGTCCTTGAGCGATCTTGCGGTTTCTGCTTCGAGCCGCGAAAATGCCCAGTAAAGCCGGGCAATAGACGGATCAAAGAGCATGCTTTCCAGCAAGTCTCTGCTGTTTTCTCTGAGATTCTTCTTGCTCAGCTGAGTCCAGTCGCTTTCGGCAAACAACACAGGGACTGCGCCGGATGAGTACGAGTACTCGAACGGTTTTCCTCCTTGCAGCGTTTGCTCCAGAGCTGGTAACGGGAACCCGGAGTCGATGGCGAGAAACGCCCTCTCCGGATCCTCGGTCTGCAGAGACGTGCTGGGAGCGCCACAATTCGGCCGGATTCGATAACCAAGAATACGCAGTAGCGGCGTTGCGTCATTGCAGCCCGTAACGCGGAGAACCATTCCCGTCTGCGAAGCTAGTAACGACAACTCCCTGGCTTGGACCACATACCGTCTGAGCAGAATGAGAAACTCCGTCGGGTGGCTGGAGCCCTGGTAGCCTTCCGTGAATATGTTTCGGCTGAGCAAGGGCAGAACTTCTTCCGGCGTGACTTTCTGGCTGATCCCGGCCATGCGCAGAAAAGATCGCTGCGGACCTGGGATGACGAACTGAGTTGTTGCGGCAGTGGTGGTGTCGCTGGCTGATGGAGCGCCCGCCGCAAACAAGTTGCTGCTGAGAATGCATAGCGCTAACAGGATGGAGCAGGAAACGGAAGATCGCACGGCTGGATCCCTTCGTGCTGGCAGATTTCACGTCGTCCGGAAACATGGCGCGGAAAGGCAGGGCGGTTCGCGCGGTAAATGTCCCCAGTGTTGGCCGAGGTGAGACCCAAGCCAGACCCCTGATTTGATGTCGGCCAAAATACTCCATCTCGGACGACAATCCAAGCCCTTTTTTCGTGATTTTCGCATGACGGAAAATTCACATTGAAAGATCAACCTTCGCCCTCCCAGGAGCATCTCTACATTTTCCCTTTTTTCGAAAGCTCACCGGCCCGAGAAAGATAATGACGCCACAAGACACGTCGGCTCCGGGCGGAGCTAATCCTTGGCTCGTGGCCATTGCCGTAATGTTGGCCACGTTCATGGAAGTGCTGGACACTTCCATCGCGGCGGTCGCCCTGCCATACATCGCCGGCAGCCTATCTGCAACCAACGATGAGGCGACATGGGTCCTTACCAGCTATCTTGTTGCGAACGCCATTATTCTGCCGGCCAGCAGTTGGTTCTCTCTGCGCTTCGGCAGAAAGCGATTCCTGATCGCCTGTATTGTGATCTTCACCTTTGCTTCTTTTGCCTGTGGAGCGGCCACCAATTTGGCCTTCATTCTGATCGCACGAGCTGTGCAGGGTGCCGGAGGTGGAGCCCTGCAACCTCTCTCCCAATCCATCCTGCTGGAAAGTTTCCCTCCCCAAAAAAGGGGCAGCGCCATGGCCGTGTTCGCGTTGGGCGTCGTCGTCGCGCCCGTGCTCGGGCCAACTCTCGGTGGATGGCTCACGGATGCTTATTCGTGGCGATGGGCTTTTTACATCAACATTCCGGTTGGCATCTTTGCCGTCGTCATGATCTCGCGCTATGTGCAAGATCCTTCCTATGTGAAAGAGGCAAAGCCCGGCAGATTCGATGGCATCGGACTCGGCCTGCTTGCCCTGTGGCTGGGCTGCCTGCAAATCATTCTCGATAAGGGTCAGGAAGACGACTGGTTCAGCGCAACTTGGATCCGCTGGGCAACTGCGGTCCTGTTCATCTCCTTCGTCGCATTTTTGATTCGCGAGTTCCGCCACAAGAACCCTCTGGTAGATCTGCGTGTCTTTCGGCATCGTAATTTCACGCTTGGCTGTTTGCTGATTGGCCTCTTTGGCGCGGCAATCTACGGCCTGGTCACACTGCTGCCGCTGTTTTATCAGGAGCTCATGGGATACACCGCGCTGGCGGCCGGTTGGGCGGTGAGTCCGCGCGGCGTTGGAGCCATTATCGCCATGCCCATGATTGGCTACCTGACTGCGAAAATCGATAACCGATATCTAATCGTCTTTGGCTTTGTATTGTTCGCTGTTGCCAGCTTGTGGTTCGGCGAGGTTAGCCTCTCGATCGGGCAATGGACGTTTCTGTGGGCCATCATCATCAGCGGCTTTGGCTCAGGCTGCGTATTTGTCCCGCTGTCCACAACTACCATGGCGTTCCTCAAGAATGAGGAGATTGGCAACGCCAGCGGCCTCTATAACCTGCTCCGCAATATCGGTGGCAGCATCGGAATTTCCGTGGTGAATACGATTGTCGCGCGCCACCAGCAACTGCACCGCAGCGAACTCGTGCACTCCCTGGATCCCGGCAGAACCACGGTGCAGGGCACGATCCATGGCATGCAAGCCTACTTGTCCGCGCATGGAGCATCATCGGCGGACGCGCTCCACCGCGCCTACGGGCTCATGGCGCAAGATCTGAACGCCCAGGCACGCCTCTGGTCCTACGTGGACGATTTTCGCTATATGGCGTTGGTGTGCTTCGGGTGCATTCCCATCGTGTTTGCACTGAAAAAGTCTGTGGGCAGAAAAGGTGCCGTCGGCGCCGGCCATTAACATCGATCGCACTCTCCCGGGCAGAAGCCAGATAACCGACTGCGGACTCTACGGGGGTTCTTCCGGCACGTGCTGAGTGTTCCCATTTCAAGCGCCGCATATTTTGTACTTGACATATTCCCATATAGGAATATATCGTCGAGACATGGCGAGGGCAGCAACTACCTCAGATTCCTTTAACGCAGTGGCAGAGCCGCGGCGCCGAGAGATCCTCGATCGTCTGGCTTCGGGCGAACATTCTGTGAACGACTTGGTAGTTCGCCTGAAGCTTGAGCAGCCTTCGGTGTCGAAGCATTTGCGTGTTTTACGGGACGTTGGATTAGTACGCGTACGGCGTCACGGGCGACAGATGCTGTATCAGGCGAATGCGGAGGGTATTCGTCCGCTGCATGAATGGACCAAAACATTTGAGCGACTGTGGGCGCATCAATTGACGCGAATCAAAGAGCGCGCAGAGGAGAAGGACAGGGAATCGAACGCGGGCTGAGCCGCGTTTCAGCCAAATTGGAAGAGCGACCAGGGGTCTTCGCCGGGGTTCTATCGGGTTTCTTGACTCAGTCCTAAAACATTTCAGGAGGAAGCATGAGTGCCAGTTCGACAATGCCGGGAATTGAAAGTCTGACCTTAGTCGTAAACCAAGAGATCCACGTGAAAGCCTCGCTCGAAACTACGTTCGAGGCTCTGCTGGAACAGATTGGTCCGGAGAATGAAACTCCGGAACAGAAGATGCCAATGAAACTCGAGGCATGGCCGGGAGGCAGATGGTTTCGTGATCTCGGGAACGACGACGGGCACCTGTGGGGCCACGTCCAGTCCATCAAGCGGCCGATGCTGCTGGAAATCACCGGACCGCTTTTCATGTCCTATGCGGTTGCCAACAACCTGCAATACCGGCTTAGTGAAGAGAAAGATGGAACCCTGATCAGATTTCATCACAAGGCCTTTGGCGTGATTCAGGAAGAGCACCGGCGCGGTGTCAGCAAAGGCTGGACCAGCATGAACGACCGCATCAAACAGCGCGCCGAAGCAAAGAAAAAGTGAGGAGGATGTATGTGTCCAGCGTGTGTCGCAAGTGCAGGGCTGGTCGTGGGTAGTGTGATCTCCACCGGCGGTGTTACCGCGCTGGTCGCGAAGATTCTGCGCAGAGAGAAAACCAATGATTCGAAGCAGAAGGAGCAATGATCATGACGAACACAACTCTTGAGAAGTCAACCCATAAAGTTGTTAGTCCGGCAGAATGGCTGGCTGCTCGAAAAGAACTTCTGCAAAAAGAAAAGGAGTTCACCCGTCTGCGCGACGAGCTGAGCCGGCAAAGACGCGAATTGCCATGGGAACAGATCGAAAAGAACTATGTCTTTGAAGGACCGAACGGCAGCGAGAGCCTCGTCGATCTGTTCGAGGGACGCAGCCAGCTCCTCATCTACCATTTCATGTTCGGCCCCGGTTGGAAGGAAGGCTGCCCCAGTTGCTCCTTTCTTGCTGACTCGTTCGATGCCGTCAGATTACATCTGGCTCAGCGGAGCACCACGCTTTCGGTAGTGTCGCGAGCGACCCTGCCGGAAATTGAAGCATTCAAAAAGCGAATGGGATGGCGCTTCAAGTGGGTCTCGTCATTCAGCACAGATTTCAACGCTGATTTCCACGTTTCCTTTACGAAAGACGAAATGGCCAGCGGGAAAGCATATTACAACTACCAGAATGCCGGATTCCCATCTGAGGAAGGGCCCGGGCTGAGCGCCTTCTGTAAGCGGGGCGAAGACATCTTTCATACCTACTCAGCTTATGCGCGTGGCCTCGACATTCTGATTCCCACGTACAACTTCCTCGATATGACGGCGCAAGGACGCGACGAGGATTCGTTGCCGCATCCCATGGCATGGGTCCGGCATCATGATCGCTACAGCAATGGCAACATGGTCGATCTCAAAAGGCTGACGAAGAATTCGGCTTAGACAGGAACGAAACTCAAAATCCCACTCTCCCGCAGAAAGCGCGGGCAGGGTGGGCACCCCGCGGTTCATTTGAAGATTCAGGAGGATAGAAATGGCAACGATGGTGGCTCCGACTTCCACATTCCAATCGGCGGTCAACGAGTTCCGCGAAGAGGCGGCAATCACAAAGCGACTGCTGGATCGCGTTCCCGGCGACAAGCTGGCCTGGACGCCGCACCAAAAATCGATGTCTCTGGGGCAATTGGCGTGGCACGTGGCTACCGTGCCCGGTAATCTGGCGCGTATCCTGCAGCAGGAAAGCTTTGACGTGACGCAGGGATCCTTTGTTCCACCTTCCCCGAAAAATCTGGAAGAAATTCTTGCGGCTTACGATCAGAGCATGCGCGATGGGGAGCAATTCTTACAAAGTCTTACCCAGGACAAAGCAAGCGCCAAATGGCACTTATTGAAAAAGGACCGCGAGCTTTTTTCCAGGCCGCGGATCGAGGTCGTGCGCACGATCATGCTGAATCACTGGTATCACCACCGCGGCCAGTTATCGGTGTATTTACGTCTGCTGAATGTTCCCGTGCCAGTCATTTACGGACGCAGCGCAGATGAGGATCCGTTCGCTTAGGGCCAACCGGAAGAATTCGGGCGCTACGTGGTCCTAGTTCATGTCCCGCATCGAGCAGGCGCCCGGCCCTCGAGGATCGCCGCAGGATCCGCAAGCACCCGAGGGCGCCGCCGAGGCCGACGAACCTTTGGCGGATACCGCGAAGACTGAGAGTTGCGGTTCCAGTTTCTTGGTGTGGCACTTCGGGCACTCCGCTTTTTCCTTGCCATAAACAAGTGCCTCGAATTGATGATGGCACTCCTTGCAAATGTATTCGAAGATCGGCATGTGAATTCTCCTACCCATTAGAATAGATTTGTGGCTAGTTCGCAAATTTCAAAACCTGACGACCTTGGCCCAGCAAGGCCGTGGTCTGCCCGTTCTCCGTTTCGCCCCCGGCGCTGGCTGGCGGGTGGTCACATGCAGACGCTCGCGGCATTCCTCTTACCTCGCAGAATTCTCCTGCCGGCGCCGGAGGAACGGCTGGTACAGGTTGCTCCCGGTATCTCGGTTCGCTGCTGGTGCTACTGGCAGCAGCAGAATCGCGAGCAAGCCCTGACGCTGATTGTGGTGCATGGCCTGGAAGGCTCAACTGAGTCGCAGTACATGATGGGAGTAGCACGCAATGGGCGGGCGGCGGGTATGAACGTCGTACTCATGAATCAGCGCAATTGCGGCGGCATGGATGATTGTGCGCCTACCCTCTACAACTCCAGTTTGTCCGGAGATGTTGCCTCCGTCGTGCAGAACGTCTTGGTGCAGGACAGAGTATCCCGCTTCGCGCTGGTCGGATTCTCCATGGGCGGCAATCTCGTCCTGAAGCTGGCCGGCGAATGGGGAAACGACGCCCCCAAGCAATTGCGAGCCGTGGCCGCGGTGTGTCCTGCCATGGATTTGGCTGCTTCCGCTGATGCCCTGCATGAGCCGGCAAACCGGATTTATGAGTATTATTTCCTGCAGAAACTCTTCCGACGCGTCCGGATCAAGGCCAGACATTTTCCCGGTTTCATCGATATGTCGCGCCTGCGGGGAGTCACCAGCCTGCGTCTGTTCGATGACAAGATCACGGCGTTTTACTGCGGATTCACCGGCGCCGATGACTATTACGCCCGCGCTGCAGCCGCGAATGTGGTGGACCGGATTGCCGTTCCCACTCTAATTATTCATGCCGCGAACGATCCCTTCATTCGCATGCTCCCGCAAACCCGCGAACGTATCGCGCATAATCCGAACATTACGTATGTTGAGACCGCGGACGGAGGACATTGCGCCTTCTTGGGAGAACACAACGGTAACCCGGAAGACGACGGCCGTTGGGCGGAAAGGGAAGTAGTAGAGTTCGCGCGCCAAATGGGATGAGCTCTTCCCGACGAGCGTGATCAGTTCACCCGCGCCTCGACTCCGACTGTGGCGCCTTTTCCCGCCTTCTTCACCCTGGTGTGTGTGCGAATGTACGCCAGTCCCAACATCGCCACCGCGATTACCAGCAAACCTCCGGTTGCGCCGGCAATTCCCTCGGAGTGCTTGGGCAGGATCGAAACCCGTCCGTACACAAACTCGATATGTACCCAATACACGAGTAACGAAGCTTGCCCAAGTTGGATGACGGGACTGAATCCCCTCTCTCCGGCACCCCAACGGCACCAGCCATAGCTTGCGGTCACAATGACCATGAGCATGCCCACGCGGATCAGGAAGAACTCGGGGCTTGTGTGCCAATAATCGTATACGGGATAAACCTGCAGCGCGAGCCTGTCCAGCCAACGCGACACCGCGATGAGCACTAGGCCCCCGAGGCCGATCGCGGAGAACACCTTGACCTCGCCACTGCGCGTCCAGTCACTTTGCAGAATGAATCCGACCGCGAGACCTGCAAAGGCGAAAGCCGTCCAGGGAAAAACTGGGAAAAGCCAGGCTTGCGGCACGCCGAGATTGTGCACGCCATTCACATAGGATTCGACTGGCCAGGGTAGCCAGTCAGGGCGCCACGTAGTCCAGAGCAGAGGTGTCAACAGCGAAATCAGGAGTGCAGTCGGCGCACGCCGCAATGATGAGCGCCCTACCCTTGCTCCTTGACGGCGTGGCGGCGACTGTCGAAGCGTTCAAATGATCGCCGACACGGTTGTCGCGGCCTGATGCTGACAGGACTACCCAACAGAGAAGCCCCATTAACATCATCGAAACGCCAATCTCGTTGAGAATATCAACACGGAGCAAATCACTTTTTGGAGCCCACCCCCACGAAACAAGGAACTCCTGAAGCCGGAATAACAAGCCGAACCCGAAGATTTCCGCACCCCGCCAGATTGTGCTGCGCGCGATCCGGCCCGGCGGCCAGATTTTCTCCCGCAGCTTGCCTGTTACCAGGGCAAAGGAAATTCCGGCGAGAAAGAGGAAAAGAGGCGCTGGAAAAGTCCCTCCCAGCTGCGAATACATAAAAAAGCGGCTTTGTCGCGCCGATCCGCCCAGCCATGAGTCGTAGCAGTGGGTCTGAAACATTAGCAGGCATGCCAGACCGCGCATCCAGTCGATGTAGGCAAGCCGCGTTTTGGGGGTTCGCTCCGGGGACATTGACGCTTTGCGGGGAAGTATACGGCAGCAGCACCGAGACATCCCTTACTTTGCTGGGTTTCTACCAGTTGCCCGGGCCATTGCTTGTCCGGCTGGTGCGACAGAGGACTCCAACCTCCGACTTTGCAAACGCAAAATCGCACCTGACTTTCGGTCGGCCATACAACCTGAACCGTTGGGGACTTGATCGAAGAGGGCATACGCCGTGTAAGCTGTTAGACTCAGCAATTTAGCTGCGTAGGGGTGCGTCTCTATGTCGAAGGGTAAGGGCCTTGTACTGGTGCTGTGCGCTGCTGTGCTTTCTTCCGGGGCCATCCATGCGGTGACGCCAGACCGCATTGCCGGAGACTTGGTGAATGGACCGAAAGTACAAGTCAGGGGAAATGTGCATGGCATGGCCCGCCCCGAATTCGATCTAGGCCGCTCCGACGGGAGCCGCCTGATCCAGGGAATCTCCATCGCATTTCGCCCGTCCCCGACCCAGCAGAAGGATTTGGATCAGTTCATCGCCCAACTGGGAGACCGCAAGTCGCCCAATTATCACAAATACCTGACCCCAGCACAGTTCGGTGAACGCTTCGGCATGAGTCTCAATGACATTGCGAAGATCACCGCTTGGCTGCAGGCCCAAGGCTTTACAAATATCCGCGTCGCCAATGGTCGGAACCAGATTTCCTTCGATGGCACTGTAGCCCAGATCGAGTCGACATTCGCGGTCGAGATGCACAACTACGCTGTGAACGGCGTAGTTCACCTCGCGAACGCAGGAGAGCCTGCTATTCCGGCGGTTCTCTCGGGAACTGTGCTAGGACTCGGATCTCTGAACGATTTCGCCCCCAAGCCGCGCGCGAAAATTCACTCGCACTTGACCTCCTACGTGAGCGGAAATCACTTCCTGACCCCCGCGGACTTCGCGACCATCTACAATCTGAATTCTCTCTACTCGGCAGGTATTGATGGCACCGGCCAAAAGATTGCTATCGTCGGTCAGAGCACCGTCAGCACCACCGATCTCAACAACTTCCGCACCGCGGCAGGGCTGCCCGCCAGCACCGTAACCATGACTCTCCAGCGTGGAACGGCCACCAAGTGTCCAGGCGATGAGGGAGAATCCGACCTGGACATCGAGTGGGCTGGAGGCGTCGCCAAGGGCGCAAAAATCATCTTTGTTTATGCTGGGCTTGTCACGGGAGATCATTGCGATGCGCGTAACAATAGCGTCTGGGATGCCCTGCAATACGCGATTGACAATAACGTGGCGCCTTTCATCAGTACTAGCTACGGGTTCTGCGAGTCAGGCCTGCCAAGTGGATTTCCGGCGCAGGTTCAAGGTTGGGCAAAGGCTGCCTTAACCCACGGTCAGACGATTGTGGCCGCCTCCGGCGACGCCGGCGCCGCCGACTGCGATTCCGCGCCCACGGCTACCGGGGGCTACCAAGTGGATGTCCCGGCATCGATCCCGGAGGTTACCGGTGCCGGTGGAAGTGCCTTCACGGGGGATGCTCCGGCTACAGTAACCGGTACAGCCCCAAACACGACTGCGGCCGATTCCCCTTATTGGAGTGGGTCCAACAGCGGGAGTGACGCGGTTTCCACCGCTCTGGGGTACATTCCCGAGACGTCGTGGAACGATACTCCACAATCAAATACCGGCTCTCAACCGACCTTCTCCGCCTCTGGCGGCGGGGCCAGCGCTTTGTTCGCAAAACCTTCCTGGCAAACCGGAACCGGCGTACCCGCTGACGGCCAGCGCGACGTTCCGGATATCGCAATCAGCAGTTCCAATTTCAATGACCCCTATCTGGTCTGCTCCGAGGATGGGAGTACCACTTCTTGCGTCAATAACACCTTTCGAGATAGTGCTGGCGGAAGCTTCTTTGCGGTGGGCGGCACTTCCGCAGCGGCTCCGACCTTCTCCGCCATCCTTGCCCTGGTGAATCAGTTTCTCGGCAGTAACGGTATGGCGCCCGTTAACCCAACCCTGTACTCCTTGGCTGCGAGTAATCCTTCTCCACGTGTTCCACGACATCACCACCGGCGATAACAAGGTGCCGTGTACGGCAAGGACAGCCGGACTGCCCCTCGGGCACGACCTCAATCGGCTTCACTGCGGGCCCTGGCTACGACCAGGTCACCGGTTTAGGCTCCGTCGATGCATTCGCTCTGGCACAGGCACTCGCGCCCTTCTCCCTTTCGGCTGCCACATTCAACCCGTCGAGCGTAGCCGCTGGAACCAGCGCGACCACAACCGTCACGGTTACTCCCAACAACGGTTTCAGCGGACCTGTCACCTTCAGTTGTTCGGGTTTACCGGCCGGGGCGACCTGCACGTTCAATCCGCCGACGGTTACAAGCGCGAGCTACACGACCCAATTGACCGTGTTGACTGCGCCCAATACCGCAACTGGCACTGCATCTGTGACCATCAAAGGCGCATCCGGAACAGCAAGCGTTGCTATAACCGCCAGTCTGGCGGTTACAACGACGACCGTCAGCTTTTCTTTGTTGCCGAAGCCATCTGTCGCAACCCTGTCGGTCGCGCGAGGTCAGACTAGCCAGGCAATCACTCTCAACCTCAATAGTACCAGTACTCCACCATTCGTCAGTGCGAACGGATCGGGCTCGACCACAATTCTCCCGGTGACCTACAGTTGCGTCGGTCTGCCCAGCGAGTCCACTTGCAACTTCAGTCCTTCGACCACCACCAGGGCCATCGCAGTTTCCTTAACAGTCACGACCACCGCCCCGACCGCAAAGCTTCAAGGCCCTATGGATAGAGCAAGCAAAATCTTCTATGCGGTTCTGTTCCCGGGGCTGTTCGGGATCCTGCTCACTCCGCTTTCCCGCAAAGGGCTCCAGCCTGCGTATGCTGACTCTGATCGCGGTCCTCGGATTGTCCACCCTGTGGATTTCATCCTGCGGGGGCACTTCCAGCACCAAGGACCCCGGCACCCCGACAGGATCTTTCCCAGTTATGGTCAACGCCACCACTGGAGGTTCCGCACCGCTGACTAGTTCCTTCCAGTTCACTTTGGCCGTTACCCCTTAGTCGAGAGTGTCCATAGGATTAGGACACCACTGCCTGACTCTTGGAACCGGAGATGGCGCGCTCCTCGCCGTGCCATCGCGTCTCGCACCGCAATAGAATTGGGAAGGTGCTTTACCGGTATGGCAATTGAATCACATCTTTGGCACGCCGCTCGCTTCACGCCCTGCCCCCGGGCACACACGTCCGCTCTCTTCGATGTTTGCTCTTCAGCGCTCGCCCTGTTTCAGCGTCTGGCGAGTCCCTTCATCACTTCCCATGCTTCCATGAACCGCTCGTACTTGTGTCCCTTCTTGTGCGGCGAGAGCCAGATATTCCCCTTCAATCGCGTCGCCACTCCCGCCGGCACGATGTACCACACGTTCACCGGGATCACGTACGCCGCCAGAAAATCAATTTCCCGGACCGTGTAGGGTTTTTTGTCATCGTCCGGTCGTGTGTTGCACACATAGGCATTCCCCACTTTGTAAATCGTGGATTTCACCTGCACCCGCATAAATCGTCCTTCCCATTCCACTCCAACGTCATACCGCGACGATTCACCCCAGGGTTGCAACAGTCCAAACCCCAGCTCTTTTACTCGTGCCATAAAGACCAGCTCCGCCCATTCTCCCCGCAGCTTATGATTCTTGATTAACGCCCCTGCAATTACCACAACGACCCTCCGTTCCTGACGATTTTTGCCCATAACAGCGGGCGCGGCCCCTGGAGGCCGCGCCTGTGGTCATCGGATTTTTATCGCCAATTTTATTCTCTCATCCAACTCCCGCAGTCCCTAACCAAACCGCGAAAATTTCCCTACTTCATTCCCATTTTGGGAACGCGCTCCACGTATCTCCTGACCCGCGCTAGTCCACCGCCCCTTTCATAGCTCCACCGCTACGCCTCTTTTTCGCTAACCGTTTTGCCTTACCCGACCCCATCTGAGAAACTGATTACTGAGTACGAGTGCTGCCTGATTCGTAAGGCGAACAGTTTCGGTAACGACGCATAGTGCTCAAGCTTGAACAGTCTCCTGCGAAGTCCCCGGATTGAGACCAGCCAGGAAGGCCCGAGTCTAGACGCTGCAAAAAAAACTCCGGGGTTCAGGCCTACCGGGAAGGACACGAGTTTACAGGTTGCGGAAAAACTCTGAATAGTGGAGGTGGTCTGGAAGGGCACGACTTCACAGATCGCAAAAAAACTCCATCGGATGCCGGCTTTTGGGTGGCGCAGCGCTTCAGCGCTGCGGTAAGTACTTTGCCTTTGTTCGCGGCTTTTAGCCGCTGAGGTGAACCTTCGGCCAGCAGAACAGTTTTTCCGCAGCCTCTTTACTTGTGCCGCAAAAAGCGCAAAATCAAAGCGGCTTCAGCCGCTAAGGTCCGCTCCTTCGCTTCATAATGAAATAGCTTCTGACATCGGGCATACTCATGGGCCGTATTCACGTTCTTTCCGAGACCGTTGCCAACCAGATAGCCGCCGGCGAGGTGGTCGAACGGCCTGCCTCCGTAGTCAAAGAGATGCTCGAGAACTCCCTCGACGCGGGCGCCACCCGGATCAAGATCAGCATCGAAGCGGGCGGAAAAAAACTTATCCAGATCAGCGACAACGGATGCGGCATGGTGCGCGACGACGCGATGCTGGCCTTTGAGCGGCATGCTACTTCAAAAATCAAGAAGGCCGAAGACTTACTCTGCATTTCCACTCTAGGCTTTCGGGGCGAGGCCTTGCCGTCGATCGCATCAGTTTCGCGATTGCGGCTGGAGACCCGCGCGCCGGAAGAGCCGGCGGGCACTGTCGTCGAGATCAACGGGGGAAAGATTGCTCGCGTGGAAGAGGCCGGCCTGCCGCCGGGTACGTCCATTACTGTCCGCGATCTCTTCTTTAACGTTCCGGCGCGGAAGAAATTTCTGAAGTCCGAATCTACTGAGTTGTCGCACATCGCCTCACTGGTTACCCATTACGCGCTGGCACATCCCGACAAGCATTTTGAATTGCATTCGGCCGCCAATGCAATGCTAGTCGCACCTCCGGTGGGCGGCCACAGCGAGCGGGTGTACCAGGTCTTCGGCAGAGAGATACTCGATCAGCTGATTCCAGTGGCTGCGCAACAGGCTTTGGAGCGCGTGGGGCTTCCGCAGCCTCCGCCCTGGCGCCGTAAGGAACAGGACGAAGAGGATTCAATTCCGAAAGAGCCGGGCGAAATGCGCATTCACGGTTTCGTGTCGAAACCCGAGATCCAGAAACTCAATCGGAACTCCATTTTCGTTTTCGTAAACGGCCGTCTTATTCGTGATCGTCTGGTGCAGCATGCCCTGACCGAGGCTTACCGCAACATTATGCCGCCGACAGTGTATCCAGTGGTGCTGCTGTTCCTGGAACTACCGGCTGCGGAAGTGGACGTCAATGTGCACCCCTCAAAGACGGAGGTCCGATTTCGACAGCAGACCGCGATTCATGACTTCGTTCGCGACACCGCGCGTGCCGCGCTGATGAAGGCGCGACCTGTACCGCAGTTTGTTTCTGAAATCAGCGCTCGCGCCACGGCAGGCCAGGCGCTGACACCTGGTGCCGCTTGGGAATCGTCTTTGCCGGGTAGAGACTCCGTCGCCGAATCGGAAATTCCGCAAGACGGCCCACACGAAGGATTCACGTTGCGTTCGCAGGCGCTACCGCTGATGCCTGCACACTTGCAGTTCGATGGCAGCATCGCCGTCGAAGGCAATGCAGCCATACCGGTAGCGCGTGGCATGGAGCATTTGCCCATCAACCCTGATTTTTCTGAGACCGCACGAAATATTGACACTGTTCCCGATCACGGCTGTGCTCCGGCGCTCGAAGTCGGGGATCAAGAGCCGACGCTATCGTCGCTAACCACACTGAAGCCGCTGGGACAGATCCGGAATTCGTTCATTCTGGCGGTAAATGAAGATGGGCTCTGGATCGTGGACCAGCACGTCGCTCACGAGCGCGTTTTATTTGAACGAGTGCTGAAGCAGCGCGCGGCGCAAAAACCGGAAAGCCAGCGTCTGCTCATGCCCATAGTGCTGGAATTGTCCCCGGCACAGCAGGCGGTATTCCGCGAAATCTCCGAGGAACTTCAGCACAACGGATTCGAAGCCGAGCCTTTCGGAGCGCGCAGTGTGGCGGTGAAAGTTGCTCCGGCGGGAATTGAAGCATCGGCCGTAGAACGTATGTTGCACGAACTGCTCGACCAATTTTCGCGCGAAGAGCAATCCCTGAACCTGGAGAAGATCCGCACGCGCATTGCTGCATCGATTGCGTGCCACGCCGCCATTAAAGTGAACATGCCGCTAGAACATAACAAGATGGAATGGCTGCTCTCAGAACTAGCAAAAACCGACCACCCAATGTCTTGCCCGCACGGCAGGCCGGTGGTGCTGAGGTATTCTGTAAAAGATATTCAGAAGGCGTTTAAGAGAATCTAGGACTGAGCAAGGAGCATTGGGCAGGTGCAAGCTGGTCGGCTCGTTGCTCATAGCTCATTGTTCGCCGCTTGTTTATGACAGATCTCGAACTCCAACAGCAACGTCGGGAAAAGTGGCGGCTGGATGGCAAGCCCATCCGGACCATCGAGGACGCTCGTGCGTTTTTGGAGGACGTGGGGTTTTGCCTGATGTATCCGCGACGGCCGGCGCTTCTGGCGCCAACCTTTATCGGGGCATTCGTTGGGGCGGAGGACCGTTTGCCAGAGTGGCAGCATGCCTTCAAAGATCCACGAGCAGCGCAGGCAACCGAGTTGATGGTCCGTTTGTTGCGCGAGCGGACTGCATTTGAGGCGAATCTGTTTGAGGAAAACAACGGTCTCCTCGTTGCGGCGTCGGTGTTTCCTTATCTGTACGCGCTCATGGGTGAGCGCAATCCCAAGCAGCCTCCGAAAGCGGGCTCGCGATCCCCGTATTCCCCGCTGGCGTGCGATGCCTTCGCCGTGATCCAGCACGAAGGGGCGCTCTCCAGGCAGAGGATGCTGGAGAAACTGGGTGGGGGGCTCTCCACCGCAGCGCTCGACAAGGCCCTCGCGGAGTTGTGGTCGAAGCTGCGTATCACGCGTGTGGACTACAAAGCCAGCGAAGGATCGGTGTGGGATGTGCTGTATCGCTGGGCGCCAGAGGGGGTGAAGGAAGGCGTGGGATTGTCGGTGCAGGAAGCTTTATCGGCGCTGGTTTCGAAGTATCTGGATTGTGTAATCGCGGTTGAGCAGGCGGAACTCGAAATCTTTTTCGGAAACTTCATTGCGCGATCCAAGGTGAAGGATGCCGTGAACGCATTGCTAGCGGCCAGAGAGTTGAGCTTCGTGCATGTTGGGGGAAAGTCTATGTTGCAGATTACACCGGAGAAAGTCCTGCCAACTCCGGCGCCTCGTAGCGTGGCAAGATGATCATTGCCCGATCCAATTCTTCGCGTGCCTGATTCGCATTCAAGTTCATATCGTGGACGCCTTGCGCCTTCGCCCACGGGTTTGCTCCATCTGGGTCATGCACGGACTTTCTGGATGGCAGCCCAGCGATGCGCTGAGCACGGTGGAACGCTGATTCTCCGCAACGAAGATCTAGATCCGCAGCGCTGCCGGACCGAGTTTGTGCAGGCGATGATCGAAGACTTGCGCTGGCTAGGCATCACGTGGGCGGAGGGACCAGATCGGGGAGGACTATTCGGCCCATACATCCAGAGTGAGCGGCGAAGCTTCTACCTCGACGCGTGGAGAGAGCTGCTCGATCGGGGCTTCATTTATCCCTGCACCTGTTCGCGCAAGGATGTAGCGCAAGCAGTGGGTGCTCCCAACGACTCAGATGACGAACCGATCTATTCGGGGAAGTGCCGGCCTAATCCCGCGCTACGTACCGACAGCCGCTTCGTCTGTGCCGCGAGGCCAAGCGGCCCCGCCGGCGTGAATTGGCGATTTCGAGTTCCCGACGGTGAAGATGTTTCCTTCACAGACCTGCATCTCGGTCCGCAATGCATGCTTGCGGGCAAAGATTTTGGCGACTTCGTTGTCTGGAGAAGGGATGACGTCCCTGCGTACCAGTTGGCTGTCGTGGTCGACGATGCGGCCATGCACATCACCGAAGTCGTGCGCGGGGCGGATCTGCTGAAGTCCACAGCGCGTCAAATTCTTCTGTTTCGCGCTTTAGGCCTCTCCATCCCTGATTACTACCATTGCGATTTGGTTCGCGATGAAGCGGGAGTGCGGCTAGCGAAGCGTCACGATTCGCTGAGTATCCGGAAGCTGCGCGAATCAGGGTGGGCGCCGCAGCAGGTCCGATGCTGATCAAACTTCCGACTCACACCACCCGGGAAGGGCACGACCTGAGAGGCTGCGGGAAAACTGTTCTTTTGCCGAAAGTCTACCTCAGCGGCTAAAAGCCGCGAAACAAAGCAAAGTACTTACCGCAGCGCTGAAGCGCTGCGCCACCCCAAAGCCGCAATCCAATGGAGTTTTTTCGAGAGTGCGACTCGTCTACAACCAACGATACAGCGAACGCTGAAAAGACAGCAAGAGTTGCAGCTGGCCGGTGAGGTCTACTTCTCGCGGATAGCTTCAAAATAGCGACTGCACCTCTTCCAACCCGCTCGGCTTCCCGGTCGCGGGGACCGACGAATGCCTGCGTCCTTACGTGTACAATCTTGCTTTCGGGATGAGCGACCACTCCACAGAGAAGAATTCTTCCAGAAAATTGATTATTGCCATTGACGGCCCGGCGGGCGCGGGCAAGAGCACCATCGCCTCACGGTTAGCCCGCAAGCTGGATTATGTCAATCTGGAAAGCGGAGCGATGTACCGGGCACTCGCGCTGGCGGCGATTGAGAAGGATACGTCGTTTGACGATGAAGCCGCTCTGGTCAAGTTGGCGGACGCATCCCGGATTCAACTCGAACCAACTCTCGGCGGAAATCGGACGCTGCTGGATGGCAAGGATGTTTCAGCACGAATCCGGGAACGCGACGTGACGGAAGGTGCCTCGCGCGTCTCGGTGCATCCGAAAGTGCGTCAGTGGATGGTGGAACATCAGCGCGCCCTGGGTGCCAACGGTGGGATTGTCATGGAGGGCAGGGACATCGGAAGCAAGGTCTTTCCCGATGCCGACCTGAAAATCTTTCTCGATGCTGATCCGGTCGTGCGCGAGCAACGCAGGATGGCGCAGCAGAAGATCAAGGGTGACGTGGCAGCCAGCGTGGCGGCGGAACTCCGTGAACGCGATCAGCGCGACCGCACGCGGGCGGCATCCCCGTTGATTGCGGCGGAAGATGCTGTCGTCATCAACTCCACTGCGATGTCAGAGGACGATGTCTTGGCACAGGTGGAAAGCCTGGTAGCTACCAAATTGTCCGGTGCGTAGAGACGTAGCTAGCTACGTCTCTACAGAGCGAATTGGTAGAAGGGCAAAAAGGATGCGACGAGTTTCACGTGTCTCCCCGCCCTTTGCGGCCCTCTAGCGTTCTAGTTATCCGTGGGTTGCGGAGTGTTCTTCGGCGCGCGCAGAGCTTTTCCTGGCTTAGCAGGTTCGGGAGGAACCGGGGCTACCGCCGGAGTTGCCACTGCCGAAGTCTTGCGAATCTCGACCCCCTCGTGCTGGTTATTGATTACGATGTGCGATCCGCCATTGCCCACACTCCCGCTGGCACGAGATTCGTGTTCCTCGTTGTTGACCTTCAACTCGGGAAAGTCCGATTGAATTTCGCCGTCCCGAACGCGGGCATCGACACGGAAACTGGCCTTATCAGGCAGAGTAAGCTGAATTGTTCCGTTACGATTGTCGATCTGCACGTTTCCTACGGTGCGCATGGCCAGCTCCACCGCGCCGTTATCGTCTTGCAGGCGCACATCGCCGGAGACTGCATCCAGCCGAAGGTTTTTTGAGCGGGTAGTCAGATGCAGAGGTCCGGTGATTTGATCTGCGCGCAGTTCGTCGGAATCGAGATCGAGCGAGCCATCGATTCTGGAGAATTCCATGTCGGTGCGGGAAGACTTGAACGTGACCGTTTTAGAGATCCGCTCCAGCTTCACGCTCTCCTGGAATTCACCCTCCAGTTGAACCGAACCTTTGACGTCTGACACGGAGACTTCATTGAGCCGGCTACCCAGGCGTACGTCGCCATTGATCTGCTGCACTCGGGCCGTGCCTCTGTCCTGGCTGATCTTCACGCTGCCGGTGACGTCCTGCTACAGACGTGTCAGATCGCTGCGCCGAGATGTCAACGTTTCCGTCACGCCCGGAGACATTTACGTCCCCGCGGTGGGAGGTGACGGTTACGGCTGCCTTGCGTGGAACAGAAATCTCCAGATCCGTTTCAACGGGATGATCCCCGGCGGCCTCAGCTTTTGCGTCCACCGTAATCAACCCTCCAATGGTGGTAATGGTGGGCTTGGTTTCGGTGTTGTATTTATTGGCATCCGTCTGATTTTCAGCCCCGATGCGCTTGCGGACGACTACGGTAATCTTGCTGTCCTCGGAGGCGTGCACGCTGATGGCGCCGCGAGTGTCAATCACTTTCAGGCTGGCTCCGGCCGGAAAATCCTGCTCGAGATGATCATCGTAGGTGTAGGTATTTCCGTTGAACAAGTGGTTGAAATCGCCATCATCGAAATTGAAGTCATCGCGCAACCCCGACCAGTTGAGCCGTTCAAGCTGGGTTGCGATCAATCCAAAGACGACAATCATCACCACCAGAACCACACCTCCGGCGCCAATGCCGGAAGCGCGAGCGCCCTGCCGCTGCGCCTGCATGTGCTCGACTACCTTGATCACGCCCCAGAGGATCAGCAGCACGGGCCAGTAGTTCGCGAACAGGTGCGCCAGGCGTCCCGACCGACAGCACATGCATCGTGCTCAGCAGGAACACGAAGCCGATGATGATCAGGACGAAAGGCCCGGCCACTGAACGCGGGCGCCGCGGCGGAGGCGCCACAGGCGGTGGACTCATCACTGGACTAGACATTGTTCACCTCGCCTGAGGAAGGTGGTTGCGTGTCGGGTGCACTTGTCGGCCCCGGTGGAGGCGGTGGCGGGCCGGGGGAATATACAGTGGCATCCGGTGGCAATGGGCCCACGTGTCCCGCAGGCGACGCATTGCTCTGGAAAAGCTTCACCACGCCAATGACAAGCAGAATGGCAGGCCACGTTCTGTGGAACTCGATATGCGAAACGCTGTCGAGGAGAAACAGAACGCCGAGGGTAACAAGCATCGCGGGCCCCATCAGCCGGCGGGTGCGGCACTGCTCGCAAGCGCATCGACCGGTGATGCCGCCCAGCAGTCCCCAGTGTTTCGCAAAAAGCCAGACACCAAGCAGGATGAGTGTCAGCGATATGAGAACACCCATGCCAACCTCAAACAGCCCTGCTGTGTGCAAGAGGAAAAGAATACCCAGGCCGATCAGGATGGCTGCACCGGCGGGAACTTTCGTTCCCTCAAACTTCTCGCCGGCGCCAAACGTCGCGGCTAATCCGAACGGGTCTGGGACAGGCTCTCCCATCTGGATGGCTTTGGCGGTGCGAACCGCATCGATGATCTGGTAGACGTAGAAGAATCCAATCCCAATCCCGAGAATGGTGTGCATATACCAGGGCACGTCCGAACTCACCCCAACAATGAGCAGCACCATGACGATCAGATGTGCCAAGCCTTTAGCGTATTGCGAGCAGTAAACCGCGCCTACGCCGAAGGGAAAAAATCCTGCGAGAATGCCGGCGACCGCCGGATTAGGGCCGGACGCCGGACCCGGTACGACCTTCACTGCCGTGCCTTGATCCGTGAATTGGTATCCCGTTTGCGGCGGAGTCTGTGGCGATACAAATCCTGGCGCAGGAGCCATTCCTTCCATGCGTGCGGCCAGGCACGACTCGCAATAAATCACTCCGCGGACATCGCGAGTGCAGTTCTGACAAAGTGGCTTGCCGCATGTGCGGCAGAACGCCACCGCAGCTTGATCGCTGTGATTGGCGCAGTTCATACGAACCTCCTGTACGTGGTCACCGACACTACAGGCAGATCGCGAAAAGATGGACCCAGCGGAGCGCTAGCCAAGATCAACTGTTCCCCCGTTTGGCTGTAATTGCGCTCCTGCTTCTGCTCGGGCTGTTGTGATGTGTCGTTCTTACGCTCCTTCGTTGGTTTTGCGGGACCGGGCTCGGCGGGCGTGACATTGCGCTTGATCCCGCGGAGTGCAGCCTGCACTTCGTAAACGGCGCGCACGTTGTCGACGTACCGTATCACGCGCGCCTGCGTGTTGAAGTAAGCGTGCCGAATCGCGGCGGGGCGCAAGCTGACCTCGCGCAGGTCCGCGGGTTTCACTCCCGCAACCGTGAGGCCCACCGAGAGGGCAAAGAATGCCATGCCAAACGACATGGCAAAACGCGGTTGGCGGACCATCGCCCAGATCGGCTCCAACACGGACGCTTGCACCCGATCCAGCCAGGAAATACGTGGCTGTCGAAGCGGTGCTGCTGTCCTGAGGCGTTGGCTGTCAACCCCGGTTGTGGATGCCAGGATATTCGTGACCAGATTGGCTGGAGGCTCCACCTCCTCGAGATCCTTCAGCCAGCTGCGGCCCGCCTCAGCTTCGGCGAACAGCGGCCCACATGCCTTGCAACTCCGGGCATGGGCCTGGAACCGGTCGAGTGCGGCCCCGCTCAGAACGCCATCTAAGGCATCCGAGAGCAGCGAGTCGAACTCGTTGCACTTGATTCCGTTGCTGGTCTGGTCTGGCATCACATCACCTGCCTATAGGTACGTTGGAGGAGCCTTGCAAGTTCCGCTCGCCCTCTATTTATTCTTGATTTCACGGTACCCTCCGGGACCCTCAAAACTGCGGCTATATCGCGATAGTCCATATCTTGTAAGTCCCTTAGAATCACTGCTTCCCGAAGTTCGGGAGAAAGCTTGCCCAAGGCGGCGTGAACCGTCTCGCTGACCTCCCGCTGGCGTACCCGGGTGTCGGGGGGTGCGGAGGGGTCGGGGATCTGCTCGCTGAGCGGCTGAGCGTCTTCATGGTCTGACGCGGTGGTATCCATGGAGTCCGTCACGCGGTCCTGCTTGGTCTTGCGAAAATGATCGACCAGAAGGTTCCTGAGTGATGGTCGTGACCCAGGTCACGAACGCACCTTTGGTATGGTCATAGCTCGAAAGAGTGCGGTACATCTTGATGAAGACCTCCTGGGTGAGGTCCTGGGCATCGTCGGAGGAGCCGGCGAAGCGGTAACAGATGTTGTAGATGCGCCGATTGTAAGTTTGCACGATTTCCTCCCAGGCGGCGGCGTCGCCGGCAATACATCGCCGAACCAGCATCGCAACGACCTGGACATCTTCCACTTGCGCTCCCCGGAAATCGCGTTACTGAGACTAGGCCTGAATAAATCGAGACCATCGCAGGCCTATTCAACAGTACGTTGTTGCAGGCCACGAAGTTCTGAAGTCAGCTTAACCATAAGCGAAACAGGGAATTGTAGCAGTGTAGGGAAGCGCATTCGGTGCGTAGAATCGTGTCTCCGGGAGGAGTGCGATAACTCAAAAGGCTCTGAGTTCGATAGAAGAGGACGAGCCGGCGTTAGCCCTTCTCACATCGCTAACACTAAAGTAACCTTGCGATCTGAAATTTTCGATCATGATCTGATTGATCATGGTACTGTGTGGGCGAAATAAAGAGCCCTCCCCAACGAGCCTTCCCCCAAAAGGGTTCAGACAAGTTCTTATCGCGTGGATTCTCAGGATCCAGCTAAAGAGGCACAGATAAACGCGGTCAAGGCGGCAGGTTGATCGCGGTAAACGGCGTATCGGGGTAAATTTAACCCGGCTGGTCTCAGCCTTGCGTCGAAGTGATACACGCCCAGTCGGGGAAGGTGAGTTGTATATCTTCGTCATCACCGTCAGGCGCCGTCGCTACAAACGTCAACTCCATCGTTCCCGTAACGCGGCCCGTATATTCATCCATCAAAGCGCCTAGCGAGCCAAGGAACTTTCGTTTTTCGGCTGCAGTCATCATGTCGCTGATTCTACCACCCTTGAAAAGCCAGGCCCGGCCCGTTGCGTTTAGCGTTGGTTGCAACTGGGAGACACCGGCAATCGTAGTTAAGATACACTCATTTTGACGATGCACGCCGCGCGAAAGGTGAGATTTCTCGAGGCGGTGTGAAGCAATTATTGCAGCGTCAATACACTTCGTACGCGGGCCCATAGCTCAACGGTTAGAGCAGCAGACTCATAATCTGTTGGTTCCAGGTTCAAATCCTGGTGGGCCCACCAGCCAGATGGGCTTCCCCGAGAATGACGACGACACTTCCTTCTGCCCACTGGAAACGCGCCTTTCTGCTGGCAGGCGTAAGTTTCCTTTCGTTTATTTATTTTTACGAGGGCGGCGGCTGGAACCAGAACTCGCGCTTCGATCTGCTCCGCGCCATTGTCGAGCGGCACACGCTGACGATCGACGCCTACCACGAAAACACCCAAGACAAGGCTCATTTTCGGGGCCACTACTACTCCGACAAGGCTCCGGGGCTGGTATTTGCCGCCGTGCCGTTAGCTCTCGCAACGCGATCCGTGATGGGAATTGCGGGCGTCGATGTGAACTCCGCTCGAGGCGAATATGCGCTCTCGTATGTCATAACTGCTGCCGCCGTGGGGCTGCCCACAGCGCTCGCCGCGGTGTGCCTCTTTTTGCTCGCGCTGCGATTCGGGTGTGATCCGAACGCCGCTGCATTCGCCGCCATGGCGATGACTTTGGGCTCTCCCCTTTGGGCATACGCCAGCCTCTTTTGGGCGCATGCGCTGGTGGGCGCTTGCCTCCTTGTTGCGCTCGGATCGGCCTTGAAATTGAAAGACAGTGCTAGCGCCCGGGCAGATTTTCTTTGGGCGCTTGCAGTAGGCTTGGCTACAGGATGGGCCACCGTTACGGAATATCCCGCCGTGCCCGCTTCGGCTCTACTAGCATGGTTTGCTTTGGCCCAGGTATGGCCGCGGGGCACAGCCGTCCGCGGGCGCGTTGTGGCGGGGATTGCAATCGGAGCCGGTGCATGCGCTCTCGTATTGTTCAGTTATCTGCACGCGGCGTTTGGTTCGTTTCGTCCAAGCTATTCCTATTACGATGCGAATTCGTTTTCGTTCATGCAGCGGCAGGGATACCTGGGCCTGACATATCCGCATCCCGATCGGTTGCTCAAACTGCTGTTCGGATGTTCGCGCGGGTTGTTCCTGGCTTCGCCGGTGATGCTGGCCGCGCCCATTGGACTCTGGTGGTTGTGGACGAAACAGCGTTCAGGAGCCGCGCTGGTGGCCGCGGCAATTGCGCTCTATTACTTCTTGTTTAATGGCTCGTTCTACTGGTGGAAAGCGGGTTTGACGTTTGGTCCGAGATACGCAGGAGCGGCAATTCCAATCGCATCGTTGGGTGTGGCGGTTTGCTACCAGAATGCGTCGGCGCACTGGCGCCGCGTTCTGCTGGGTTTGGCAGTCGTCAGCGTATTCGTGACGCTGATGGTCGTCTCGACGACTTCGCAATTAGCCATGCAGGATAGCTGTCCGATTGTGCATTCGTCATGGCCGGCATTTTGGTCGGGCCAGATGGCACTGAATCGGGAGTCGATGCTCACTCCAGCCGAGGCCGGGAGCGGGTTCGGAGCGTTCAATCTCGGCCAACTGATGGGACTGCACGGATTGGCCAGTTTGCTTCCCTTGCTGGCGATCTGGGGAATCGCAGGAGTTCTCTGGAGGCGGATTCGCGACCGGCAACCGCCAGCGTAGAAACAGCTAAGCTTGCGCTCGAAATTCCAAGGCGGTGTCTCTACGGGGCGTGCGATGGTCCTGTAAGATAACCTTGACATCGAATTTGAGGGAGTTATGGCGCATAACGTTTTCTGCGTGAAGTTTAAAAGAGAGATGCCTGGGTTGGACGAACCGCCGTTCGATAACGAACTGGGGCAAAAGATTTACGACAACGTATCCCAGGAAGCCTGGCGGATGTGGACGGAGCATTGCAAAATGCTGCTGAACGAGTACCGGCTCAACCCTGCGCGGCGCGAGGATCAGGAAGTCATCGTCAAGCAACTGGAGATGTTTTTCTTCGGCGAGGGATCGGCCAAGCCTAAGGAGTACGTACCACCCAAAGAGCAGTAATGTGCGCGGCCGACCAGAGCCTCGGTCTCTATACGCACCGATCGGGACTGCCAGCTCTAATCAACGGTTCGCACGTCGTCGGGCAAGGTCATCATAAATCTGCAATTGTCGGTTGCTTGCGAGCAGGAAAGCGTTCCCCGTCGAAGAATTTTTACCGGGGTGTCATCCGGAAACGTCAGGTGAAAATTCGCGGTGCGCAGTGCGTCAGTGTAAGACTTTAGCTTCTCGTCTCCGCTGACGAACTTCACCGCATCCACTTTGGCTACGGATCCCGCACCGCCGCTCAGCAGCACGAAGAAGTCCGCATTGCCAGTTTGCGTCGCTTTCCCCAGGTCGACCGTGCTGAGTCGCTGTAGCTCGTCTTTGCTGCGCGCAATCGCCGCATCCGCTTTACCATCGCCGCCCATCAAGTTGGCGAGGCGCTCGCGGGTATCCGGAATGGGACGCAATCCGTTCATAGACAGCGCGTAGGTGCGCATGGCGCGATCTTTGTCCCCGCGCTTTTCATAAATCTGGCCCAGGTGGTCGCCTACCTCGCCATGATGTCCGAGTTCCCACGCGGCCGCCACATACTTTTCAGCCTTGTCGAAATTGCCTTCACCAAATTGGACCCAGCCCAAAGTGTCCCAGTAGGCGACGAGGGATGACACCAGCGGCAAGTCTTTTTGCGTGAGCCGGTCGAGCGAGAGATTGCGCAAGGCGGCTGCCGTTGCTGAAACTGCCGATTCGGCATACTGCTGGGCGCGATCCAGGTGCGTCTTTCGCAACGAAAGCTGGTAGGCGATGTTGTTCCATACGAGCGGTGTAGCATTCATCTCCACCGCATGGTCGAAAGCCGCAAGCGCCTTTTCATCCTGCCCCAGATTGAGGTAGGCGTCCCCTAGTGTGACCTGCAACTCGGCGCTTTCGGGACTCAGAGATGAGGCTTTTTCCAGTTCAGGGACGGCCAAATCGTATTTGTGCCATTCGGCGTACATCGCCCCGAGATTCGCGTGGGCGAACTTGTCCAGCGGATTGTTCTCAAGCTGCTTGTTGAAGGCTTTCACCGCGTCGTCGTACTTGCGTTCCTGCCAATACACGCGCCCGAGATTGTTGAACGCGAACTCGTCGTAGGGATTGACTTCAATCTGCTTCTGGAACGCGGCGACGGCCTGCTCATTTTGCCGAGTCTGAAGATAGATCAGGCCCAGATTGTTCCAGGCGTATTTGTTCTTCGGTTCTACCTCAGTGGCACGCTTCAGCAGCACTTCCGCGAGCGCAACATTGCCGCCATCGGCCGCGGCGCGAGCACTCTCGATGAGATCATCGGCCTTCATGTCGGCGGGCGGAACCATTCCGCCGGCGCTGGCGTTTTCCACGGAAAGCTGCTGCGCGAGATCGCTGCCCACGGCGCGCCGGAAGGACTGGTAATCGCCCGCGCGCGCGACCGGCAAGTCATCCTGCCGCAATGTAAGCTTGCGGCCCGCCGTGAAAGTGCCGTTTTCCACGGCATAGCTGGCCTCATACTCGGCGTAATCGCGCTTCAGAGAGAAAGCCAGCGGCACGCGCGCGCTGTACTTCGCCGGAAGCTCAAGCTTGAGGCGATAGGAGTACTCGCCTTTTGGTCCCAGCTTCAGAGGTTCCGGGTCGGGGTCGCTGTCGTCATCACTGACATCGGGCAGGCTGAACTGCACCAGAGGTAACACGATTTGCGTCTTCTTTTTCGACCAGTCCAGGAAGTTTGGCTTGGCCACGTCGTACGAGAGCCGGAATGGCTCTTTCGTCGCAGCCGGATCGCTAACGATCAGATGAGTAATGTCACCTCCCAATCCCACGTTGATGTTTTCGGCCACGCGCTGCCAGTTCGACTGCGGCACACGGCGGAAGATCGATCGCAGCAGCAGTTCTTCATCGCCGCGAAATTCATACTGCACATGCGCCTCAAGCTTGCCAATATCGTTAACTTTGCCGGTGATTTCGGAGCGCTCGCTATCGGGCATGGGAGTGTCTGAAGGAGTGTCCTGCAGATGCGGCGCAGTGCCGGAGCTCGCCGGGGGAATCACCAGGGCTTGTTTCTTGCGCAGTGTATAAGCCAGGAGGCGGAAGGGAGCCACTTCGGCTGTGGTGTCCATCCAGACTTCCTGGCCGCCGAGGGGCAACATCGTAATCACGTGGTCGAACTGTGAGGGCGAAGGCACGTCCGGATCCAGCTTGCGCGAGGAATTGATCAGCACCGAGTTGGCGTGCAGACCTTCGGCTTGCAGAAGCGACGCCAAGAGCGTGTGCTTGTCCTTGCAGTCCCCATACTGATCCTTGAGAACGTCGGCGGCGGAGTGCGGCTGGTAACGTCCCAAGCCAAGGGAAAGGCTCACGTAGCGGAAATTTTTGGCAACGTAATCGTAAAGCGCTTCGGTCTTCGCGAGATCATTGCTGAGCCCCTTGGTCAGTTCCTCAGCCTTGGTGCGGACTTCTGGAGTTGGCATGCGGCGATCTTTTTCCAGGTTGGCATACCAGCGGCCGAGTTGTTCCCAGCTTTCAAACGTCGTCAGCTGAATATCCGGACGCTCGTCCTCAGGATGACGTTTTTTCTTTTTCTTGTCTTTGGGCTTGTCATCGTCCTCCCGCTCCAGGTGTTTACTTGCCCAGTGGTAGATGCGGCGGCCGTTGGCTTCGGTGATCTTGGGATCCATGCCCGGCTTGCACTTCAGCTTTAGCGGGCGTCCGGCCGGCACATCGACATCGAGCGATTCGTCTAAATCGATATTGTTTTTGTCGAATTCATAGTCAGCCCAGAATTGTCCGGCGGCCAGTGGCGTGTGGATCACTGTGACCATGTCATATTCCAGGACCTCACCCGGACGCAGTCCGGGCACTGTGATGTGCTTCTGCCGGTAGTCGGTGTAAACCGGCGCTTCTCTTTCAATCGGAGCGCTGAGATCCTGGACCGCATCCTCGCCGGCTTTCACCACCGCGCCGTCCTGCTTCAGAACGCGAACGTACGGAATCTCGACGCGCTCGCTGGCGGAGTTGTATCCCTCTTGCAACTGTCCCCATTGCTGGACGCCGGCTTCGCTTTGTACGCGGATGCGGGCGACAGTTTCCTTGCGCCCAGTCCCGTCCGCGTCGAAGCGGTACGTGGAGTGCATCTTCTCAATCACAAAAGATTCGCGGGAGTAGTCGTGACCGTTATTCTCCGGCTTTGGAGCCTCCGGTCCCGCCGCGTGCTTTTCCGCATTTGGCTGCTGCGTTTGAGCCTGTTCAGGAGTTGCAGTTCCGGACTGCTGAGCGTTGCTGGCGACCGCCAGCCCGCAAAAGACGATGAGGGTAGCAAAGCTATGGCGCATAGTTGGTTAGAAGGGGGAATCTTGATTTGTATTATCCCATGCGGGAGCGGGGCGGCGAAGGGCATCCGGAATGGTCAGCCTCACCGTCGGTTGTCCTGTGAGTAAAATTCATTTGCATAATGTTCATTGTGATTAGAATCACATTTTTTTGTTCAGGCCCTGAAAACCGGCGGTAAAATGCGCCAGATGGTCCTGTCAGGCCAAGTTGCCGGACAGGCGTGACGCATACCGTAACTGCGCCACGATCTTTCCTTCGGAGGTTTGCATGGAAGATCGGGCCCCTGTTGTCTCTCCCGCCGAGCAGTCGTCGACCACGATCAGCAAGCGTCAGCATGAAGGCCGTGGAGCCTGGGTGCTGACCGCCTACAGCGTTTCCGCTCTCGCGCTGTTTGGAGTTTTAGCCTACTTCTTCTCGGACTTCATCTCGCATTAGTCTCGGGCTGCGGTGGCGAACGGGCGTGCGCGTCCGCGGATGAGGCGTTTGTGTGTCCTGCCTGCCCGAACAGGTCTGAGATTTGGCAGGACGTAGACGTGCTACAATTGGCGACCTCAGGTGCTCGCTTCAGCACTCAGCACCGAACCCCACGCAAGGAAACGAAGTACACGGAATAAATCTGTGCCGAAGACTCCTACGCCCAGTGCGACCCCAATTACCTATGCCGATGCGGGCGTGGACATCAACCGTGCGAACCGCACAAAACAGCGGATCAAATATCTCGCGCATAAAACCTTTACCAAAGGTGTTCTAAGCGAGATTGGTGGTTTTGGCGGGCTCTTTGCGGTCGATAAAACCAAGTACTTAGATCCCGTGCTGGTGTCGAGCGTCGACGGTGTAGGCACGAAACTGAAGGTCGCGTTTGAGATGGACCTGCACTCGACCGTCGGTGCGGACCTTGTGAATCACTGTGTCAACGACATTGCGGTCCAGGGTGCGGCTCCCATGTTCTTCATGGATTACCTTGCCACCGGCAAACTGGAACCGACGATAGCGGAAAAGGTAGTCGAGGGCATCGCGGATGCCTGCAAGCACAATGGGTGCGCGCTGATCGGTGGAGAAACGGCCGAGATGCCGGGATTTTATCCCGACGGCGAATATGATCTGGCGGGTTTCATTGTGGGTGTAGTCGATCGCGACAAGGTCGTCACCGGAAAGGATGTTCAGATCGGTGACATCATCCTTGGACTACCTTCCAATGGGCTGCACACGAACGGATACTCGCTCGCGCGCAAGCTCCTGTTCGAAGTGGCTCATTACTCACCCGAAACTTACGTCAACGAGATCAAGAACAAGGTCGGTAACGAGTTGATGCGCACCCACAAGAGTTACTGGCCGGTACTGAGGAAATTGATCGACGCTCAATGCGTGGCCGCGCTCTCGCATATCACGGGAGGCGGCATTACAGAAAACCTGCCCCGGGTCCTTCCCCGCGGAACCGCAGCCGCCATCGAGCTGGGATCGTGGCCCGTGTTGCCGATCTTCGAACACCTGCAGCAGCTCGGCAATGTGCCCCAGGAAGAGATGCTGCGCACCTTCAACATGGGACTTGGGATGCTGCTGGTCGTGCCTTCGGCGAAATTCAAGAAAGCTCAGTCGGTGCTGGAGCGTGCGGGCGAAAAATCCTACACCATCGGGCGCATCGTAAAGGGCGAGCGCAAGATTTCATACAGCTAGACGATTGAGTTTTGATGGTTGATTGTTGATTCGAGACTGCATCAACAATCGAAACTATAAAGAATGCATTCCTTAGGGATTCTTCTCTCCGGGCGCGGATCAAATTTCGTTGCCATCGCCGACAGCATTGACGCAGGACGCATTCGGGATGCCCGCATCGCGGTTGTAATCTCGAATAGGGCGGACGCTCCAGGCATCGCGGTTGCCCGCCAGCGCGGCCTGGAAGCCCTGGTCATTCCATCGAAGGGAAGAGCCCGGGAAGATCACGACCGCGAAGTGGTTCAGGCCCTAAAAGATCGCCAGGTGAATTTGCTCTGTCTTGCGGGATACATGCGCCTGCTTTCACCGTGGTTCGTGCAACAGTTTCCGCAACGCATTTTAAACATTCACCCTTCGCTATTGCCGGCATTTCCCGGACTCGAGGCACAGGAGCAGGCCTTTGCATACGGCGTAAAAGTCTCGGGATGCACCGTGCATTTTGTCGACGAAGAGTTGGATCATGGAGCGATCGTCGTGCAGCGGGCGGTGCAGGTTTCGGATGACGATAGCGAACATTCTCTAAGCGCACGCATTTTGGAGCAGGAACATATCGCCTACACAGAAGCGATCAATATAGTGCTTGGCTCGCAACTTCGAGATCAAAGGCCGACGGTTAGTCCGCAAGTCCTCGTTATAATCGAAAAGCATGTCCAACTTTGCTCCTGTTGAGGATCAACTCACCTATATCAAGAAGGGCGCCGCGGAGATTATTCGTGAAACCGATTTGCGCGCGAAGTTGGAACGGTCACGCGCCACAGGCAAACCGCTGCGCGTGAAGCTGGGGATGGATCCTACCGCCCCCGATCTGCACCTCGGACACACCGTCGTGCTGCGCAAGCTCAAGCATTTTCAGGATCTGGGGCACACGGCAATCTTTCTGATCGGCGATTTCACGGGGATGATTGGTGATCCCACGGGACGCTCGGTAACGCGCCCCCCGCTGAGCCGCGAGCAGATCGAGCAGAATGCGGAGACATACAAGGAGCAGGTGTTCAAGATTCTCGATCCCAAGAAGACGGTGATCGATTTCAACCGGCGCTGGATGGGCGCGATGAGCCCGGATGAATTCGTGCGTCTGATGGCGAAGTACACCGTCTCGCAGTTGCTGGAGCGCGAGGACTTTCACAAGCGATTTCGGGAAGAGAAACCGATCTCTGTGCACGAACTGCTTTACCCGCTGGTGCAAGGCTATGACTCGGTCGCCCTCGAGGCGGACGTGGAACTGGGTGGCACCGATCAGAAATTCAATTTACTGGTAGGGCGCGAGCTGCAACGTGCGTATGGACAGGAATCGCAGGTAGTGCTGACCACTCCGATTCTCGAAGGACTCGACGGAGTGCAAAAGATGTCGAAGTCGCTGGGCAATGCGATTGGGATCCATGAGTCTTCTCTCGAGATGTACGGAAAGATCATGAGCCTGTCGGACGAGATGATGTGGCGCTACTACGAACTTCTGACAGACGTGCAAGTCACGGATATTGAGAACATGAAACGCGAAGCGCATCCCATGCAGGCCAAAAAAGATCTGGCGCGCAGGATTGTCGCAGATTTCCATTCAGCAGAAGCAGCCACGAGAGCGGGCGAGGATTGGGCGAAGCAGTTTCAGAAAGATGAAGTGCCTGAGAATGTCGAGGAGGTGCCGGTCACGGTCGCTGACATCGGCGGCTCGAAAGATGAGATGGGAAAATTATTGGTGAGGCTTGATCGCCTCCTCCTCAAGTGCGCTCTGGCAGAATCGACGACCGATGCTGCGAGAAAGATAAAACAGGGCTCCGTGCGAGTGGATAATGTCATACAGAAAGAACCGCGGATTGCTCTGAACGGCTCGCTTCCCGCACGCCTTACGCTGCGACTGGGCAAGCAATTAAAGATTGCAGTTATTAGTTGATAACGACGGCCGGGGCCGCTGTTGCTGCAGGCGCTTCCTCTTTAATGAAGCAGTCCAAACACGGCGACGCCGTTCGTTGTGCCCACGAAGACTCTCCCATTGGCAATCATTGGAGTAATGAATTTGTTGCCATCTCCGAACTGATCGCGACCACCACTTGCCTGATTACTGTTGTACAGTTCCTTCAAGCTGACCGGGTCATAGGCATGCAGAATTGCGGGATTTGTATTCTCCACCGCCCACACAATCGCGTTGCTGGTCCCATTGGCCGAGATGCTTGGATTCGCACCGGGATACGCGAAGACATTGGATGTCTTAGCTGCGGCCACGAGGTGACCGCCGCTCGTCGTGAATGCCTGAAGCGGCCCTCCCACTGAGCCCAGGTATACAGTGCCATTAAAGAAGGCTGGGGCGGAAAATACTGCGCTAGGGAAGGCTCCCGTAATCTCCTGGTAGATGTTGTTGCGGCTGGGATCGAACTTGCCCATCGCATCGCGGTCCACCACATACAGATTCGCGTCTTTGCCCGCTCCTACCGCGAGGTGCTTGGTGTTTCCCGAGGCATCCTTCAGATCGGGGATGAGCATGGGGCTGCCTGAACCGAGATCGCCATCCGAGTTGTTTTCGGCCGCCTGGTTGAACATTTCAAAGTAATCGGCGACGGCGAGTTGATTGCCCGTGGTTGACAGTTTCAGGAACGCATTCCCAAAGTCGCCTTTCGAAGGAAATCCATTCGCATCGAGCGTCGTGTCAAATGTGCCATTGCCGTCGAGAATATAAATATTTCCCGAGTCATCGGCGGCGAGTGCACCGCCTGACATCCAGATCGCGCCCTCATTGCCGTTGGGTGTGATATTGAGCACGCTGGTTTGGGCCAGTGTCGATGCGTTGTAAGCGATGATCCAACCGGTGTAGGGCTGAATGTCACAGTGAGAGGCCCAGCTGGTATAAACGATTCCATTCAGCAGAAGCAGCGCAACTCGCTCCTTATATTGCGCGGGGTCGAAGATCACATTTGTGCCATCAGAGTTCTCGCCTGTGCCGGGATATTTCGCCTGGATCTCTACGGGGCCGTTGAAAAGCTCGGCGCCGCTTGCGAGATCGAGGGCATGGAGCCGCTGGTGATAGGTGGCGCCATTCTTGGACATCGCAACGACATAGACCACACCGTTCGGTCCGGCTTTAGGATCGATGACGGGAGTTGAGGTGACCCCAATCTCGGGCTCCACCTGGTCGCAGCCTCGAGCGTCCGAAGTGGTTTCTCCGCTTTTCAGCAACGTTGTGCTCCATAGCGTCGACCCGGTGTCGGCATCAAAGGCGTAGACAGTGTCGTGCTCGGAGGCCGCGATCAGGACGTTATGCGTGCCTTTGCCGGGCAGAGACATGGCGGAAACATAGAGCGGTTCCCCATCTACTTTTCCGTCGACCGCATAGAATCCGACTTTGCCGAACGTCGACGAAGCCACATTGGTGGGGGTTAACACGGTCTCGGCTAAGTTCTGTGCGGTTCTGGCATTATCGTTGTGATAGGTAAGGACGCTCGTGCCCGAGGAACTCGGCGGTGGAGTGGGCGTCGGGTTCGGATTGGGATCAGTTGTTGTGTTGGAGTTGCCTCCGCCACATCCCGTTATAAAAGCACCCCACAGCGTGAGAAGCAGTACGGCAACTATTCGTGCTGAGGACAGGTGGGGGGCGTTGAATTGCGCAATCATAGAATGATGGAGACCATGCATGAACCTTGCATAGACAGTATCTCTTAGTGGGAAGATTGCGGGCGAGTGTTGCCGTCTTGCCGCCCGATTCTGCTACTCTCATCGGCACATGCGGGCTGCCGCCATCCTCGGGCTGGGATGCTCTCCTAAACATCTTGCTCCTTTTCAGGCTAACAAAGAGATCGAATGGCGCATGGGCATGCCCGCGGACAGGACTGAGGTCGATATCGTTCTGCTGTTTGGTGGGGATGGGACAATTCACCGCCATCTGGGGCAACTCGTCGAACTGGGATTGCCTGTCTTAGTCGTCCCTGCGGGAAGCGGAAACGATTTCGCCCATTCCCTGGGACTGAAACGCGTGCGTGACTCGTTAGCGGCCTGGCACCAATTCTCCAGTGGAGCGCAGAACGTACGCGCAATCGACCTTGGCGTAATCACTCCAATCCTGAGTGCCACGGAGAACTCTTCAACTCCGGCCCAAGGCAGGTCCGCATACACTTACTTCTCGTGTGTTGCGGGGGTCGGTCTGGACGGGGAAGTGGCGCGGCGCGCGAATCAAATGCCGCGGTGGCTGAGAGGGCATGGCGGGTACCTGCTAAGCATGATTCCGACGATCTTCTCTTTTGCACCCCTGGTTATGAAGATCCTTCTGCCCGTGGAGACTGCTATCACGGGCAATGCGGGGTGGAAAGTTCGTAGTCATCAGCCAACGCTCATCGCTGCATTTGCCAATACTCCTCTATATGGCGGCGGCATGAGAGTCGCCCCGCACGCGAAGCTGGACGACGGTCTACTCGACATCTGCGTTGTCGGAGCCGTGAATGCTCTGAAATTGTTCAGCGTGTTTCCCACTGTTTATGCCGGACGACATCTGGGGATTCGCGAGGTGGAGTATTTTCAGGCTGCACGCGTGCGGGTTGAAACGGAGGAAGCGCTGGATGTTTATGCCGACGGAGAGTATGTGTGCCAGACACCCATCGAGGTATCCATTGAACCCACTGCTTTGAAAGTTGTGACCCTTCGTTGACGGTAGCCTCGATCTTTCGCTCGGTTGAACGGCCCGTGGCTGTCGCTACCTAGCCGCCGCCCAGCCAGATGTCTCAACATCAACCCAGGTGCTACACTTTCCTACATGTCTGACGGACGTTCCCGCACCCTCCTTTGGATTTTGATCGGCGGTGGAGCGTTTTTTCTCTTCGTGCTCGCCGTCTTCACGCTGGTGTATCTCACGATTCATGCGGGCACTAGCGAGGCCGGGATTGGCGGCTTTGGCGATCGCATTGGAGTAGTGGATCTCGAGGGCGTAATTCTTTCGCCGCAGCCCGTCGTAGGACAACTCAAGAAATTCGGCGACGACTCGTCCATCAAAGCGATTATCCTGCACGTGAATTCTCCGGGTGGTGGCGTCGCAGCTTCCGAAGAGATTTATCGTGAAGTAAAACGCGTGCGCAGCGAAAAGAAGAAGAAGGTGGTCGTTTCCATTGAGACCGTGGGTGCCAGCGGCGCGTTCTATGTGGCGTCGGCATGTGACAAGGTTTACGCCGATCAGGGCAGCATTGTGGGATCGATCGGCGTCATCGCGCAATGGGTGAATTACGGCGATCTGCTCAAATGGGCCAAGCTCAAGGATGTTGTCATCAAAACGGGCGAATTCAAAGACACGGGAAATCCAACGCGCGACCTGACTCCCGCGGAGCAGGCCTACATGCAGGGACTGATTGACAACATGTTCGGGCAGTTCATCAAGGCGGTCGCCGATGGACGCGGGTTGAAGTATGACGACGTAAAGTCGATTGCCAACGGGAAAGTCTGGACCGGGGAACAGGCACTGGGGATGAAGCTCATCGATAATGTGGGCGACTTTGAAACCGCCGTCGCAGAAACCGCCAAGTCGGTCGGCATTCATGGGGAACCGACGCTGGTGCGGCCGGAGAAAGATCGCCGTACTTTGATGGATCTGCTGCTGGGGGACGTTTCCCAATACCTGCCCAGCACAGAGAAGATGCTGGAGCAGCACGTCGGCTTCTACTATCTCTGGAAATAAGTAGAGTTTTCCATGGGCGTTGGACACGTTGCCGTTGCGCTGGGCGCATCCAGGGCAATACCTCGCGTGAATGTCGGCTGGCTCGTGTTTGCGGCATTCTTATCTGATTTTTTGCTGGGTATTTTCGCCGTACTCGGCGTGGAACACGCATCCGTTCCCGACAGCTACGCCACCAAACACTATCTGCTGTTTACCTTCCCCTACTCGCATGGACTGGCAGCGCTGGTCGTATGGGCGGCAATTTTCGGATTTCTAATCTCCCGGGGTTATGCTGCCGACGCACGCCGCATCTGGCTCGTCGTGGCTCTGGTCGTGCTCTCGCATTACCTTCTAGACGGCTTGGTTCACGTAGCGGGATTGCCGTTGCTGGGACAAGATTCTCCCAAACTTGGTCTTGGACTCTGGAACGATATGCCACTGGAGCTTTCGCTCGAAACGCTAATGGCTGCGGCTGGAATCGCGCTTTACTGGAAGCTTCGGGGATCGAAAGGGTCCAGCCTGGCTCGTTACGGCATGGCAGTTTTTCTCGCCGTCGTAGTTGCCATGACTTGGACTCAACTCGGGATAACCACTCCCCCAACGTTGCGGCCGCTGAGCATTTCCTGGATCGTCGTTCCTGTGGTCTTTGCAGCAATGGCTTATGGCTTGGACTGGAAAAGAACCCGGCTGGCAGCGGGAACCGGGCTGAACGGGTTCTCTAGAACGCAACTTGCATCCAAAGCCTGAAATTTGAGAGAGTTATGGGTGCTGACGGCGGGGAAAGCCGAGCCTGAACCACGGAACTGACCGGATCGTATTTTAAATCGAAACAGAAGCTGGGTAGAGAGGGGCGTTATGACCAAAGCCGATCTGATCGACGAAGTCTCGCGTTTGGCGGAACTTACCCGCAAAGACAGCGAAGTGATCGTGGAAACCATTTTTGACAGCGTGGTGCGCTCGCTGCGCGCCGGCGACAAGATCGAGATCCGCGGCTTTGGCAGTTTCCGCACGCGGCAGCGCAGGCCGCGTGTAGGCCGGAATCCTAAAACCGGGGAGCGCGTCGAAGTACCTGCAAAGAAGATTCCTTTCTTCAAGCCCAGCAAAGAGTTGAAGGACCTCGTGAATGACGCCGCTGCGAACGCTACACCGGCGGCTTCGGCTCCCCCGGCAACCTCAATACCTCCGACAGCGTAGAGACGTTGCTGGCAACGTCTTTACCCAAACGCACGAGCACAAAGCTAAGCACGAGCACAAAGTTAAAAAGACGTTGCGAGCAACGTCTCTACGGTTATCGATTAAGGCTGAATCCCGCGAATTGCTACTTGAGAAACAGATCGGCTACTTTCAGGGCGAGTTCTTCGGGGTTCACGTCGCTGCGATTCGCTAAGACGACAATAGTAAAGTCATCTTCAGGAAAGCGTTGAATCGTGGTAAGGAATCCGATCGTCTCCCCGTCATGCGCCATTCGCTTGTGTCCTTTGTAGGGATCAACAAACCAGCCGAACCCATATTTGACCTCTTTGCCGCTCGGGAGCCTTGGCGGACCATTTGAGGTCTGCGCCGGAGTCAAGGCCGGCAGCATTTCAGCTTCGTTGAGAAGCCGGTGCTCACGAAGGGCGCGATCCCACTTAACTACGTCGTCGATCGAGGAGTAAATCCCGCCATCGCCCAAAACTGCTGACGTCGGGCTCTGATCGGTCTCGCGCCAGCCGTCCTTTTCCTTGGTGTGACCGAACGCACGGTGGGGGACTTCGTTCTTGCCCTTTTCATACGCCAGCGTGTTGTTCATCTTCAGCGGGGTGAAGATTCGCTCCTGAAGAAATTGTCCAAAGGGCTTTCCCGAGACTTTCTCCACAATCATCGCGAGTACGGCGTAACCCGAGTTGCTGTACTCCCACTTGGATCCGGCCTGGAACTTGCCGGCGGTCTGCTGCTCAAGCAGCTTCAGAACTCCCGCGTCGAGAATCTGTGGAATCTTGTCGGGCGGCGTGTCCCGATACTGCGCTATTAAGAGGTCTTCATAATCGGGGAGCCCGGAATTATGGTTCAGCAGATTGCGAATGGTGATGTCTTTGCCGTAGGAGGGGAATTCGGGAAAGATGTGGGTGAGGTGGTCGTCGTAGCGCAGTTTGCCATCACGGACAAGCAACATGATGCAGGTGGCGGTGAACTGCTTCGTGAAAGAAGCGAGGCGGAAGTTGGTAGTGGGCCCAATCGGATGCAGCGTGCGCAAATCGGTGACGCCATACCCGCGGCGAAATACGGGCCTTCCGTGGTGTACCACGAGCACTGCCGCTCCGGGAGCATTGCTGGATTTCAGCGGACCAAAAACAGCATCGATCTGGCCGGATGAGACCTGAGTCCAACACAGATTTGCGGAGAAGCTGAAGGTGGCTGCGAGTGCGATTGCCAGGCTTCTATGCAACATTACTCGCTCGCCGGCTTCGCGCCAGGCAAGCGGGTCTTCAAAAATTTAATTTGGCCATTGTGATTGGATTCATGCTCGCAGACGTGGAACCACTTGCAGTAATTGTTGGTCGGCCCCCAACCCCACTCCTTGTCGACGGTCATCAGCCAGGTGTCGTCTCGCTTGCGGAATTGGGCGAGTGTTTCTTCACGGGTCTCACGGAGAATGTTTAGGTAGTAATCGAGATCGTGTCCTTTGATGCCTTTGCGAGCGGGCTCACCGAGTTCCATCGGCATGCCCCACTTCTCTTTGAATGGCTCCGGCAGGTCTTTCAGCGCTACATTCTGGAAAGTGTGTACATGGTACAGGCGGTCGGTAGCCGCCAGATGAAGCAGTAAGGCGCCGATGCTGTTGGCTTTTTCATCGAGCAGGAAGTCGAGGTCCTTCTGAGTCATTCCCTTCAGCGGCATGAGGATGACGCTCCGCATCCACGTCATCATCGACACCAGGGTGCCGATCTGCGGTGAGTAGCCCTTCTTGGGCCCGACCACGTTGACGTCGGAGAGTTCGGATTCCGTCGAGAAGGCGAATTCAGGCATGAAGGTTGTGCCGGCAACTGCGGTGCTGAGGGCTGCTGCTGTGGTCAGAAATGTACGCCGAGTGGGTGCGCATTCGGAGGGGAACATGGAAATCGCTCCGGCTATTCAGGCTTTCGAACCGGGCGATGGTATCACAACCGACCTCGGACCTCAGGCACTGCAAGGCGTGAAGGCCCGAACAAGCTTCGCGCCTCTGTTAACCGCGAATTCCTGCCACACCCATCAGTCGGCCGGTTTTGCCGCGTTCTGCGCGATACGAGAACAGCAGTTCGGGGTGACAGTTTGTACAGAGCGGGGAAGTGTCGATGTTCTTTCTGGCGACTCCCACAGCCAGCAACTGCTGACGATTGGCTTCCACAAGGTCCAGAAAGATCTTCTTAGGCAACTCGCTGTGGCCGGGAGCACGGGCGGTCAGGAACAGTAACGGATACTTCTCGCGCACGGGATCGGATTCTTTCACCTCCCGGAATAATTTCTCGGCATACGCGAACTGCGAGTAGAATTTGGTGCGGACTTCTTCCCCAACCTGGTAACAGCAGCCTTGAATGCCGGGACCGATTGCCGCCTTGAGATCGCGCGGCCGCGTTCCGAAGCAGCGGAACATCTCGCCTGCGCCCTTTTCCACGATGCGTTTTGCTGTGCCGCGCCAGCCAGCGTGAAACACGCCAATCGCGCGCTGTCTCACATCGACCAGAATTACGGGAAGGCAATCGGCAGTCTGGATGGCGATCAGCAAGCCGGGCGCGCGGGTGATGCAACCGTCTCCCGTGAGGGGTTCTCTGGGAACCGATTCGAGGCAGTGAATGATGTCGGAATGAATCTGCCGCAGTGTAATCACGGGCCAGAATGGCTGATTCCGGGCACGAGAGTTTCGCAGAGAGAGGGCCCCTAGTTGGCGCAGGAAAGCAGAACGGTTTCGCTCGACCGCGGCAAGGGAATCGTCCTTCGTGAATCCAAGATTGAGGTCGCCTTTGCGGTAGGCGCGGGAGAAACCGCCCACACGCGTTGAGAATCCATGCACTAGCCAGGGATGCTGCACCAACTGACGCCCGCGCAGAATGGTGAGTTTGGTTTTTTCGGGAGCCCGGGTCGGCACAGATCCATCATAAAGGATAACCCTATACCTACGTGATCTTGGCGAGCGCGCAGAACGGAATATGCTCGGTGGGAAAGCACATGCAAACCGCCGCCTCCCAGACGTTCCGTTGGTCCGAAGTCTACAGCGTACATATCGCGATTCTAGACGAGCAGCACCGGAAGTTGGTGGCAACCATTAATGAACTGAATCAAGCGCTCCGCTCCGGGATGGGAGCTTCCGTCATGGACTCAGTGTTGGGCAAGCTGATGGAGTATGCCAATGAGCACTTCAAGAGTGAAGAAACGCTAATGGAGCAGCACAACTTTCCCGGACTGCCCGCTCACCGCCGCCAGCACGAAGAATTTCGTCGCAGAATGGCGCTCTTCATGGAGGCGCACGGTGCGGGTAAGCCTTGTGTACCGGTGTCGGTCATGCTTTACATGGAAAAATGGCTTAAGGAACACATGGTCAAAACCGATCAACTCTACAGCGCGTACCTGAACGCGCGCGGAGTGTACTGAGGTTGTACGATTAGTACTTCCAGCTCTTCAGATCCGCCCCCTCCGGAGCGGTGTCTTCCATGTGCTTCACCATCTCAGGCCAGTAATGCTGGTTAATTCCCGCGGCAGAATCGACTTCTCCGGCGTAGCAGTGTGGCTTGCGCATGCCAAATTCGAAAGTGCCTCGGTAGTAGGGCTCCGTGGTCTTATCCATAAAATCCTTGACCAGATGCACGGCGCGATCGAGATAAAACGTGTCGGCTTCTCCGACGTAGAAGTGCAGTTTGCCCGCTAGCTTCGGCCCCAGAGTTTTCCAGTCACGCTGCATGATGGAGCTGAGATCGTAATGTTCCTTCCAATACTTTGCGACCTCATGATCGATGTCGCCGGTGCGTTTGTCGAACACAGGCTTGGGATACCCGTCTTCGCCGACTGAACTGAAGACTGCCTGCCAAGCGTCGAGTTGTTCGCCGGAGCGGCTGTGCGTGCCCTGAACAAACTCGTACCGATTCATCTGCTCCATGGTCGAAAGCACGGTGCCATCGGGTTCGCGCACGGAAGGCCGCGGAACGCGAGAGTACGGAGTTTCGATCCAGTAGGCGTTCTTGTCCCCGTAGAGGTTCATCGTCATATAAGCCCGGAAATCGATCGGGTCAGGACAGAACACCCAGGCACCGTTGTAGAAATCGGGATAGAACACCTGGGAAGCGAGGCTCTCCCATCCTCCCGTCGATCCGCCGTAAACCGCGCGAGCCCACGCTTGGCTGATGCCCCGATACTTGCGCTCAATGTAAGGGATCAATTCTTGCGTAATGGCATCGCCATAGGGGCCAACATTGGCGGAGTTGACGGCATACGAGTCGTCAAAGTAGGGGTTCGCGTGCTGAATCGTAATCACAATGACTCGGGGCACGCGCCCGGCGGTCCAGTCTTGATAGAGCTTATAGCCCATCTGGCCCGCTTCATCCCTCGAATCTTTCGGTGGCTCGGTGCGGAACGAAAGTATTCCCGGCAGCCCGCGATGAAAATGATCTTGCAATACGATGACCGGATAGTGTGCATCGGAGTGCTCTTCCCACCCATCAGGCACCAAGATGACGGCGCCGATATAGGTTGGCCTTCCCCAGAATTTCGTCAGCAGATCGCTTTGAATGCGGATGTGCTTCACCCACTTGTTATCCACAATCTCATGCTGATCATTCGACGAATCCCACCCCAGAAGTGAGTCAACCACTTTAGCTTCATCATCGACAGCGGGAACTTTTTCCGTGAGCGAAATTCGCACCGTCTGCGGTGCTTTTGGATCGAGATGCATCTTCATAGGCTTGCTGTAAAGATTTCCTGGCTTGACCGGCCAGTGCTGGCCTTCGCCCTTGTCCGGAGGCAGTTTGACCGTGTGGCCATTGCCGAGATGGAAAGTTTCATAGATGTTGAGGACGGCCTGTATCCAGTAGTCACCCGCGGGTACATCGTTGAGACTCTCTGCCGGATAACCCAAAGTGGAACTGTCTATCACCACCGGTGTCCCCGGTGCGAGTGCGTCCACATCCGCACCAAAGACCTGCTGCGAGTGCTGCACGATGACGTTCACCTGAAAACGCGGCTCTTTGTCATTATTGTTCGAGATAAGCAGCAGGATGTGGCCGTCGAGAGCTGAGGCGGAGACTTCTTTTGCGAACGAGATTTCAAATCGTTGTCCCGCCGGCTTCGTGGCTTTCTTTTCTGCCGCCGAAATGGGAGCCACCAGTGCAAAGATCAGGGCGACGGTGGCGAACAATTTCATTTGCATGAAATGATTCCTCACGAACGCAGATGTATAGCAGTGTCGGCCGGAACGGGTCAAGGAGAGAGAAAATGCGAGCCGAAAGGTTTGCTCCGGAACTAAGGGTCCGCTATATTTTCAGTATGTTCGAGAACTTCACTGCCACCGATCGTTGGACGAAGAAACAGGTGCACTGCACCTACCAGTCACAGATCATTGCGATTTCCACGCGGCACGCCGATGCCATCGATTATAAATTCCTGGTGGGGGGGCATAAGGTTTGGGTGGTTCTGCCGCGTGTTGCCTGGACGGAATACAAGAACCGAACGGGCAAGACGATTACCGATTCATTGGCCGTGGAGATTGCGGGGCATTACCTGAAGACGGCTTTGGAATCAGGTGAAGGCCTCGGGCGGGAGATGTACACGCTCACAGTGGAAGAAACACTCGCCCATCTCGATGCCGCCGTAAAGGAAATGGAAGCCCAGCCGGCGTAGGCTTCTTCTGGTATTTCCGCACGTTCGGCTCTCAAGACTGCGCGCCGTCGCTGAGATGGGTGCGAACTGTCAGATCACAACCGCTTCTTTATACTCCCCAAAGACGCGCCGCATGGCGTCAGAAATCTCTCCCACGGTAACGTACGCTTCGACGGCAGCAACGATTCTGGGCATCAGATTTGCGCCGGATCGAGCAGCTTCCTCCACTCCCTCCAGCGCGGCCTTCCACGCACCCGGGTCTCGCCTTGACCGCACAGCGCGGACTCGTTCGACCTGTCTGGCTTCCAAACCTGGATCGATGCGCTGAATTGGGATGGGCTTCTCTTCTTCGACTTCAAACCTATTCACGCCAACAACAATCGCCTCCTGATGATCCACTTGCTGCTGGTATTCGTAGGCGGCGTTTTGAATTTCCTGCTGCACGTAGCCTCGTTCGATCGCCTTCAGCATTCCCCCCAGCACCTCGATTTTGCCCAGATATTCGGCTGCGCGCTTTTCGATTTCGTTGGTTAAAGTTTCGACGTAGTACGAACCGGCGAGGGGGTCGATGGTCTGCGGCACACCAGACTCGCAGGCGATGACCTGTTGTGTACGCAGCGCAATTCGCGCGGCCTGCTCGGTAGGCAAGGCCAGAGCTTCATCAAACGAATTGGTGTGCAACGATTGAGTTCCGCCGAGCACTGCCGCCATAGCCTGAATCGCGGTACGCACGATATTGTTCTCCGGTTGCTGGGCGGTCAGAGTCGAGCCGGCGGTCTGCGTGTGAAAACGCAACATCCACGATCGGGGATTCTTCGCCTTGAAATGCTCGCGCATGATGCGCGCCCACATGCGTCGCGCCGCGCGGAACTTTGCGACCTCTTCCAGAAAATTGCTATGTGCATTGAAAAAGAAGGAAACTCGCGGAGCGAACTGGTCAACGTCAAGGCCGGCTTTGATCGCGGCCTCAACATAAGCCATGCCATTCCCCAACGTGAACGCGACTTCCTGGACCGCGGTCGATCCAGCCTCGCGCATGTGGTAGCCGGAGATCGAAATCGTGTTCCAGTCGGGAACATTCTGGTTCGCCCAGGCGAACATGTCGGTGATCACCCGCATGGCCTGCTGCGGAGGATAAATGTAGGTTCCGCGAGCGATGTATTCCTTGAGCACGTCATTCTGGACTGTGCCAGATAACTTGTGAATGTCCGCACCTCGACGTCTCGCCACGGCGACGTACAACGCCAGCAGAATTGAAGCAGTAGCGTTGATCGTCATGGAAGTTGAAATTTTAGTCAGGTCGATCCCATCGAAGAGTCGCTCCATATCTTCGATGGAATCGATGGCTACACCGACCTTGCCGACTTCGCCACCTGCCAGCGGATGATCGGAATCGAGCCCGATCTGCGTAGGGAGATCAAATGCGACCGACAATCCGGTAGTCCCGTTAGCGAGCAGATATCTGTATCGCTTATTGGATTCTTCCGCATCGCCCATGCCCGCATACTGGCGCATCGTCCACAAGCGTCCGCGGTACATGGTGGGCTGCACACCGCGAGTGAAGGGATACTCTCCCGGGTAGCCAACTTCGGTTTCGTAGTCGGAGCCTTTGAGATCGACCGGAGTGTAGAGGGCCTTTACCGGAATGTGCGAGGAAGTCTCGATCTCCCTGTGGGGTGCGGGAGGGGTCTTCACTTCTTGGCTCATGGGTTCACCGGGCGGAACTCGCCTATTCGTGAGCAAAGCGCAACGACTGTCTCAGGATCGGGAGCGCTTTTTTCGCACTCTCCAGAACGAGCTTACTCCGAACCAGGCAAAGGTCACGGCACAACACACCGTAACGGCGACGCTCCCAACTCCCACCTGACCGGCGTGATATTTGCCGTACTCCCTGAAACTGGCGCCGGTGAAGCTAAGGGCCATCATGAGGAAGATGACTCCGGTCAACTCCAACCATAACTGGTGCAGCACGTTGCCGAATGACCTTGCCGTGGTACGGGCGGCCGCCATAGCCGCAGAGAACGTGCGACTGCGCCCGACCTGCTGTCCGGCTACTCTGGCCACGATGCCGGCTTTGCGCCAGGTTGAGATTTTGCTCACGACCACGATTTTAACAGCGTGCAGAGCTACAATGGGCGACACTTTGCACGACCCGGGCTTCGTCCGGCCAGGGGAATTCAAGCACGCTGATGTCGGGCGAAGGCGGTTGTGGTTGCACCAAACCGTTGTGCCGCGTGGGGCATCTAATCAGGAGAAAGGCATCATGCAGACTTCCGGACCCGACCTGGATCAGCTGAAATCTCGTCTAAAAGCAACGTGGATGGCTGGCGACTTTGGCCAGATCGCGAACTTTACCGCAAAGGAGGCGGAGAACTTCGTCGCCCGGCTCGGTATTGCTCCAGGATCAAAAGTTCTGGATGTTGCTTGCGGGACCGGGAACACCGCGATTCCAGCAGCGCGGACCGGTGCGGAAGTAACCGGAGTCGACATCGCTCCCAACCTTCTGCAAGCGGCAAGCAAGCGCGCAGCCGCCGAGAACCTGAGCGTTCGCTTCGAGGAAGGTGATGCGGAAAGTCTTCCTTTTCCCGATCAAGCGTTCGATGTAGTACTTACAATGTATGGCGCGATGTTCGCTCCCCGCCCGGAGAAGGTAGCGGCGGAACTGATCCGGGTGTGCCGGCCGGGAGGAGTGATCGCCATGGCGAACTGGACTCCCGAAGGCTTCGTAGGAAAAAACTTTGCCGTGATGGCCAAGATGGTGCCGCCTCCTCCCATCCCGCCGCCCATTCTTTGGGGAGATGAATCCGTTGTGCGTCAACGCCTGGGAACAGGCACTAAGCAGATCAGCTGTGTAAGGCAGCATGCGGTCTTCTCGTACCCATTTCCACCGAAAGACGTAGTGGCATTTTTCCGGCAGCATTTCGGACCAACGCAGATGGCCTTTGCCCGGCTCGACGAAGGCGGACAGGCGGCTTTAGCCGCGCAACTCGAGGCCCTTTACCACGAACATAATCTTTCCCCGAACGGCGGAACGGAAGTTCGCGGCGAATACCTTGAGGTGCGCGCGATTCGCGCCTAGCACGCGAACGTGGTAATTTGGCTTTGTAGGGGGACTCAGTGGATCCACAACTCAAGCAACTGATGAAGGAGCTTGGCGACGCAATCAACGAATCTTTATCCGACTCCGAGCAGATTTCTGAGGTCGTGTCCCGCATAAAAGAGGGAGGCTATGACATTTTCCTCGTGCTGGAAGCGACCATCGGGGTGAGCAAGCAAGGGGAGAAGTCGCAAGACAAGACTTCACTGGTCTCCACCATGTCGACCAATCCTGAGTTCAGGATGAATGATCAGGATATGAAGTTTTTGAAGTCGCTGCGCATCAAGATTGAAGAAGACAAGCACGACAAAGACAAGTAGCTGTCAGGGTCAGCTCAGAACCTGATCGAGTAATTGCCCTACCGCACGATTGGCTTCGATGATCGAAGAACGATGATCGGCCACTCCCGACAAATCTGTATTGGCGAATGCAATTCTGCCGAACGGCGCCGCGCGCACCACATCGCCGGGCGCCGGCTTGCCGTCCTTCCCGAAGAAAAATCCCGGAGGCGGGGTCAAATACGCGTGTCCCCAACGGTTCAGGATGATGCCGGCTATGTCCTTACTGGCGTCGAATCCGGAGCGTGAAAACATATCCGTGAACTGCTGACGAATCTGCCGCTCGTAGTCGCGGAATGGAACAGACAACAACTGCGCGCGTCCCATGTGACCTTGCTGTTCTGTGGGCTTGCCCGGATAGGCAAATAGAATTTTGATCGTCAGCACAACAGGAGAGTCCGGGCCTATGGTCGGCGAGTCTGCCCCGCACAATGCCAGCTTGCGCACTTGCGTGTACTCGCCTAAGCCGCCATACCAGCGACATCCTGAAATCCCCATCTTGTAAAGAAAGCGCCAATTGCGTACGGCAACATTAGCCATCAAACAAGGAGCGCGGTAAAACTGTGCGTAGGCTCCAGCCAAATCCGTCGGAAGGTCACGCACAATGTGCTTCGTGGTCCAGCTCCCTCCCGCCATAACAACGGATCGAGCTCTCACGCGATAGATTTTTCCGCCGCGCGTGTAGGCAATCGCGACCAAATCTGACTTGGCCGGATCGCCTTCGTGCTTCACCCACACTGCCGTCGAATCCAGGCGAATGCGCGTCGGCGCACCCGCCCGATCGAGAGCGGTAAAGTTCACGCGGTTTCGGCATACATCGTTCAAGGAGCGGTCCCCGGCGATCGCTTCGGGAATCAGAGTCTTGGTGATTAGCCGCGCGATTCCACCATTGCCACCGGGAAACATCTGCTGCCCGGTTTCATCGCTGATGTCGAGCGGATGCAGCATATCGGCGGCATAAGCCGTATACCCGGAAAGCGCATCGGGACCAAGGCCGTACCCACCGCCCTCGCCAGGACACAAAAATTCGCGGATCGTCTCGCGGCTAATGCCGCCGCGCTCCATCATGTAGTCCTCGAGCGTGATTGAGTCCAGGCGGCGCGAGATCGCATCTCCGGGGTAGCGCGGTACCTGTCGATCCGAGTCGCTGGAAGAATCGTATTTCGTAAGTTCCCCGCGAGCCTTGGCCGAAATCGGCGCTTGCTCCCATATTTTTTCGCCGAAGACCCAAGCGCCTTCGGGCTTAAATTTTGTTCCGAAATAAGTTCCGTTTGGCGCGGATCCCAGGTACGGCGTTGTGCTCAACTTCATCTCGGGATCGGGTCCGCCCCATTTCTGATATTCCAGTCTCGGGGCTGTCAGGCCTATCGAATCGTAGAACCGTCGAATGAAGCTGTGGGGATAAGGCACGGGAAAGAAAGCGGACCCCTGGTGCGCAATCAGCCGGTGACCATCGACCATGAACTCATTTCGTTTCGCTTCGCCGCCGAAAATCGGATGATTGTCGATGACCAGACAATTCTTTCCTTTACCAGCCAATTGCTGAAAGATCAGCGCCGCCGCCAGTCCGCTGATTCCGCCACCCACGACAACACAATCGTAAATCTCACTTGTCTCTACTATGTCCGCTGGAAGACGTTCGAACTCCTGGTTGCGAATCCGATGTCCTGCCTCAAGAACCGGCATGGTGTTCCCGTTGGATTTCGCGTAGTCGCCGACGCCTCCATAGCCATTCCAATCATCATCCGTTGATGAATTCCCAGCCTGCTGCGCGATCAATTGCGCAGGCGAAGCCGCGTTCAGCAACAATCCTCCGGAGGCCAGCAAGGTGGAGTTCAGAAAGTCCCTGCGAGTGATGTCACGGTCGAGACCGAGTGCGTGGTCAAACATCGAATTCTGATTATGGATCAAATGCCCGCATTGTTTTTTCAAAAGTACTCCCAACAAAGAACAAGATACCCGCGGCATTATAGTCGCGCTACCGTCGTGAAGAGCAACCTTCAGCCGCTGTGCTAACATCTACTGTTTTCTTTTCCACCACCCATGCGATAGTACGGCGGAGAAGAACGGCATCTGAGGGTCAGTATGAAAGACACTCTTGGGGTTTTATTAGCAGGAGGTGCCGGCGAGCGACTTTATCCCCTCACTCGAGATCGTGCCAAGCCCGCAGTCACCTTCGGGGGCATCTATCGCATTATCGATATCACTCTTTCCAACTGCCTCAATTCCGATCTCCGGCGCGTTTACATCCTCACGCAATACAAGGCGCTGTCGCTAAACCGCCATATCCGCGAGGGCTGGAACATTCTAGGACGGGAGGTTGGAGAGTTCATCGAAGTCCTTCCGCCCATGAAGCGAGTCAGCGATCAGTGGTATCAGGGCACCGCTGATGCTGTTTATCAGAACATCTACTCCATCGGTTCGGAGCAACCAAAGCACGTGATGATTCTTTCCGGAGATCACATCTACAAAATGGATTACGGAAAGATGATGCACCAGCACCAGGACGCCGGCGCCGACATCACGCTGGCCACTATCCAGATCGATCCAAAAGAGACATATCACTTTGGTATCGTCGATGTGGATAAGGACGGGAGGATTAACGGATTCGAGGAAAAGCCACGCGTCACTAAACTGCGCTCTCCTCTGAACCCTGACAAGGTGGCCGCCTCCATGGGGGTGTACATTTTCAATGCTGATGTCCTGATTCCCGTCCTGCTAAAAGATGCTGAAGATCCGCAGTCCAGCCACGATTTTGGTAAAGACATTCTGCCCAAGATGGTCGACGACTATCGCGTCTACGCCTACGACTTCGTCGACGAGAACAAGAAAGAGGCGCTCTACTGGCGTGACGTAGGAACGCTCGAAGCCTACTACGAAGCCAACATGGATGTGGTTTCGGTCTCGCCCATCTTCAATTTGTACGATGAGCACTGGCCGATTCGCACGCACCAGCGGCAGTATCCGCCGGCAAAGTTTGTTTTTGCGGAATCAGGACGCACCGGCACCGCGCTCGATTCAATCGTCTCCGCAGGATGCATTGTTTCCGGCGGCTTGGTGAAGCAGTCGGTGCTCTCTCCTGATGTGCGCGTCAACTCCTACTCGGAAGTAGAAGACAGCATCCTGTTCTCGCACGTGAGCGTAGGCCGCCATTGTCACGTCCGTCGAGCCATTCTCGATCGCGACGTGCATATCCCGGAAGGCACCACAATCGGCTTCGATGCCGAGGCGGATCGCCAGCGCTATTTCGTGACCGAAAGCGGGATTACAATTGTGACCCGCGATTATTCACTTTTCGAAAATCCAGTCACAGTGGATTACTTCACACCGGAGTGAGCGAGTTCATCTCTCTAGCAGGCTGCGGAGAAACTCGTTCACCACATCATCAGTGAACCTCAGCGGCTGAAGCCGCACTGATTTTGTATTACTTACGGCACGACTGAAGTCGTGCCCTTTCCGAAGCAGTCCTGCAGTCGGACGTTTTCCGCAACCTGCCAGACAGACAGCACTGCTGAAGCCTTTGGAAGCTAGTGTGAAGCGCCTGGCACCGCAGGTTCCCACAATTCGATGGGATTGCCCTCAGGATCATGCAGTCGAGCAAATCGGCCATTGGGATAAGATTGCGGGTCGATTTTGACTTCGATTCCCGCGGATCTAAGCTGGACTGCCATTCTGTCCAGATCCCGCACCCGGAAATTCACCATCCAGCCCTTGTGCGGATCTCCGAAATAGGCACTCGTTTCAGGAAACGGACTGAAGACGGTGGGACCCGCCTCCTGCTGCCAAACTGGTCCCCCGTAGCTCGTGGGTGTTGGTAAAATGCCCAAGTGCTGCTGGTACCACCGTGCCAAGACCGCCGGATCGTGTGCTCGGAAGAACAGTCCTCCGAGTCCCATCACCTTTTCCATTTCGACTCCTTTGCCGATCGCTGGTGCAGCGGCGTCCTTCACCGGTGAAGCAGGTCTTGATACTTCCGCTGTCTGCGCTGTTGCGCCGAATTGGTTTTGGCGCAAAATGAACCCCGACCCGAAAGCAAATGACAGGGCTCGAAGCAGTTGCCGCCTGCCGTAAGGCATCCCAACCTCCCCTGAACATACGTAACTCGCTACACGATACCTGCGGGAGTAGAGTTCTGGAAGGCTAAACGCACGGCGGGCAGGATATGCCTGCTCGTGCGGGTCAATGTCGCCCAGATTTCCAGAACCACCGGCCGCAGCATCCGACCGACGATCGGAAGTGGAAAATACGTTTTCCAACCTGCACGGCCCGGAAGTCATCCGATTAAGGAGGAGATTCTATGCCCAAAGCCGCAGCAGGAAAAGCAAAGACGAATAGCGCATTTATGAAACCCATGCAGCCCTCAGCCGAACTCGCAAAGGTTGTCGGTTCAGAGCCGCTCCCCCGAAGCGAGGTCACGAAAAAAGTCTGGGCTCATATCAAGAAAAACAAGTTGCAGAACCCCGAGAATAAGCGCGAAATTATCGCCGACGACAAGTTGCAGCCCGTATTTGGCGGTAAGAAGCTGGACATGTTCCAGATGACCAAGGCCATCAATAAACATTTAAGCTGACCGTTGTCGACCGGATACAATCTGCGCCTGACGGATGGTCAATGATTGATAACTTCAATCATTGACCCCCGGGCAAATTGGCATTCGACGAGACGATCACTGGAACCACACTGCTCTGCTCGAGCGAGTGATTCAGGGCAGGCAGATCATCTTTCAGCAACTTCGCGAAATCCGTATCCACTCCTGCCATTTCTTTTTCAAAGCTCTGCAGCAATTCCAGTTGTGTGTCGGTGGGAGCGAAATCAGCGCCGCCGGCGACATCCCCGCCTCCCGTGCCCACCTCCGCATTCAGCCACATCAGGTTCAGATAAACCTTATAAGGCTCGACGAAGTACTTATCGTCGCTGTTCAGAAGCGCCGAAGACACCAGGCGGTTTTCAATGCCGAGCAGTTTTTTGTCGAACTCTTCTGCGGTCTTCAACAGGTCGGCCTTCCGTTTCAACTCCGCCTCGCTTCCGGCTTGAGATAAAGCGGGTGCCGGGGCAGGCCCCTCGTAGTCATCATCATCGTCAGCGTCAGGCTTTTCCTCTTCTTTCTTCTTCGCCGGACCCAGCATCGCCTTGACGACTTCGAGTTGCTTGCGCATCCATTCCATCTGGTTCACCTGGTCGGATACGTGTTCGATATCCCCCCGGATGCGCAGCAGCGTCTTCACACTCTCCGCAATATCCGCTTCGGAGGCGGGGCCGCGCGGATCGCGCAGGATGCTGAGCGGCTGCGTATACGCCTTATCCCCGATCTTAAGCCGCACCGTGTACTTGCCCGGCGCAGCAATCGGGCCCACTTCAGCCGGCTTGGATCCCCAGTGCGTAATCGGACGCGAATCGGAATCGCGGAACCGCGGCTCGTCCCAAATGTGCGAATTCTCCGGCGCAACGGTTCGCAGCGCGATCACTCTCGGAGATTCGTAACGCAGATCCCAAGTCGTTCGATTCATCCCGGCGCGGGCCTTGGTTTCCAGCTTTCGGATCACTTTTCCCTCGGCGTCGAGAATCACAAGTTCAGCTGGCTCCTTGGGTGCGGTCTTCACGTGGAAGGTGAGCATGGCTTGCCCGCCGCGAGTGAAGCGGTAATTCTGTCGTGGTTCGAACAAAGTCACCGCCGCTTCGGAATGATTCTTCGCCATCTGCTCCAGCGGGCTGATGTCGTCAAGAATGTAGAGGCCTCGGCCGTATGTTGAGACTACGAGATCGTGAAAGTCTTTCTGCACCACCGCCCAGGTCACTGGCGAGTGAGGTAATCCTGAATCGAGAGCGGTCCAGTGGCCACCATCGTCCAGCGAGTAGTACAAGCCATTTCCGGTCCCTGCAAACAACAGACCAGCGCAGTTGGGATCCTCGGCAACGGTGCGTACATATGACAGCGGATGTTTGGGCAAGTTGCCGCTGATCAGCTTCCAGCTTTTGCCCAGGTCCGAGGTTTTGTAGATGAAGGGATCGCGATTGTCGGCTAAGTGAAAATCAACGCTGAGGTACGCGGTACGGGCATCGAAGGTCGAAGGCGCAATGCTGGTGATGGTGCCTAGCGGCGGAAGCCCAGAGATATTCTTAGTCACGTTGGTCCAGTGCGCGCCGTCTTCTGTGTGCCAGAGTTGCCCGTCGTTCGTGCCGGCCCAGACGAGTCCTTTCTGAATTTTTGAAGGAGCGATGGCGAAGACGACTTCCCCGTAAAACTGGCCGAGGTTGTCGCCGACAATGCCGCCCGAAGGGACGATGTGCGCCGGATCTTGCGTTGAGAGATCGGGACTGATCACTGACCATGACTGCCCGCCGTTCGTGGTCTTGAAGATCACCTGGCAGCCGTAATAGATCGTGTTGTGATCAAATGGATCGATGGCCAGCGGTGCGGTCCAATGGCAGCGATATTTGATTTCGTTGGGCGGTGAATCAAGAGTATGCATCCAGGGGCTCACCGAACGCGCGTGCTTGTGGCGCGCGTCCCATCGGGTAACTTTATTTCCGTAGCACGTGGCCCACACCACATTGGGATCCGTCAGATCGGGAATGGTGAAACCCGATTCGCAACCGCCCATCGCGTGATCCCACCCGGTTTCGCGCGAGTCGATGGGAACGCTTGGTCCACGCATGTTTCCGTCGTCCTGCATATTGCTGTAGAAGTAGTAGGGAATTTGATTGTCCACATCCACGTGATACATCTGCCCGATGGGCAGAGTCACCCGGTGAAACCCGCGCCCGTGCACTGTCGTGATGTTCATGCCCCCATCATCCGTAATCACGAAGCGATCCGCGTTCTGAGGATCGATCCAGATGTCGTGCGTGTCTCCGCCCCAGGGAACGTCTTTGAAGTTCTCACCACCGTCCAAGGACTGGTGAAACGAACTGTTCGCGACCAGCACCTCACTATCACTCGCCGGTGAAATCGCAAGGCGAATGTAGTATCCGGCGCGTCCGATCAAAGCTCGCTGGTAATTGACGGCCTTCCAATGCTCGCCGCCGTCGTCGGAACGCCAGAGCGAACCCTGATCCTTCGTCTGAATCAGTGCGAAAACGCGGTTGGAATTGGTGGGAGCAACGGCAACATCAATCTTTCCCAATGGCGCATGCGGCAGCCCATGCTCTTCAATGCGAGTCCACTTGGTCCCACCATCATGGGAGACATAGATTCCACTTCCGGGGCCGCCGCTGAATTCGCCCCAGGTATGCATTTCCACCTGCCACATGCCCACGAATAAAGTGTGCGGATTTCGCGGATCCATTGCGAGCCCGGAGCAGCCGACATTGTCGCCGGCAAACAGCACGCGATCCCAATGCTGTCCGCCATCAGTGCTGCGATACACGCCCTTGTCCTGTTGTGGACCAGTGGTCCTGCCCAGAATGCAGGCAAACACAACATTCGCGTTCGATGGATCAATCACGATGCGGCCAATGCGGCCGCTCTCCGGCAATCCCATGTTCGTCCATGTTTTGCCCGCGTCAGTGGACTTGTAGATCCCATTGCCCATTACGTCACTGTCGCGAATAACCCAAGCCTCCCCGGTTCCGGCCCAAACGGTGCTCGGATCAGACGGCGCTACGGCGAGAGAGCCGATGGCGGCGGCGGGCTGCCTGTCAAATATTGGCGTCCAGCGATTTCCGCCGTCAGTGGATTTCCACACGCCGCCGGATGCCGCTCCTGCATAGTATGTGCTTGGATCTCCAGGCACTCCGGCCACAGCCGCTACACGATTCCCAACCTTCGGGCCGACAAACCGGAATCGAAACGTACTTTCATCGTCCGAATCGGATTGTCCATACGCAAGAACCACACTGCCGACCATACAAGCCAGTACCGCGAACAGCGTGAGCCGTCGCATCACCATGATTGGGGACCTCCGCAGGAAGCAGCGTGACATCTTACATGTCTCACGCCGAACATCCAAAATTTAACGGCGAAGTGTTGCTCGGAATCGCGGAATCCGCTCCAGGCCGAATGGCATCCTTAGTGGGATAAAGAGGCAATCATGGCACGTGTATTCATCACCGGATCTTCGGACGGCCTTGGAAAGCTGGCCGCACAGTTTCTAATCAAAGCAGGACATAGAGTCGTGCTGCACGCGAGGAGTGAAACGCGTGCGCAGGAGGCGAAGGCAGCTGTACCCGGCGCAGAACACGTTGTGGTCGGTGATCTTTCCAGCATTGCGCAGACGCGTAGCGTTGCGGATCAAGTCAATTCCATGGGCTCATTTGACGCGGTAATCCACAACGCGGGCGTCGGCTATCAGGAGCCGAGACGCATCGAAACCGAGGACGGCCTGCCCCACGTCTTTGCGGTGAACACCGCTGGCACCCTACGTTCTGACCGCTCTCATCCAACGCCCGAAGCGTCTCGTGTACTTGAGCTCCGGCCTACACCAGAGTGGCGATGCCAGTCTGAAGGATCTTGCGTGGAAAGAACGGCCCTGGCGCGGACAGCAGGCTTACTCCGACACCAAGCTGCACGATGTGATCCTTGCTTTTGCGGTCGCCAGGCTGTGGACGAACGTTCTCTCGAACGCTGTCGATCCGGGCTGGGTAGCCACCAAGATGGGCGGTCCGGGAGCTCCCGATGATCTGGAGCAAGGCTACCGCACGCAAACATGGCTGGCCATCAGCGACGACCCGCCTGCCACTGTCAATGGGGAATATTTCTATCACATGCGTCCGCGCAAACCGCATCCCGCCACACGCGACGAAAGGTGTCAAGACAAGCTTCTGGAGGCTTGCGAGAGATTCTCCGGAATCAGCCTCCCACGAAAATGACAACATTCGAGTGCTGGCAATAAGAAAGGGCACCCACTCACGTGGGTGCCCCCCGTTGTTCAGCTGATTTAACGCGGTTTGCCGTCTTGATTCTTCTGATCCTGCCGCGAGCGTGCATCTTGTCGCGGTTGCTGCTGAGGACGTTCCTGAGGAGCAGGCCTAGCTTCGGGTTGACGCGCTTGCGGCCGTTCCTGTGGTGCCGGTCTAGCCTCGGGCTGACGTGATTGCGGCCGCTCCTGCGGCGCCGGTCTGGCTTCCGGCTGACGCGACGGCGGTCGATCCATTGCCGGAGGAGCCGAACGAGGCGCCGGTTCGGTCCTAGGTTGCTCGGAAGGACGTTCGTTGCGCGCCGGCGGTCCAGGCCGATTTGGTTGCGGTGGACTTACGTCTGGACGTCCGACATCTGTCCGCCCCTGCGCGGGCATCGGTTCGTTTGCTCGCGGTTGATTTGGATCGGGCCGGTTCGCCGGTTGCGCCGAAGGCGGGCGATCATTGCGTTCCGCTGGAGGACTGGGCCGCGCAGACTCCGGACGGTTGTTCGGAGCCGAGGGCTCAGGACGATTTGGCTGTGCCGAAGGCGGCCGGTCGTTCCGGGCGGGCGGAGTATTCGGCTCCGGTCGGTTGTTGGGTTCCGCACGATTGTTCGGCGCCGGCTGATTTGGCTGAGGCCGGTTCGGCTGCGCGGATGGCGGCCGGTCATTCCGTGCCGGCGGAGTGTTCGGCTCCGGTCGGTTGGGTTCCGCACGGTTATTCGGTGCTGGTTGATTCGGCTGCGGCCGATTCGGTTGTGCCGACGGGGGGCGGTCATTCCGCGCCGGGGGAGCGTTAGGCTCGGGTCGGTTGTTGGGTTCCGGACGATTATTCGGTGCCGGCTGGTTCGGTTGGGGCCGATTATTCGGAGGATTGAATCCCGGGCGTTCGTTCCTGGCCGGAGGCTGATTTGGTTGCGTGCCCGGACGATTGTTATTCGCCCCCGGCTGATTCGCCGGATTGGGCTGCGACGGATTCCCTCCTGGCCGCGCGTTACCGCCCGCATTTCCAGGTTGCCCGCCCCGATTCGCTGCTGGCGTTGGTTGCGCAGGTTTTGCCGGCGGAGCCATCCTCACTTGCTGCTGGGGAGCTCCCGCGGCACGCATCTTCGTCAGTTCTTGTCTCGGAACCGGTACGCCTGGGTGTTGCGCCAAAACCTGCTGCCGCGCGGCAAATGATGGCCGAGCTGGAGGAGGCGCGTTCCTGGCGACGACGGAACGGCTGGCCACTGCTTGTGGCGGCGCCGCTGCCCGCCCCGCCGAGTTCGCGCGTGCACCTAAAACGGCGGCCTGCGCCGGAGGCACAGAGGCCCTCGATGTAACGGGCATCGCTCTGAGCTGCTGCTCGTTCACGCGCATTGCATTTCGTGCAACCGGTTGAGCGCTGGCGAATGAGCGCTGCGGCACGGCCGTCACTGCGCCATTCACATTTCGGTTCACGTACCTGACATTGTTAATGTTCGTGTTGTTGTTGACGATGGTTGTGTTGTAAACGTTTGTGACTGTAGTCTGATTGACGGTGGTATTCGTGACGTTCACGCGATTCACATATCCGCGACTCACGCGGTACCCAGGAACGTACACCTCGCGCGGACCGAGCGGGAACCACGCAACCGTACCGCCCGCTGCCATCCCACCTCCAACAAACACGACGAGAGCGGGCGCATACACCGGACGCACTTCACGCGGCCCAGGGATCCAACCCCACCTTCCCGTTACATTCGCCCAACGTCCGTAGTGAAAGGGAGCGTATCCCCAGGGATTGTCATCAACCCACGTCCAACCCCAGGGATCAATCCAGGCCCAGTGCCCCGTGTGATATGGTGCCCAGCCGGCTTCTACCCGCGGAAACCATGCGTAACCGTAATCTGGCGTGGGGCGCCAATCTCCGTATTCATCGAGATCCTGGTATCCCACGACACGGCGGTCGCAGTATCGCGACGAGGGCGAATCCTGATAGCGCCGCTCGCGGCGATCGGCCCATTCGTCAAAATCGTCGGAACGCCCGATCTCGTCAACTTCTGCGTTCAGCGTGTTCGTTCCGCTGAAGGTGAAACGCTGCCCCGCGTGCATCGTGTAGCTCTGACCGTTTCCCGTGGATTCTCCCTCGCCTTCACGAACGGTCACTACGGTGTAGTTTCCATCTTCCGATGCGTCGACGCGGTATCGTCCGGGGCGTGCGACCGTGAATGCCTGGTTGGCCGTGTCAATTTCAAACACGTTGTCGCGATCAATGTCCCACACTCGCACATTCATGCTGCCCGAACTGAGTTGGATTTGAATGGTGCGATCGTCGAGATTCAGAAAGCTAAGACCGGTATTAGCACCGATATTTATGGTCGCCGATCCCAACTGCACTTCTGCACGAGAGTCGCGGTCTGCCCAGAGCTTGTCGCCAGTCGTCATCGGACGATTTGCAACCGCCTGGACCCACTCGTCTTCTCCTGCCGGCTGGAACGAAACCGACCCTTCCATGTAGCCCATGCGTGCCACTCGTCCGGGGGGGTCGTCCTGATCCTGCTCCTGCGCTGTTGCCGTATTGGGGACCACGGCTGCCAACATGAGCACGGCACAAATTGCTCCTAAAGCACGAACCGTCCGATCCCAAGCTGACACTCTCGCTGCCATGTTGTTCTTACTCATGAACTTGAACCTTTCTGGACGCAGCGTACGCGCCCGAGCACGCCGATACCTATAAGAACACCCGACTGCCAAGAAGTTGCTAGGCTCAATGCCCCGATCCGGGCCTAGCCACTGTAAGAAATAGATGCTGGGGCAAATATATTCCGGCGTCAGGTGATTCGCGTAGATAGACTTAGGTTACGGTGGGTAACGAAAGTCACGCTCAGGGGAGCGATCCTTGTGGCTGTGGCGACTCTTTCTTGAGCCTGCGAAACCGTGCGCCTAGTCAGAGGGAAAGAAAACCTTCAATCATCACTACTACGCCTTCGCTGCACTCGCCAATTTTCTTCCGGCCGCGGCTAACTCTGGCAACGGTGGCACGGATTCCGGTGCCGTTACTTTGTTCTCTGGCAGTGCCCCTCCATTCTTAAATGACTCCACCAACATCTCAATCGCCAGATCGGTGTTCGGGCGAATGAAGATGGTTGCCGCCAGCGTCCCATTCTTGACCCAGGCCTGGCCCGTCTTGGGCATGCCGTCGCATCCGGTGATTGGAATCCGCATCCACTTTGCGCGATCGCCCTCGCCAAGCTCGTTGAAGGCCTTCCGCGCACCAATTGCCATGCTGTCATCCTGAGCTCCAACTAGATCAATGCGGCTTTCAAGGGATGTCCTCAACCTCAGCCATGAACTGACGGTTCGATATGCACTCACTTCCGTCCAGTTCGCCCGCATCGACTTGATTTGGATGTTCGCGGGTTTCGCCTTCATCATGCCTGCCGTGCGGTCCTTCGCTGCCGAACTGTTCGCCGGTCCCTCGATGTACAGCACGGTACCGCCATTCGGCAGCATCGCCGCAAATTGCTGCCCCTGAATCTTCCCGATTTCCTGATGATCGGAGCTTATGGCAAACACCGGCACCTTGTACGTACGCCGCAGTTCATGAACGTAGTCCACATCATGATTGAGCACGACCCAGCCGATTCCCGCCGCCGCTGCCGCGCGTGCCACCTGGGGAAAAGCGGTGCCCCCAGCCGGTTCGAACATGATTGCGTCCGGCCGCACCACCGACGAATCCTGCACGAAGTGCAGCAACTGCTGGCTCTGCGCCAGCGCATCATTGTCCGCGTGAATGATCTTCACATCCACGCCCAACCGCCGCGCAGCTTTCTCCGCCGCGGCCGCCTGTTCCTGCTGGTAATCGTTGTCATTATTGGTAAGCGAAACCACAAAGGTGAGACGTTTCATGAGATGTTCCTTATTTGCGGATCATAGGCCGATTTATCGCAGTAACCAACGTAACCGGAGTAACTAGCAGAGATGGGTGTTCTGACCAGCTAAGGATTCCGCGTTGAAAATGAATGTTCTTTTATTTCGAATCTGGGGAAAGACAGCAGACTCAAGCGCCGCCCGCCGCGGCTTTGGCTTCCTGAAGAAAAGATTTCAACGTTACATCGAGCAACTCGCGGCTAGCGTCCGGCAGATCTACAAACCGGAATGGCTGCAGCCATCCTTGTGTAGCCCACATCGGAAACAGCAGTTGTGCCTTGCTGCGAATAGTCTTCTCACGGAGGTGGAAGATCAATTCCACTTCCAGCTTTTCGTCTAACGGCTTTTCCAGATGAATGACGCCGCCCGTGGTGGACAGCTGATGAAATGCCCCGCGCACGGATCTCTTGTTGGGAAGCCGCAGCAGCACCAGCACCGATCCACGCAGCTTCACACGGAACGGACGTTGCGCGAGGCTGCTTTCCTGCGGAGGCTCAGAAACCTGCGGCTCGGGCTGCTGGGACATATACGAGGCCAGTATCGCAGCCCATGTGCACCGGCAGAAGTTACGAAAGAACAACAAAGCCTGATGGTTCTTGGATTTGGGTAAGACCGGATTTATTTACGCCCGAGCGGAGCCTCGGTGCCGGAAGAAAAAAGATTATAGGGCCACACCTTCTTTTGTGCGGGCGCACTCGCGGCTGCGGCATTCGCCTTGTCCAGAGTTGCGGGCGCGGCGGCACCCGGTTTAGCTAAAGGATCGTTCTTGGCTGCCAGTGTCCAATCTTCGGGCGGATTCGCGATCCCCCACACATTTCCGTGGGTGTACAGTGACGCGCCCACCAAAAAGTATTTTCCGTCGCTACCCATGGGAACACAGTTCGCCACATGCGCGGTCACGCTCCCGCCGCCCGGCAAATTGCTGATCATGATGGGCGTTCCGGCCTGCAATTCCTCGGAGCTGCGAAAACCACATCCCTGTGCACTGACTACCAGCAACAAGCAGCGATCTCCGAATGGCCTCTGCCGATCAAGACTGATTACGCTGACCGGGATCTCCACTCGCAGTCGAGTACTGCGTCGGGCCGTCTTTGCCGTGAGGATTTCCATGGGAATACCGGCGCAGTGAGCGAAGCACTGCACCTGACATATTCTTGCAGATTCCACTCAGATCGCCCGATGACGAAAGTAATTCGGAAACAAACGATCGAGAGTTGATTCGGCGACGCATGAGCATGTGCCGCGCGCTACTGAATTGCAAGTTTTGCTTCAGAGGACTCGCTTGCCCGTCGATCTCTGCGCAGAATCTTTGGCGTTCCGTTTCGCCTGCTGAATTCCCGCCTGAATTCCTTTCGCAACCACCATTGCATAACCAGTCCGGTCCATCGCCTGCATGGTCGCTGCGGCAATGCCGCCCGGCGTCGCTGCCTCGTGTAAGAGTTCCTCCAGCCCCAAGCCACTCTCGCGCCAGTAGGCAATCCCATCTGCGAGCGCATGCGCGGCGGCGGTCAGAGCGGTCATGCGGTCGAGTCCCGCGCGTTGTGCCTGCGATGCGAGTGTCGCCAGGGCATGATATCCATGGCTTGAGGAATAGGCGGCCGTAAAAGCATCGAATTGCCGCTCGGGAATCTCGATCACCTGGCCGACGATGCTAAAAAACTCTCGCACCTGCCTACGTTGAATCCGTGTCACGGCGCGATCGAAAGTGATCGCCGTCAACCCCCGTCCAATCCGGCACACCGGACTCGGCATAGCGCGCACAAACCGCACCGCCCCCGCACTACGCCGCAGAGTGCTCAGGGGAACCCCGGCCGCCAGACTCACGCACAGTCCCGGCGCAATCCCGCTCCTCGCGATCTCATCAAGCAATCCCAAAACCGATGCCGGACGCACAGCCAGAATCAACATATGCGCCCGCTGAATTGCCGATTTCAGATCGCGCGCAATCTCGACGCCCGACTCTCGGCGCAAGGCGCGCAGCTTCGAAGGATTGCGATCGTAAACAACAAGATCACTCTCGTATCCGCCGAGCCGAAGTCCATCGCATAGCGCGCTCGTAATCCGCCCGCCGCCGAGGAAAACCGTCGCTGTCTTCAAACCGCTCTTCTGAACCATCGATGAATGCAGTTCTCTGATCGTCTGAGCTAATCCGCCGTTCCACCGCCATCCGACGACCAATGCCGCGCCTGTCATGAACGACGAATCATCAGAAGCCAGAAACAAAACTGCCTTCGCAATCTCGTCCACCGTTCCCACGCGGCCCAGCGGACGATTCGCGCACCCCGCAATGTAGTCCTCCCACTTGAGCCCGCGCATCTTCGCATCGGCGGGAAGCATGGGAGTCTCGACATCACCCGGGCAAACGCAATTGACTCGAATTCCCTGGGCTCCATGATCGATTGCCATTGCCTTCGTCATGAGAACCACGCCCCCTTTTGATGCGCAATACGCGACGGCATGATCTCCGCCGACAATTCCCCAACCGGAAGCATTGTTGACGATTACTCCACTCTTGCGCGCAATCATTCCCGGCAGCGCATACTTCGACATCAGGAATGTGCCCTTCAGATTTACATCAATCTGTTCATCCCACTCTCGCTCGGAGCACTCCAATGCGGTCTGCGGATAAAACACCCCCGCATTGTTGAACAGAATGTCGATGCGGCCAAAGGCGCGCACCGTTTCATCGACAACACGCTCACACTCAGACGCCACACTCATGTCCGCCTGCAGAAATATAGCCTTGCAGTTGGTGTCCTCCATGCGCGCCAGGACCGCTGTACCTCGCTGCTTGTTGCGGCCCGTAATCGCCACCCGTGCGCCCTCGCGCGCGAACAGCAACGCGGTAGCCTCGCCTATTCCCGAAGTCCCGCCGGTGATCAACGCCACCCTATCCATGAGTCGCATGCTTCCACCCTGTCACGCCGCTTATACAAATCGTCATCCCGAGCGAGCGCGTCTTCTGCGTGAGTCTTGGGATCCTGCATTTTTGTGCGGACACCAGGTCCCTCGACTGCGCTCGGGGTGAAAGGCTATCGGCTTGCCAAGCCTCCGGCAGTCTCGCCACCATCCATAGTGAAGACGTGCCCGGTCGCGAACGCCGCGTCATCCGACGCGAGATAGGCAAATAGGGCCGCAATCTCCCCGGGCGCCGCATGCCGTCCCAGCGGAATCTTCGCATTCACCTCCGCCAGCATGGCGTCGGAATATTCCGCGCGTTGCATCGGAGTCAAAACGTATCCCGGCGCGACAGCACACACGCGCACACGGGGTGCCAATTCCAGCGCCATCGACCGCGTCAGTTCAATCACTCCCGCCTTGGTGGCGTTGTAGTCCGCGTAGTACGGATAACCCATCACTCCATTGGTCGACGCCGTCTGCAGGATCACCCCACTGCCGCGCTCCCACATATGCCGCGCGGCAGTCTGCGCTACGTAGAACACGCCGGTCAGATTCACTGCGATCACGCGATCCCATTCCTCCGGCGTGATATCGAGAAATTTATGCCGGATGCTGATCCCCGCGTTATTCACCAGCACATCCAGGCCGTCCATCAATCGGATTGCTTCCGCGAACGCCGCTTCCACCTGCATCAGATCAGTGACGTCGGCAATAATCGCCTCAGAAATGCCCGCCTCACCCAAGCCGCGCAGCTCGCGCTTGATGTGCTCGCAAGCCGACGCATCCCGATCGAGCACGCATACGCGCGATCCCTCTTCGAGAAACCGCGCCGCCGTGGCCGCCCCAATGCCGCTGGCGCCCCCTGTGATGAGTACGCGTTTGCCTTTCAAGCCTCGCATGCAATCTCCCACGCGGTTGTGTACCGGCGGACGCCTCGTCGGCCGTCCGAGCGCAGCGAGGATGGTAAAAGGTCGGAATCCAGAACATGCCTAGCTCGGATCAACCCGCTTCTCCTGAAATCCAGCCCCTCACTTGCTTCGCTCGGGACGGACGAGGGCGTCTGTCCCTACATTTAGCATCCCTTTGCCCGCACCCGAATCGTATGCGGCACGGCCTGCAACTGGTCCATCAAATCCTGATCGCACGGGCGGTTAATGTCATAGATGGCATACCCCAAAGTTCCGCGCGTATTCAGCGCCTGGCGCTCAATGTTAATGTCGCGATCTGCCAGGATGTCATTGATCGCCCGTAGAATTCCCGGCACGTTCTGATGAATGTGCATCAGCCGGTACGAGCCTTCTTCCCACTCCAGGTGTGCCTGGGGGAGGTTCACACTGAGCAGTGAATCGCCGGTATTTACGTAATCCAACAGCTTCGCGGACACAAAGGATCCAATATTCTGTTGCGCTTCTTCAGTGCTGCCTCCGACGTGCGGCGTCAGGATTACATTCGGCAGCCCGCGCAGAGCACTCTCAAATTCCGCACCCGACTCGGGCTCTTTCGGAAAGACGTCGATGGCAGCGCCGGCAATCTTTCCGGCCTTCAAGTTGGCTGCCAGCGCCTCATGATCCACTACAAATCCGCGGCTCAAATTGAGGAAGCACGCACCCTCTTTCATGGCCCGGAATTCCTGATCTCCAAACAGGTCCTGATTCTCCTTCTTGCCATCGACGTGCAGCGTGACCACGTCGGAGGTCTCCAGCAGTTCTCGGAAGCTGACACCCCGCGCATTTCCGCGGGCCAGCACATGCGACGTGTCGTAGAACACAACGCGCATGCCCATCGCCTCGGCCAGTTCCGACAATTGCGACCCGATTTTGCCGTAGCCCACAATACCCAGCGTGAGCCCGCGGACCTCATGCGCCCCCGCGGCCGACTTGTTCCACACCCCGCGATGCATCTCGGACGACGCCTGAAACGTGCGCCGCAGCAGCATGATGATCTCTCCAACGACCAGTTCCGCCACCGAGCGCGAGTTGGAATGCGGATCGTTGAAGACGGCAATGCCGCGCTCGCTTGATGCCTTGGAATCGATCTTGTCCACGCCAATGCAGAATGCTCCCACCGCAACCAGTTTCGGCGCAGCTTCCAGCACCGCCGCCGTAACCCGCGTCTTGGAGCGCACCCCCAGGATGGAGACATCTTTCACCTTCCCCCGCAGTTCGCGCTCCTCCAGCGCCGCCTTCTGCGACTCGACCTCGTATCCGGCCTCGCGAAGACCTTCCACCGCAACCCCACTAATGTTCTCCAGTAACAGAGCCTTCAAGAGCCCTCCAGGATCGATAAAGATAAGCAAGGATTATCTCAGACCGGGAGGGAAACCACCGGCCAACTGAAGGATCGCGGCAGGAACTCGCTAAGGCAGCACAACGCCGCGTATATGTTCCCTCATGGCGATGGCTCGGTCGACCATTTCGCGCGCAGTCTTGATCATCTCGCGGGCCACGGCCTGCTGTTGTTCAGCTTGCCGCAACCGTGAACTGAATTCCTTGTCTACTTCTCTGTTCCTGTTTTTTCGCAACGAGGATTTCTCAGTGGATGGTGATCTAGTTCGGGATGAGGGACTTCTAGCTTACCGCGCCACGCGGGCCTCCTGTAGCAAATCAATTGCACAAGAAACCGACTCCTTCGATACCACGGCGGCGAGATGTGTAGTTGACGCAACGCAACCGTACGCCACTCGCCACGATATAGCAATCAATGCCGCATCGGGTCGCAGGTCCGAAATACTATTTTTACCCGATAGTGAGCCGCGGCAAACGAGGCCATGCTCCGCTTGCTGTTAACCCATCTGGTGTTGCCGGAAAAGAAAACAACAAAGAGCACGGGAGGAGCAAGTTGAACAGGACAATGCTTCAGGCCAAACTCCATCGAGTTCGAGTCACGCAAGCTTGCCTTGACTACGAGGGTTCGTGCGGCATCGACGAGGAACTTCTCGAATTCTCGGGGATTCTGCCCAACCAATACATCGAGATCTACAACGTTTCGAATGGCGAGCGATTCTGCACCTACGCCATCAAGGGCCAACGCCACTCGGGCGAGATATCGCTCAACGGAGCGGCCGCGCGCAAGGCCGCGATTGGAGACATTCTGATCATCTGCGCCTATTCCTCCTATAGCGAAGCGGAGCTGGCGACGCATGAACCGGTCGTTGTCTTAATCGACGAGCACAACCGCGCCCGCGAGGTGATTCGGGCCGTACCAGCTCTGGCGAAAGCCTCCTGATTACACGAACGCAGGGAGGGCCCATTGGGCTGTCCGGGCGCATTATCGAGTACAGCAGACCGGCGCGAAACCGGCCCGGGATCGTGTAAGCGCCTCCGGCCTCTTCTCGAGAGGAGCCAGCCTGACAACGCGCCCTAGTCGCGGCTGCTGTCGTGGTCGGGTTGGCCGGCGCTTTTGAGCGTGACCTGGTCCTGCGAGACAGCCCCGCTTTTTTGTACCGGAGGAGTCTGGGCGTGAGGTTCAGGCTTCGGCTCTGGGTGGTGCGGATGCGAGATTTGGTGCACCGCGGCCGGAGGAACGCTGCCGAGTCGTGTGATCATTTGTGATCTCCTGAGAAATCACATCGGCATTGTAAGGAAAAACTTTAACCCAAGGCGCCCACGAAGGGATGGAGCCAATCCACTACATTTTGCCTTTGAAGAAGTAGACCAGCTCTACGATCAGGATAACGACGACCATCAGTTCGAGCACGAACGCGCGGCTTTGGTTGAATTGCTCGACCATGAACCGGTACAGGTCTTCGGCAGTGTGCAGCTTTTCCTGGACCAGGTCTTTGTAGTCGGGCACGCCGACCTTCTGCGCGCACAGCTTGTACAGGCGCGCGGAGAACATGTCGCTCAGGAACTTGATGGCGTTGTCGGCGCGCTCGGTAAGTTCGTTGACGTCCAGCAGAACGGTATGCAGCTTGGAAGCGGCCTTCGCCGTGCGCCAGCGCGACCACCACCCCGTTGCGCCCTTTTCCAAAAAGTCGTAAACGTTCTCCAGCTCTTTGGTTAGCAGTTCGTCGTAGTAGCGGAATTCGAGCAGCTGCGAGTTGGCATATTGCAGGAGCTGGATCGCGGTTTCGCCGCCCGCCTGGGTGTCATAGATGAAGGCAGCATTCCATCCGATGACCGCGAGGTCGCTGGGATAGTACGACATGCGCGAATGGAGGATCTCGGAGCGTTCTCCTTCGGAGAGCGTGGCGGTTTCTCCGCGGACTACCTGCGCGATGTGATCGCGCTGCGTGGCGAGCAGTTCGTCGGCGGTCGGCGAGCCTTCGATCTCGCGCACGTGGAAGATGAAGTAGTCCTCCTGCAGCCATTCTTCGCCCTGGTAAGGCTTAATCAGGGCGGGAGCGGCGCGTTCCAGCTTTTGACGGATGATTCGCGAGGCCAGCTTCTCGAAGTTGATGTCGGAGGTCCAGCGGCACGAAAGCTGCACGAGGTTTTCCCAGTCGCCAGAGAAAGGGAGCTCGAATTCCAGGCTGACGACGCCGTAATCGTAGTATTTGATCTCTCCCGCAAGCCGCTCGCCCGAGTCCAGGATGAGCGGTTCCAAGGTCTCTTCCACAGGAGCACGCTGGTAGCGAACGTACGACGGAGCCTTCTTTAGGGCGACTTCGGCGTTGCGCATGGGGAAGATCCTGCGCAGGGCATCGAGACGGATCTCTTCGCATACGTCGTACTGGATTAAAACCAGCACCACCCCGCGCAGAGGAGTTTTGGGCGCGGGCTTCGTGGTCTCCTGCACCTTGGTGGAGATCTCGCGAGCTACGTCGCTGCTGACCATGGTTGTGACATCGCGGTCCATGAGGAATCCTTGCGAGGGCGCGTACGGAAAAGCGAGACGAAAGCGGCAGAACCTACTTACCTATTGTCTCAGGTTCCTGACAAGGCTGGCTAGGTGCCGTAACGCTCTGGAAATACGGAGGTTGGCTCTGCAGGCTGGGTTTTGGGAGCTTGCCATGCCCGACATCCGTAGTCCTCTGGCTCAACGCTTTCGGGTGGCTGCCCAGACCAGCAGGCTGCCGGCTGCGAGAGCTCCCAGACTGATTCCGGCGCGCTTCATCGATGCTTGGATATCGGACTGGCGTTCACGTACCAGGCGGGATTCGGGATAGGGATCGTCCTTGTCGAGGGCTGAGGGTTGGAGTGCCATCTGGAGGACCTCCGCCAAGTGGAGGGCATGACGGCCCGTGCCCTGCGCGATCTGCTCACGGCAGCTGAATCCGTCGGCGATGATCAGCCAATCTCCTGGAGCCTGCCGGACCGCGGGGAGAAGCTCCAGTTCGCCGATCGCGGCGGAGACTTCATATTTATCCGCTTCGAAGCCGAAGGATCCGGCCATGCCGCAACATCCTGGAGCGGGGGACTGGAACTGGACGCCGAGACGGCGCAGGATAGATTCCTCCGCGGTCATCTTCATGATGGACTTGTGGTGGCAGTGTCCGTGAAGCAGGGCTTGGCGCGGGAGTTGCGGGAGCGGGGCGTTTGGGCTGAGCCTTTGCTCAAGGAACTCGCTTAGCAGGAAGGTCTGTTTGCTTAGGGCTTGGGCGCGTTTGTCGTGAGGGAACAGGTTGATGAGTTCGTCCCGGAAGACGGCTACGCAGCTAGGCTCGAGACCGACGATTGGGATTCCAGCTTCGATCTCGGGCTCGAGTTGGTCGAGGATCTCAAGGAGCAGGCGCTCGGCGCGGTCGAGCATGCCGAAATCGTAGAGAGGGCGTCCGCAGCAGAGGTTAGCGCGGGGGACCACGACGCGGAATCCCGCAGTCTCGAGGACCTCGACGGCGGCTTTGGCGGTAGAGGGGAGGAAGTAGTTGTTGAAGGTGTCGGCCCAGAGGATAACCTGGGGGGCTGGAGGGCCCACATTGTTGCCCGTCTCACCCGACTGCTTCGACGCGCTTCGATTATCCTGGGGATGTTCTGATCCGTCGGGCGTGAAAGGCAAGTTCACCAAGTCACGCGACTCCGATAATGTCCACGCTCGCTGCGCTTCGCGGGGCCAACGGAGGCGTCCCCTAGACGGGCTGGTGCGGCGGAACCATTGTTTAAAGGTTTCCGGGGCAAATGCGGGAATGTTTCGCTGGGCTGGAATTCCTGCCAGGAGCTTCGCTATGTCGCGTAGGAATGGGAGTTGCGTCGTTAAGTTCACCAGCCCGGGCGCATTCGACGCTAGACGCGCGCAAAGATCTATGTTGCCAAAGGCATAGGCGCTCAGGGGACGGAGGCGGCCTTCGTAGTAGTGGGAAAGGAATTCGGCTTTGTATGTGGCTAAGTCCACTGTGACGGGACAGTCGCTTTTGCAGCCTTTGCAAGCGAGGCAGAGATCTAGCGAGTGCTTGACGTCTTCGCTTTGCCACCCGTCGCGGATCACCTCGCCTTGCGTCATTTCCCAGAGAAGATGAGCACGGCCGCGGGTGGAGTGCTCTTCTTCATGGGTGGCACGCCAACTGGGGCACATGAGGCCACCTTCTTCGCGACGGCATTTGCCCACGCCCACACAACGGAGCGCCGCGTGCGAGAGGCTGCCATGATCTTCGGGAAATTGGAAGTGCGTTTTCGGTTCCCAGGGATTGTAGTTCGGCCCCAAGCGCAGATTCTCGTCGAGCTTGTTAGGTTCGATCACTTTGCCGGGATTCATTTTCCAGTCGGGATCCCAGGCGGTCTTGAATTTGCGGAACGCTTCCATCAGCTCGGGGCCGAACATTTTGGGGAGGAGTTCGGCGCGGGATTGTCCGTCGCCGTGCTCGCCGGAGAGTGAACCGCCATAGGTTACGACCAGGTCTGCGGCTTCTTCTACGAACTTGCGGTATTTCGCGATGCCTTCTTTTGAGCGCAGATCGAAATTTAAGCGCGTGTGCACGCAGGCGTGTCCGAAGTGGCCGTAGAGCGAGCCCTTGTAGCCGAAGTCGGCCATCATCTTGCGGAGTTCGCGGAGATAGCCGCCCAGTTTTTCGGGAGCCACCGCGGCGTCCTCCCATCCTTCCCAGTTCAGCGGTTCGCCGGGAACGTGCGAGGTTGCGCCCAAGCTCGATTCGCGGATTTCCCAGACGCGCTTGGCTTGCAGTCCCGAATACAGCTTCACATTCGGCGGATTGGGGGTGCGGCGGAGTGCATCGATGAGGCGCTGCGCCTGGAGTTCCGCTCCAGGAAGCGATTCGGCGCCGAATTCCACCAGCAGCCATCCGCCGCCTTCAGGGAGCAATGCGAGCCCGTCGCGGTTGATGCCTTTTGTACGCTCGTAATAAACGAGAAGGTCGTCGAAGCCTTCGAGGCCGATAGGCTTGTACTCAAGAATTTCGGGGATGTGATCGGCGCATTGATAGATGTCGGGATAGGCAATGACGAGGAGAACTCGGTGCGGAGGGCTCTGGATTAGGCGGCAGGTGGCTTCGAGCGTGGTGGCGCAGGTTCCTTCTGAGCCTACAAGTGCGCGAGCTATGTGGAACCCGTTTTCTGGCAGCAGGTAGTTCAGGTTGTAGCCGGAAACCCGGCGGGGGATATTTGGGAATTTCTGGCGGATCAGGTCGGCATAGTCACTGGCGATTTGCTTAAGCGCGATGCGGATTTGCTGGGCGCGATCAGCAGTGTGGGTCCAGGGGCTCCCCTTCGGGTCGCTCAGGGGAGTGGGGCGGGCCAGGGCGTCCGCCCCTACACTTAGACGCGTTCCGTCATAGGTCACTACTTCGAGGGCTTCTATGTTCTCGTCGGTCTTGCCGCCCATGATGGAGTGGACACCGCAGGAGTTGTTGCCGATCATGCCGCCTATCGTGCAACGGTCGTGGCTGGCGGGATCGGGAGCGAAAGTCAGGTGGTGCTTTTCGGCGGCATTGCGGAGGTGGTCGAGAACGACTCCCGGCTGGACTCGCGCGATGCGGCGCGCGGGATCGATCTCCAGAATCTTTCCCATGTGCCGGGTGAAGTCGAGGACTACCGCGACATTGCAACATTGGCCTGCCAGGGAAGTGCCTCCTCCGCGGCAGAGCAGGGGAGCGCCGAATTCGCGGCAGGTGGCAATGGCGCCGAGAACGTCATCGTTGTCGTAAGGGAGGACCACTCCGATCGGCACTTGGCGGTAGTTGGATCCGTCAGTGGCATAGAGAGCGCGGCTGCCGCTATCGAAGCGGACTTCTCCACGAAGGTTCGCGCGCAGGGCTACAGCAAGCGCGGCAGCATCGGTCGAGGACATGTTTGCTGGCGCAATGGAATCTACCAGGTTGTGTGCCATGGCGCCTTACTTCGCTTTGCTGGAAACACTGGCGATCTGGAATTTCGAACCATCGCCGCTTGGCTCGACGTTGATCGTGATCATGTTGGGTGGATCGTTGGAAACAATCGTGCAGCGATTCTGGTCCGAGGTACTGACGGTGGCATTAGGAAATTTGGAGCGGTAGAAGGCGCAAACTTTGTCGACCGAATCGTCGCTCTGAAATGCTGCCGAGACGGTGCGAACGCGTCCGAAGGTGGCGGTCGAGGCACCTTCTTTTTGTGGGTCGGCTCCCGGATAAACGTCTACGCCCAACTCTTTGGCAGCGTCCTCTGGGTCTTTCGAGGTTTCTGCCGTGCCGAAGGGAGTTTCAACTTTGACGTGCTCGCCTTCCTGAGTGACGCGGCTATGCCGGGCCAGACGCATTCCAATGAAAGTGAGGGAGGCAATTCCAACGATCCCGATCAGGACGATTGCGCCAACGATGATCAGAATTGTTTTCAGAGCGCTGCTAGGAGCGGTGGTCACTGCGGGCGTGGACGGGGTTGCGACGTTTGCCGCGGCCCCGGTTGTGCCCGTAATTGGGGCTCCGCATTTGCTGCAGAACCGGGTTCCTTCTGACAGTTGTGCGCCGCAGGAATTGCAGAATGCCATAAGAATCCCTCTCGGTTCGAGATATTTCTGTCCGACGCGCGAGTATAACGCACCTGCGGGACGTAGGGTTGGACTGGAATCGCCCAGCGCGTCACGGCTACCAAGATGCCCGGCCGGGGACGGTACCGCGACCGACGATGAGCAGGCAAATTAGGCTGCGGCCAGCCTATTTGAATTCGTGAGATAACTCAGCTCCACCAGCGGGTGGCGTAGTCGGCCATGGAGAGGGCCATCAGGATGAATAAGAAGAATATCGTCGAGATCACCACGAGCTTCAACAGCTTTTCGCTGGCGCCTTTCAGGTGCATGAAGAAGAGAGCCACCAGCAACGCTTTGGTGGTTGCGATGATCAGAGCTACCGCGGAATTAAAGGCGCCGAGTTCAATGAAGGCAGCTTTATAGGTGAGGTAAGTGCCTAATAGCAGTGCACCCCAGACTGCGAAATAGCTTTTCACGGGCGATTTTGCGTGGTCAGACATAAATCACTTGCCTCACGGATGGCGGTCGATCAAATAGAGCAACGGGAATAGATAAATCCAGACGATATCGACGAAGTGCCAGTACAGGCCGCCTACTTCCAAAGGCGTGTGATATTCGGGAGTAAATCGTCCTTTCCACGCCATGGTTAGGAGCCATGTGAAGATGCCGAGCCCCACGACCATGTGCAGAGCGTGCAAGCCGGTCATGATGAAGTAGAGCGCAAAGAAAATTTGCGCGTGGCGAGGATTTGCGTACTGATCCGGATGTCCGGGAATAGGGACCTTTTCGAAGCTGAACGAAGCTCCGGGGACGTGGTGCTCTTCGAACTTGTCTTTGTATTCCTTTCCTTTAATGCCGAGGAAGGCCAGGCCGAAGAGCATGGTCAGTATGAGGCTGCCGATCATCAGTTTGCGGTTAGCGATCTGCGCTCCCCAGATCGCGAGGACGACGGTCAAGCTGCTGCAGATCAGGACAGCGGTATTGGTCGCTCCGAGGGTTGCGTCGATGGATTTGCTAGCGGCGCCGAAGTCTCCGAAGTACCAAAGGCGGTAAATCAGATATGAGCAGAAGAGTCCGCCGAAGAACATGACTTCGGTGGCGAGAAAGATCCACATGCCGAAGCTAGAAGCATTGCGCTGCTGCTCTTCAGTGGCGAAGTGATGCAACAGGGCCGGGCTGTGGATGTCCTCGTGAGATGAGGTCGGCACGGCTGCTTGGCTATCCAACAACGTGGGCCTCCTCCTTGTGTCCGGTGTCTATCTCGTCGTAGTTATAGGCCTCCCAGGTCACAACCGGCTCCTGCTCGAAGTTGAAGGTGGTGGGCGGAGACTGAATCTGCCACTCCAGGCCCGCAGCCTTCCACGGATTATCCGGAGCGGGCTTGCCATATCGCATTGACCACAGGAAATAGATCATAGGCAGCAAGTAGCCAACACCCAGCACAGTTGCGCCAGCAGTCGAAAGGACGTTAAGGACCTGGAACTCGCCCGGGTATTGGAAATAACGACGTGGCATCCCGAGGTAGCCGAGGATGAACTGCGGAAAGAATGTCAGGTTGAATCCGATGAAGACAATAAGCGCAGCCAAGCGAGCCCAGCCTTCGGGATAGAGTTTGCCCGATATCTTTGGCCACCAGAAATGCAGGCCTCCGAGATATCCCATCACTGCGCCGCCGACCATAATGTAGTGGAAGTGCGCAATGACGAAATAGGTGTCGGTGACATGAACGTCGATGCCCAGCGCCGCCAAGAACAGACCGGTGAGACCACCCATGGTGAACAAGCCCAGGAAGCCGTAGGCATAGAGCATGGGAGCGTCGTAGTGGATGGATCCCTTGTACATGGTGGCAGTCCAGTTGAAAACCTTCACCGCCGAGGGTACGGCAACCGAGTAACTGAGGAGAGAGAAGATAAGCGCGGCGTACACCGAGATGCCGGCGACAAACATGTGGTGCGCCCAGACGAGGAAACCAAATACTGCAATGGCAAGAGACGAGAGGGCGACGAAGTGATATCCGAAAATGCGTTTGCGCGAGAAGCAGGGAATGATCTCGCTGATAACGCCCATGGAGGGCAGAATCATGATGTAAACGGCGGGATGCGAGTAGAACCAGAATAGGTGCTGGAACAGCAGGGGATCGCCGCCAAGCTTGGGATCGAAGATGCCGAGGTGCAGAGCGCGTTCGGCGACGACCAGCACCAGGGTAATGGCGATGACTGGGGTTCCCAGGATCTGAATGATGCTAGTGGCGTAGTGCGACCAGACGAACAGGGGCAAGCGGGACCAGGTCATGCCGGGAGCGCGCATACGATGAACGGTCACGACGAAGTTCAATCCAGTGAGGATGGAAGAGAATCCTGAAACGAAGATCGCCAGGCCGGCCTCAATCACCTTGGTATTGCTGAAGGCGGTGCTGAAGGGAGTGTAGAAGGTCCAACCAGTATCGACGCCGCCGGTCAGCATGCAGTGGAGCATCATGATGCCGGCGATGATGTATAGGTACCAACTGAGCAGGTTGATACGCGGGAAGGCGAGATCCTTCGCGCCGATCATGATGGGTATAAGGAAGTTGCCGAGAACGGCCGGGATCGACGGGATGAGGAAGAAGAAGACCATGACCTGGCCGTGCATGGTGAAGAGCTTGTTGTAGGTATCGGCCTGAACCAGGTCTCCGGCGGGGGTGAGCAACTCGAGACGAATGAGCAGCGCGAAGAAGCCGCCGATGAAGAAGAAGAATGTGATCGAAATGAGATAGAGCAGGGCGATGCGCTTGTGATCAGTAGTCAGAAGCCATGAAGCGACGCCATACTCTTTATTGAGATAATTTTCCCGCTCAACGGGAGCAGCTAATGCGGTAGCCATATTATTGCACCTGATTTTCCTTGGTCGGCACAGTAGGCTGCGCCAGGGCGGTATTGGTCTTCATCCCCGGACCCCCGCCCATTGATTTCACGTACGCGACTAGCGCGCTCAATTGTTCCTCGCTAACCAGGCCCTGGAACGTCGGCATGACCGGCTTGAATCCGCTGACGACCTTGGAGCCGGGATCGAGGATGGATTCACGAATGTAGTTCTCGTCGGCGGTGACTGTGCGCCCGTCCTGAAGCTGCACCGGCCTGCCAAACATTCCTTGCAGGGTCGGTCCGCGTCCCTGAGTGTCGGCTCGATGACAGGTGGAGCAGCCCAGTTCCGCGAAGATCTTTTCGCCCGTGGCGGAGAGCGGCCCGGTGTTGCCGCCGTTCATCCAGGCTTCGTATTGCGCAGGTTCCAGGACGACGATGTCCCCGATCATGCCGGAGTGCTGGGTGCCACAGTATTCAGCGCAGAAAAGGTGGTATGTGCCAGCCTTGGTCGGGTGAAACCACGTAACGGTATAGCGCCCCGGCAGCACGTCCTGCTTCTGGCGGAAAGCTGGAACGAAGAAGCTGTGAATCACATCCTGCGAGGTCATGATGAGCTTGACATCGCGGCCAACGGGAATGTGAAGAGAGTTGATCTCGCGCTGACCTTCGGCGTGCTGCAGCTTCCACATCCATTGCTTGGCGACGACGTAAACTTCGCTGGCGTCGCGGGGAGGCGTGCGCTCTTTGAAGTAGACGACCGCTCCCCAGGCAAAGATCACCATAAAAACGCCCAGCGGAATAATCGACCAGGTGATCTCCAGAGGAATGGAACCCTCGATCTGCTCGGCCAGTACGCCCTTACGATGGCGGTAGCGCGCGGCGAAGATAACCAGGGCGGCGAAAATGAGCAGCGTCATCATTCCCGACACAATGAGAAGGAAGATGTAGAGAGCATCGACATTGCCCGCGGCAGTGGAGGCCCGCGCGGGCCATAATGGGAAATTATCGAACATATCCGGTTTGTTTCAGTCCTGATTGACCCGACTTCGTGTCGTCCCACGCTCTGCGCGGCGCAATGCGCTCCAAGCGGAAAAGAATGAGAAGCAGCCCGCCGAGAAGTACGATGGTGAGCCCGCCCCCGAGCTTCAGCATGTTGCTGACAACCGCGCCGTATTTACCCGTCGCCGGATCGTAGTGATAGCAATACAAGAGAACCTGATCGACGGCGTTGCCGATTTTTTCCTGCGAGGCTTCCACCAGGCCCATGCGAAGGTCTTTCGGCGGGAAATCCACGCCATAGAAGTAGCGTGAGATGTGACCTTGGGGTGTCAGCACCATGATCGCTGTGGCGTGCGCATACTGGTTGCGCGCGGCATCGTACTGATATTGGAAGCCGACTGCTTTGGTGAGGGCGTTGATCGATTCGGGGGAACCGGTTAAGAAATGCCATCCCTTAGCGGCGCCAGGACGACCGTAGCGCCTTACGTACTCCGCTTTCTTGGCGTCAGCGTCAGCGGTCGTCTCCTTAGGATTGAAGCTGACGGTGACGACATCGAATTCGTTCCCAACGTCGAACTTAATCATCTTCATGGCGCCGCTTAAGCCAGCGAGAGCTTCACCACAGAGCATGGGGCACTTGTAGTACACGAGGTTGAGGATCAGAGGCTTTTTGCCGAAGTAGTTGCCGAGTTTTACTGGCCTGCCAGCGTCGTCCGTGAACGCGAGGTCGGGCGGAACCTGGGCGTCCAGGCGCTGCTCGATACCTACATTTTCGAGATACGGCGGGCGCACGTTCGCGGGCGGGGACATTATGCCTTTGGACATTGCCTGCCCGAACGCGTTGGAGGCCAGGAGCACCAGCGCTGCCAGGCCTAGCTTCTTACGGCAGAGGTGGCGCAGGGTTCGTGGAGAGCGTGAGCCGCGGGTCGCTGCAGAGCTTCGCTCGGCCGGACGGACGAGGGCGTCCGTCCCTACACGGGCATTGCCGAAAGCGGCTGCCCCTGCGTGGGACGATGACAGATTCGAATTTTGCGGCTGCTGCTTCACTTGTTGGATCCCTTTGATTTTTGCTGTTGAGCAGCGTTGCCTTGCTGCTGTTGGCGGACTGGGAGGCCTCTCTGGGCCAGAAGGTCCATGGCGCGGTCAATTGGGATATGGACTGTGCCGGCATTCTGATCGGCCCACCCGTACGTGCTCAAAATATTTTCTTCGCGCAGGCGGATGTCATTCAATTCGGTGCGCTCGTTGATTTCCAACTGCGGTGCAGGGAATTGATCCTGCAAATATTTTTGATAGTCGCCGTTGTATTGCGGCGGAATGCGGCGCGTGTCCGAGGGAGCATTTTTCACCAGCGGGCTGACGGGCGGCTGACTGGTCTCGTAGCGATTGTCAAGATAGTGGAAGACGCCTTGCACAATAAAGTGGACGATGCCGCCGGCCACGAGGAGGGCAAGAAGAAAATAAAGCACTCCGGCCACACCTATGTCGCGCCGCTCGTAGTCGCCGTGTCCGTTTGCCTGCGAAAATTTTGTCTGATCGCTCATGTGTTCTCAGGAATTCCCCGCGGGTGATTGGGATCCTCTTCTAAGACTTCTCCCGCGGATGGGTCGTAAGCCGGCAGCAGCGGCAGCGCATTCAAGTTGCGGAAGAAGTACGCGAGCCAGATGCCCCCGATTGCGATCGGTACAACGAGATCGGCGATGGTTACGGCAACTCCCTTAGAGAAATTCGGTTCGATGATCCAGAACAGGTCGAGCCAGCGCATTAAGATGAGCCAAATCGCCAGCCAAACCAGCTTGCGGATATTTCGCTTAAATGGCCGTGAGAGCAGAATCACGAATGGAACGGCGAAATGGAAGAGGACAAGGAAGAGGCCGATCTTGCCCCATCCGAAGCTGAGGCGCTTGGTGTAGAAGGTGATCTCATTGGGAAGATTGCCCGCCCAGATGATCAGCCACTGCGAGAAGCTGAAATAGGCCCAGACCATAATGAAAGTAAGCATCCACTTGCCGTGGTCGTGGACAAATTCAGGTTTGAGCATTTCCGACATGGGCTTGTAGTTGAACAGAATGCGCTCGACTACGACGGCGAAGCACATAGCGGAGAGCACTTCGCCGATAAGAATGATCAGGCCGAAAATCGTCGAGATCCAGCTGGGATCGAGCGACATGACCCAATCGATCGCGGCGAATGAAATGGTGAAGCCATAGAGAATCAGGCCGGGTCCTGCGACGGCTTTGAATTTCTGCGTGTTGTCGGGAGCGCCGGGTCGATCAGTCTGGCGCGACCACATCGAGAGCAGGAACGAGAGAACGTTCCAGATTGCGAAGTAAATGATGGCGCGAATCAGGAAGCCGGAGAAGTTCAGGTAAGCGTCTTTGATGAAGCCATGCTTCTCGAGATGCTCTTTGATGTAGGGATCCCGAACGGAGTCCAGCGGCATCGCCCACGGGTAGATACGATGCTGTGCGACCCCGATGATGATCGGGATGAACAGGATCGCGAGCAGCGGGAGGGTGCGCATCGCCGCGCCCAGGATGCGGCGAATCACCATGCCCCATCCGCCACCGGTTAGATGGCGAATCATGAGGATCGCCATGGAACCGAGGGCGACCCCGAGCCAGCACATAAATCCGAGCAGGTAGCCGCGATAAAACTGGTCCGGGTTCATGATGGCGAGGATGACGGATCCAATCGCGAAAACGACGCCGACCATCAAAGAGCGCTGATAGATCCTCTTTACGACGGGCGGAGCCGTCAGATCGAGTTGGTTGGCGGGCACCGGGCTCATTTCTCCACCTTATTCTGTCCTTCAGATTTCTCCTCCGGAATGAAGACCGGGAGCGTCGCTCCCGAGCCGGGTTCGGCGAACTTCGGCGGCTGCGACGGGACCTTCTGTCCCGCGGGCACATCCTTCATGCTTGCGCTCTGACTCAGTTGGAGGGCGCGGATATAAGCCACAATCTTCCAGCGATCTTCGGGCGAAACTTGTGAGGCGTAATCGGGCATGATGCCGAAGCCATTCGTCATCACGTCGAAGAAGTATCCCAATGGGGCTTTCTGGAGGCGCGGAATGTGATACGACGGGGGCATGCGGGTGAAGCCGCGCGACGGGATAAAGCCGTTTCCGTCGCCTACGCGGGAGTGGCAGGGAGCGCAGTAGATGTTGTAACGCTCGCGGCCGCGTTCCAATACTTCTTTGGTGACCGGGAAGGGCATTACGTCGCCGGGATTATCGCCGATCTTGCCGGTGTAGAAGTACGTGTCTTCGTGCAACTGGCCGCGCGCCACAGTGCCTTCGACTAGCGGACGCGCTGAGCGCTTGTCGGGATAGAAATCGCTGGGCGAGAGAGGGTTCAGCTTGGGCTGAACGTGCATGTCAAGGCGGCAGCCGGACCAGAGGGCAATGGCGGCGATGAGCGCGAGCGCTGAGATCGCTCTGTCGAGCTTCGCTCGACCGGACGGACGAAGGCGTCGGTCCCTACATGTGTCCCTTGCGCTGGACGGACGGGGACGTCCGGCGCTCCATGAGCATTGCTTGTGCCGAAGGGCCATCTAACTGGGGACCTCCGATACTGAGCGGGGACTAAGGCCTTCCATGAAACTGCGCGTCTCAATCGGGTTGTACTTCTTGTCGGACGAAAACACGATCAGGAAGAAACGGTCTTTGGAGGCGAATGCGAATCTTGGCACGTTGAAGACCGGGTGGTATGGCATGGGCAGGCCGTTCAGCGCCAGCATGCCTAAGACCGCCGAAATTCCGGCAAACAGAATGGTCATCTCGAACGTGATCACGATGAAGGCGGGCCAGGAATGCGGAGGCTTGCCGCCGATGTTCAAGGGATAATCGACGGCATTCATCCAGTACTGCATCAAGTAGCCAGTGGCGCCCCCGACGAGGCCGCCGATGAGCACCACCAGCGGGACTTCATCATGATGGAATCCGATTTCCTCCGCGAGACCTTCAACCGGGAAAGGGCTGTATGCATCAATTTTCTTGTAGCCCGCTTCATGGGTCTTGCGCGCCGCGTCGACCAGTGCCTGAGCCGAATCGAATTCGGCCATGATGCCGTAGATGGGATCGCGCTTCATGGCTACTCCTTCACCTCCGCTTCAGGCAAAAGTGTGCGCATCTCGAAGATCGAGATCGCGGGCAGGAAGCGCAAGAACAGGAACATGGCGGCGAGGAACATCCCGATGGTGCCGATATAGGTCATCCAATCCCAACGCGTGGGGTAGTACATGCCCCAGGAGGAAGTCAGGAAGTCGCGGTGCAGGCTGACCACCACGATGATGAAGCGTTCCAGCCACATGCCGATGAGAATGACTCCGGAGATAAAGAAGAGAGCGATGGGGCTGGTACGCAGTTTGCGAATCCAAAGCAGCTGCGGAATAAAGATGTTGCATGCGAGGAGCGACAAGTACCACGGAGCGTATGGGCCATGGAGTCGATTCCACAGGGTGAAGGCATCGTAACGATCGCCGCTGTACCATCCCATGAAAGCCTCGATGCCGTAGCCATAGGCCACGATGAGTCCTGTGGCGAGCATGACCTTGGCAGAGTTCTGCAGGTGGCGCTCGGTGATGAAGTCTTCCAGTCCGTAGATTTTTCGGATGGGAATGGCGAGCATCAGCACCATGGCGAAGCCAGAGTAGATGGCACCGGCGACGAAATAAGGCGGGAAGATGGTCGTGTGCCAGCCCGGGACGATGCCGATGGCGAAATCGAAGCTCACAACCGTGTGGACCGACAGGACCAGCGGTGTGGCTAATCCCGCCAGCAGCAGGTACATGGTTTCGTAGCGATGCCAGTGGCGGGCGGATCCGCGCCAGCCGAACGAAAGCATGCCGTAGACCATCTTCACCCAGCGCTTTTCAGAACGGTCGCGCAAGGTCGCGAAATCGGGGATCAGGCCCGTAAACCAGAAGAGAGCTGAAATTGTGGCGTAAGTAGAGACCGCGAACACGTCCCACATGAGGGGACTGCGGAACTGCGGCCATACCTGCATGGTGTTCGGGTACGGGAAGAGCCAGTAGGCGAGCCAGGGGCGTCCGACGTGAATTAATGGGAAAATTCCGGCGGCAGCCACGGCGAAGAGCGTCATCGCTTCAGCAAAACGGTTGATCGAGTTGCGCCATTGCTGACGGAGTAGAAGCAGGATGGCGGAGATTAGAGTGCCGGCGTGGCCAATACCGATCCACCACACGAAATTGACGATGGCGAAGCCCCATCCAATTGGGATGGTCACGCCCCAGATGCCAATGCCTTTAAGGAACAGGTATCCGATGGCGAACAGCATCATCATGGTCAGCATGAAGCAGATGCCGAAGCCGATGAACCAGCCATTCGACGCGGGACGAGTCAGCACGATGGCGCTGATTTTTTCGGTGACCGTGCCGAAAGTGTGGCCCGGCTCGATGACGGGAGCCTGCTCGAGGTCGGTCGTCGATTTGTATTGCTCTGGCATGAGGCAGCTTCTAGCTCTTAGCTTTCCAGTTCCGGGTTCGGATTGCGGACTTCCGCTAAATAGGTTGTGCGCGGGCGGGTGTTTAATTCGCCCAGCAAGCTGTAATTACGCGCCTTTGCTTTCCACTGCGAGACTTTGCTGTTTGGGTTATTGATGTTGCCGAAGATGATTGCTTCGGCGGGGCAACTTTGCGCGCACGCGGTCTGCAACTCGTCCCCGACGGCGATCTCTTTGCCTTCGCGAACAGAGGCCGTTTCGGCGTCGATGCGGTGCTCATTGATTCGCTGCACGCAGTACGTACACTTTTCCATAACGCCGCGGCTGCGCACGCTGACGTCCGGATTGCGCATCATCTTTAGCTGCGCGGTGTCCCAGTCCTGGAATAGCAGGAAATTAAAGCGACGAACTTTGTAGGGACAGTTGTTCGAGCAATAACGCGTGCCCACGCAGCGGTTATAGATCATGTCGTTAAGGCCTTCGCTGCTGTGAGAGGTGGCGCCTACCGGGCAAACCACTTCGCAGGGAGCGTTTTCGCAGTGCATGCACGGTACCGGCTGGAAGAACGCTTTCGGATTGTCGCGATCGCCCTGGTAGTAGGCATCTACGCGCAGCCAGTGCATGTGGCGTCCGAGCAGTGTCTGCTCTTTGCCGACTACGGCGATGTTGTTTTCCGACTGGCAGGCGAGGATGCAGTTGTTGCACCCGGTGCAGCGGTTGAGATCGATCGCCATGCCCCAGGCGTATTGCTCTTTTTCGTACTCGTACCGCGGGTATAGTGACAGGCCCGCGGGAACTTCTTCTTCCTTGGCAAAGCCCGGCTCTTTCTTGTATTCGTCGAGGCTAGCCTCGCGAACCAGAGGGCGATGCCCGCCATCGGGCGTGTCCATTGACTGCATGCCCTGCGTGGAGGCCAGTTCGTAGATCGCTCCGGTCTTAGTGATTTTTACACCCGAAGCAATCCACGGGTTGGCGCTGGTGCGGAGTTCGTAAGCGTTGAAACCTTGCCCCGTGCCGACGCGTCCGGCGCGCTTGCGGCCGTAGCCTAGCGTGATGCTGATGGAGTTGTCGGGATGTCCGGCTTGGATCCAGACTGCGCCCTGGATTTTCTTGCCGTTCAGTTCGAGTTCGACAACGTCTTTCGAGGCGAGTTGCAGGCGCTGCGCCATTTTGGGACCGACTTGCACGGCGTTGTCCCAGGTGAGCTTGGACATCGGCTTGGGAAGTTCCTGAAGCCAGCCGTTGTTCGAGAATTGTCCATCCCAAGTGGTGGGGTCGCGACGGATGTTGAGCTCGATGGCGTTGGCGTCAGCGGCCTTGCTTTCCGATGGCGCGATTGCCGATTTTGCGGTGACCGATTTCAGTTGGAAGGCAGTGCCATCAACAAAGCCATCGTGCAGCGACTTGCGCCAGAACTGTTCGAAATCTGCGCCGCTGTGCTGCTTCTGCCAGTAGGTTCGGACGAGGTCGTAGCCGGTCGCATCGGCTTGGCCCGAAAGCATGGCAACGAATTCGATCGGACTCTTCGCGTTATAGAGAGGAGCAATCAGCGGTTGGATGATGCTAACGGTGCCATCGAACGCGCGGGCGTCGCCCCAGGATTCGAGTTCATGCGTGGCGTTGACGTGCCAATGGCAAAGCTCGGACGTTTCGTCCTGATAAAGACCGTAGTGGACGCGGAGTTGCGCTTTGCCACTCTTGAGTGCGTCGGCAAAATTCAGGTCAGCGGGTGCATCGTAAACCGGATTACCGCCAAGGATGATCAGTAGATCGACTTTCCCGGCTTGAATGTCATTGACCAGATCCTTCAGCGATTCGATCTGGTTGGCGGAATTCGCATCAACTGGTTCGGTGTAGAACACAGTCTTCCCGACGTTCCCGAGCCTCGCATTAATCGCATGTGCGAGAGCATGTACGGCTGGAGGCTGATGTTCCCCCGCGATGACGACGCTGGAACCCTGGTGCCGCTGAAGATCCTTTGCGGCGGCCGAAACAAACTTTGAGTATTCCGCTCCTTTGCCTTCACCCGGCCCCACGCCCGCAACCGGAAGGAAATCATTTTGCCCGCCGGATTGAGTCATCAACTCGTGCGCCAGGAGGGCAACGTCGGACGCTTTTACGGGCAACCGATGATCCGCCTTCGCGCCCGTCGCGCTGGGCGTGCTCTCGATGGCATACAGCCGATTCATCTGTCCGATGTCGGGATCGCGGCGCAGGGCGAAGTCGCGGATGTAGCGCACGTTCCCGGGCCATCCGGCATAGAGGAAGTCGGCGTCAAGTGAGACTACGACGTCCGCTTTCGAAAAATCGTAGCGGGTCTCGACTGGCTGGCCGAAGGCCAGTTTTGCGCCTTCGAGTACGTTGTCGCGATTGACCGGCTCGTACACGTGCCACTTCGCTTGGGGGTAAACCTTCAGCAAATTGCGGATCTGATCGGCGAGCGTGGGCGAAGAAATGGTTGTCGTCAGAATGCGAATGCCCGCGCCTTGCAGCGCTTTTTGTGCGCTGAGCGGACCGCGAATCGCGCTCAGGAAAGCAGCATAGGAGCGCTGATCGCCCATGGAAACCACGCTCTGCGAGCGGTCGGGATCGTACATCGTCAGAATCGAAGCCTGCGCAAAGATGTCGGTGCCGCCGAGCGAGGCGTAGTGCTTATCGTTGCCTTCGATCTTGGTAGGGCGGCCGAGATGGCTTTCGACCAGAATCGGATTGGCATAGCCGCCGAGCGTGTGCGCGGTGGCGTAGTACATGGGCCGGCCGGGAATCACATTTTCCGGCTGACGAACATAGGGAACGATGACTTCGTTGGGGAGCTTCACGCATCCGGTCATGCCGGCGAGCCCGAGCGAAGCGCCCATAACTTTCAGAAATCCGCGACGGGATACCGAATCGAGCCACTCGGAAGCACCTTTGGGGAATTCGCGCTTGAGAGCGTCCTGGAATTCGGGATTGCCCGCGAGTTCTTCGAGGCTGCGCCAATATTCGGGGCCGGTCGTGGCTGCCTTGTCGATTTCTGCACGCACGGCGTTCAGGTCCAGTTTGCCGCGCTTGCCGGGGCAACTGTCCTCGCGTTTGGAGATCTGAATCAGGCCGTCGTTGTGTTTTTCGCCGTTAGTCATTCTTGTAACAGAACCGCCCGGGCTAAAGCCCGTGGTTTATAGAACCCGCTTTGAGGCGGCGGCTAAAGCCGTGCCCTTTCAAATCTCTGCGATCCTTCAAATTCATTTGTCCTGCAATAATCATCGATCCTTCAAAACTCAGCGATGGCATGTAGTGCAACTGGTAATGTCGCCGACGCTGGTCTGGCCGTCGGTGGTCTTCAATCTTCCGACACGGACTCTGTATTTGATGATCAAGTAATCGCCCAGCGAATCCTGGTCAGTGAAACTCTTGCCGTCAACTTCGACGGGACTTGTATTGGAAGGGGGCCGGTAGCGCATATTGAAGACCTGGTCGCGAGGTCGAAGATTTTTGCCGGGATCGCGATGGCACCCGAGGCACCACTCCATTTGCAACGACTCCTGCTGATACATCAGTGGCATGGTGTCGACCGGGCCATGACAGGTGTTGCAGCCCACCCCCTTCGTGACGTGAATGCTGTGATTAAAGAAGACGAAGTCGGGAAGCTGATTGACGCGCGTCCACTGCAACGATTCACCGGATCGATAGCTGGCTCGAACGGGCTCAAGCAGCGCCGCATTGGTCCAGATCTGGGAGTGGCAGTTCATGCAGGTTTTCGTTGGAGGGATTCCGGCGTAGCTGGAGGTTTCCACCGAAGTGTGACAGTAGCGGCAATCGATGCCGAGTCCGGTGACGTGATGCTGGTGGCTGAAGGGAACGGGTTGCGGCTTGCGAACGCCAGCATAGGTCACGTAAGGAGAACCCTGAATGGCGTAACCGACCCAGATTAGAGCTGCGACGACGAAGACAGCGCCGAAAATGGTAGCGCGAGACAGCGTATTGGTGCTGCGATGAAAGATCTGCGACATTCTCTTGCTTACTTTGAGATCTGGATGAGAGACCCGGCGGATCGTCCGCTGTTAAATGCGACAGTTCTTAGTTCCGAGTAAGAAAACCACCCACTGAGGTTTTCGAGTTGTGCGAAACACGTGATTATAAATATTTGGCGGAATTTTGTCAGGCGATTTTGAAATTTCGCGAAGAAAAATTCTGGTTGGCAAACCTTACTGGAAATATGTTGAGTTTTTCAACGCGAGCCAGCGTAGAAATCCAGACTCGCACATGGTGCTCGCTATCTCAGATTCATGACGAGCAGTTTTGGTTCGGTCATTTCTTCAATGGCATAACGTAAACCTTCACGCCCGAGGCCGGAATCCTTTACGCCGCCGTAGGGCATGTGGTCGATGCGGAAGGAGGGGACATCTCCGGCGATCACTCCTCCTACTTCGAGTTCTTCGTAGGCCTGGAAGAGCAGCTTTGCGTCGCGTGTGAAAACGCCCGCCTGCATGCCGTAGGCGGAGTTGTTCACCAGACGCAGAGCTTGGTCGAAATCCTTATAAGGCTCAACTGTGACGACCGGACCGAAAATTTCCTGACAGTTCACTTTCATGTCGGGCCTTGTCCCGGTGAGGATAGTTGGCTCGACGAGGCTGTTAGTGCGGCGGCCTCCGCAGAGCAATCGAGCACCGGCGTGGACGGCCTCATCGATCCAAGCGGCGCTGCGGATCGCGTCGGACTCGCGGATGAGCGGGCCGACGTCGGTGGATTCGTCCAGAGGGTCACCCGTCTTCAACTGCTTCACAGATTCGACGAGCACGTCGGTGAATTTTCCGTACACCGACTGTTCAACAAAGATGCGCTGCACGGAGATGCAGGTCTGGCCGGCGTATGCAAATCCGCCGACAACGCAGCGTTCGGCGGCGTAGGGAACGTCGGTATCGTTGTGCACGATGACTGCGGCGTTACCCCCGAGTTCGAGAACGACTTTCTTCTTTCCAGCGCGACGTTTGACGTCCCAACCGACGGGAACGCTGCCCGTGAAGCTGATGAGCTTGATGCGATCGTCGGTGACTAGGACGCCGGCATCTTCGTTGGAGAGCGGGAGAACATTCAATCCGCCGTCGGGCCACCCGGCTTGCTGCACGCATTCGGCGAGAAGAAGAGAGCAGAGCGGCGTTTGCGGCGCGGGCTTCAGGACGATGGGGCATCCAGCGGCAATGGCGGGAGCGACTTTGTGGGCCACCAGGTTGATGGGGAAATTGAAAGGCGTGATGCCGGCGATCGGACCGATGGGAAAGCGCCGCACGATGCCCCATCGTCCGGCGGTGTACTCCTGCCAATCGAGGGGAATGTACTCGCCATAAATGCGCGTGCTTTCCTCGGCGGCGACGCTGAAAGTGAAGATTGCGCGTTCCACTTCTGTCCGCGCCGCTTTGATGGGCTTGCCGGCTTCTTGAGCGAGGGTGCGGGCGAATTCCTCCTTGCGCTCGGTCATGAACGCAACAATCTGGCGAAGGATCCGCTGGCGTTCGAAGGCGGGCAGGCGACGCGTGGTGCCAAACGCTTTTACCGCGGCTGCGATTGCCGCTTCTGCATCTCGTTTGCGGCCCTGGGTCACGCGAGCAACGAGGGTTGAGTCATAAGGCGAGCGGATGTCGACGAGATCGCCCTCCTGTTGCCAACGGCCATCCACAAAAAAACCATGCGTCGCAACCGGCGCGATCGTCATCTCTGCCATGATCTTTCGGAGCCCCCAGACAAACCGACTTCCCGAATTATAGGACCTTTGGATGCTGGGGCATCCCTGAAGGTATTCAAAAAAGCGCAGCACCGGCGATAGGTGCAACAGAGGCAAAAGTCTCCTGGCTTACAATGTGTCGCGTTCGCATCATGGCGATTTCCACCATTTTCGAGTTAGCGATGCGCCTGCGGAAGCGGGAGGTCTCTCCCGTAGAGATTGCGCGCGAGTGCCTGGATCGCATCGAAAAGCTGAATCCCGCGCTGAACGCGTTCATCACCGTGATGGGCGATTCGGCCTTAGCGGAAGCGCAGGGTGCCGAGGCCGAGATCGCGCGCGGCGAATGGCGCGGGCCGCTCCATGGGATTCCGATCGCGTTGAAAGATTTGATTGATACGGCGGGAGTTCGGACTACGTCGGCGAGCGCCCTGCATCAGTCGCGAGTTCCGCGCGAGGACGCCGAAGTCGTCCGGCGTTTACGGGCGGCGGGAGCGGTCGTAATCGGAAAAAATAACCTGCACGAGTTTGCCTATGGTGGAAGTTCGCTGGTCAGCTATTTCGGCGAAACACACAACCCCTGGCATCAGGGGAGCATAACAGGCGGGTCGTCGGGTGGGTCCGCTGCGGCCGTGACTGCGGGGTTGGCCTATGCGGCGATTGGCACCGATACCGCGGGATCGATCCGAGAGCCAGCCGCACTTTGCGGCTGCGTGGGGCTGAAGGCGACTTACGGGCGAGTGTCGAACCGCGGTGTGATCCCGCTGTCGCCGTTACTGGATCATGTGGGGCCACTCGCGCGAAGTGTCGCGGATGCCGCTATTGTGCTGCAGGTGATTGCGGGATTCGATGCGGCAGATATCACGTGTGCGGATGTTCCGGTTGTGGACTATGTGTCGGGAATGAAGGAGGGCCCGCGGCGTCTGCGGGTCGGTATTCCGCGAGAATATTTCTTCGACGATCTCGATCCGGAGGTCGCATCGGCTACGAAACATGCTCTCGACGGAATCCAAACTATGGTCGCGCAGGTCAGGGATGTCCAGTTGGAAGTGCCGACGGATCGCACGTTGCAGGCGGCCGAATCCTATGCTTACCATGCAGAATCTGTGGCCAAGAATCCTGGGCTGTATCAGGCAGAGACTTTGCGGCGCATCCGCAGTGGAGAGAATGTCTCGGCGACCGAATATATTGAACGGCGTCGCGAGTTGAAGGAGGCTCGGCGCACCATTCGGCGCGTCTTTGCCGATGTAGATGTAGTCGTAACACCTACAACGCCGATGTCGGCTCCGGCGATTGCGGAGCTCCGAGCGGCTCCGGATGCGCTTCGTCCGGCGGAACTGAGGTTGTTGCGGAATACGCGGCCGTTCAATGTTTGGGGATTGCCCGCCATTTCAGTTCCCTGCGGATTTACGCAGAGTGGATTACCCATCGGGCTGCAGATTGCGGGGCCACATTGGCGGGAGGATCTTGTGCTGCAGTTGGCTTATGCGTATGAGCAGGGTACGGCTTGGCATAAACGTGGATGTGTGCTCGGGTGAGACATCTGGATAAATCAGAGTCCCCAGCCTTCCGCTACGCGGGAAGGATGGGGCACCCTCTCGGTACTTTGGTAGTTACTTCTGCACGAATTTTGATGCAATGTTCATCCTGGGGTAACAATCGGCTGGTACAAGAGGATCATGGATCGGCACGTGTACAACACGGTGATCCTCTCGGACCTGCATTTGGGGGCGGAGACCAGCCGGGCGCGCGAAGCTACTCGCGTTCTGAAAGAGAATCGTTTCGAACGCCTCATATTGTTGGGCGATATTTTTGCTGATCTGAATTTTGCGCGGCTCACCAAGGAACACTGGAAGTTCCTTGGCTATATCCGGAAGCTCTCAAATCCCAAACGCAATATTGAAGTGGTCTGGGTGGAAGGAAACCACGACCACGGGTTGGCCAATATCATGTCGCACCTGGTCGGGGTGCGTGTCTACGACAACTATGTCTGGGAATATGGCGACTTGCGGCACGTCGCCATTCATGGCCATCAGTTCGATGGGTTCCAGGTGAATCGGTTGCAACTCAGCCGCTGGGGCACGTCGCTGTACCTGCAACTGCAAAAAATGGATTTCAAAAGCAAGCCGATCGCGCGCATGATCGACCGCTTGAATACGCGCTGGCTGCGGATGTCGCCGAAAGTCGCGGGCGGAGCGCTTACGTACGCCCGGCACTTGCAGGCAGAACGGGTGTTCTGCGGACATACGCACGAGGCATTGCACGTGGAGCAGAACGGGATCAGTTATTACAACTCGGGCGCCTGGGTGGGTTCCCGGCTTACGTACCTGACGATTGATGAAGAAGGAGTACGCATCCATGACTACAACGAACACGAACAGCGGCAGCGAATTGACGGTCGTGATACCGGCGAAGAACGAAGTGAAGCTGATTCCGCGCTTGCTGACTTCGTTGATGAATCAGGATTATCCGAGGATGTCGAGTACGAGAGTGTTAGTGGCTGATGCTAACTCGACAGACGGTACTCAGGATGCCGTGCTCTTCTTCCGCAAGTATTTGAACGTGAGCGTGGTTCGCGGCGGCATGCCTTCGGTGGGACGAAATCACGGAGCTGCGGCTGGCGGAGAGTCCGTATGTTCTGTTCGTAGACGCGGACATTGAATTGGCCGACCCATCCCTTATACGACGGTGTCTGGAACGGGCCAAGAGCAAGGAGTTGCATTGCGTCACAACGAATATCATCTGCCGCGATGGTGGTTGGATCGACAAAACGTTTTACGCGGTGAACGATTGTTTCCAGTATGCGTCATTCCTACACCGTCCGTTCGCGACGGGGATGTTCATGTTTTGGGATCGCAAGAGATTTTGGGAACTGGGCGGGTTTCATGAGCAGATTCTTTTTGCCGAAGATTACCGCCTCAGCCAGCAGGTTGAACGGCAGCGCTTCGGGATTGTGCGGGGCGGAGTGTACACCACGAATCGCAGGTTCCAGCGCATGGGACATGCGCGGGTGGGGTGGCTCTTCCTGAAGACGGCGATGAACTATTGGAATGAGAAATATTTTCTGCGGGATCACAAGTATTGGGCCGAGCCGGAGCCGCACGCGTGAGGACATGCTGTCAAACGCGCATCTTTTCGGAACGATTAAGGCGGTCTAAAGGGCCACTCGTCCCAGAGGGCGCCCGAAGAGGTTTGTTGTAGGTGGTGGCCACGAAAGCAGGATTCAGCCAACCAGCTGAATCCTGTTTTTATTGCAACGAGTGCTTGTTAGAAGCGGAGAACAAGTCCGGTCGTGAAGCGGGCATTGTGCTGCGTTGTGTGAAAAAGACTGCTGCGGATGAAGTCTCCTTCGAAGCGCCAAGCGAGAAGACGGAAGATGCGGTAATCGAGGCCTCCGCCAATGGCTGTTGCAAATGAGGTGTCAGAGCCGAATCCGTTGGTGTTGATGTGGGAGACTCCAAACATGGCCTCGGCAAAGGGGCGGACGGGCCCCACAGAAACCGAAACGCGCGGGCCGAACAGGAAGTTATCGACGTGGGAGTTCGCGGTGAAACTGGTCGGGCAGACCACTCCGATGGCGCATGTAGCGATCGCCACCGGGAATTTCAGATCGCCGTAGTTCGCGCTGAAATCAGCAACGATTCCAACAAAAGGAAAAAATTTGCCCTCGAGAGATCCTTCCCAGCCGTTCAAGCCCTGGCGATCACCGCCAACTGTGTTGGTGTTGAAATAGGAATACCCGACATAAATATTTCCCGCCGTCGGAATTTGCGCCGGCGAGAGGATAGTCAGCGAGAAAACGACGAAGGCGAGGAGCAGAAACTTGCGCATAACCATCTCCTTTTGCGTTCCCAAACATCAGGATACGAAAAATTCTTGGATGCGCCAGAAGGGGTTTGGGTAGCGATGAAAGGAGTGCCTAGAAGCGCCAAACGATTCCAGTGGAGGCGCGGTAATCGTTTTGGGTGGCACTGGCGTAATGCGTGTGCATGTAGTCGCCCTGAAAACGCCAGGAAAAATTCTTGAAGAAGAGCCGATAGTCGAGGCCCCCGCCGACATCAATGACCATCGGGTTGTAGACGAAGGTATCAGTGGAACGCACGTGCCGAATGCCCGCCATGGCGTGCACGAAGGGCCGGATTCTTCCAATACTTGCGGAGATACGGGGGCCTCCAACAATGTTGTATTGCCGCAGGCCATTGGAGCGATAAAAGCCACTTCCGTCGACTACCAGGCCTAAATGTGGGAAACGGGTAAAGGGAATATCTTCAAAAGATGCGTTCCAACCGCGATAACTCTGCTGGTTAATGACGTCGGTAAGCTGCGCGTAGGAGACGCCGCCGTAAACATTTCCGCTGGGAAGAAGGCCATTGAATTGAGCTGCCATCGGAATCGAGAACAAAAGCACGCCGACGAAGGCCAACGCAGCAGCAGTTTTTGACACGCAGTATCCCTCCCCGGCGATCGCGCCGGCAAAAACAAAACAATTTAGGTAACGAAATCCGTTAGATGCAGTGTACCGGATGGCAAAGATGTCCCGGCGGACAAAATTTGCAGTAAGCACCCTCAGCAATGAGGGATGATGACAAAAAATTAACAGATATTCATGGTGCCAAAATGTAGCGGAGAGCGTCTATCTACTAACATGGACACTACACAGATTAATTGGCAAACGGGCGAGTTAATGGCGCCGCTGGTGGCGGCAGTACCGAAGGAGTCGACGTTGAAACTTAGTCTCGAAACGCGGAGTCGTGGGGACGTGATGATCGTCCACTGCCAGGGAAGGATTGTGTATCGCGATGAGGCTGCCGCCTTGTCCTCCCTGGTGGGCGAGATCCTGAAGAACGGGAGCAAGCTCGTTCTGGAGTTGAGCGGCGTGACTGCGATGGATAGCGCCGGCATCGGCGAACTGGCACTCCTGCAGACGTGGGCCCAGGAGAGGAATGCAGAATTCAAGTGTGCGGGCGCGAATTCCGTAGTGCGCACCTTGTTGGACTTGACCAATATGGATTCGGTGGTAGAGGTGCATCCCAGCTTGGATTCGGCACTGGAGTCGTTTCGCGAAGAGAAGATTTGCGCGGACTGCTGAGCCAGAGCCTTTTTTCGAAACCAGGAGCAAGGTTCGCCTTGCTCTTTTTTCTTTGCCGGTAAGCGTGATGCAAACGCGGGTTCGAGGCGAGTCCGGGCAGTACCTTGCCATTGCCTAGCTTTCTCGCTGGAAGCGGTAGCGGCCTTTGCGGTCGAGTGACAATGCTTCTACCACCTTCAGAAAAGCGCGGGCAGCATGTGAGAGGTTGGCATCTTTACGGTAGATCAGCCGCAGCTTCCTTTTCAGTTGCAGTTCGCGCACGGGAATGCGTACGAGTTCCCCACGCGCTATTTCAGTCTGCACGCTGATTTCGGGCAGGAACGCGACTCCGTTTCCCATGGCGACGTATTGTTTGATCGCCTGCAGCGTGGGCAATTCAAGATCCATGTGGAGCGGTGTTTTGTGGCTCTTGAACAGCTGGATGACTTTCTCGCGATACGGAGAAGACACGATGTGGGCGACAAAGGACTCCGCGCCCAGCTGCCGGATGCTGATTTCGGGAGCCGATGTAAGGGGATGTTTCGGGGGAACGACAAAAACTAATTCATCGAGGAAGATAACAATCGAGTGAAGATTCGCTTCCTGCGGCTCGTAGGAAAGAACTCCGAACTCGACGCTATAACGCAGAACTTCGTCAGGAATGTGGCTTCCCAATGCTCGCTCGACCTTGATCTTGATCATGGGATGGAGGCGGCGGAACTCGGCCAAAACGGGCAATAGATAGAGAACCGTGAACTCGTTCGCGGCCACGACGAGGCGTCCTTTTTGCAATTCGCGGAGCTCTGTGAGAGACTCGGCAGCCTCGCTGCGAAGATTGATCAGTTTCTCGGCATACTCGTATAAAACTTTGCCGGCATCAGTGAGGACGCCTTCACGGGAGGAGCGGTCGAATAATGCTTCCCCAAGTTCATCCTCGAGTTTTCGAATGGTCTGGCTGACCGCGGACTGCGTGCGGAAAAGCTTGTCAGCAGCCCGCGAAAACCGGTGTTCGCGCGCAACTGCGAGAAAGACCTCAAGCTGGGAAAGTTCCATTTTGTGATCCTTAAGTACAAGGGGAGTACTATTAGCAAATCTTATTATAGAAGGACTACTAATGATTGGTGAAAAAATATAAGTTTTGCTTCTCCATCGGTTCAGCTTTAGGATAGAAGATCACTTTCTTCGAAGAGGACCTAATGAGTAGCCAGCGAGCCCGGATCACTATCTTCGATACCACTCTCCGCGATGGCGAGCAGTCGCCGGGATGCAGCATGAATCAGCAGGAAAAGCTGCGATTGGCGCATCAGCTTGATCGGCTGGGCGTGGACGTGATCGAAGCGGGGTTCCCGATCGCCTCAGAAGGGGATTTCGAGTCTGTAAAGAGAATCGCTGAAGTGGTTCGGCGTCCGATCATAGCGGGGCTGGCGCGGGCTTGCCGCGCCGATATTGCCCGCGCCTGGGAGGCGCTGAGGATAGCGGAGCGTCCGCGCATTCACGTGTTTCTGGCCACCTCGGATATTCATTTGCAGTACAAGCTGCGGATTACGCGAGATCAATGCGTGGCGCAAGCCCGGGAAGCGATTCAGCTGGCCAAATCGTTCTGCGACGATGTGGAGTTTTCGCCGGAAGATGCGACGCGCACGGATCCTGACTTCCTTTGCCGCGTGCTGGATGCGGTGGTTGAGGCTGGCGCTACCACTCTTAATATCCCGGACACGGTTGGGTACACGGTACCTACGGAGTTCGCAGAGTTGATCGGCATGATCCGGCGGTGCGTCCGGAATATCGAGAAGGTCACGATTTCTGCGCATTGTCACAATGATCTTGGCATGGCAGTGGCCAACGCATTGGCGGCGGTCTCTGCGGGCGCGCGGCAGGTGGAATGCACCATAAATGGTATCGGGGAGCGCGCCGGGAACGCCTCGCTGGAAGAGATTGTGATGGCGATGCGCGTACGGCCGGACTGTTTTCCGTATGAAACGGGTGTCGTCAGTGAGCAAATTTTTGCCGCGAGCCAGATGCTCAGCGACATTACAGGGGTGCCGGTGCAACCGAACAAGGCGATTACCGGGCGCAACGCATTTGCGCACGAAGCCGGTATCCATCAGGATGGCGTGCTCAAGAATCCGTTGACGTACGAAATCATGACACCGAAATCGGTGGGTGTGCCGGATTCAAAACTTGTGTTGGGCAAACATTCGGGCCGTCACGCGCTCAGCATCCGATGCGAACAACTAGGCTATCAATTTGACCGTCGCGTTCTGGACGATATCTATCGTCGATTTGTCCGCCTCGCGGACAAGATCAAGCATGTCGAAGACCATCATCTGCTGGAATTGATCCGCGACACCCATAAACCCTCGGTTTCGGCAACGCCGCTGATCGAGCCGATTGTGCCCTCGCAAGAGGCGGTGGTTAATGCCTCGGCCCCGGAGTCCGAGAAAAGCTTTCCTGCGACTGCAGAGACGAACCCCTTTGGCGTGCCTCTGCCGGTTCATCCCGAGTCTCAACACGAGCAGAGCCAGCAGGAAGACTACCTCTGGGGAGTCTAGGGGATCGGATGTGATTGAGTAATTTTGTAATTGGCTAATTTCTAATTTGAAGTTCGTCGAAGCCGCCGTTAGTGGCGGCTTTCTTTATTCACGCATAGAATTACCCGTTACAAAATTACCTCTTGATTACACCATGCTCTTAAAACTCACGGTGGTTGCGGGCGATGGAATCGGTCCGGAAGTTACCGAACAGGCGCTTCTTGTCTTGCAGAATGTGGCTGATGGATTTGGCCATGAGTTGCAGCTTCAAAGAAAGCCTATTGGCGGTTCTGCGCTCACCCTGGCGAACGATCCTTTGCCAGCGGATACTTTGCAGGCCTGTGTTGCATCCTCCGCGGTATTGCTGGGGGCGGTTGGAAGTCCGGCATTCGATCACAACCCGCCGCATCTGCGACCTGAGGCAGGATTGCTTCGTCTCCGGCGTGAACTCGGCGCGTATGCGAATCTGCGCCCGGCAGTATTGTTTCCCTCACTGGAGCATTGTTCTCCGCTGCGGGCCGAAATCGTGCGCGGAACCGACATCATGATCGTGCGGGAGTTGCTGGGCGGCGCGTACTTCGGGCAGCCGCGATCGATTGAAGGAACATTCCGGCGCTCGAGTGGCGATCAATACCATGCGCTACGGTGAGGATGAGATTGAGCGAATCGCCCGGGTGGCTTTTGATATCGCCATGAAACGCAAACGCAAACTCCTTTCCGTGGACAAAGCGAACGTACTCGAGTGCTCGCGCCTGTGGCGGGAGGTCGTGACGCGCGTCGGGAAAGAGTATCCGGAGGTGAAACTGGGGCATCAGTACGTGGATTCAGCAGCCATGTTGCTGGTCCAGCGGCCTTCGGATTTCGACGTCGTGCTCACGGAAAATATGTTCGGCGACATCTTGTCGGATCTGGTGGGAGGAGTTGTAGGATCGCTGGGATTATTGGCATCTGCGAGTATTGGCGGGCCTGTTGGATTGTACGAACCGGTGCACGGGTCGGCGCCGGATATCGCGGGGAAGGGAATCGCGAATCCGTTGGGCGCAATTTTGTCTGCCGCAATGATGTTGCGGCATTCGTTCCAGTTGGAGGCAGAGGCACGATGCATTGAGCGTGCCGTCTCGGCAGTATTGTCACAAGGAGCGCGGACGGCGGATTTAGCGGGCAAAACGCATGCGGCGATTTCAACCGCGGAAATGGGCCGCGGGGTGGTGCAGGCGGTCACCTCGCAGCTCGCGGAGAGATCGGCCTAGGTGCGTTCTTTCTCCCCTCTGCTGAGGGTCTGCTGAGGGTTCCGCCTTACGCGGTTGCTAGGTCTTGGCGTGGTGAGCGGTTGCGGGCGCGGTTGCGTCGTACTTTCCACTTAGCGAGTACCAGCGCACGCGGAGCATTTCTGTGAACATGCGGAAGCCATCGACCAGCGGATTGATTCGCGTACCGCCGCTATGCCCCCAAACGACGGGAATTTCTTTCACCTTGAATCCCAACTTGCGCGCGAGGAACAGGACTTCGGGGTCGAACCCCCAGCGCTCAATTTTCTGCAATGGAAAGATCGCGAGCGCTGCCGGTCGTTTGAATGCTTTGAATCCACATTGCGTGTCTTTGAAATGCAGGCCGAGCGTGAGGCGCAGCAGCAGATTGAAGATTCGACCAAAGATCTGACGGTGTACTGGCTGGCGCTGGGTTTGAGTCTCAGCCCGAAGCCAGCGCGAGCCGATCGCGATATCAGTATTTTCATCAAGCGCGTTGAGAAGCTTGGACGATTCTTCGATTGGCGAAGACAGGTCGGCGTCGCTGAAGATGAGGACCTCTCCCCTGCTGTTGAGTATTCCGTTGCGGACACTATAACCCTTGCCTCGATTCCCGGGATTCTCAACTAACCGCACGATCGGGTCTTTGGCCGCGAAGGCTCGAATGATCTCTGCCGTCTTATCAGCAGAACCATCGTTTACGACTACGATTTCTGCGTTCCAGGCTTGAGCAAGAACGTAGCTCAGGACTTTCTGGAGGCTGGCGCCGAGGCGCGCGCCCTCATTGTAGGCCGGGATCACGATGCTGTATTTCGGCGGCAAAAAAGTTCTCAGTTCTTGACTCTCAGTGTCAGCGATTACGGTGAGGCACTGAAAACCTCGCCCGATCAGGGCTTCGCCATTGTATTTGCTTCTTGCTTTTCAGGAAATAAGGTGAAAAGGAGAATCGATAGCTGAGCACGGCCCTAAGCTACCTGGCGGTTGGCGTCCAGCAGAGAGAAATATTCGCCCACCAGTTCTGCATCCCATAAGCCGCGACGGGCCTCCTCGCGCATGGTCTGCGCGGCTAGTTCGTGGCTCAAAGCAGGTTTGTAAGATCTGGCAGTTCGCAATGCATCGTAAACATCCACCACCTGCAAGATTCTCGGCAGAACGGGAATGTCTGCCGCGGTGAGGCCGTCCGGATAGCCTGAGCCGTCGGAATGTTCGTGATGGGAACGGATGATGGGCAGGACCGGTCGCAGGGAATGAAGCGGCTTGCAGATGTTTTCGCCGGTGATGGGGTGCAGCTTCATGACCTGCCATTCCGCGGGGGTGAGATCGCTTCCTTTCTTCAGGATCTCGTCAGGGACAGCAATCTTGCCAAGGTCGTGGAGGTACCCACCGCGTTTGAGGGCGAGAATGGAATCTTCATCCATACCGAGATGACGGCCAAGGTCCGCGGCGTGAATGGAAAGGCGCTCGCAGTGGCCTTCAGTATAGGGATCGCGGCCTTCAACGATTAGACCTAGCGTGCACAGGACGGAATCAGCAGTCTCCAGTTCGTCCGTGAACTCCTTCAGGCGGAGCAGGGACTTTACCCTGGCGATGAGTTCTTCGGCGAGAACGGGCTTATTGAGGAAATCATCAGCACCCGCTTCTATGCCACGAACTTTATCACTGCTGTCGCTCAGGCCGGTAATCAGCACAAATGGAATGAGGCGCGTGGCCGGATTTTCCTTCATCGTGCGGCAAAAGTCGTAACCGGATTTGCCGGGCATCATGACGTCGGAGAGGATCAGGTCAGGGGTGCGCCGGCGTACTTCTTCTTCGGCCTGGTCGGCGCTGGAGGCGGTCACGACGTCATAGCCGCGGATGCTGAGAAGCTGGCTCATCAGTCCGGCGATGCTCGCTTGATCGTCAACCACAAGAATGCGCGGCGCTCGACGTCTTGGTAGAACGTCCCCCATATCTGAATAAGAAGCGACTTCGCCCACTGAAGTTGTCCGCCCATTCGAGCGAGCAGCGCGAGAGGAAAATGCGACCTTCATAGAAAATCGATTATCTTTCCCGATTCTACGCCATCATTGCGCTCAGGCCCGGCAAAATTTCTGGTCACAGTAACACTGTTCGGCGAAAGTTTCCATTCCCAATTTGACACCGTCCGCTCAAATTGTGATGCACGATATTGCTGCCCACAGGTTATAAGCCTAGCCTCTGCGGTATGAGGAAGATTCTTGGAGTCACCAGAAGAGGGGTTCTGGCTTCTGCCTTGGTTATATCGACTGTTGCCGCGGCGAGCGCGAAAGTGCACGTCATCACCCTGGGGAAATGGATCCCGGTGCAGTGGTATGGGCTTTCGGACTCCACTCCACTTACGTTGAGAATTCGTCCCTTGCTCGTTGACGGGAGGATCAAAGAATATGTGCTCGGGTCTACGCATGAAGTAACGGATCGGCTGTTCGTCGCGCGGCGGGTATTTCGCATCAATGACGGTCTTCCCGAAGACTCCGTTCCGCTCTGGCAGTGGCAACGTGGGGGATGGCTGCTGGTAGATCGAGTGAGCGGCCGCATCTCCCCCGTGGTTTTACCGGAGTTCGATCCGTATCATTCGCTGGCGAGTTGGTACCGCGATTACGCGGCGTATTGCGCGGTCGGAGAGGACGGCAAAAAGGCGTATGCAGTGGTTGCGGAGTTAAGCCGGCGCAAGCCTGTATTGAAGAAGCTGCTCTCGGGGAGCGTGAAAGAGGATGCCGGGCCGGATTCGATTTGTCCTGCTCCGGCTTGGCAAAGGAATCCGGTGCGCGTTAGCTTTGAGCCGCCGGGAGGCGAGAGATTGGCATTCGTCATTCGGGGGAACGCGGTCGATTTAGTTAACGATATGGACGACGACGAGTAAAGGAGTCAGCAAGCTGAACTTTGCTAGTCGCCCGAGGTCTCCACGGCCGGCAGTTCTTGGCCCCATGTCTTCTCCTTTATTTTCGCGCTCGTGACCAAGATGACCGAAAGCACAACGATCGCACTCCCAGTGAGGATGAAGCGATCAACCCGTTCGTGAAGTATGAGCCAGCCGAGAAAAACCGCGACAACAGGATTCACGTAGGCATAGGTGGAGACCTTCGACGTAGGAACGTGCTCCAGCAGCCAGATGTAAGCGGTGTAGCCGATCCAAGATCCACAAACGACGAGATAAGCCACTGCCGCCAGTCCGCGGGAAGTCCAGGTCACGTGGTGCAGGTCGCCACTGAACAGGGCAAAGGCAAAATTCCCCACACCCGCAGCAACGACCTGCCAAGCGGTGGAGCTGAACACATCCATGCCGGACTGCCAACGCTTCGAGAGGACCGAACCCAGAGCCCAGCTGAAAGATCCGCCAATGAGGCTAATGGAAGCCCACAGCTCGCGTCGTCCGAGTGATCCGGCCGCCAGTTGAGGCCAAACGAGAACGAACAGGCCGAGTATTCCCAGGAGTAATCCAGCTTTGCCGCGGTTGGAGATGTGGTGATCTCCGAGTAGAAGGGAATCCAGGACCAGAAACCAGAGCGGCGTAATGGCCACGATCAGTGCAGCTAGCCCGGAGGATACGGCCAGCTCCGCGTAGGAGAGCGTGAGATTGCCGCCCATCAGCAGAAGGAGGCCCACAACGGACGCGAGTGCGATCTGCCGCGGAGAATAAAAGATTCTGCGTCGGTTGGCTGCGCAGACGATAAGCATAACGAATCCTGCGACCGAAAATCGCAGACCGCACATCAGCGCCGGAGGGATATTCTGCACTGCGATATCGATGGCAAGATAGGTGGAGCCCCAAAACAAGTAAACGAGAGCGAAGGCGAAAATCACCATCCACCGGCTTGGGCGCTGAGCGGAATACATTGGGCTGAGGAACTACAACGTATCAGACGACAGAAAGCTGTGGTTCGATTCTAAATCGCGTGTGCGGCCTCGCTTCGGCATGGAGGAAGGAAACAAGTTGCGTACGGCAGATCACACCGTCAAATCAGTGGTTCGGCGATCCCCCCTCGTGCGTTAGTAAACCGATGCGTTGCACGCCGGCGTGATGCGCCAGATCGATGACCGTTGCGACAAACTGAAAGTCCACGTCGGCATCCCCTCGTACGAATGCAACCTTCTCGACACGGCTCAGATAGATGCGGGCCAGTCGGGCTTCGAGATCCTCCCAGCGCACGTCCTCCTGATTCAGTTTGACGCTGGGTGCCTGATCATGGCCGCTGACCACTTCGATCACCACCGTGCGTACTTGGGCCTGCTGCTCCGTTTCGTTCTGATTGGGCTGCGGTATCTGAGCCTTTTCCCCGTACTCCGGGTCCATGGAGACAACCAGCATGAACATGATGATCAGCGTCAGGAGCACATCGATCAGTGGGGTAACGTTGATCTGTGGTCGAGACGCGCCTCCGCCTGCCATTGAGAAAGCCATGAAGTCTGCTCCCATCGGTCACGCGCGTCTGCAACATCAGACACCCTGCGCTCCGCTGATGTTCCACGCTGCGCCGAATCGAATCCATGGGCTTTCTTGTAAGCATGCAGAGCACGGGGCCTGAAGGGACGCCGCCTTCGCCGTGACTTCGCTAACCACGGCTTCGCTCAGGACGACAGATCCCTAACCTGCGGGCGCAGGATTGGGCGTGAATGGGGGCGGTTCTGGCGACGGAAAACTGCCGCTTGCCGGAAGGGGAGGTGCGGGCGGTGGATACAAAGCCAAGCTGAGTTGCCGATAACGTGGGGCGAAGAAATACATGGCGTAGGCCGGGAAGAACACAATCACCGGAACCGAGATTAGCGAGATCACGAACATAAGGATTGCCAGCAATACGCAGCCAACCACCACCGCAATGGTGATGGTGAAAACATTCCATGTCAGCCCCGCTGTTTTGCCCGCGGTTGCTGAGACAAGAACAACAGCTATCGCCGGAATCACGAGAGCCATGACGAGGACGAAGCTTGCGATTCCGACCACAATACTGGCCCCGATCGCAAGCGCGATCTTCATCAACGCGTAGATTGCATAACTACTCTTTTCCTGCTGGATTTTTGGCCACAACCTGCGCCAGCCCTCGACCGCACCGACGCCCTCAAGCGCCATCTGCGGCACGACAAAATCCTTTGTAAAAACGTGCACCACGGCGATCACAATGCCGCATACGGAGACCAATGAAAAGACAATGATCCCTGTCAGAACCAGGGCCGCGAGATGCTCCCGCGGCGACTTAAACCAACCATTAGCAAATGCAAATAGGGCCGGTATGCCCACGAGAATGACCATTAAGCCGAATACAAGGAATGTGAAGGCCAACTTCCACAAGAAATATTTCCAGCCTGCATCTTGCCGGCGAGCCCATCCAGCCCGGATGCGGCACTCTCGAATGAGCACGCTATCGAACAAAATGAATCGCATTACGCTGCTGATGTAAGTGAATACGACGAAAAGAACTAAGCCCGTGACCACGATGACGGCAACGAGCGCTGCCAGGATTGCGGGATCGATTTTAGGAAAGCCCCCAGCAGAAGGATGATGCGGTCCTTTGAAGGAAGTCGGGAAATTGAAGCCGCTGCTCGACCCTAGTTCCCCGGCAAGCAATCCGACGAATGCCAACTTCACCCACTGGCCGAGACGAAATGGTTGCGCGAGCTGACGCTTCGTGTGATGGAACGCCAGCGAGATCGAATCGACCGCCGAGATGGGCACAGGGCACCTCTGCAATTACTCTTCAACAGCAAGGTACTGCTTTGCGGAGCCGCGGGCAAATAGATTCGGTCTAATTCAAAAATCCCGAGCTCTCGCACAATCGGATCGGACTGTAGCACCCATTTGATGTGCTACTCGTACCGTAGGGCTTCAACCGGATCGAGCTTTGACGCCCGCATCGCCGGAACGAGTCCGCTGATGACGCCAACGATGAGCAGCACGGCACTCGAAATCAGGACCGTCATCATCGAGATTCGGAGATGGATATCGCCCTGGCCGGACTCGTCTTCAAAAAGAGGTCCCATCATGGGCAACGTGCCTACTGCCCACGCCACCAGATACGAGAGCAGAACTCCTATTGCTCCGCCCAGCAGCATGATGAGCAGAGTCTCCGCCAGGAATTGCAGCTTGATGTGGCGCTTGCGTGCACCCAGCGCGCGGCGCAAGCCAATCTCCCGGATTCGCTCATCCACAGAAACCAGCATGATGTTCATCACGCCCACACCCCCGATTCCCAGAGTCAGGGTTCCGATGAAGGTGAGCAGAACCTGGAGGCCAATCGTGAGAGCGTCGATAATGGGCCGAAATTCGTCGCGGCCAAACATCTGGAAAGCTTTTGGATCAGTGGGAGAAAAATTCTGCCGCGCTGCAACCGCGGCCAATACCTGGGCCATTGCTTTTTTTTCGAACTGCGGTGCGATGGGCTGGAAAACCATGACGGCGGCGTAACGCGTGTTCCACAGATCTCCCGCGGCGGAATAGGGAATCCAGGAAGATTCATCGTCACTTGAGAAATAGTTGCTGAGCTGGATCTTGCGCGCCATCACGCCGATGACGGTGAAGCGCACTCCCGAAACCAGCACGGTTTCTCCGACCGCGGGTCGGCCGCTGAAAAGCTGTTCTTTCAGGCGGCCACCGAGAAAGATCACGCGCCGGCGCTCAAGTTCATCCTCGGCGTTGATCCATCGGCCTTCAGAGGGCACTTCGTTGCGCATCTCACCATATTCGGGGCAGACGCCGCGAACCGGCGCCGTCCCCACCATCCGATCGCCAAATGCAATGCCCGGCCGTCGAACGGTCTCGAGACATACGTGCTTCACAAGCGGCGCGGTCGCTTTGACGATGTCCAGATCGGCCTTCTCCAGAAGCACTTTCTTCCCCGCCCGCTGGCCTCCTGGCTGTTCGCTGGTCTGCTGCGGCCAGCAGATGACCACGCTTTTCCCGAAGGCGTCGAAGCCGTGCACCAGGACACTGCGGAAGCTGCTCCCATAGGCGATAAGAAGCGTTACCGTAGCAATGCCCCATACGATACCCAGCATCGTGAGCAGGGTGCGGGTCACGTTGCGCTTGAGCGCGACCCAGGCTTCGAGAATGATTTCAACTAACATTAGGTTTCGAGTTTCAGGTTTCGAGTTTCAGCTTTGCGCTTCAGATTTCGTCTTTCCTCTTTCGAGTTGTTATCGCGGTGCCTGTTGCGAATATGAAACTCGAAACTCGAAACCTGAAACGTTACCCTCCCGCTTCATACCGCAGAGCCTCAATTGGATCGATGGAAGCCGCTCGACGCGCCGGATAAAGCGCTGCGCCGACGGCAATGGCTCCGAGCAGACCGGCAGCAGTCAGTCCCGAACTCCAACTGGGAACCAGCCCTGCGAAGAAGTCGGGCATGGGCAGCATGTTCACCAGGGCGCAGAATCCGAAAGCCACACCTAAGCCGATTCCTCCGCTCAACAGCGCGATGATCAAAGCCTCGATAAAAAACTGCCGCAGGATAGTTCCTGAAGGCGCACCGATGGCCTTGCGCACGCCGATCTCGCGTGTCCGCTCACGCACTGCGACGAGCATCACATTCATTACTCCGATACCGCCCAGCAGCAATGTGACAATGCCAACTGCTCCCAGGAAGAATTTCATTCCGTCCGTCATGGTTTTGAAGGCCTGTGCTTCCTTGACTGTGTCCCAGATGGGACAGGCTTCTTTGTCATTGGGATCGTAGCGGTGCATGCGAGCCAGGGCGACCCGCACTTCGTGCTTGCAGGCCTCGTGTTGGTCGACCGATTTCGGAGTGACCAGCATTTGATCGAAGGTTGTATTTGTACCCGGAGGCTTGTCGGGAAAATCGCGCCGCATCGCAGAGAAAGGCACAAAGACTTTGTTAACATCCCACCCGTCGTAACTGGAATCCTGCTTCTTCTTGGCCATCACTCCGATGACGGTGAAAGGAAAGTCGTTGAGGTAGATGGTTTCGTCCACGGCGTTGCGTCCGGGGAACAGCTGCTTGGCGGCATCGGAACCGAGAAAGGCAACGCGCCGTCCTTCCCGCATATCCTCCCAGTCGTAAAAACGCCCAAGTCCCACGTCGAGGGTGCGAATGTAACCAAACGGGGGATACGATCCCGTCACCGTGAATGCGCCGCTGTTGAAATTGGAGTGCGTCCGGATGGTGTCTTGCTCAAGCTCAGGAACGACGTATTCACAGTCCGGCGACTCTGCCTGCACAACCGCGACATCCTGATCCTCCCAGCGCACGGATCTCCCGGCATGAGTCCCGCCGGCCTGCAGGCTGGTACGGCCGTGAAACACGATCATGACGTCTTTGCCGAGGTTGCGGGCCTGCTCTGCCTGTCCTTTACGCAGACCCTCGCCGGCCGCGACCATCAGCACGATCGAAACGATGCCCCAGGCGATCCCAAACATTGTCAAGAACGCACGCAATTTGTGGGACCACAAAGTCCGTATTACGTCGAGAAACAGGTCCCGGAGAGTCATAACCTTGGATTGGACGGCCCTGTTGGGCGAAAGTCATGCCCTGGCGGCCTGGGGAGAGATACGGATTCAGCGATGGTTTTGTTGCAGAAATTCGCAGGAAGGGGGCGGGCTCGCCGCGCTTTGACGGGGACAGCCGAAGCGGCCCACGTGCAACCGTCCGTTCACCATGGAGAGCGACAGCCCTTAAACTCTCGAAGGGTTCACAACTTCATAGACAGCAATCTAACCTGCTCGATCCAACCGTCAAACTCTTTGAGAGCAGCTTCGCACTGCAACCGATGTCGTTCCTTTCGGTCCCGGACTTTGTGATCCAATCGTGGCAACAGGTCAAAAGTGATGTTCGCTGGCTGAAAGTTTTTTGGATCTGCATGCGTAACATAATGAACGAGTGATCCGAATGCCGAGGCACGAGGCGGCGCATGCGGCTCCCCGTCCAGGGCTCGGGCGGCGGCGTGGATGCCTGCCAGCAAGCCGGTTGCGATGGACTCAACGTAGCCTTCGACTCCACAAATCTGCCCCGCGAAAAAGACATTCGGATGCGTTTTCATCTGTAGCGTGGGCTGCAGAAGAGCTGGCGCGTTTATATAGGTATTGCGGTGAATCTGGCCATAGCGCAGGAAACGAGCGTTCTCTAGTCCGGGAATCAGACTGAGCACTCGCGCCTGCTCGCCGAACTTCAGGTGATTCTGAAATCCGACCAGATTATAGGAATCCGCACGCAGATTCTCCTGCCGCAGTTGCACGACAGCGAACGGCATTTTGCCGGTTCGTGGATCCTTCAGTCCCACCGGCTTCATTGGGCCAAAACGGAGGGTATCGCGTCCGCGACGGGCAATTTCTTCAATCGGCAAACAACTCTCGAAATAGTTCAGGTTTTCCCAGTCCTGCTCCTCGACAGAATGCGCCGCCATCAGGGAGTCATAGAAGCGTCCGTACTCTTCCTCGGTCATCGGACAGTTGATGTAGTCCGCCGATCCCTTTTCATAACGCGCAGCCATGTACACCCGAGACATATCGATCGAATCGGCCTCGACGATTGGGCTGATGGAATCGTAGAAATACAAACGCGGGGCAGGTGGACCGGTTGCCCCCGTTCGCTCCATTTCCGAGGGACTCAGGCTCAGGCGCGCGATCTCAGTAGCGAGTGCTTCGGAAGTAAGTGGTCCAGTTGCGATCACTGTGATTCCATCTGACTCATGAATGTTCGCAACTTCCTCCCGCCGCACCTTGATGCGTGGCTCGCGCGAAATCTCTTCTGTGACGCGGGCCCCGAATCTCACACGGTCCACTGCGAGGGCATGGCCAGCGGGCACCGCGCATTCGCGCGCAATCGACAGCAGCAGGGAGCCCGCTCGCCGCATCTCTTCTTTCAGCAACCACGGCGCGGTATTTTCACTATCAGACTTCAATGAGTTCGAGCACACCAGTTCGGCAAAGTCCCCCGTCTGGTGTGCGGGCGTGGAACGCAGCGGCCGCATCTCGAAAAGTTCAACCTCAAGACCTCTGCGTGCGCACTGCCAGGCCGCTTCCGTTCCGGCAAGCCCTGCCCCAATGATTTTGATAATCGCCATCTCTCCCTATTTCGAGGTCTTTTGTCTAAGACGCGTTGCTGGATCTTCTCGTGTTGCTTGAGCATCCCGACAAACTCTCCCAATTTTGGCCGCGCGAGTTTTCTGGCTCAACAGGCAATCCGATCCGAACCCTCGGGCTCGCAACTTCGAGGCAGAACTCCGGGGGTTCGTCCTCCAGTTTAGAATGGAAAGCTCCTGCCCTTCTGAGCTCCAAAGTCCTACCCAAAACTTTCTTTTCCAATCCTGCGAAAGTTGCTTTTCAACCGCCCCGACCTGTCTTACAATGGCGTGCAGCGAGGCAAGAGCCTCAGGGCGTTTCTACGTTGTTCGATTCCTCCCAGCTATCCGTTGTACGGTCACGTGCCCATGAGCCGTTGCGCAGAGCACGAGCGGATAAACGCGTAACCAATTACCTAGGTCACTTGGCGGAAGGCACTCTCTCTTTCTAACATGCAAACACCGAGAGAAATCAGCGAGAACCGCGCCATGCATGGGATTGCAGTCGCCCTCCTGTCCGAAGACCGGGAACTCCTCTCCGCCCTGCGGGATCGCTTGCAAGCGACACGCCTGGGGAACGAAGTTTTCAGCCATGTCGGATTTCCCATTAATGCGACCGATACCATCATTCGGCAGCTTCAGGAGTCCCGTGCGGAAGTCGTTATCGTTGATGTCCCTTCCCGGGATGCGCAGCGCGCCATCCGTGCCATCGAACTGATTCGCAGCACCACTCAGCAGATCGCTATCTTTGCCAGTGGCGACATGAGCCAGCCGGCCAATATCGTCGCCAGCATGCGGAACGGCGCCGGCGAATATTTGGATCGCTCTGCGGGACACGAGGTTCTGCTCGAAGCCTTAACTCGCTACAGCTCCGCCCGCACGCGAGCGTCAGGCGGATCGGGGAAAGCGCGGGTATTCACTTTCCTCAGCGCCAAGGGCGGATCTGGCTGCACCACCGCTGCTGTAAACACGGCTCTGGCATTGCAGAAGAGTCATGGTGACGTGGTTTTGCTGGACTTCGCCCCGATCGGCCATGCCGCTCTTCATCTGAATTTGCGGCCTCAGTTCGGTGTTTTGGACGCCCTGCAGAACCTACATCGCCTGGACGTTTCTCTGCTGGATGGTCTTATGACCACCACAAAGGAAGGTCTGCATCTGCTTGCTGGACCACAGCAGCCTTATCCGTCCGACCCCACCCCCGGGGAACTGGCACGGCTCTTTGATCTTCTGGTAAATCACTACCGCTTCGTCGTCGTGGATGCCTCCAGCCGTCTAGATCCCACAACCCGTCTGCTTTCTGACCTTTCCAATGCAGTACTGGTCGTCGCACAAACGGATGTGGTTTCGCTGTGGTGTGCCGGGCGCATTCACAGCTTTCTTGAAGAGGGCACCGGTCGTGATCGAATCCGCATGGTGTTGAACCGTTATAAGAAGATCCCGGGATTCGGGGACGAGGATGTCCAGCAGGTCACAAATTGCAAAGTCCTGTGGAAGGTCCCGAACGCCTATCATGTCATCTCGCCCTCCATCGATCATGGAAGCCCCGTGGTACTGCAGGAAGGTTCCGAAATCAGCCGCTCGTACCGCGGTTTGGCGGCGGCGCTGGCAGAGGCGTCCTCGAACACGGACGATGCCGATCTTGTGTACGGCCCGGAAGGGTCACCTCAGAGAGGTCCCGGCCGGCTCCGCCTTTCACCACAGCGATCCGGGGATTAATTCCAGCAACCATTGCTGCATGCGCGGGGTTTGACCGCGACCTCAGTATCTTCTTGGACTTTCCGTGTCAGGGAGTCTGCTCGGTGTTGCTACTTCCGAGCAGCAGGCGTAGGCGAGGAATCCTGTGGGAAGCTTTTGAGGACGACCTCGCGCGAGCGGGATGTGATCTTCTTGTTGGCGTCGCTGTCGTTTTCCGTCAGTGTGCCCTTGAGCACGTAGTAGGACTCTTCTCCGGGAAATTTCCCGGGCCCGCGCTCGACCGACCCTTTGAAATCGAAGGTGACTCCATGGACGAGTTCGGTTGTGAAGCTCAAGTGGTTGCCATCTAGTTTCCCGCTTTTAAAGAACTGATCGAGGAATGCGCCTTTATCGCTCTCCATATCACCGTAACGAGAGATAAATCCGGTGACACGCCCGTCGTCCTCCACCGTCAACTGCACGAATTCGCCATCCTTGAGGAACGAGTACATTCCCGAATAGGCTTGGCCAGGGTTCCTCGTCTGTTCCGGTGAGGCAGCCGTTTGCGCGCTCCCCGCGCCTGCTACTAGCAAACATAAGAACGCGAGCGCGCTGCCGATTTGTTTCATGCATCTCACCTTCGCCGTAATTCTATAAGGAAACGGACTCAGCCACGCCAGATCTCAACTACCCGTGAGATTTACCAATCGCCCCAGTGCGAGGCCGTCATCTGAAGAAACTTCATCTTCCAGTTATCGCCCTGCTTTACCCAGACACTGCTGAAATGCTGGTAACGAGGTGGCGGTCCTTGATCCTCGGCCGCGGGAACGCGTAGTACGACGTTGTAAGTGACAATCCCGGTTTCGGGTCCGGCGGACACCACCTGCATTTCATACGGCATGATGTCGAAACCGCCGGCGCCGTATTCGTCGATCATTTCCCGCCGAGAATAGAGCTGCCCGTCGAAGGAGACGTATGAGAAATCGTCAGTGAGGGTGCGCTTAAAAAAAACCACATCTCCCTTCTTCGCAGCCGCAATAAATCCTTTTTCGGAATCGATGAGTGTTTGTTCAAACGCACTGGTCTGCTTAGCCGGGGCGTTGCCTTGCCCAACGCCGGCCAGGCAACAACTGCAACACAGCACGATCGCCAGAGTCATGAAGCTGTATTTCATGCGCCCTCCATACATGTGGTTGTGAATGCGGCCAGTAAGAAGCTGTACGCGAGAACAGAAAAGGTTACTCTCCCCGAATTCGTTGTACCAGTTCCGCGCGTGGCACGGAGACCTGTTCGCCGCTGGCGAGATTCTTTAGTGCGAAAGCGTCGGCTCTCACCTCGTTCTCACCCACGATCAGGATGTACTTCGACGCTGCTTTCGTGGCTGCTTCGAAAGATTTCTTGAGACGAAAGGTATCATCCCCCAGTTCGACCACGACCTCGCGCCGCCGCAGTTCCCTTGCCAGAAGCGCTGCGTCGCCGTTCATGCCCGTCATGGGAGCGATATAGACGTCCGGTCTGCGCCACACACTCTCCGCCGGAGCTGTCTCCTGGAGAGACATGACCAGGCGATCTTCGCCAATGGCAAATCCAATCCCGGGAGCGGGTGGACCGCCCAAGGCTTCGGACAGCCCGTCGTAACGGCCACCGCCTAGAATTGCGTTCTGCGCGCCCAGCGCACCATGCGTGAACTCAAATGCGGTGCGCGTGTAATAATCGAGCCCCCGAACCAGACGATCGTTCAACGTGAAAGGAACCCCAACCTTGGTCAGAATGGCTTGCACTGCCTCGAAGTGCGTGCGGCAACCCTCGTCGAGGAACTGGCTGATGCGCGGCAGTTTCTCGATAATTGGCTGATCCTCCGGAACCTTGCAGTCGAATACTCGTAAGGGATTGGTTCCGGCTCGGCGCTGACAATCGGCGCACATCTTATCCTGGACTGGCTCGAGTGCCTTGCGCAGAGCTTCGTTGAAGGCGGCGCGGTCGTTTGGACATCCCACGGAATTCAGCTGCAGATTCCAGTTAGAAATGCCAAGGCGATCCAGCAGGGTGGCCAGCATCTCAAGCACTTCGGCATCGCGTGCCGGAGATTCGCTGCCCGCGCTGGACGGGCCAATAACTTCAGCGCCGATCTGATAGAACTGCCGGTAGCGGCCCTTTTGTGGGCGCTCGCGGCGAAATTGCGGACCGATGTAGTAGAGCTTGTTGAGGCCACGATCCCACATTTTGTGCTCAATGTAGGCGCGGACGACGCCGGCCGTGTTCTCGGGACGAAGGGTCAACGATTGGCCTTTTTCGCTGGCTGCCCGCGACCGGTCCTCCCAGGTGTACATCTCTTTCGCGACGATGTCGGTCTCTTCGCCCACGCCGCGGGCAAACAACTCTGTGGATTCGAAGATCGGTGTTCGGATTTCCTGGAAGTTGTAACTGCGAAACACCTCGCGGACTGCGGCCTCAACCAAATTCCAGAGCGCCGTTTCCGGCGGCAACAGATCCCGAGTTCCACGAACCGCTTTGATCATTCCGCTCCTGATGGACGACTGGCTACCCACCGGTCTCCTTTAAATACTCATCCTTGTAGCCCAAATAATTTTTGGCGTAGCGCATGATCATCTCGTCTTCATGAGGCCCCAACTTGCGCCGGAACTTTCCAGGGGAGCCCATCCACAACGAGCCCGGCTCCACCACGGTCTTCTCAGGAATTAGAGTCCCTGCCGCGATAATCGATCCGGCCCCGACACGGGCGCCATTCAAGATGATCGAACCCATGCCGATAAGGCAGCGATCCTCGATAACGCATCCATGAAGCGTGACCGAATGCCCGATGGTGACGTACTCTCCGACATAGACCCCCCATTGCTGCTTCATGCCGTGGAGAACGCTGTTGTCCTGAACGTTGGAGTACGCGCCCACTCGAATTTCGTGGACATCTCCGCGCAGCACGGCATTCATCCACACGGAAGCGTTTTCGCCGAGCACCACATCGCCAATGATTTGCGCGGACCCATCGACAAAACACGTCGAAGCAATGGTGGGCCTCACGCCTTTATGGGAGCGGATCATGCAATTTCCGGAAAGAAAATGAACATAACACGACCGCGCAATTCCGCGTAAGGGCGTGCGCGATGCGCTCCTACGCTGGCGGCCACCGGCTCGCAACCCAATCGAAGTTTCCCGCTCTGGGAAGAATCAGAAAAAAGTTGCTGCCCGATCACAGACCGGGGCGCTCACCGATGCTATACAGGCGATGGGTTCCACTCTTCTGCGGAGGAGTCTCCCGGCCGCGCAGTTCTAGAATGTGCCCTCCGGCACTTCTCCGCAGTGAAAACGCTAGCGTCCGGTTAACGTTGGCGATCCCTCCGAGACAATCCACATCAGGACGCCCCTATGTTTTCGACGCGCGCGAGTTGCTCGTTCATTATCACCATTTTCATGGTCAGCCTGTTTGGCACGGTTTCAGCGCAGGATTCTGCGACCGGATCCATCCGGGGAACGGTCTTCGATCCGGCTGGCGGACGCATCGCCCGTGCCTCTATTGTGGTTGTAAACACCGCGACCGCGACTCGCTATGCGGTGCCCAGTGATACCGAGGGGCGTTTCTTATTCGACCTGCTGCCGCCCGGCGATTATTCCGCTCGCGTCGAGGCCCCGGGCATGTCCCCCGAAGTGACTCCGCAAATGCATGTGGACGTGGGAGGCACGGCGGAACTCGAATTCCATCTGAAGGTGGCCGGCGCGCAAGAAACGCTCACCGTCTCCGCCGCGCCACAGCTCGTGGAAACCAAGCCAAGCGCGGTCTCCACCTTGCTGGATGAGCGAGCCGTGAATGACTTTCCTCTGAATGGCCGTCGCTTCTCCGACCTGGCGCTGTTTTCACCCGGCGTCACCCAGGATCCGCGCAGCCTCACTTCGGCCACCAACGGCGATCTCTCTTTTGGCGGCATTCGCGGGTTTCAAAACACGTTTTTGGTAGACGGGGGCGATTACAATAACGCCTTTTTCGCCCAGGCTCGCGGACGCTATCGCACGCCGTACAACTTCTCGACTGAAGTGGTGCAGGAGTTTCGCGTGTCATCGAACGCTTACGGAGCGGAGCAGGGCCGATCCGGCGGTGCGGTCATCAACGTTGTGACCAAGTCGGGAGGAAATCATGTCCATGGAACAGCGTTTTATTACGTGCGCGACAGTTCGTTTGGCGCTGCCAATCCCTTTCTCGCGTTCAAGCCGCACAATCGTCAACAGCAGGTCGGAGGAACCATTGGCGGTCCGATCAAGGCCAATAAGATCTTTTTCTTTCTGGGATTCGACCACCACGTTTTTCACGTTCCCAATGTAGTCGAATTCTTGGACGGCAGTACGCGAGTGACGCCTCTGGCCGGTACGCCGGCGATTCCAGGAGATTACGACACGCCGGATCAGGACTTGGTTGTGGCCGCGGCTGCGCGGCTGTCATCGCTCACCGGGGAGTACCCTGCCGCTCAAATCGGCAATTCTGCCTACGCAAAACTAGATTTCAATATCTCGCCCCGTCATCAACTGGGGTTGCGCGTCAACACGACTCGGTACTGGGGGGCAAACAACGTGTTCCTGGATCCTGCAAGTCCAGTGACCTATGATGCAATCAGCAATAACGGGCAGGAAGTAGTCTCCACGGAAACCGTGAATCTGTCTCTTACGAGTGGGCTCACCATGCGGTGGCTTAGCCATTTCCGCGCTCAGTTCTCTCGCGACCGGCAGCAGTCTCACACCAACAGCACCGACGTACTGGTAAAAATTCCCACGCTCCTCAACGGCATGGGGCGATCTAACATCCTCCCGCGGCAAACGCGCGAACACCGGCTTCATCTGGCGGACACGATCAGCGTAGAAGGCCCGCGCAACGCCTGGAAGTTCGGCGGCGACTTACTTTTAACCAAGATTTACGATTTTTTTCCGAGCCAGCAGAGCGGGGAATATCTTTTCTATCCGATCAAGGTGAATCCTTTCACCTTCGAACCCCAGCTCGGAGGCCTCCCATTGACGCCTCTGCGCGCCTACGCCCACCAGATTCCGCATTACTATCTGCAAAATTTCGGCAGTGCCGCCTCTCACCCGAATACGAATGAATACGCCGCGTTCGCGCAGGATACGATCCGAGTCACAAACCGGCTGGCTGTCAACTTGGGAGTTCGGTGGGACCTGCAAACCTTCACCCGTAAAGGCCTGCTCTCGAATCCACTGTTTCCGCCGGCGGGCAAAGTCCCGTTCCAGCCCTACAATTTCGCTCCTCGCGCCGGGCTGGCCTATTCGATCGGCAACCGGCGCCCGCTCGTGGTGCGCGGTGGCTATGGGATCTTTTTTGTGCGCATTCCCCAAATCTACAACTCGGTCATTCAAACGGAAAACGGTATTTCAAATGCGCATCTTTTTTTGAACAACTCGAACTACTACGATCATCAGGTCTTTCCTTCTTACCCGAACCCGCTGGTGAGTTGTCCGCTTTACGCCGAAAACTGCGCCATTCCTGATGGCTGGACGCAGGGACTGACGCACGAAGTCTCGGCGTTTGCCCCAAACTTCGTCACCCCGCGCGTGCAGCAGTCAAGCCTGACCTTTGAAAAGGAAGTTGTTTCCCGAACCACGATCGCGCTGTCATTACTGAATGTTCGCGGCGAGCACCTGATTCGCGCACTGGACGTAAACCTGCCGCAGCCGGTAGCACTGACGTATCCCCTGTTCGACTCGACGGGATCAATCTTCAGCGGCGGCTACTACACCGTGGATTCGTTTTCCACTTGGCAGTTCACGCGCACCCTGAGCTGTCCGTGGCCGCCTTGTATTAATCCACTGGGACGGCCGATCGCCGAACTGGGAGCGATCAACGTTTTTCAGAGCGCAGGTTCGAGCGATTACAACGGCGCCACGCTTTCCATCAATCGCCGGGTGGCGCGGGGGACATACGCCCGGTTCTCTTATACGTATGCGCGCGCCATTGACGACGGACAGGATGCGCTCGTCGCCGGGCAGCCCGCGACCGTACAGAACTCGTACAATCCAGCAGCGGAGCGCGGCCCCAGCGTTACTGATCAGCGGCAGCGGTTAGTGGCGGCGTTCTCGGCTGAGCCGAGGTTCTTTCATCGCGGGCATGAGCTACTCGGGCGTTACTTCAATGATTGGAAAATTTCGACGGTTGTGAACTACGGAAGCGGGCGACCCCATAACGCGACGGTGACCGGCGATCCCAACCAGGACGGCAACAGCCTTAACGATCGCCTGCCCGGATATATTCGCAACGCGTTTACTGGCCCGGATTACGCCACTACAGACGTTCGATTGACACGGACCATCCGCTTCCGTGAACGCTATAAGGTCAATTTTGTTGCCGAGTCGTTCAATCTGTTCAACCGCGACAACAAGCGGCTGACGATGACATCCAACGGCATGGTCGCTTCCGCTAGCACGTTTGTGCAGAATTCGGTGACCCCTAGCGCGGCGCCGTACCCCGGCTATTATGCGCTGCCCGGAAATTTTATGAAGCCGAATGCAGCGTACGCGCCAAGACAGATTCAGTTCGCGCTGAAGTTCAGCTTTTGATGAGATGTGCCGGCCGCGCTAGGGAAGATACCTGTACGGCGTCCACTCGCTGGGCCTTGCTAGCGAGAAAGTAGACTTGCGGCTATTGCCGTCTGAATTCCACCTGGCATTCCTTTATACTTCCTCGTTCCCATGAAACGGACTGGCATCTCCCGCCGCAAGTTCCTTGGCGCCGCAACTGCGGCTGCCTCCATCAGCATCATGCCTGCAGAGCTCCGCGGCGCGGCAAAGCTGGCTGCAGGCGGGGAGAACCCCTCAACCATCCGGGTTTCTTCCTCAGTCACGCCAATCATGTTCGATCCCGACCAGGCGCTCGGCAGTTCGATGGACATCCTCTCGCATGATGTCATCGAAAAGATCTACACCGAGCCCATGGTGAAGCAGTGCCTCTCTGCCGGTTGGGGTCCGATCACCTATCGCCAAAACACTGAGCTTTCCATTGGAGCATGGCATTGGAATCCAGCCGGAAGCTGGAGCGACGCCGCAAATAAACGGGGATACTTCATTGGCAGCAGCGATTTGAAAGATCCCATCCGGCACTCGTTTGGGTATCCGCTGCCGCATCGCGGTCACACGCGCAACGGCGGCGCAGAGCACGGCTATTCACGCCTGACTGATGGCAATCCCGAATCATATTGGAAAAGCAATCCGTATCTCGCAAGCAAATACACAGGCCAACCGGATTCAGCCCACCCGCAATGGATTGTCCTCGACCTCGGCTCGACTGAACCTGTTTCCCACATCCGCATCGATTGGCATGATCCCTACGCGGTTGGTTATGTAGTGCAGTACTGGATGGCAGAAAAAGCTTCCTCCAGCGAAGGTCCTATGGATCGCCCTACGTCCGGGACGTGGATTCTGTTCCCCAATGGCACGATCACGAATGGCAAGGGAGGCTCCCCGACTCTGCAACTCTCCCCGACTCCAGTCCAGGTGCGTTATCTGCGCATCTGGATGACGCAGTCCTCTAACACGGCTGACCAGCGACCGAATGCCACGCACGATCCGAAAGATCCGCGCAGCGCCGTCGGCTATGCCATTCGTGAAGTGTACGTCGGCACGCTTACCGAGCACGGAGATTTTGTTGATCTCGTCCAGCACCGCGCGGATCAGAACCAGACTGTCACGCTGTGTTCGTCGATCGACCCCTGGCACTCGGACTCTGACATTGATACGCACGGAGACCAAACGGGGCTCGATCTCTTCTTCACCAGCGGCATCACCAATAATCTGCCTGCGATGATTCCCGTTTCAATGCTCTATGGCACTCCGGAAGATGCCGCGGCACAGATGGCTTACCTGAAGATGCGCGGGTATCCGATCTCCTACGTTGAGATGGGCGAGGAACCTGATGGCCAGTACATGCTTCCGGAAGACTACGCGGCCCTGTACCTGCAGTTCGCCACTGCTATGCACCGCGTAAATCCCGAGCTAAAGCTTGGCGGCCCCGTATTTGAAGGCGTCAATGAAGACATCAAGGTGTGGCCCGATGCGCAAGGCCGCACGTCATGGCTGGGCCGCTTCCTCGATTACCTGAAAGCGCACGATCGTCTCTCCGACCTGGCATTCATGAGCTTCGAACACTACCCGTACCCGCCTTGTGAAATCGTCTGGGCTGATCTGTATCGCGAACCTCAACTCGTCAGCCACATCCTGGACGTCTGGCGCGAGGACGGCCTGCCGCCCAACGTCCCCATGATGAATACCGAGAGCAATGTGACGTATGGGAATGCACAACAAATGTCCGACATCTTCGCCGCACTCTGGCTCTGCGACAGCGTTGGCGCATTCCTCACGGCCGGCGGCGCAGTGTACTATCACTCGCCGATTCAGCCCGAGCCGTTGCGCCCGGGATGCCACGGCTTTGGAACTTACGGCAATTACGTTGCGGACGAGAACCTAAACGTCAGAACTTTCACATCGCAGTATCATGCTAGCCGTTTGATTAACCTGGAATGGGTTCAGCATCGCGCCGGAGTTCACAAACTGTATCCTGCGACCTGCGATCTGAAAGATGCAGGCGGCCACACGCTTATTACCGCCTATGCAGTCTCTCGCCCAGATGGTCTGTGGTCGCTCATGATCATCAACAAGGATCAATCGAACCCGCACCAAATCAAAGTCGGTTTCGATACTGGTGGAGCATCCATAAAGACCTTTTCAGGACCAATCACCACGACCACGTTCGGCAGCGAACAGTACCTCTGGAAGTTTGAGGGGGCGAACAGCCATCCCGATCCGAACCAGCCGCCAGTCAGCGGGACACTGCCCGCAGGTACCGAAACCATCACACTGCCTAAAGCGTCTGTCACGGTGCTCCGCGGCAAGCTCTCCGCTCAGCATTAGCGCCGAAAAGTGAGCACGTATAATGCTGCCAGCTTGAATCTCTGAACGCCGCACATCCCCGAATGACTTCAACCAAGTCAGTCCTTTGGATATTCATCCTGGGCTGCCTGCTATCTTCGGCGCGCCTCATCGTCGACACCCCCGGAGTAGCACGAGAGGCCCAAGACACTTCACTGCGCTCTGGGCAGCGGTTCTCTGAGCTGCGGGACGCTCTCCCCAAGGCTGGCGTGGTCGGCTACATTGGCGAATCGGGTGACTTCGCCGTGGGGCATTACTACCTGACCCAGTACGCTCTCGCCCCGCTGCGTGGTAGATCACTCGTCAGAGCACGCAATCGTGATCGGCAATTTTCCCCGTTCCCAGCCGACAGCATTTCCGGAGAATCTGAAGTTGGTGAGGGATTTCGGCAACGGAGTCTTGCTGTTCGCCAATAAGGACGCGAATTGATGGCCACGATCGGCGTCAGCAATTCTCTGTTTCGCGACCGGATATCTCTTTGTAGCCCTTGTAATCGGCGAACCCCATTCTCCGCCTGACCTGATGTTCCGCATCTGTCTCTCGGTGGGACTGGGCGAGGGTTTATTTTCGATCGTATACTTTCTTGCTCGTTGGTCCGGCTTCATGGCTCTCTGGCGGATCGACTTCGCGATATTCGCCTTACTCCTCGCCGCGTACTTATTTTCTCGAGCGCGCAGGCGAAACGTTGTTTTGTCGCCTCCAACTCGTCGATCCTCGGCACGCGGATTCGTGACAATCGCCTTCGCCGTAGCGCTCGTCGCAGCGCTCTATTCGGCAACGCTGAGAATTTTGGCTCACCCGTACGGCAGTGGCTGGGACTCGTTCGCGATTTGGAATCTTCATGCCCGCTTTTTATATCGCGGCAACGCGCATTGGCGCGATGGCTTCACTGCGCTCATCTCCTGGTCTCATCCCGATTATCCCCTTCTTCTTCCCGCCGCCATTGCGCACTTCTGGACGCTTTTAGGTCACGAGACGCCCATGGTTCCCGCGCTTCTCGGGTTGGTTTTTACGTTTGCTACCGCCGGATTGCTCTTTTCCGCACTCGACATTCTCGTCGGCCGTACATCGGCTCTGTTGGGAGGAATCGCTCTAGTGGCGACTCCATTCTTCATTGAACTAGGCACCTGGCAATACGCGGACGTCCCTCTTTCGTTCTTCTTCCTGGCAACTCTGGTTCTGCTTCACATGCATCGAGCGCAATTCGCGGCCGGGGCTGTTGAGGGTCGGCTCAGCCGTGGTTTTTTGGCTCTGGCTGGAATAACTGCCGGTCTGGCTGCTTGGACCAAGAATGAAGGCGTTCTCTTCCTGTGTGCCCTATTGCTGTCACGGCTATTCGTCAGACCTGATCGCCAGCCGCTTCCTTCAACGGAACGCCGCTCACCTGGGTTAACCCCGTTTCTGCTCACACTGCTCCCCACCTTCTGTATTCTTCTCTTTTTCAAACACTTTATAGCTCCTGCCGGAGATCTGTTTTCCACCCCTGCATCCATGCTTCACAAGTTGGAGGATCCATCCCGCTATTGGGCTGTGCTGAAATGGTTCGGCAAAGAGCTTTTTCGCTTCGGCCACTGGCTCTGGATTCCCATTCCGCTTCTGATGGTCGGCGTTTTCATCATGCTGAAGGGTAAGATTCCGCGTGAGGCAAGCCCTGCCATTCGTGCCTCGGCCCTGGCCTTGGCGTTGACTCTTGGGGGCTATTTTTTCATCTACCTGATTACGCCCTATGACATTTACTGGCACCTGCGTTTTTCCCTCAACCGCCTGCTGATCCAGCTTTGGCCCAGCGCGATTTTTTTGTACTTCCTGAGGATCGGCTCCGAGCCGCTGGATTTTCGATCCAATCACGCGTGACCGCCTCCACAATTGCGCCCCGCAGGCGTCGGGAGCTGTCTCAAATTGGGAAATAACGTTTTTCTGTAAACAAATTTGACAGTCCCTCTTGACTTGCAATGTAATCCTTGTAATAACTATTCGGTCCATCCGGACGAGTCTGGGGGTGTGTAAGTTTGGCAGAAGTACGACTTCAAGAGGGCGAATCCCTCGAGAATGCTCTACGCCGTTTCAAGCGCAAGGTGCAACAGGAAGACATTATCAAGGAGGTCAAGCGCCACTCCTTTTACCTGAAGCCTGGCGAGAAAAAGCGTGTGAAGGCCGCGCTGGCTCGCAAACGCGCTCGAAAAAAAACGCGAAAAGAGCAGGATTAACGCAGCAAAGAGCCGCTCCATCCCGGGGCGGCTCTGCTCAATCTGGCCCCCGCCGAGATTGAGTTGCAGCAGGGATTTCATACTTCAAAGTTCTTCCCGGCATCTTCGTTGAGTTTTATCCGCGCACCGTTCTGGCGCGTGGTGGGCCGAGTCCAAGGGCAGTGGGGCAGTGCGGAGGGGGAGCAAGACGACCTGCATTTTCGGTGTTCCACCGCAGTTCTTTCCCCGCGGGTGGGCGCGCGGAAACGGGCTGAAGGGAGCCATCCTCAATGGATTTTCAGGACAAGGTGCTCAAGTGTATTGACTGCGGAAGTGACTTCATTTTCACTGCCGGGGAACAGCTTTTCTTTCACGATAAGCAGTTCAAGAACGAACCCAAGCGTTGCAAGAATTGCAAGAACAAGCGGGTAGCCGTACTCGGGGCGGCTCCTCCGCAGGGACAGAGTTATCGTTACACCAAAGTGGAGACCCAGGCCACGTGCTCGGGATGCGGAAAACAGACAACCGTTCCCTTCCGTCCGACACAGGGCCGTCCCGTCTTCTGCCGCGAGTGCTTCCAATCGCGTAGAACTGCGGCCTCAGCCTAATCGATTGTCCGTTAGCCCTGTGCTCAAGAGCTACCGCAGCAGTGTGCGTTACCATAGAGTGTGCCCGGATTCTATGTAGAAAATTTTGGATGCCGCGCGACGCAAGCCGATGGCGCCGCCGTGGAACGGCAATTCGAAGAGCGTGGACTCTCCCGCGCTTCCAGCCCCGCGCACGCTTCCGTGGTGATCCTGAATACCTGCACAGTCACAGCCGGAGCGGATCAGGACGCCCGTGCTGCGATCCGGAGAGTGCGCCGACAAAATCCCGATGCCCGGATCGTGGTCACCGGTTGTTACGCTCAGCGGGCGCCCGAGGAGATCGCGGCCTTGCCCGGCGTGGACCTGGTAGTTGGGAATTCGCACAAGCATGAGCTTGCGCGGATAGCCGTTCCACATCTCGCCACGACCGAAAGCCTTCAACCAAACTTCGTCTCTCTGGAACGGTTAACTCACAACCGAGTGGCGAGTACTGAGTACTCGCCTGAAAGCGCCATTTTCGTCTCTGACATCTTCGCCCACACAGAACTGTTGGCCGCGCCCGTCTTCGATGCCGCCAATGAGCGTACGCGTCCCAATCTGAAGATTCAGGACGGGTGCGACAACCGTTGCTCGTTTTGTGTGATCCCTTATGTCAGAGGCCAGAGCCGTTCGCTCGGTCCCGAGCGAATCATTGATGAAGTAAAAGCGCTGGTACGAGCGGGATATCGGGAAGTAGTGCTCAGCGGCATCAATCTAGGACGCTGGGGACGAGACCTCCCAACTTCTGCGGGAACGGCCGCCCTCGGCCGTCCGGGCGAGCGAAGCTCGCCCGTATCCTTTGTCGACCTCATTCGGGCAATCCTCGCGGAGACTTCCCTCGAGAAACTTCGCATCTCCTCGGTCGAGCCGATGGACTGGACCGACGACCTGATTTCACTGATGGCCTCATCGCCGCGTATTGCCAAGCACGCGCATGTTCCCATGCAGTCCGGCAGCGACGCGGTGTTGCGGCGCATGCATCGCAAGTACCGCCCGTGGCATTACCGCGACAAGATCAAAAAAATCCGCGCTGCAATGCCCACAGCGGCGATCGGCGCCGATGTGATGGTCGGATTTCCGGGCGAGACGGATGCGGAATTCGAGTCCACGCGGAAGATGGTCGAAGAATTGCCGTTCACTTACCTGCACGTTTTCACGTACTCGGCGCGTCCGGGTACGCCCGCGGCGGGCATGGCGAAGCAGCTGCCAGTGCACATCGCGCGCGAACGAAATCGCATTTTGCGAGAGCTGGCGGCGGAGAAGAAACTGGCTTTCATGCGCACGCTTCGTGGGCAAGACGCTCGAAGCCATCACTCTGAATGTGATCGGAGGCGCTTCTGACGACGAGTTCACCGAAGCGCTGACAGATAACTATCTAAAGTTGCGGCTCCGTGGCCGGCACCATCCAAACCGCTGGCGAACAGTTTCCGTCACGGACCTGGTCAGTGGATCGCTGTCAGGTGAGTAGCAATGGCGCCCCCTCCCGGTCACGGGCGCTTCCAGTGTTCACTTCTTCAATGAAATACCCAGCTCACGCAATTGTCTCTCATTAACTGGCGTCGGCGCATCGCACATCAAATCGGCCGCACGCGCCGTCTTCGGAAAGGGAATTACTTCGCGCAGACTCTCCGCTCCAGCGAGGATCATGACGATCCTATCCAACCCCAGCGCAATTCCTCCGTGCGGAGGCGTGCCGTACTCCAGCGCCTCCAGGAAAAATCCGAAGCGTGACTTCGCTTCTTCCTCGGTCATCCCCAGCGCGCGGAAGATTTTGCGCTGGATATCCTGCCGGTGAATACGAATCGATCCCGAGCCCAACTCGGTCCCATTCAGCACCACGTCATAGGCCAGCGCGCGCACGGCACTCAACGTGGACTGCGGATCGTTCACCGAATCCACCCCCTGCTCCAGCAGCTTCATGTCTTCATCATGCGGAGAGGTAAACGGATGGTGGGCGGCCATCCACTGCTTCTCACCCTCGTCCCATTCGAACATGGGGAAATTCGTGACCCATAGGAAGCGGTAATCCTTCGACGGATCGCCCGTCCTCTTAAAGATTCCATGCCGGTCGGCATATTTCTGGGCCAAGGCTAACCGCAACAAACCTGCTGACGCGTAAATTGCCAACTCTGCCGGAGTTACTTTGCGATGCGCTGGCATTGCCGTTTGCGGGCCAGCCTGCGCCGATCCTGCGACCAGCACAATCAGGTCGCCGTCTTCCGTCCCGATCTTCCTGGCAATGGCGGCTGCCGCATCGGGATACTTGTTGCTGATGCGCTTGAAATCTTCATACACCCGTGCGCCGCCCTTCGCGTGGAACATGGGCTTGATATCATCGCGCTCTTTGCGCGAAAGCTCGCCGACTCTGGGAGTACGGATCGCAATCAACGGCAGATTTGCATTGATCGCCAGTTCCTGAAGATTTTCCCCGGTGAAGCAATCGCGAATGTCTGTAAACGCGGGCAGACGCAAATCGGGTTTATCGATTCCATACAATCGGATTGCCTCGTCATAATCCATTCGCGGGAAAGGAGTCGCAATTCTTTCCCCGGTCGCCGCGAAGGCTGCCATCAGAAATCCTTCCACCACTTCCCACACGCGCTCCGCCTGCGGATACGACATTTCCAAATCAATCTGCGTAAACTCCGGCTGCCGGTCAGCGCGCAGATCTTCGTCGCGGAAGCAGCGCACAATCTGGAAATACTTATCAAATCCCGAAATCATCAGGATTTGCTTGAATAACTGCGGCGATTGAGGCAAGGCATAAAACGTGCCCGGCTGCACCCGGCTGGGCACCAGATAGTCGCGCGCGCCTTCCGGGGTCGATCGCGTCATGAAGGGCGTTTCGATTTCGAAGAATCCCTGCCCGGACAAATAGTCACGGATCGCCTTGGCAACTTTGTGCCGCGTCTCGATGTTGAACTGCATTACCTCTCGACGCAGATCGATGTAGCGGTACTTCAGCCGCGTCTCTTCATTGGTGAGCGCCGTGTCGGAAGGCAAGAATGGCGGCAGTTTCGACTCGTTCAGAATGCGAATTTCCTGGACCACCAGTTCGACTTCACCGGTCGGAATGTTCTTGTTAATGGTATCGGCATCACGCAGCTTCACGGTGCCAATCGCCGCAATGACGTACTCATTGCGCAGTTCCTCAGCCCTGTCGTGCGCAGCGGCATTGACTTCACGATTGAAGACAACCTGCGTTACCCCGGTGCGGTCGCGCAAATCGATGAAAATAATATTCCCGAGGTCGCGCCGGCGGTTCACCCATCCCATGAGAACAGCCTTTTTCCCAGCGTCCGACGGCCGCAGCGTTCCGCACATGTCGGTGCGGCGTAAATCTCCTAAGAAATCGAGCAAAATGTGTCCTTACAGTGAGAATGACGGCTTGTGGTTGAACCAAGGATTATAAATGCTTTTACTCGGCGGACCCGTAGCTGCCCTCGTCACGGGGGAAGCGAGGGTCAATGCCCTCACCTTCGTCGTCCTTCTGGGTTTCTCAGTGTGCCTTTGAGCATCTACTATAAGCACAATGGCGGCAGTTCAACCCAGGGTTGAGACGAGTCTTCCGCACGCTGTTCCGCGGCTTCTGCTGGAACTGCCGTCACGCCCTCGACTGTTCTTCAGTAATGTCCATGCGCTTGTCTCGCGTGCGCAATTTTCGTTGCTCCAACTCGACTGCCCGCCCGGCGAGTTCTGGCCGGATGTATTCGTCAGACGTAGTCTGCCGTGGGGCCGGTTTCTAGAATCGGCCGTGCTCCACGTCGCCGGGGCTGTCCTGTTGGTTGGTTTCACGCGGCTGTTTGCAGTTCCTCAGCGAGTGGTCGCCGTGCCAATCTTCGAACATAGCCAGTTGGTCTACTACAGCGCGTCTGATTTACTGCCACCGCTCGATACGCGTGACTCCCCATCCGAACAGGCGCAGAAGGCCGATCCGGAGTTCTCCCGGCAGCCCATCATTTCGGTTCCTAGCGAAGCTGATAATCGGGTTCAAACCATCGTGACTCCACCGGGAATCAAACTGAAGCGTGACATCGTTCTCCCCAACATAGTCGCGTGGGCGGACGAGATGCAGCCACGGCTGGCAGTTCCAGATGTACCGCTGACGCCTGCCGGCGAGATCCGACGCATGCCACAGATGGAGAACTCGGTGGTACGCCCGCCGCCGGATGCGGTGCGGGTGAATCAAACTCGCAATGCACCCGCCCTGCAGAATACGGTCGTGGCGCCTCCGCCAGAATTGCAGCGTTCCAAGGCATCCGTGGCTTTTCAGGGACTGCAGCCTGCTCTGATTGCTCCTCCACCCAGTGTCCAGTCATCGGTTCGTACGATAGGCGAAATGGAAATCGCCCCAAGCGCAGTGATTGCTCCGGCCCCGCTGTTGCCCGTCGCTGCGCAACGGACCGCTCCGGGCGCAAGACTCGGTGCTGCCGGTGGCTCGGTTGTGCCTCCGCCTCCATCCGTTTCTGGCCTCAGCAGGCTCGGGTTCATCCGCTGGATCGCGAGGGCGGGTCATTGCCTTGAACCTGCATCCCGCAGTGGGCGCTCCTCCCGCAGATCCGGCCGGCAACCGCCGGGGAACTTTCGCTGCCACTCCTGAGGGCCATGCAGGAGCCTCCGGCGTTCCGGGTTCCACTGCGGCTGGACCGGGGAATGGAACTGGCAAAGGCGCTATAAGCAGTAAAAAGAATGACGTCCCATCCGGCCTCTATGTAGGAAAGAGCGCGGAACCACCGTCATCAGTTGCAAGTGTTCCTGCAGACGTCAAACCCGCACCTTCTGTGAATCCTAACCTGATGGCGAACGCTGGTCCGGCCTGGACGACGACCTCGCCACGCGAAGGAGAAAGCGCGGCCAAGCTGTCTGAAGCCGAACAAGCCGTTTTCGCCGGACGCAAGTTCTACTCACTTACTCTGAACATGCCGAACCTGAATTCCGCCGCGGGCAGTTGGATCATCCGCTTCGCGGAACTGAAGCGCGATGCAGATCACTCCGATCGAGCGGCACCCGCGCAAGACATCTCGCAGCCCATGGCCACGAAGAAAGTCGACCCCGCATACCCGATACAGCTCATGCGAGAGAACGTCAAAGGCACAGTCATTCTGTACGCAGTGATTCATTCGGATGGCAGAGTCGGTGACGTGCGAGTTCTCCGCGGCGTGGATGAGCGCCTGGACCGCTATGCGGCCGAGGCCTTGGCACAATGGAAATTTCAGCCTGCAACGAAGCGCGGCTCTCCGGTCGCTGTCGAGGCCACTTTCCAGATCCCCTTCCACCCTACCCGGGTAGGCACAAATTTCTAGCAGAAGGGAGAATTGCAAACTTCGAATGGCCGCTTAGCCGCTCGCGCCCTTCTTCTTTTCAAACGCCGCATAAATCGCAGGATCGGTACAGATCTCGTAATACAAGCGTTCTGTCCACCCCTTCACGCGAAAGTCTGCAGACTCAATACGTGGGATCCGGCTTTCCCGCACAACAATCTTCCGGAAAATATCGCGATCCACAGGGACGGTCCCACTGTACAGCCGGTACTCGCCCTTATCAGACGAGGCAGAGGAAGCGGGAAGCTTCACTTTCAAAGGCTCCAGGCTGATTTCCTGCCGCAGTTTCCGGAATGCAGCCTCGTTCATGCGGATGCCGCTGAGATTGAAGCTGAGGGTCACATCTTCCGGATTTCCATCCTCGTCCAGATCTGCTGCCTGAAACGCGTACACGTGAAAAGGTCCGGCCTGCGGTTCCATGACTTTGCGTGCACGTTTGTTGCAGCTGGATAGACGATCGCTCTCGTTCAGCGCCTCAGAGATCATGATCTGATGCTCGCCATCCATCAGGTAAAGTGGGGCTGACTCCTGCAGAGTAATGCCGATCCCAAGTTCCAGCTGCGGCATGCCGGAACGCTGCACCAGTTCGTTATACCCGCGCACAATTTCGATGATCTCGCGGGCCAGAACAGCCATACGGCTCACAGCCAAGCTGGGCTCACCTTCCCGCTCCAGGATAGCCAGGATGATCGCATCACCTTCAAGAAAAACTTTGTGCGCGCCATATTTCTGCAGCAATTTGTTCACTGGATCGTAAAAATTCAAGCTGAAATAGGACGCCGGGTTCAACCCCTTCTCCATCATCGTCCGCGTCAACCGTGTCGAGTCTCGCACGTCTGCCTTGAGCACAACATGCCGCACTATCCGCTCGGAATCCGCCTGTCCTCTTTCCTCGGCAAGCAGAAATTCATGGAGTGTGCCGTTCACGCGTGAGAGTTCCCTCAAGCGCTCGTTGCCCACGAGATTGACCGAATCCAAGGCGGCATTGAGAACCTCGAGCCGCCGGAGATCGCGATGATACTGAAAGAAGTCCCCAAGAAAGCGGGCCGCCAGCTTCGCTCGTTCCGCTCCACGGCACGCCGCCACTTTGGCAACTGCCGCATACAAGCTATTCGGCGACACTTTTCCGTGCTCCTGGATCACACGTTCCACGCGATCACATTCAGCCCGGTCGACTAGCGCATTCTTTAATTGTTGCGGATTGATCAACGGTGCATATTCACTGAGCAATGGCACGACGTAGTAGGAAGCGATCACATTTTCCATGACACGCTCGTCCTCCAACAGCCGTACCCAGGCCGCAAGCCTGTCTTGCTGTGCCACACCTTCCGTAGAATCTTCCGGCGTTCCCGTTCCCACCAACTCCCGCGCGTTGTCGGGAACGTTCATCCAGGAATCAATCGTTTCCGCGTTGACGTCTTTTCCATAAATGGAACGAAGAAATCCGGAAGCAACTTCCCGCATGCGACCATAGCGGTCCGGATCGCGATCCCAATTTCCCAGCATGACGTAGTGTTCAGCGCAGAGGTAATCATCCCTTCCGTCCTCGGAGAACAGAAGGCGGTTCATGAACAGCGGGTAACTGAACCATGTGCCTGTGCTGGTTTCCGCGCCAAACAACGACCGCCGAGTGCGCCCGAGCGTACTCTTTTCCACTTCGCGTACAGTTTCGAAGAGTTCCTGTCCAGTTTTCCGCAGGATGATTTTCTTGCGCACCTGGAACCCGGCAATACGCTCGCGGTATTGAAGCCCGCTCTGCTGCCGTGCATTGTCATAATTCTTTGCCTGTACGCGGCAGCGCTCCAGCACTTGCGCAAACTGCACATTCATCTCTGAACGCAGAAACTTGGTTACGGCGAGCCGCGCCAGCAGATCGACAGACAGCCGAGATTCCTTCTTCGCCCGGTTTAGCGAAGCCACTAACAACTCGGTGAGCGCTGCCTTCCATTCCCCGGCATCGTGCTTTGGCCGCGTTCCCTGCGCCTGGCTGCGCATCCACGACGGACCCTGATTCCCCTGTACCTCGGACCTCAGGGCATCCAGATCGCCGTGTCGCGTGAGCACGCGCGCAATGTGTGCGCGCGCCAGGTCCGCAAATTTGGGGCTGAGCACCACATCATGCCGCAGATTATCGATGCCGACGGGTATACCCTCAAGCAAGACCACCGGCGTGGAGGTGTCAAGATTCGGAAGCGCTGGCTTGTCGGGTCGCCCGCCCAGGCGAAAGATGGGAATTTTTGGCATGCGCGCCAGAGTTCTGGTCGGAAGTTGCTGATTCCAAACCTACATACCGAGGCTAGCACGGCGCATTACGGCTCTAAAGTTACCTAGGTTACGGCTGCTAACTCGTGCTGAATCAACTGGCGAGGGTCGTCTATCTACGAGCCAAACGCGGGTGAGGTGCAGTGACATCTGTGCCCCTACGACCTAGCTTCGTTGTACAGCCGCTTGCCCTTCACGCATCGAAACCGGGGTGGGGTCCTCCACATTCGCTTCCCGCAGAAACTTCGCCGCTTCCTCAGGCGGCGTGGGATTAATGTAGAAGCCCGTTCCCCACTCGAAGCCGGCTGTCTTGGTCAGTTTCGGCATGAATTCAATGTGCCAATGGTAGTGGTCGTTCGTCGGATCCTGCACCGGGGAGGTATGAATCACCAGGTTATAGGGAGGATTGTCGAGCACGCGGTCAGCCCTGCCGAGTAGATCCTTGAGCGCGCGAGCTAGATTTTCGAACATGTGCGAGGACGAATTCTCGAATGCCGACTCATGCGTCTTGGGCATGATCCAGGTCTCAAACGGAAAGCGTGGTGCATACGGAGCCAAGGTCATGAAATTTTCATTCTCGGCGACCACGCGAATCCCGCTGTCCATCTCCTGCCGGATGATGTCGCAAAACACGCATCGCTCTTTATACAAAAAATACTGCTTAGCCCCTTCAAGTTCCTGCACGACGTTGATCGGAAGGATGGGTAGCGCGATCAACTGGGAATGCGAGTGCTCCAGGGATGCTCCCGCCGCCTCGCCGTGATTCTTGAAAATTAGGATGTACTTGAATCGCCGGTCCTTCTTCAGGTCTAGAATGCGGTCGCGAAAAGTCCACAAAACATCTTCGATCCTCTTCGGTGGCAAACTCGCAAGATTCGCGTTGTGATCGGGCGTCTCAATAATTACTTCATGCGCCCCAATACCATTCATCCGGTCAAACATGCCTTCCGCTTGCCGGTTCAAAGTGCCTTCAATGCCTAGCGCCGGAAACTTGTTAGGCACCACTCGCACGGTCCAGCCGGGTGTATCCCTCTGCGGCGGAGAGCCGCCATTTGGATTGGGACGATAAGCCTGGATCTCGGGCGGAGTCTTGGTCTCATTCCCGTAGCAAAACGGACAGAATCCCCCCTTAATCTTCATGTTCTCGCGAACAAAATCAGTTGGGCGCTTGGCGCGGTCGGTCGAGATAATCACCCAACGACCAACGATAGGATCTTTTCTAAGCTCAGGCACTGCGATGGATCCTTTCCAAAGAGGCGCGGAAACCCTCGATTTTACGCCGCCAGCGAGGCATTCCGAAACAATTCGAACTGCGTCGGGGAGTTATGCGTGTCACAGTATACGCTGACGACATCAAACCTCCATTGGCACGATGGAGGCAGTTTTCTCAAGTACTCTCGTGCCACCATGGCGACCTCGCGTCGCTTGTGCCGATCGACTGCCGCTTCCGCGGTCTTAACATCTTGGGACGTTCGCGTCTTAACTTCCACGAAACAAAGTACGTCCTGCTCCCATCCGATTAAATCAATTTCGCCACGGCAGCGCGGAGACCGAAAGTTTCGCGCCACAATCACGTACCCCAGTTTCTTCAGGTAAAAGTATGCCTCTTCTTCGCCCCATCGCCCCCTGCGCTGGCGTAAAGGCCTTCCATCCGGGGGAAGAATGATCTGTCCTATCCGGTCCAGTCCTCCGATACAGACTCGCATGAGCCGCGCTGGAACCATAACCACCGCTGTCAAAGTACTCGCCGTATGGTTCATGCGATGTGAGTCGACGCACAAAGGAACCTAATCGTAACCATAGGTTTCCCAAAACAGGACTGAGCCTGAATTCATAACCCGGGTGCCCCACCCTTCCCGCGTTCTTCCGCGGGAGGGTGGGGGTTTTGAATTCCCGTCGTTTGATCATAACTTCTGGACAGGAAATCAAAATCCCCACCTTGTCCCCGCAAAAACCGCGAGGACAAGGGCGGGGACACCCTGAGTGTTAATTCCCTCCCGCGACTCGCTCGATGCATTCCTCGAGCACGTCCAGGGCTACGTCGGCTTCGTCCTTCGTGACTACCAGGGGCGGGCAAATCCGGACCGTGCTGGGCCCGCAGCCCAGGAACAAAATGCCGCGCTCGAAAGCCATCTCGACGATGCGGTCGCGCTCAGTAGCGCCGTATTCCTTGGTAGCCTTGTCTTTCACGATGTCGACACCGATCATCAATCCACGCCCACGCACATCGCCGACCAGTTTCAGCTTCGAAGCCCAGTCCGCCATGCGCTTCAGCATGTGAGCTCCGACTTTGGCTGAGTTCTCCAGCAAGTGCTCGTTCTCTATAACATCGAGAGTAGCCAGCGCTGCCGCAATCGCGACGGGGTTTCCACCAAAAGTGGAAGCATGTGATCCCGGAACCCAGTCCATCACGTCGGCCCTGGTCATGGTGATGCCCAGGGGCATTCCCGATGCTACTCCCTTCGCCATGCACACCATGTCGGGTTCGACCCCCGTGTGCTCTACCGCGAACCACTTTCCGGTGCGCCCGATGCCGCTCTGCACTTCATCGACCACGAGCATGATCCCGTGCCGATCGCAGATCCTTCGCAGTTCCTGCATGAAGATGGTCGGAGCAACGACGTACCCGCCCTCACCCTGCACAGGTTCGACGAAGATAGCCGCTACCTCTTCGGGTGCGAGCGTGGTCTTGAACAACTTCTCCTCGATAAAACGCGCGCAGCCCAGGGCGAAGGTGTCGGCATCCTGAGCTCCGCTAAGAGGCGCTCGGTACACGTCGGGATAGCGCACATGCGTTACCCCGGGGACCAAAGGAGAAAACCGCCGGCGCTGCTGCGGTTTCGACGCGGTCAGCGAAAGCGCTCCCATGGTGCGTCCATGGAATGCGCCAAAGAACGCAATCACGTTCTGCCGTTTTGTATGATAGCGCGCCAGTTTCAGCGCGCACTCTACCGCTTCCGCGCCCGAGTTGCCGTAGTACACCCGGTGAGGGCCCTTCATCGGAGCGATCTTCGAGAGTCGCTCTGCCAGTTGCACCATGCTCTCGTAATAGAAGTCAGTGCCTGACATGTGAATCAGTTCGCCCGCCTGTTTTTGAATGGCGGCAACAACCTCGGGATGGCAGTGGCCGGTCGAAGTCACCGCAATCCCGGCGGAAAAGTCGAAGAATTCGTTGCCGTCCACATCCGTGACGACGATTCCACGTCCGCTCTTGGCCACCATGGGGTAAGAACGCGTATAGGAAGGCGAAATAAATTTCTGATCGCCCTCAAGCACACGTTTAGCGTTCGGTCCGGGCAGGGCAGTCTTGATCTTGGGAGCGGCAGTTGCGGTCATAGTCTTGGTAGTCATTGGAGTTCCTCCGTAGCGAGGGCCACTGGTTCGCGGCCGATAAGGATTCAATCGGACCTCGGCTACAGCTCTGGTGGAAGCGGAAAAATACCGAGGCAAATCAGGCGAATGGAGGAATTAGTCGCTACCGAAGAGGCTGGGACGAAGCCGCGAAGGCAGATTGGCCCGATAGCGCCGCGGACAGACGAGGCAGTGCAGCCAGCACTCGGGCAAATGCGAGTTGGGATTCTTCTGCAGCATCGCGAACACGCAACATCACTGTTTGATTATAGCCGGAGCTGTGCCGGGGCGTAACCCCCTTTAGTAATGAACATTGTGGGGGTAGTAACGAACAATGTAGGGACAGCCGCCCTCGGCTGTCCGGTCGAGCAAAGCTCGAGGGTTTTCTATGCCTCCACACGGATCTTTTGACTTCCCTCCACTCGCGCCTTAGCATTGCTCACCATCGGTAGGGGACTCCTCGTTTGCTCGACCAAACAATCTCTCATTATCGAATCGTGGAGAAGCTCGGCGGCGGCGGCATGGGTGTCGTCTACAAAGCCGAAGACACCCGTCTCGGTCGCTTCGTCGCTCTGAAGTTCCTCCCCGATGATTTGGCCCAGGACCATCAGGCGCTCGAGCGTTTCCGCCGCGAAGCCAAGGCTGCGTCCGCTCTCAACCATCCCAACATCTGCACGATCCATGACATCGGCGAGGACAACGGCCGCACCTTCCTCGTTATGGAGTTCCTTGATGGCGTGACCCTCAAGCACATGATCACGGGCCGCCCCTTGGAACTCGAGACAACGCTGTCCCTGGGGATCGAAATCGCTGATGCGCTTGACGCGGCCCACGCCGGCGGCATCGTTCACCGCGACATCAAGCCGGCCAACATCTTCGTCACCAAACGCGAGCACGCGAAAATCCTCGATTTCGGGCTAGCCAAAGTGAAGTCCGACCCGCGGTCGGCATCTGCGATTCCCGACGTTACCGCGCCTACTGCGGTTGCCCTCGAAGAACACCTGACCAGCCCCGGTTCGACCTTGGGCACGGTCGCCTACATGTCGCCCGAACAGGCGAAGGGAAAAGAACTCGACGCGCGCACGGACCTGTTTTCCTTCGGCGTAGTGTTGTACGAAATGGTGACGGGCGTTCTCCCCTTCCGAGGTGAGACGTCGGCGCTCATCTTCGAATCGATCCTCAACCGCGCTCCCGTGTCTCCGATTCGGCTGAATCCAGATCTGCCTGCCAAGCTTGAAGACGTCATCAACAAAGCCTTGGAGAAAGACCGCAACCTGCGTTACCAGAGCGCAGCCGACATGCGCGCCGACTTGCAACGGCTCAAGCGTGATACGGAGAGTGGCCGCGCGGTCGCCCATAGCTCTGGTCCGCACCCGGCGGTTTCCGATCTACCCCCGCAGCCCGCAACAGCGCTGTCTGCGGCCACCGTTATGCCTGCGCACGCTTCGGCTTCTTCGGCGGTGGCAGCCACATCCTCCGCGGCAACGACCGTGGCCGCAGGGCCAAAGCAATCTCTGAAGCTCATTGGGATCGCTGCGGCTTTGCTTATCCTGCTGATTGCGGGCGGATGGTTTCTGCACTCCCGCCAATCCTCCAAGCTAACGGAAAAAGACAGCGTGCTGCTCGCCGATTTCGTCAATACCACCGGCGATGCCGTTTTCGATGGCACGCTAAAACAGGCGCTGGCCGTGCAACTCGAGCAGTCGCCTTATTTGAACATCGTCCCGGAATCAAAAATCCGCGAAGCCTTGGGATTTATGGGACGCTCCCCGGACGAGCGACTGACGAACGATGTCGCCCGCGAAATTTGCCAGCGTCAGAGCATAAAAGCCATGATGACGGGCAGCATTGCGAGCCTTGGCAATCACTATGTCGTGACCCTGACGGCGCTGAATGGGTCAACCGGCGATGCGCTCGCCCGGGAGCAGGTCGAAGTCGACAATAAAGAGCAGGTGCTCAAGTCACTCGACAAAGCCGCGTCCAGCATCCGGCAGAAAATGGGCGAGTCCCTGGCCTCAGTGCAGCAATTCGCCAAGCCGCTCGAACAGGCTACGACTTCATCCCTGGAAGCCTTGCAAGCCTTCAGTCTGGGCCAGGCCGAACACCTGAAGACGAATGACGAGGCCGCCATTCCCCACTTGAAGCGGGCGGTCGAACTGGACCCCAATTTCGCCGTGGCATACGCCACATTGGGAGTGGCCTGTGTCAACACAGCCCGACTCACCGACGGTGTTGAGGCTCTCAGGAAAGCCTATGAGTTGCGCGACCGGGCCAGCGAGCGCGAAAAGCTCTACATCCAGGCTCACTACTACGACGAAGTCACTTGGGACACAGAAAAAACTCTGTCCGTATATGCGGACTGGAGGCAAACGTATCCTCGGGACACCCTTCCATACGACAATGGTGCACTGACGTACTCCATGCTCGGTCAACATGAAAAAGCGCTCGATCTCGCCAGCCAGGCCATGCGCTTGGATTCCAAGGATGCATTTGCCTATCAGAATCTTGGCTCCGCATACCTGGCGTTGAACCGCTTCGACGAGGCCAAAAGTATTGCTGAACAGGCCGTCGCGCAAAAGCTGGATGGTAATGGAGTGCACACTATCCTGGCCGATGTCGCGTACATTCGCGGCGACTGGACCGCCTACAACCGCCAGATGGAGTGGGGACGCGGGACTCAGGACGAGCCCTTCATGCTGTTCTGGAAAGCCGCCGGCCTCGCCGCGAAGGGTAAAGTAAACGCCTCGCATCAGGCATGGCAGCAGACGCAATCGGCACTAACCAACGCCGGGCTCAAAGATTTTGCTGCCTTGCTCTTGACACTCGAAGCACTGGATGATGCTCAACTAGGATACACGGCCGATGCGCGGCAAAAGGCTTCGAGAGCACTTAAACTCTCAAGCAATCGTGAAGTCCGCGGCTATACCGCGGAAGCATTCGCGTTTGCCGGTGATATAGGAAAATCCGCCTCTCTGTTTGCTGATGCAACCCGCATCTTTCCCGATTACCAGTTTTTCAGTCAGGTCCTGGCTCCCATGGTCATGGCAGAAGAGTATCTGCAGCAGAATCAGCCCGACAAAGCCATTGCGGCGCTGGAGTCGACAAGGCCGTATGAATTGGGCACTGGGCCGCGATCAGGCGGGTTCATGCCGAATCACTTGCGCGGAACGGCCTACCTCAAGCTGCGCGACGGTGTGAAAGCAGCGGCAGAGTTCCAACGTATTCTGGATCATCAGGGAGTGGCCGCTTGGGATCTGGCGTACCCGTTGGCCCGTTTGAATCTGGGCCGCGCCTTCGCATTGCAAGGTGAGAACGCCAAAGCCAGAACTGCCTACCAGGATTTCTTCGCTGCCTGGAAGGACGCCGATCCCGATATGCCCCTGCTCAAAACTGCTAAACAGGAATACGACAAGATCAAGTAGCGAACAGGCCTTGTGGGAGCCCTTCGGTGTCGACTTATTCTCTCGCGCGGTTCTTGATCCAGATCGGCGTGCCTACAAATCCGAAGGCATCGCGAATCCGGTTTTCCAGAAATCGTTGGTACGAGAAGTGCAGCTTCACGTTGCGGTTGGTGAAGAGCACGAATGTTGGGGGCGCGACCGATGCCTGCGTCATGTAATAGATCTTGACCCGCTGGCGCACCGGCACCGACGCGCGCTCGAAGTCAACATGTTCGAGAAAGCGATTCATCTCGGATGTGCCGACGCGCTTGCGACGTTCGCTGGCAACCTCTTCCAGTAGCGGAAAGATTTTCTCGGTTCCGGCGCCCGACTGAGCCGAGACAAAAACCACCGGGGCATAATTCAGGAACTTCAGTTCATAGCGCAGACGTTCCTCGTATGCCGCGCGATCGCCTGGACGTTTGCTCTCGCGCATCCGTTCGGCTTTCGTGGGACGTCCTGATTTCTTCTGGCCGCTGATCATCAGGTCCCACTTGTTGACGACGATAATCGTCGACCGCCCGCTTTCGTGCGCGTATCCCGCAATCGACGCATCGAGTTGGCTAACGCCCTCCGTAGCGTCGATCACCAGCAAAGCAATATCAGCAGCTTCCAGATGCTTGCGCGCCATCACAACGGAAAGCTTTTCCGCCATGAGATGAGTCTTGCCTTTACGACGGATGCCCGCCGTATCGATGAACCGAAACCGCCGCCCGTCGCGCTCCACGAGTTCGTCCACCGCATCGCGCGTAGTCCCGGGGACCGGCGAAACAATAGCGCGATCCGAGGAAGTCAGCCGGTTCAGCAAACTGGACTTGCCCACATTCGGATGTCCAATGATGGCAACTTTAACTTCAGTTGATACCGGTTGATCGTCGGTCGTTGGCTCAGTTTTTTCTTCTGTTTCCTCGGTGACCTCGCTGGTGAACGGTTCTGGAATCTCCGCCACGACAGCATCCAGCAGATCGTCGATGCCCCGACCATGCTCCGCAGAGATCGGAAACATCCGTTCGACGCCGAGCCGGTGAAAGTCAGACATCAGAACGGATTGCTTCTCGGAATCGATCTTGTTGACCGCGACGAACAGTGGTCGATTCCCCTTGCGAAGCAGACGAACAAGTTCCAAATCCGGGCCGGCCAGCTCGCTCCGTCCATCCACGACCATAACGATGGCCGAGGCCTCATCGAGGGCCACCCGGGCCTGGCGAAAAATCTCCGCCGGAATGAAATCTTTCTCCTCCGGCAGAATGCCTCCTGTATCGACGATACGAAGCGGGCGCCCGTTCCACTCCGCGTCTCCATAGAGCCGGTCGCGGGTAATTCCGGGTTCATCGCCTACGATAGCGCGCCGCGATCCCACGATCCGATTGAATAAGGTGGATTTGCCCACATTAGGCCGCCCAACGATGGCGATCGTAGCCATGCCCGGGACGACGGTGCTGGTCGAGTTATAGGCGGGCTGGGACAAGATTCGCGATGCTCATGTGGGGACAACCGCCCTCGGCTGTCCGTCAGGTTACGTACCCGACTCTTGCGCGATGCGAATACCCCAGAATCGCTATTATAGAGACTCCGTGGCTCTCAGTTCTCAGCCCGTTTCTCCCGGCAACTCGACTCGTCCAGCGACGAACGCAAAGGACGCTTCCCTCTACCAGTTCTTTGCGCCAGGAGGCATTCTCTCGCGCACGCACCCCGCCTACGAATTCCGTCGCGGCCAACTGCAGATGGCTCAAGCTGTGGAACAGGCACTCGAGGAAAAGCGGCACCTAATCGTGGAAGCCGGAACTGGCACCGGCAAAACACTGGCCTATCTGCTTCCAGTCATTCGGTCCGGAAAGCGGGTAATCATCTCGACAGGAACAAAAAACCTGCAAGAGCAGCTCTTTTACAAAGACGTGCCGTTCCTTGAGCAAGCCCTCTCGACGCCGGACCCGCAGACGGTGACCGCCCCTTGGGCTGTCCAACCTGTGAAACTCTCGGTCTGCTACATGAAAGGCCGCAACAATTATCTGTGCCGCAAAAAGCTCTACGATCTCACCGATCAACCAGTCCTAAGCGGTCTGGAGGAAATCGAGCAATACCGCGCCATCTCTGCCTGGGAAAAGAACACGGCCACGGGTGATCGCGCCGAACTGGCCGAGCTCCCCGAAGCCAGCCTGCTCTGGCACAAGCTGGATGCGCGTGCCGATACTTGCACCGGCCAGAAGTGCAGCGAGTTTGAGCGCTGCTTTATCACTGAAATGCGCCGCCGTGCGATGGAGAGCGACATCATCATTGTCAATCACCACCTCTTCTTCGCCGATCTTGCTATCAAACTGCAGGCCGATGGGGCGCCCGATGCCGGAATCCTGCCGGACGCCGCCGCGGTGATTTTTGACGAGGCTCACGAACTGGAAGATGTTGCTGGGAATTATTTCGGCATTTCAGTTAGTAATCTGCGGGTTGAAGAACTTTCTCGCGATATTGAACGCTCAATGGAACACAACAAGCTGCTTTCCAGTTCTCTGTCGGGAGCACTCGGAAGCCTGCGCGACCGTTCGCAGCTGTTCTTCTCGCTGCTGCCTGCCGGAGACGGACGCTCTGCCTTCGAAACTCGCCGCGAATTCCTGGAAGAAAATGGCGATGAATTCATCGGGTTTAACCAGGCCCTGACCCGGCTCACGGGAGAACTCGAAGCCTTGCCGCAAAAGCCCGAAGAAGTCTTCAACTTCGTTCGCCGCGCGCAAGAAATTCAGGTGCAACTCAGCTATGCGATGGAGTCTGATGATCGCAACACCGTCTTCTGGATCGAGCGACGGGGCAGACCGTTTTCGCCTAAAAATCGGAACTCCGAGAAGGAAACAGCTGCATTTCAGGGACGCCAAAATGTATTTCTGCAGGCTACACCGATCGACGTCGGCCCCATCCTGCGTGAATGCTTGTGGTCCAAGCTGGACTGCGCTGTGCTGACCTCGGCCACCCTTGCGGTCGGCGGAGGCTTCGATTACATCCGCAAACGCCTCGGGATGGAGCACGCGCGCGAAGCAGTGCTGCCCTCGCATTTTGATTATCAAAGCCAGGCCGTGCTTTACGTACCCCCAGACCTGCCCGATCCGCGAACGCCGCAGTTCACTGCACAGGCTGCCGAGCGCATTCGCAAGCTGCTGGAGATCACGCGTGGCCGCGCCTTCGTGCTCTTCACCAGCTACGCCCAGATGAACGATGTCTACCAGCGCCTGCATGGGGAGTTGGAGTTCCCCATGCTCCGGCAGGGTGACGCCCCCAAGACTGCCTTGCTGGAGGAGTTCCGTCTCACTCCCAATGCCGTACTCTTCGCGACTTCATCTTTCTGGCAAGGTGTCGACGTGCAGGGAGACCAGTTGAGCTGTGTCATTATCGACCGCCTACCCTTCGCGGTCCCGAGCGATCCTGTTGTGGCGGCCAGAGTAAAGGCCATTGACGCGGAAGGAGGCAACGCTTTTTTTCAATATCAAGTCCCCGCAGCAGTCATCACGCTGAAACAAGGGTTCGGACGACTGATCCGATCGCTGAATGATCGGGGCCTACTGGTGCTCCTCGATAACCGCATTCTAAAAAAGCAATACGGCCGCACCTTCGTGGAGAGTCTTCCGAATTACAAAAGGACGACCGATATGCGTGTGGTGGAGAGCTTCTTCGGGGTGAACTCGTAGAGCACTGGGACGCTCACAAGTATTCGCGCTCTGCCCTGCGAATTGACTTGTACCGGTCGAAGGCCTTCCGCTCATCTTCCAGCTTCAACGTCGAACGGATCGAGCTTCCGCGGAACGTATGCGCGAGCATCTTGCGCCCATTTTTCAGGACGAACCACGGGTCATGGCGAAGCACTGCCGGAATGTGCCGGGCCTTCATCCAGCGCTCAGCCTTCCAACGCAGGAATTCGACTTCATCAGCGGATAGATGCTGAGTGCGGACCACCGCAGTAGTGCCGTCGTATTCTTCGAAGCGTTCGTTCTCGATCAGTCCCTGATCGCGGAAATCCTTTGTCATAGGCGTGCGCGGATAAGGCGTGGGATGCTGGATATAAGGCCAGTCGACGTAGCGGCGGGCGAATTCGAGATTCGCCTCAATGGACTCGCGAGTGTCCTCCGGGTTGCCGACGATCAAACCGCCTACCACCAGCATCCCGTGGCGATGCAAATGCTCGATTGCCTTCAAGGTCGCATTGCCGGCGTTGCGCCCATCTTCACGAGCCGAGTTCTTGGCCGAGGCCCGCAAGAAATCGAGATCGCCTTCGAGAATGTTTTCGATCCCGAGAAAGACATAACGAAATCCAGCGCGCTTCATGAGCGGCGCCAGGGTCTCGCCATGGTTGGCGATCGACGACGTCATGGCCTGCACAAAATAGTCGAGCCGGTTGAGCCCCGCGGCAATGATGGCTTCACACAAAGCCTCAAAGCGCTTCACGTTCAGCATGATGTTGTCATCGACCAGGAAGAGCGTGCGGGCGCCGTGATCGCGTGCATCACGAATGTCGGCCAGAACGCGGTCAAACGAGTAGCTGAAGAAATTCCGGCCACGCATTTCGATGATGGAACAGAAACTGCAATCATAGGTGCAGCCACGCGAAGTCTCGATTACATCCACTTGCCGCCCGAGAAGCGTGTAACCATTGAGCACGCGTGCATCCCGGTTCGGAAGGCGGATTTCGTCACTCTCCAGTCGGTGCGGAGCACGAGCAGGATTCTGTTTCCAACTGTTTCCCTCGCGGTACGTCAGGCCGCAGATCGTTTCGAAACCACTGCCGCACTCAATGGCGCGCAATAACTCGCGAAAGGTGACTTCGCCTTCGCCGCGCACCAGGTAATCGACGTTCATTCCCTCGTAAGCCTCTGGAGCGAGACTCGGATCGTAGCCGCCCACTGCAATTCTTACGTCCGGCTTCAGTGCGCGCAGGAGTTCAACGATGCGTCCAGCCGTCCGGCGCTGAAATGTCATGACGGATAATCCGACAAGCTGCGGATTCAATTCCCGCATCAGGCGGGTGACCGTTTCGCGCACGTCGCCTTGCACGAGAACAAGGTCGGCAACAGCCGCCTGGTGATGCGCGTCTAGATTTCCGGCAATTGAGGTTAAGCCGCCATTGGGCATCCGAATCGCCAGCGACGGCATATGCTCGAACGAATCGGGCATGGAGAGCAACAGAACGTTCACGGAGTTCGCCTCTCGTCTACTTCATGGCAGGGGACCGCGTAGACCTTCGTCAAAGAATGCGCATATTGTAACTCGTGAAGACCGACAATCGTGGGAAAAGGAACATCGCCTGCTTCACTCGAGCGAGGCTTGATGTGCCATCCAAGCGGTACAATATAGTTTCAAGATCAACGCTGGGAGATCATGTTCGAAGTCACAGTTGAAGATACATTTGCCGCGGGCCACTACCTGCGCAACTACAGGGGAAAGTGCGAGAATCCCCACGGGCACAATTACAAGATCCGGGTGACTCTTGCCGGAGCTGAACTCGATAAAGCCGGTCTGCTTCTGGACTTCAAGGATTTGCGGGAGGTGATGAAGCACGTCATCGAACGGCTTGATCACCAGATGATCAACGAGATTGAGCCGTTTACGCAGATCAACCCGTCGGCGGAGAATCTCGCGAAATATTTTTACGACGAATCAAACACGCGTTTGCAGACTGTGACCAAGGGCCGGGTGCGAGTGAAGGATGTAACCGTCTTCGAGACGGACACCACTACGGCCAAATACAGCGAATAAGTCAGGTGGGAACAGTCCCTTGGGCTGTTCTGTCGAGCCAGGTCGATCTTTTCTGCTGTGCCAAAGAACTGCGGGAGTGGCTTGCGGAACCTGTGTTTATGCAGATCACAGAAATCTACAAATCGCTGCAAGGAGAATCGACCTACGCCGGACTCCCCTGCATATTCGTGCGCCTGACGGGATGCAATCTCCGCTGCACCTGGTGCGATAGTGAATACACATTTCAAGGCGGAGTGAAGATGTCCCTCGAGCAAGTGCTAAGCGAAGTCAGCCGCCTGAGCCCGGACGGTGGCCTGGTGGAAATCACAGGCGGCGAGCCCATGTTGCAGCAAAGAGAAGTTGTTCCCTTGATGCATTCCCTACTCGAAAGGCGATACAAAGTGCTGCTGGAAACCAGCGGAGAGCGTCCTCTGGACGTGGTCCCGACCGAGGTCGTCAAGATTGTGGATGTCAAGTGTCCGGACTCCGGAGAGGGCGAAACTTTTCGGCTCGAGAATTTGGAAGCGCTCACAGCCAACGACGAGCTGAAGTTTGTTCTGAGCAGCCGAAAAGATTACGAGTTTGCATGCGATTTCGTTCGCAGCCACAATCTGGCCGACCGGGTAAACGCAATCCTTTTTTCTCCCGCGTTCCGCAAGGATGCCACTGGCGCGCGCGACACATCCCACTGCTTGCTCGATCCTCAGGAACTGGCCGAGTGGATGATCGCGGATGGTGTCCCCGCCCGGCTCGGGCTGCAACTCCATAAATTCATTTGGGATCCCGCGGTCAAAGGCGTGTGAGGCGGCGTCAAAACAATTAGCGCCGGCCGGGGTTTTAATACTTAGGAATCAATTGGGGATGGCGAACCTGAGTCAATCGAGAGCGGTTGTTCTTCTAAGCGGCGGCATGGACTCGGCCGTATGCGCCGCGCTGGCCGCGCGCGACTATGAAGCCGCAGCCGTTCATGTGAGCTACGGCCAACGCACCGAAGAGCGGGAGCGGCAGTCCTTCCTGGCTATTTGCCAGCGGCTGAAGATTCATGACCGGCTGATGGTTCGCAACGAAGCGTTTCGTGCGATTGGCGGATCAGCCCTGACCGATGACTCGATCGCGGTGCCTGAGGCCGAGGAGATCGGACGCGGCATCCCCGTCACCTATGTCCCGTTCCGCAATGCCCATTTTCTCGCGGTGGCTGTGAGCTGGGCCGAGGTGCTCGGAGCGGAAAAGGTATACATTGGCGCGGTTGAGCCGGATAGTTCAGGCTACCCCGATTGCCGTCCGGCATACTACAAGGCGTTCAATGAAGTCGTAAAAGCAGGCACCAGGGATGGCCGCATTGAGATCGTTACGCCGCTGATCGCGATGCACAAACCTGACATTGTGCGCCTCGGCCTTGAATTGGGTGCGCCCTTCGATTTAACTTGGTCATGCTACAGCCGCGAGGATCAGGCTTGCGGAGTGTGTGACAGCTGCGTGCTTCGTTGGCGCGCCTTTGAGGCTGCTGGAGTCAGTGATCCCATTCCGTATGCGGCGAGATAGTTCGATTGCTGGCAACACTCGAGGGTCAAATGCCATCCAGCACCTGCTGGATAACTGTTTTTTGCCGGGAGGCAAAATGAAAAAGCAATTGGGATTCATTCTGTTCGCTGTTCTGGCGCTCGCACTGTGTGTCCCGCCGGTCTTCGCCCAGGCATCCGGATCGGTCAAAGGTATTTGCAAGGATCCAGAAGGAAAGCCGATCGCAAGCGGCATTGTCGAATTCGATAATCTGGACAACGGCCAAAAATACAATCTGAAGACCAACGGTAAGGGCGAATACTTTTCTCTTGGGCTGTCGCCGGGCAAGTACAAGGTCACGCTTTACAAGACGCCTGACGATCAGAAAGCGGTCAAGGAGACATTCCACGTCAATGGCTTTCAAGTCCAGCTCGGCGAGAACAATCTCGATTTTGATCTGCAAAAAGAGCAGCAAAACGCTGCCAAGGGGCAGGGTCTCACCCCCGAGCAGTTGAAGCAGATGCAAGAGCAACAGGCGAAGCAGCAGAAGGAAACCACCACAGTTAAGGCCCTGAACGAGAAGCTCAATGCGGCCAAAACTTCTGCCGATAGCGGCGATTTTGATACCGCCATCGCCTCCCTGAATGAGGCCAACCAGGTCGATCCCTCGCGCGATCTCGTCTGGTTCAAGCTGGGTGACTACTACCGGCTCTCTGCCGTGAAGCAGACCGATACTGCCGAGAAGCAGAAGCGGTTCGATTCCGCCGTCGCGGCTTATCAGAAAGCGATCGACCTGAAGAAGGGTGCCACCAACGATAAAGATCCGAATGCAGCCGCGAATCTCGCCGCCTATTACAACAATATGGCCGAGGCCTATGCCAAGGCCGGCAAGACCGACGACGCCATTAAGACCTATGAAATGGCTGCGCAGGCTGATCCCCCCCACGCGGCCGGTTACTACTTCAACGAGGGCGCGGTGCTGACAAATTCGGGTAAGGTTGATCCCGCGTTGGCAGCTTTCGACAAGGTAATTGCCACCGATCCCAACCGTGCCGACGCCTACTATTGGAAAGGCGTGAACATGATCGGCAAGGCGACTCTGCAGGGAGACAAAATGGTCGCACCTCCGGGCACTGCTGAAGCCTTCCAGAAATACTTGGATCTCCAACCTACAGGAACCTATGCGGATGCGGCCAAGCAGATGCTCACCAGCATAGGCGGTTCGGTACAGACCAGTTTCGGCTCGAAGAAGAAAACTTCCAAAAAGTAGTTTCTTTAAAAACAGTAACTTGCAGTGAAAGGGCGGCTCTCAAAGCCGCCCCTCATTTTCACTAAGGTTACCAATGTGTATGCACTTAGAGTTCCTTCTCTCGCCACCCTGAACCGGGTACATTGAGCACAGCGTTTCACTTCCATGTCTGTGGTGCGTGCGATTCTGCAAGCGAGGATGAATGGCAGCACCAACCATTGCTCCAATTTCTGTCGTACTCGAAGGTTTTTCGGGCAGCGAACGGATCGCTACTCCGGCGCTGTTGGGCGCCATGCTTCGGGCTGAGGAAAAAATCAGCGATCTGATCTTTTCTCCCGGACGCCCGCCGCAGGTTCAGGTGTACGGACAAATGATTCCCGTACAGCTTCCTGGACTTGCCGTGCTGAATGCCGACGACACTCGCCACATCGCCGCCGATCTCATTGGCGATAACAAGCAGGCGATCACCACGCTCCGCGAGCATGGGGCTTGCGACATTTCTTTTGGATTGCCGGGGCTGGCCCGTTTTCGCGTGAACATCTTCATCCAGCGGGGAAGTTGCGCGGTGGTAATGCGCGTGATCCCCACGAACATTCCGGATTTCGCTTCGCTGCGTCTGCCGCAGTCCTTGTCAGAGATTGCCAAGTTGAGGGACGGCATCGTGCTCGTCACTGGCCCGGCGGGCTCAGGCAAGTCTTCTACTCTGGCCGTGCTGCTGGACAGCATCAATCGCGAAAAGTATTACCACATCATCACCATCGAAGACCCCATCGAGTTCTTGCACAACCACAAGTGCTCCACCATTCACCAACGCGAATTGCATAGCGACACTCCGAGCTTTGCGCACGCGTTGCGTTCGGCCATGCGACAGGCGCCAAAAGTAATTCTCGTGGGTGAGATGCGCGATCGCGAAACCATTGAAATCGTTCTGGAGGCTGCCGAGACCGGACACCTGGTTCTGTCCAGCCTGAACACCATGGATTCACCCAAAACGATTGAACGCATCGTAGGTTCATTCTCTCCCGCCGAGCAGCCATCCGTGCGCGAGAGATTTGCCAAGTCATTCCGCTACATCATCTGTCAGCGGCTTATGCCAAAAACAGATCGCAGCGGACGGATTGCAGCTTTCGAGATTCTCAAGGCGAATGCGCGCACTCGCGAGTGCATTGAAAAGGGCGAACGCGAGAACAAGAGCCTGCTTGAGACCATCAAAGCAGGTGCCTTGGAAGGCATGCAGCATTTCGACGGGGAAATCGCCCGTCTGGTCAAAGAACAAATCGTAGATTTCGAGACTGGGCTATCCTTTGCGACAAATCCTGCGGTGCTCGGGCAGGAATTGGCACGCTAGCCGCACGCTTTGATTCCTTCAATTCCACTATCATCTCTTCATGGCAGACACTGCGACCGTTCAGGCCGTATTGAGCTTTGAAGACGCACGTCGGGTCGTCGAGCAGCACGCTTCCAATATAGGAGTTATTAACAGCGAGGCTGTGGAATTGCTAGCGGCGTCCGGCCGCGTGCTGGCTGAGCAGATCGTGGCTGATCGGGACCTTCCGCCATTTCCTCGCTCCACGCGTGACGGCTACGCTGTACGCTCCGCAGACTTGTCCCAACTCCCCGCTACTCTGGACGTGATTGCAGAGATTAAGGCGGGCGAGAAACTCGAAAGAATCCCGTCAGTGATTTCCAGGGGACAAACCGCGGCCATCATGACCGGAGCCCCTGTGCCTGCGGGCGCCGATGCCGTTGTCATGGTGGAGCACACCTCCCAGCGAGAGGGACGCGTTGAGATCACGCGAGCGGTGTTGCCGGGCGAGAATGTCGTACTCGCGGGAGCCGAGGCCAAGGCAGGCGGCGTGTTGATTCCTCCCGGCACGCGCCTGAGTGATGCGACGATTGCGCTCGCCGCCTCGGTAGGGAAATCTCGCCTGCAGGTTTACAAGCGCCCACGCGTTGCCGTGCTGACTACAGGCGACGAAATTGTGGAGATCGATTCATCGCCGGGTCCCACACAGATTCGAAACTCCAACAGCTACTCGCTGGCGGTGCAGATTGCACAGGCAGGCGGCGATCCGCTTCTCCTGCCCATCGCGCCCGACGAACCGCAGGCTTTGCGCCGGCTCATGGAACAAGGCCTGCAATCAGACCTGTTTCTGCTCACGGGTGGAGTCTCCATGGGCCGCTACGATCTGGTTGAACAGGTTTTTTCGGAAATGAAGGCCGAGTTCTTTTTCACCGGCGCAAAAATCCAGCCCGGACGTCCGGTGGTCTTTGGGAGGTGTGCGACTGGTACGACCGCCTCCGGCCGCCGGGAAGCCACCTACTTTTTCGGATTGCCGGGGAATCCGGTGTCCACCATGGTGACCTTCGAACTCTTTGCGCGCCCGATGCTGGAGGCTTTAGCAGGCATGTCCCCGCGCAAGCTGATATTTGCCCATGCCAAGCTGAAATCGGAGATCCGCGTAAAACCCGGCCTAAAGCGCTTTCTGCCTGCAATTCTCTCCGGCGAGTTCGAGCAGTCACAAGTAGAACTGGTCCGCTGGCAGGGATCAGGCGATGTAGCCGCGACGGCGAGAGCGAACTGTTACATCGTAATTGCCCCAGATCGCGATCTCATATCGCCAGGAGAATTCGTTCCAATCCTCCCACGACCGATATAGGGAGAGCCCAAGCGGGCGCCCCTACGTTCGCATGTAAGATAACTGCATCACGCAAATGCCGAAGAAGCTCTCCCACTACGACTCCGCTGGCCGCGCTCGCATGGTGGACGTCTCAGGAAAATCCGCAACCAGGCGCGAGGCCGAAGCCAGCGGATTTGTTGCCGTCAGCCCTCAGGTGCTGGCGGCACTCCCAAAGAACCCCAAGGGCGATCCGCTCGAAGTCGCGCGCATTGCCGGCATCATGGCCGCCAAACGCACATCCGAGCTAATCCCAATGTGTCACCCGGTGCCTCTGTCGCTCGTTGATGTCGAGGTGCGCGTATGCGAGAATGGCCTCGCGATCACCTCCAAAGCCGCAACTAACGCCGAAACCGGGGTTGAGATGGAAGCTCTGGTGGCAGTCAGCGTTTGTGCCTTGACGCTCTATGACATGCTGAAGGGTGCCGACAAGAGCATCGCGATTCAGAACATCGTGCTGGAGCGCAAAAGTGGCGGCAAAAGTGGGGACTACCGGCGCGCAAAATAGACGAGTTCATGGCTGACAACGTCAAGCTGCTTCTGGTCGACGACAACCCGATGGTTCTGGGAATGCTGCAGCAGGCATTGTCCTCGCTCGCAACCGTCACCACCGCGTCCGACTCCGCCGACGCGCTGCTCAAGGCTGTGGATGATACTCCCGATCTTCTGGTGTGCGATTTCCGTATGCCCGGCATGGATGGCCGTCAGCTCATTGAGAAGCTGAAGAGCCGTCCGGCAACTGCCAATTTCGCCTCCGTGCTGATGGCCAGCAAATCCGATATCGCCGAGCGGCTCTCAGTCCAGGATGCCGCCGATGACTATCTGGAGAAGCCCTTCTTCCTGAAAGATGCCACTCGTCGGGTAAAGCGTCTGATTGACCGAATTTCACTGGAGAAGATGGCCAGGACCGCGCCTTCTGACGGCGTTGTTCGCGGCAATCTCTCTCAGATGAACGTAATCGACCTGATGCAGTCCCTCGAGATGGGCCGAAAGAGCTGCCAGCTCTCGTTGAGTAATGACGGGGAGAAATGCGAAGTCTTTTTCGTCGAAGGTCAGGTCAAGCACGCCACCTACGGATCTCTGGTCGGCGACCCGGCAGTCTTCAAAGTCCTGCGCTGGACCGGCGGAAACTTCCAGCTCGATTTCGAAGGCAAGACCGACAAGGAAACCACGCAGCTCAACACGCAAGGGCTCTTGATGGAGGGGCTGCGGCTCCTCGACGAATCGTCTCGGGATACCGCCGGCGAACCCGAACCTGCGGTCGCCCCGGTGCAGGCTGCTCCCAGTGCTCCCGGCAGCCGTCCCGCGCGTCGCGAAGAAGAGGAAGACGTTCTGCTCGATGGTTAGCTCGAACCTCACGGCTGCGGTGGTAACCGTGAGCGATTCTTGTTCTCGCGGCGAGCGCCAGGATCAGTCAGGACCCGCGGTCGCTCAACTTCTCGAAAAACTGAAATTCTCGGTCACGGTGCGCGAGATAGTGGCCGGACGACTCCATTAAAATTCAAAATCTGTTGATCCATCTCTCCCGCGAAGTGCACTTGATCGCAACCACTGGCGGCACGGGGATCGCCGCTCGCGATGTCACGCCGGAAGCAACCAGTGCCGTCTGCGACCGCCTGCTTCCCGGCATCTCCGAGCGAATGCGCGGTGAGGGTGCAAAGAAGACGCCCTTTGCCGCTCTAAGCCGCGCCGTCTGCGGAGTAAGAGGCAAAGCCCTGATCCTGAATCTCCCGGGAAGTCCCAAAGGTGCAGCGGAATCGTTAGAAGCCGTAGCAGAACTGCTTCCTCACGCAATTGATTTGTTAAGCGGAAAAACCGAGCACTAAGACAGATCACTCAGCCGCTACAAACACCATGTAGCCGCGGACGCCTCCTCCGGGGTTGCGCGGGAGCCGCAATCACAGCCCTCCGAAAGTAATCAGCGCCCACTCCCCACTGCTTTCCCCGGCCCCAGAACCGCTTTCCCCGGATACATATCAGAAGCCATCCTCCCGTCATCAATCAGCACCGCGCCCCCAACCAGCAGATAATTCACCCCTACGCTAGGCTCCATCGGCTTCTGAAAAGTAGATCGATCCGAAATGGTGTTCGGATCGAACACAATAATGTCCGCATCTGCACCCTCCTGAATCCGTCCTTTTCTCTTCGCGTCAGGAGTGGACCGTTCCAGCATCTGCGCTGGCATCAGCGTCATCTTGCGCAGAGCTTCCATCCAGGTTAAAGACTTCTTCTCCCGAACGTATTGCGCCAGCACCCGCGAATAAGTTCCCGCATTGCGCGGATGCCCTTCGGCTCCATCACTCGCAATCATGATCAGAGGATTGGGGATCAGCTCATCCACGATCTGCTGCGTGTTGGCAAAAATGAGCACCCACTGCTTGGCGTTGGAATTGTGCAGTTCGTCAAATCGCTCTTTCGTGAGGTGCTCGCCACTGCCGGGCAGAACCAGATTGTTGTAGTCAATGCCGAGTTTTTCCCGCCACCCGGGGTTGAAGACCGCCGAGTTGATGGCCGTCATTCCTGCTATGTACGGATAACCTTCGGTTGTGACATCAATTCCATGCGCCCGTGCTCCTTCAACCAAAGAAAGGCATTCGAGCGAGTCCTTCAAACAAGTGCTGTTGATGTGAACGATATGCACCGGAGCGCCCGAAATGGCGGATGCTCCAATCACTTCCTCGACTGATTGAATGGCAGAGCCCGGCTCCACGCGCCCCGCGCTGCGCATATGCGTGTACACCGGCAGCTTGCGCTCCGCGGCGAGGCGGAACATATCGATGACCTCCAGCCGCGTCGCGCCCGGAGCATATTCAATCCCCATGCCGATTCCGAGCGCTCCAGCGTCGAGTTGCTGGCTTAGGCGCTGCTGGATTTTTTGAATCTGTTCGGGATTTGCGTGTTCCTCGGTGGCGGGTCCACTCCTAGGCAGAATCGTTCCATCGGGCAAAGGAGCGCCAAAGACCAGAGCGCGTGCAGCCAGATGGCTTGCCGTCGTTCCATAGTGAATCAGCGAGTGCCCTTCCTTGGATTTCAGAAACTCCGAGACATCCGGCGCGCCAATCTCCATTTCCAAAGCCGTGGTCACGCCATCAAACGCTTTCACACGCTGGCTGGGCAGATCCTGCCCGTGCTGGTGCAAATCGATAAATCCGGGCGCAACCAAAAGTCCGGTCGCATGAATGACGCGCCGCCCTTGCAATGGCGCAACGGAAACGTGAACAATGCGGCCATCCTGGATCGCAACGTTGCGAACCGCATCCAAGTTGCTTTCTGGATCGATGACGCGTCCACCTTCGATCACGGTGTCATATTGCTGCGCGAACAAAACCGATGCGCATAAAAGTAGACAGAAGCAGAGGAAGAATTTCCGCATGCAGGCTCCAAAGCCACGCATCATAACAGGCGGACCCTCACGTTGGGACAATGCTCACGTAGGGACAGCCCCTTGGGCTGTCCAGCCGGACCCAGCTTTGTTGCCGCGGCACTCTGATCACGTACACTAAATTCCCCTTGAAGAAACTAGGACACATCCTGGCCCGCTACACAGCCTGGGTCCTCGGCCTCATGAAAGTCCTTGGGATTTGGGGCGTATTTGTGATCGCGTTCGCCGATAGCGCACTGATCGGCATGCCGGTAGACTTTGTCGTCGCGACCTACGTTCATCAGGATCGCAAACGCATGCTGTTGTACGTAGCCATGGCCTCGCTGGGCTCGGCGCTGGGCAGCGTTCCGCTGTACATCATCGGCTACTTGGGTGGAGAAAAAGTTCTGCGCAAGCGCATCTCAGAAGAGCGCTTCCTCAAGATTCATGCCTCGTTTGAGCACCACGAGTTCTGGGCGCTCATGTTTCCTGGCATGCTTCCGCCACCCATGCCGTTCAAAATATTTGTGCTCGGGGCCGCCGTGTTCGAGATGAACGTCTGGCATTTCCTGGGCGCGATTTTTGCTGGAAGATTTGTGCGATTCCTGGTCTTGTCGGTACTGGTGCTTTACTTCGGTCCGCAGATCGTGAGCCTGGTCGCAGTACTGTTCAAGCGCCATTGGATTTGGGTTCTGAGTTTCGCCGCGGCTGCTCTGTGCATTTGGATAGTGTTGCGGCGCCGGACCAGATCCGGTAGTGCAGAAAATGTGTAGTCAAAACAAAAGCCGCGACGATCGTCGCGGCTGAAGGGAAAAGGGGCAAACCGTTATGCCGCTGCCGTATGATCACCGGCTCGGTCCGACTTCCCCGCCAGAGCTTGGAATAGCACCGGTGCACCGAACATTACTGCCGTAAAGAGGAGGTCCCCCGTTACTCCACGCCGGAAGAAGGGCAATCCCACTTCGTAGCACGTCATTAATCCTGCAAAGGTCCGCGGATACATGTTCCATGCGGCCCAGACCGCAAAATTACTGATAACGAAGAACGACACAGACCCAGCCAGCGCAGTTGCCAAAATCCGCACGGCCCCTGAATCCCGCTTGATCGTTGAGCCCAGCCACAGCATCCCTGCGTACCACGCCCAGGTCACGAAGTGATCCCAGCTGAATGGATATCGATAAAACAGAGTCGTCAGCGCAACGTCGGAGGCAGCCAGCAGAGCGAGGGGAATCCACATGCGTCGGCGCGAAGCCCGGGCTCCGAAGTACAGCAGCGCGGCTCCCACAGGCGTGAATGCCAGCGGATGAGGCATGAACCGGACAGCTACAGCGATCAGAATAAAAACGTATGCCAGCATAATCACCTCGAGAGTCGAATCCTATTCTGGGCGCTGGAGAACTCCCCGTCAAGCGAGCAGAAGGTCAAATGCAAGTCACATGACATGCTGCTGCCTCGTAGGCTCGGCCCCTTGATCTCTATCTCTGCCGCGGTTCCGGCACGACAATCTGCCCTTCGTCGGTTTCGTACACGTCTCCAACTACATGTAGATTGCTGTCAAGCTTCACTCCAGCGGAAAGTGGCCTGCGCCTTCGGCCTCGACCCAGAGCGCTTGCCAGGCGCACGTATCGCAAATCCTGAAAATGGACGATGTATCCGCCTTCCGACAATGTTTGTGTTTCGGTAATCGGGTATTGCGCCCAATCCAAATACACGCGACCCAGATACGATTTCTTTGCGGCGAGCGTGATCTCCGTTTCTTCCGGCTTGTGGCGGATTTCGAGTTCGCCCGCAGGATCGACCTCGGGAGCAAGAGAATTGACCGGTGCCAATGCAAAAACGGTCGGTGTTTCCACCACTCCATCCCACGTGAAAGGCGTAATCCAGTGTGGATAAGCCGAAACCCTCAACGGATCCGCGCCATTATACGTACGGGCATTCAGGGCATTCACCGCGCGGCGATGCTCATAATCGCGAATGCCCCACATCAGCACGACTCCAATCAGAGCCAGCGAAGCCGCAAGTCGGCCTCGCGGTCCGCCAGCCCTGGCGCCAATTTCTTTGTCAACCAGAGCAAACAGTCCGGGAACTACCAGCCCCAGGAACAAGAATCCCAGCATGACCGGCTCTACGATAAAAACGATGTCCCACGAGTACCACTTCTCTGAAAAAGGCCAGAACGGACGCACGCCATAATTATTAGTGAAATCGAGAAGAATATGGCTCAATCCCGCCAGGCATGCGTAAACAAACAGCAAGCCCCAACGCGGCGGAATATTCGGATCGTTGGTTTTGCGCTTTCGGAATCGCCAGACGAGGTATACGAATGCCACGACCACTATGGCGACCAACGGTACTCCCAGGAGCGAATGGGTGAATCCCCGATGGTGAGCAAAGCTAAAAGCTGGACCTTTGACCCGAGCCAAAACATCCAGGTCGGGAGCCTCGGCGGCAAGCGCCAGCGTGAGTGTAGCAAGCGCCGTCTTGCGATTAAGTCCTGCGCGCCCCATGCACGCGCCAGTCAAAAAGTGAGTGATCGGTTCCAATCGAAGGATTTATCTTACATGGAACCGCTGCTCACCTAGGCACAGCCCCTTGGGCTGTCCCGCGAAGGCGAAGCCGGGCGTTTCAAGGCGATCATCTCGAACGAGCACACGTGTAACGTTCAGAGCCTCGAACCGCATTCCACTTCACGCATAGCTCAGCGCACCGGTGTCAGCAAAGTCAAAGCATCAGGTACTACGCTGATCTCCGCTGGCAGGCTCCCAATCAGTTCCCCGTCCGCTTCGACATAAACCTTCCCGTCTGTCCCATCTGCACCATAGTCGCAGGAAGCCTTCACCGCGAACGAGAGCTCAATTCCAGGGATCGGCCAGGCAAGCCGGAACAAACCTGCAGTGACGTACGACAGATAAGCCAGCCGGCTCGCCGTATGACAAAACACCAGCCGCACATCATCACGGTCGAGAGAGGCCCCTGGAGCCAATTCCCGCAGGACGCCTCCGAAATTGCGGATGCGGACCGCCAGGAGTTCAGTGACATTCACAACTTTGGGAGTGCTCGTGCTGGTTTGCATGTACTCTACGCGGAAGCGCGTCATTGCATATGAAAACCACATATGCCATGCCTTCGCGTAATAGGCAGCCATTCCAAGCCGCTGCTTGACCCCGCTCTGCAACTTGTAAAACAGGTGAGCGTCCAGGCCAATCCCAGCCGCAACAACGAAATGACACGTAGTGGGAGCTCCTTGCAGGCCGTGGCAAGTAACTCGACCAACCGCAACCCGTCGTGGTCTTGCATTCAGGGCCGCTTTCGCCGCTGCGGGAATGCGAAACGGCCAACCGAGATCGTGGGCCAGGGCATTGGCCGTCCCGATAGGGAAAACGCCGAGAGCTACCGGCGTATTCGCCAGCACCTGGACCATGTTGTGAACCGTGCCATCGCCGCCACAAGCAAAAATCGTGTCACATCCGGCCTCGATTGCTCTCTTCGCTTCCTCTGCCGCATGTTCTTTCGACGTGGTCGCCACCAGTTCTGCCTCAACCTGCCCGGCTCGCAAGATCTCCACTGCCGCCCGCAGATCGCGCTCTCGCCGCTTGCTGCCGCCCGACTCCGGATTGTAGAGCAACGCTGCTTTGCGCATACCCGCGCTGGATTGTACCTGAGCCGCCGCATTGGCTTGCATCAGCCGCTTACCTTACGAATCAGCTTGGCAACCGCCTCCTTCTGTCATAAGCTGTGCCCAATTGGGTTGTCTCAGTCGGCGTTATTCTAGGGGCTCCGATCGATATTTTGTCAGGAGGATGGACCAGATGAGATTTCTGGCTTCGGTTCTGTGCGGATTTCTGCTTGGACTTGGCGTAGCCGCGCAAACCCATTCGGCTCACGTGCAGTCGCATGCGGTGACGCTCGTAGGCGGTCTAAGCGACCTTCATCATCCCGTTTCCACCCACACTGCGGAGGCGCAGAAGTTCTTTGATCAGGGTCTGCGTTTCATCTATGCCTTCAATCACGACGAAGCCGCGCGCTCATTCCAGCGTGCCGCCGAACTCGATCCTAAGCTGGCCATGGCCTTTTGGGGAGTCGCCGAGGCTGTAGGTCCGAACTATAACGACCCGGCTGACCCCGACCGTTACAAACGTGCGCATGACGCCATACAGAAGGCCGTTGAACTCTCTTCCAATGCTCCGCCCAGCGAGCAGGCATACATCCAGGCCATGGCCAAGCGATTTCCCGCCGATCCGAACTCTGATTTGAAAAAAGCTGCCGAAGATTACCACGATGCGATGCGGGAACTATCCCGCCAATTCCCCGACGATCTCGACGCCGCCACCCTATTCGCCGAGTCAGGGATGAACCTCCACCCCTGGGGATTGTGGAACCAGGACGGAACGCCCATCGCAGGCACCGAAGAAATCGTAAGCACCCTCGAACGAGTGATAAAGCGGGATCCCAATCATCTCGGTGCTATTCACTACTACATACACGCCGTCGAAGCTTCGAATAATCCAGATCGCGCTCTATCCGCCGCTGACAGACTTGCTGCCCTGGCTCCCGGAGCCGGTCACATCGTCCACATGCCCGCGCACATCTACATTCGTACCGGAGACTACGAGGCCGCGGTGCAAACTAACCAGAAGGCCGCAGAGGTGGACCGCGCCTACATCAAGCAGTCGGGCGCGCAGGGTATCTATCCCATGATGTATTACAGCCACAACCTGCACTTCGTTGCCATGTGCGGGGCGATGAATGGCCGCTACCCCGATGCGCGCAAAAATGCCGATCTCTTGGCCGCAAACGTGGGCCCGCACGTCAAGGACATGCCGCCACTCGAGGGCTTCATGACCATCCCGGTCGCGGTGGAAGTTCGTTTTCATCACTGGAACGAACTGTTGAAGATGCCTGCCCCGGATCCTGCGATGAAGACCGCGTCAGTCTTCTGGCATTTTGGACGCGGATTGGCCCTGGCCGGCACCGGCAAACTGCCCGAAGCGGAAGCCGAATACAAAATCGTGGCTGATGCCGAGGCCGCGACGCCGCCCGACGCCATCTTCCAAATGCCGATCAATAACAAGTCCAAAGACATCCTGAAGATCGCAGAAAACGTACTGGGTGCAAAGATCGCGATGGAGAAAAAAGATACCTCTGGGGCAATCAGTATGCTCCGGGAAGCCGTTGCCATTCAGGACAAGCTGAATTACGGAGAGCCTCCGGACTGGTTCTACCCGGTTCGCGAAAACCTGGGAGGCGCCCTGCTGATGAGCGGCGACGCTGCAGGCGCGGAAAAGGTATTCCGCGAAGACCTGGATCGAAACCCGCGCAATCCGCGTTCCCTCTGGGGCCTGCACCAATCCCTGGTCCAGCAAAAGCGCGAGTACGACGCCGGCTTCGTCCAAAAGCAATTCGAAAGCTCCTGGAAGGGCCCAGCCAATACCCTGAAGCTAGAAGACCTGGTCTAGCGCTTGTGTAGGGACGGACGCCTCGTCCGTCCCGAGAGCGCAGCGAGCGCGGTAGCGCAAGCACTGCAAGCAGCGAGCCCCAAGCTCCGCCGATATAATCGTCTGCGATGCCCCCCGTTAAAGATGCTTCCATCAAAATCGAAGCCCTGCGCGACAGAATCCGCCACCACGAATATCGCTACTACGTCCTGGATCAGCCCGAAATTAGCGACCTTGATTTCGACAAGCTGATGCACCAACTGAAGGATCTCGAAACGGGAAATCCCTCGCTGATCACTCCCGACTCGCCGACCCAGCGTGTGGGTGGCAAGCCCCGTGAGGGATTCGTAAAAGTGCGCCATTCCTCGCCCATGCTGTCTCTCGACAACACCTACAGTGAGGACGAACTTCGTGCCTGGGAGCGCCGGGTGCATGAACTGACTGGACGCAGCGACGTCGATTACGTCTGCGAACTCAAGCTCGATGGCATGTCGCTGGCTCTCACCTACGAGGGCGGGCAACTCGCCCGAGGCGTCACCCGAGGCGACGGCACCACTGGCGAAGACGTCACGCTCAACGTCCGCACGGTACGTTCGGTCCCATTGTCAATTGCCAAAGAGAAATTGAAGAAGGCCGGCATCCCGGAAAATTTCGAAGTCCGAGGCGAGCTTCTCATGCCGATCGCCTCTTTCAAGAAGATGAATGAAGAGCGCGAGGCCAAGGGCCTTTCGCAATTTGCCAACCCGCGCAATGCCACTGCGGGCACGGTGCGGCAGCTCGAATCCCGAATTACTGCTGAGCGTCGGCTCGATTACTTCTCCTACATGCTGCTGGTCGAGGGCCGCACCTATTTCGACCGCCATTCGAAGACTCTCGATGCTCTTGATGCTGCCGGCTTTAAGGTAAACCAGAGCCGCAAGCTCGTTCACTCCGTGAAAGAGGTCTGGGAGTTCATCGAGACCTGGGAAGGGAAGCGCGAGTCGCTGCCCTACGAGATCGATGGAATCGTCGTCAAAGTCGACCGCATAGCCTTGCAGAACGAACTCGGATTCACTGGGAAAGCTCCGCGCTGGGCGATTGCATACAAATATGCTGCCCGCGCCGGAATAACCAGGCTGGAAGACATCCGCGTTCAGGTTGGGCGCACGGGAAAGCTGACGCCAGTTGCCATGCTGGCGCCCGTACCCATTGGCGGTACAACTGTCCGCAATGCCACTCTGCACAACATGGACGAGATTGAACGCCTCGGCGTGAAGATCGGCGATTGGGTGCAGGTCGAACGCGGCGGGGACGTAATCCCCAAAGTCGCCAAGGTGATCGAAGACAAAGATCATCCGCGCGGGACACAGACGTTTCACATGCCGGAAAACTGTCCCGTCTGCGGCACGAAGGTCGCCAAGACCGAGGGCGAAGTCGATTACCGCTGTGTGAATGCCAACTGTCCTGCCAAGCTGCTCGGAACAATTCTGCATTTCGCCTCCCGCGGTGTGATGAACATCGACGGTATGGGCGAAGCGCTCGTAACTCAGTTGATCGATCGCGGGCTGGTCAAGAACGTCGCCGACATCTACGACCTCACCAAGAAAGACCTGCTCAGCCTGGAGCGCTTCGCAGACAAGTCCGCTCAAAATATTCTGAACGAAATCGAAAGCTCAAAGCAGCTTCCTCTTGAACGCGTGATCTACGGCCTGGGAATCCGCTTCGTAGGAGAGCGCACAGCGCAATTCCTGGCTGAGCACTTCGGGTCCATGGAAGCCCTGGCCAGCGCCACCGTAGAAGAATTGCAGAACGTTAACGAGGTGGGACCCAGGATCGCCGAAAGCATCGCTGAGTTCTTCAGCATTCCTGCCAACCGCAAGCTGGTCGATCGCCTGCGCGCAGCGGGACTGGCATTGAAAGGCGAGAAAAAGGAGCGCGGTACCAAACTGGCAGGGAAAACCTTCGTCCTGACCGGCACGCTGGCGAAGTACACGCGAGACGAAGCCAGAAAGATGATCGAAGATGCCGGCGGAAAAGTGACGGGCTCAGTCAGCAAGAAGACAGATTATGTAGTCGCCGGCAGCGATTCTGGCTCAAAGTTAGACAAAGCAAAAGAACTGGGAGTCCCCGTGATCGACGAGAAAGAAATGGAAAAGCTGGCAGGCTAATCGCCTCACGTAGGGACAGCCCCTTGGGCTGTCCAGCCGAGCCAAGCTCTTTACGAGCCAACCGTCGGCCCAGACCGACTTGATTGCGCCGACTCTCCCTGCAGAACTCGCCGGATTTTTTCCCAAGTCACCTCTAGCGTCTCCGGTAATACCCGCGTTTCCCCCACCACCGAAACAAAATTCGCGTCGGCCACCCAACGCGGCAGCACGTGCATGTGAATGTGCCCCGCAATCCCCGCTCCCGCGGCTTTTCCGATATTCATCCCCAAATTGATCCCATCAGGACGGTACAGTTCCCGGAGCACCGACTCCATTCTCTGCGACAGGATCATCATTTCATCAGCTGCCTCCCGCGGCAGCTTCTGCAGTTCATCCAAATGCGTGTAAGGCACGATCATCACGTGCCCCGGCGTGTACGGATAAGTATTCAAGATCACAAAGCACTGCTCCCCGCGATAAACGATATGAGTTTTCGCGTCATCCTTCTCTTTCGGAGCCTCGCAGAAAACGCATCCGACCGTTTTTTCGCTGCCCGAGACGTAAGCGTACCGCCACGGCGTCCATAGATAATCCATAGCAGGGCAGGGTAGCAGAAGCCATGGGAGCGGCAAAGCCTGTGTAGCCCCGACTTGTGCAGCCCCGGACGCCTCGTCCGGGGTTGCGCGAAGCGCACTTTCACATTTGAAACATTCCCGTAACCTGCGCCAGATTTGCGTTTGACACTGTTCTCTGACGGTTGTTATAGTCGAAGAGTTCCCATTGGACGCGGGTTCTTTGTTAAACGTCCGACAGCTGGGATTGTCCAAGCTCACTCGCCAGGGTGAGCCCACCACAACCTAACGACTCCTCCAGCAGTCCCGAGAGCAGACCCCGCATCCGATCACCAGAGAGGCATAAACCTTGTTCGACGATACTACCGCCCACCATTCAGATAACAACTCAACCGTTGTGACCGAGGCCGAACCCATCACGGCCGAGCAGCAGCAACCGGAACAGTCGGCCAGCGAACAACCCCAGGCTCACGCACACGCCGCGGAAGACAAAACCGCCGCCACCGAGGACTTCGCCTCAGCGCTTGAGACCTTCACCACCGAGGCCGAAGAAGCCGTCAGTGAAGATCGTGTCATTAAGGGCACCGTTCTCAAGCTGACGCCCACTCATGTGGTCGTGGATATTGGCGCGAAATCGGAAGGCATGTTGCCGCTATCGGAAGTGCTCGATCATGAGGGCAAGCCAAAATTCCAGCCGGGCGACGAAATCGACGTCATGCGCAGCAAGGGCGAGGCGGAAGAGGGCTACATTAACCTTTCGCACCAGAAGGCACAGCGGATCCACGCCTGGGAAGAGATTGAGAAGTCCTATAACGAGAAGAAGCCGATCAAGGCCGTGGTCATCGACCGCATCAAGGGCGGACTTACGGTAGACATTCATGGCGCGCATGCGTTTCTTCCCGGATCGCAAGTGGATCTGCGCCCTGTCCGCAATCTCGATGGCATGAAGGGCCAAACCATCGAAGTCGCCGTTATCAAGCTGAACAAGAAGCGCGGCAACATCGTGGTTTCGCGCAAAGAGCTGCTGGAAGGCGAGCAAACCGAGAAGCGCTCCAAGACCCTTGAGCATCTCGACGAAGGTTCGGTGCTCACCGGAGTGGTCAAGAACCTCACCGAGTACGGTGCTTTTGTCGATCTCGGAGGCCTCGATGGTCTGCTGCACATCACCGACATGTCCTGGGGACGCCTCACACATCCCAAAGACCTCGTGAATGTCGGTGACCAGATCCAGGTGAAAGTTCTCAAGTACGACAAGGAAAAGCAGCGCGTGTCGCTGGGATTCAAGCAGCTCACGCCTGATCCCTGGCTCGATGCCGAGCATCGTTATCCGGTCGGCGCCCACGTCGGCGGACGCGTCATCAGCGTGACCGACTACGGAGCGTTCGTCGAACTCGAGCAGGGAATTGAAGGCCTGGTTCACGTCAGCGAGATGACCTGGTCAAAGCGCATGAAGCATCCCTCCAAGCTGGTCAATGTCGGCGACCATGTCGAGTGCGTAGTGCTCAACGTGAATCCGACAGAACGCCGAATCTCGCTGGGCATGCGGCAACTGGCCGCCAATCCCTGGGATTCATTGCATGAGAAATTCCCGGTCGGCATGACGGTTGAGGGACGCGTCCGCAACCTCACTGACTTCGGTGCCTTCATCGAAATCGAAGACGGCATCGATGGCTTGGTCCACGTCAGCAACCTGAGTTGGACCAAGCGCGTCAAGCATCCTTCGGAAGTGCTAAAGAAGGGTGATCGCGTGAAGGCGATCGTGCTCGCGATCGAGCCCGACAAACGCCGCCTCTCTCTCGGGGTGAAGCAGCTTCAACCAGATGTTTGGGAGTCCTTCTTCGAGAGCCATCACATTGGCGATGTCGTCCACGGGAAAGTCCTGCGGGTGGCTGCGTTCGGCGCGTTCGTGGAGATAGCCGAGGGCGTAGAAGGTTTGTGCCACAAATCCGAAGCTACAGACGAAACCGGCAGCCCGCTGCACCTCGAGCCCGGTTTGGAACACGACTTCAAAATCATTAAGATGAATCCCGAAGAGAAGAAGGTCGGCCTCAGCATCCGCGCCGTAGGCGAAGAAGCCTCGCGCTCGGAAGTCGAAGCCTACAAGCAGCCCGTCTCAAGCACGAGTTCGACGATAGGCGAGCTAATCTCCTGGAAACGCGCCAGCAACGAAGGCAACTAGCCGCGCAGCCCCTTTGCGTAAAGCGAAGCGTAGCGCAGCACGATTGTCATCCTGGCGAAGGACAAACAGCAGCACCAGCCCCCATTGTCATCCTGAGCGAAGAAACAGTCTCGCGACCAGCGAGGCTGTTTCGTAGTCGAAGGATCTAGCGTCTCGCCCCTACACCACAGGAAGCATTCAGCCAGCCCGCAGAACTGCGCTTCGTCGCCATCCCCCTCTGCGAACTCAGAACTTCAGCCACCGCCAGTTTGGCCCACCCACGACCCCTGTTCTAGAATCCTAAGTTTGCCCCAACTCATCTGAACGATAGAGGAAGACCTTGCCCGAAACCATCTACGACATTGCCATCATCGGCAGCGGCCCTGCCGGATATACAGGCGCCATTCGCGCCGGTCAATACGGCCTGAAAACTGCGCTCATCGAAAAAGACGGATTCCTAGGTGGCACGTGTCTGCATGTAGGTTGCATTCCCACCAAGGCGCTGCTATTCAACGCCGAACTCTGGGACCACCTGAAAGACGCCAAGGAATTCGGGATCGAGGGGGTCGACGCTCGTAAGCTGAACTGGGCCGCGATTCAGGACCGCAAAGGGAAGATCGTCGCTAAACACGCCAAAGGCCTCGAGTTTCTGATGAAGAAGAACAAAGTCGAGACCATTAAAGGCTACGGCAAACTGACCGGCCCCGCCCAGAATGGCATTCACAACGTCGAAATCACCAACGGCGGCAAGGCATCTCAACTCAAAGCGAAAAATGTAATTCTCGCCACCGGATCAGAAGCCCGATTGATTCCTGGCCTCGAAGTGAGCGACCGCATTTTGACCAACATTGAGATTCTCAGCCTCAAAGAGATTCCCAAATCGCTGGTAATCGTAGGCGCCGGCGCAGTAGGCGTGGAGTTTGCGTCGATTTACCGCTCCTTCGATTGCGAAGTGACCATCGTCGAGATGCTCCCTCGCCTCGTTCCAGTGGAAGATGAAGAAGTCTCAAAGGAACTCGCGCGCGTATACCGCAAACGAGGCATCAACTTCCATACTGGCGCGAAGGTGGAGAAAGTCGAGAAAACGAAAACTGGAGTGGGCGTCACCATCACGGTCGATGGCAAGCAGCACAAAATCGAAGCAGAAAAAATCCTGATCGCGATCGGTCGCAAGCCGCGTACCCAGAACATCGGCCTGGAACGCACCAAGATTAAACCCGAGCGCGAATTCATCAAGACCGATTCATGGATGCAGACCTCCGAACCAGGCGTCTATGCCGTGGGAGACATTGTTCTAGGCACGCCGCAACTCGCGCACGTTGGAGCGATGGAAGCTTTGGTTGCGGTAGCTAAGATCGCCGGTAAGACAGCCAAACCCATAAACCGCGAACGCATCCCCGGAGCAACCTACTGCCATCCCGAAATCGGCAGCGTAGGCCTGACCGAAACGCAAGCCCGCGAAGCCGGCTACAACGTCAAAATCGGCAAGTTCCCCTTCACCGCCAACTCCCGGGCGAGCATAGTAGGCCAGCACGAAGGCTTCATAAAAATTGTCTCCGATTCAGACTACGGTGAAATTTTGGGCGTTCACATCATCGGCCCACAAGCTACAGAGTTGATTGCCGAAGCCGTAGCCGCAATGGAAATGGAAGCCACCGTCGAAGATCTAATGTGGACGATCCACGCGCATCCAACTCTTGCCGAAGCCATGCTGGATGCATCCAACAGCGTCTATGGAATAGCAATAAACGCATGAACGTCATCACCAAGCATCAACACGAATGAGCAGGAGAACCGTAAAACAGAATGAAACGGGACAGAATGAAAACGGGAACTCACCGTACTCTGTCATCCTGAGCGAAGCGAAGGACCCATGCAATCGTCTGACGGCTAGGATGAGGATTTTCGGCTTATCCGTGTGAATGCGAATAATCCGTGGCAAATAACTTGATCTCCATACTCCAACTCGGCACCCTCGATTACGCTACGGCCTCCGCCTGCAGCAGCAACTAGTCGCGCTCCGCAAAGAAGAAAAGATAAGCGACGTCCTTCTCCTCCTCGAACACAAGCCAGTAATCACCCTGGGCCGCAACGCCAAAGCCGCAAATGTATTAGCTTCTCCCGAACTCCTGAACCAGCGCGGCGTAGAACTGTTCGAATGCGACCGCGGCGGGGATGTGACCTTCCATGGCCCCGGCCAGATAGTAGGCTATCCAATCTTCGATCTCCGATCTCGTGTAGGGGCGGACGCCGAAGCTTGCCCTGAGCCAAGTCGAAGGGGCCGCCCGGGCGAGTCGAAGACTCGCCCTGAATCCCCCCGCAAAACCATGGGCGTAATAGAATTCGTCCGAAAGCTGGAAGATGTTCTAATGCGCACCTGTGCCGACTACGGAATCCAAAGCAAGCGGGTCCAAGGTCTTACGGGAGTCTGGACGGACCCCGCCACCGAGCATGTGGGCACGGCCGCCGTCGGCCGTCCGGTCGAGCAAAGCTCGACAGCCGCTGCCGAGCACAAGAGTCTCGAAGCCAAACTAGCCGCCATCGGCATCCATATCTCCCGTTTCGTAACCTCCCACGGCTTCGCGCTAAACGTAAATACAGATCTGAGCTACTTCAACCTGATCATCCCCTGCGGCATCACTAGTAAACCGGTGACCTCTATGCAGCAGCAGCTAGGCCGAGAACTAGACCTCAACGCCGTAGCCGAATCCATTTCCCGCAACTTCGGGGTAGTCTTCCAAAGCCAAATCCTGTGGGTCGACACACTGGACGCGCTACTGGGCCGCACCATAGGCGTCCCCATGAGACCCCCCGCAGAACTCCGCCACCTGCATAAAGAAGACGAAACCTCGCGCGCGTAGAAGATTGCGTGGCGACAGCCCCTTGGGCTATCCGCGATTTTTAATGTAGGGACAGCCGCCTCGGCTGTCCTCCGAAGCGAAGCGAGGCGCTTTTGTACGATGCAACGCTCTAGCTCTCCCCCCCACTCTCGCGATACCATCAATAAATCGCGTCCAAGCGCCGCCTCCAATGGGGAACAAAAAACCGAAATCCAAAGCACCCAAAGGTCCCAACTCGCGTAATGGTTCCCGTGCGCGTGTAGGGGCGGACGCCTCGTCCGCCCTCGAGCGAAGCTCGATCAATAACGGCCGCTCAGGGAAAAGAAACCTCCGCACATACGAGATCCCCGACTACCGCCTGGAACACCCGGAATTCCATATCCTCCAGCGGGCCGAAAAGGACCGCCAGGGCCAGGAGCACGTCCGGTACGAAGTCACCGGAGACCTTGATGCCCCAGTCCCGCCCATCCGCGACTCCAAGTATCTCGACAAGCAGCAAGCCATCGAGATCTACCGCTACATGCTGCTAAACCGCAAAATGGAGATTGCCCTGGAAAATCTCTACAAGCAAGGCAAGGTAGTTGGCGGCGTCTACTTCGGCCTCGGTCAGGAAGCCTGCTCCTGCGCCTCCGCCTACGCCCTCGACAAAGACGACTGGTTCGCCCCCATGATCCGCAATCAGGGCTCGCTGCTGGTCCGCGGCTTTCGAGCCGCCGACACCATGATGCAGTACATGGCCAAAGCCGATTCGCCCACCAAGGGCCGCGACGGCACCAGCCATTTCGGCGACATCGAAAAGCGCAACATGGTCTCGCCCATCTCGATGCTGGGCGACCTCATTCCCGTCATGTCCGGCGTTGCTCTAGGCGCGCGCCTGCAAGGACGCAACATCGCCGTCCTGACCTACATCGGCGACGGCGGCCAATCCACCGGCGTAACCTACGAAGGCATCAACTTCGCGGCCGTGCAGAATTTAGGCCTGGTGCTCATCGTCGAAAGCAATCTCTGGGCGTATTCGACCCCGTCCAACATGCAATATCGCTGCAAAGATTTGGCCGAGCGCGCCATCGGATATGGCATCCCCGGCGTGATCGTGGATGGCACCGACGCCTGCCAGGTCTACGATGCTGCCCATGAAGCAGTAAAACGCGCTCACCGAGGTGAAGGCCCCACTCTGATCGAAGCGAAAATGATGCGCATGAAAGGCCACGCCATCCACGACGCAGCGAGTTATGTACCGAAGAGCATGTTCGATTTCTGGAAAAAACGTGATCCGCTGGCGAGATTCGAGCACTATCTGGTCAAAGAAAAAAAGTGGCTAACTCAGAAGGAAAATGAGGGCATGATCGCGGAAGTGGAAGAAGTGATCGAAGCAGAACGCGAGATCGCCGTAAACTCCCCCATGCCGACGCCCGAATCCGCCGAAGGCGGAGTCTTCTGCGAAGAAGGCTGCCACGAAATTAAACCGAAATACGGCATGCCAAAAGTAAAGAAGGGAAGTGCGGCCTACAAAGAAACGGAAGCCGCAGTGCATCTGAAGTAAAACGCCCGTGTGGATCCGCGTAGATCCGTGGCCAATAATTCCGTAATCTTATGCAGCTAACCTATCTGGAAGCCATCCGCCAGGGAATCTGGGAAGAAATGGCACACGACCCGGCGGTCTTTTGTTTGGGCGAAGACATCGGCATCTATGGCGGTGCCTTCAAAGTCACCGACGGTTTCATCGACGCCTTCGGCCCCGAGCGCGTCATCGACACTCCCATCGCCGAATCCGCCATCGTAGGCGCGGCCTTCGGAGCCTCTCTCACCGGAATGCGTCCAGTCGCCGAATTTCAATTCATGGATTTCATCGGCTGCGCCTTCAACCAGATCAGCAACATGGTCGCCAAGACTCACTATCTCTGGGGCGCGCCCGCCCCGCTCGTCTTGCGCGGCCCCAGCGGCGGATACGTCCACGGCGGCCCCTTCCACTCTCAAAATCCCGAGATGTGGTTCGTCCACAATCCCGGCCTGAAGGTCATCTGCCCCGCCACGCCCTATGACGCCAAAGGCCTGATCAAAGCCGCCATCCGCGACAATAATCCCTGCATCTTTTTCGAACACAAATATCTCTACCGTCGCATAAAAGAAGAAGTGCCGCAGGACGATTATGTGGTCCCCATCGGAAAGGCGCGTGTCGCAAGGGATGGCAAGGACCTCAGCATCATCACCTATGCCGCTATGGTCCACACAGCCCTTGAAGCCGCAGACATTCTGAAAAACGAAGGGATCGATCTCGAAATCCTCGACCTGCGCTCCCTGGTCCCCATTGACCGCGAAGCCATCGCTCAGACGGTGAAGAAGACCAACAAAGTGATCATCCTCCACGAGCACTCCCGCACCGGAGGCCTCGCCGGAGAAATCGCCGCTATCATCAACGAAGAAGCCTTCGACGACCTCGACGGCCCCATAGTCCGCATCGCCGGCTTGGATTCCGCGATCCCGTTCTCCCCGCCGCAAGAGCATCACTACCTGCCGAAGGTAGAAGACGTAGTCCGCGAATCCCGCCGCCTGAAAGCGTACTAAAACGTGTAGCGGCGGATGCATCGTCCGCCGTTCGAGCGAAGCTCGACAGCAACGAACGAGGGCACGACTTTACAGGCTGCGAAAATATGCTGCTTAATACGGTTTTGGGAAGGGCTCGACTTTCACAGGTTGCGGAAAAACTCCATCCGGTAGCGGCTTTGGGATGGCGCAGCGCTTCAGCGCTGAGATAAGTAGTTTGCTTTGTTTCGCGGCTTTTAGCCGCTGAGCTAAAATTTTCGGCCAGTAGAACAGTTTTTCCGCAGTCTCTTTAAAATGGTGCCGCCTGAACTCAAGGAGAACAGATGGCTTTAGCCGCTGAGGACAGTCGGCGTACGTTCACGGATGCCTCTCGCGTCAACCCGCACAGCATCGGCACCACTTCGCTCCTACTTCGGGCTGTCTTTGCCCTTTCTCTGATGGCAATCGCAGCGAACTGCTTCCTGAAATACCTCTGGTGGGCAGCGTGCTATAGCGCCTGGTCTGGGTTGCCAAAGTTTCACGAGCAATGGAAGGCAGCAGGCGCGAATGCCTCGCTCAATGGCTGGAGCGCAATCGTCCTGGAACTGGCCAGCCTCATCCTCATCTACACTGCCATCCGCTTGCACAAAGTGACTTTCTCAAGCCTGTTGAGAACCACATTGCGCGTAGCTGCCTCGCTCACAATAACCATCGTCGGAACTGGCCTTCTGGCCTTGGCTTTAGCCTGGGTCAAACAGAGTCACTGAGCAACTCTGTAACCTCCCTACCTGCCGTGACTCTTTCACACGAGTGGTTATCAATTCTCTGACTGGCATCGATGCCTCCACTCTGCCAGAATATCCCCGGAGGTCTCATGGGCAAGTTCCTTATAGGCGTAATCGCCACTCTGGTTGCCTTGATCTTGATCGCGCTCGGCGTCGCCACGTTGGGTTTATTTCCCACCCCGGCCAACGTTGAGCCTTCCCACCTTGAGACTCACTTCGCCATGGGCGCGGTGGACGCTTCCATGGATCGTCACGCTCCTCGCGTGAGCAATCCGCTCATGCCCAATGACCAGAACCTGATTGACGGCATGAAGCTCTACACCATGAATTGCGCTCTCTGCCACGGGACCCTGGACCGTAAGCCTTCCACCCTAAGCACGTCTTTCTACCCGCCGCCGCCGAACCTGGTAGCCGATCCTCCTGACGATCCCGAGTGGCACATCTTCTACACCATTCGCACCGGAGTGCGTTACACCGGAATGCCCGCATGGGACAAAACACTCTCCGAGCAGGACATCTGGAAGATCACCATGTTTCTCTCCCATATGGACAAACTTCCGCCTGCCGTCCAACAGTCTTGGAAAGCAAGTTTCGGCACTGGCCCCGAGCCCGAAAGCAAAGAAGGCATGAAAGATCTAAGCCACGATCAGACCCACGACAAAAAAGATCACCACTGATCATCAGTTCAAAAGGTTGCCCCACCCTTCCCGCGTTCTTCCGCGGGAGGGTGGGGACTTTGACTTCCTTTCCGAACTCCAAGACAACAGAGAGTACGGTCGCGCCTAAGTAGGAAGAGGTCCGAAGAAGAAGAAAAGAGCGGAGGAGCAGGCAATCGGTACCCGTTATAATATTCGTTTGCGCCCGCCCCGCATTTGACATCCGTGGGCCTCAAGGAAAGAAATCATGCCAACTGACATCATCATGCCCCAGATGGGCGAATCCATTGTCGAAGGCACCATCACCAAGTGGCTCAAAAAGCCCGGCGACAAGGTTCAGCGCGACGAACCTCTATTTGAAATTTCCACCGACAAGGTGGACGCCGAAATTCCGGCCCCTGCATCCGGAGTTCTGCAGGAAATCAAAGTGACGGAAGGCACGACAGTAGGTGTGAACACAGTCGTTGGCACAATCGCGGTCGATGGCGAGTCCGCTGCCAAGCCACCACGGCAAAATCTGCATCCCCCGAAGGTAGCGCTGGCGCCCCGCCAGCTGTCGAGGAGCCGTCTCGCCCGCGCACCGAGCCTGCCGCACCGCCACAGCCAACTGAACAAAAGCCCACTCCGCCCACTCACGAAGACGATGAAGAAACCCGCTCCTCCCCGCTGGTCCGCAAGATCGCCCGCGAACACGGCATCAGCCTCTCGCAAATAACTGGCACCGGACTCGGCGGCCGCATCACCAAGCAAGACATCATGCAGTTCATCGAGAACCAGGGATCTCGTGTAGGGACGGACGCCTCCGTAAGCCTGCCCCGAGCGGAGTCGAGGGGTCCCGCGGAGCGAAGCGAGGCGCCCCCGGCTCCCGCACCCGCATCGCGCCCCGCGGCTCCCGCGCCCTATCCCGGCGATCTCGTCCCCATGACGAACATGCGCAAGCTGATCGCCAAGCACATGATCGAATCCCGCCGCACCAGCGCGCACGTGCACTGCATGTACGAAGTGGATTTCACACGCATCGTGAATTTGCGCAGCAAGCTAAAATCCGGATTCGAGCAGCGTCACGGTGCCCGCCTGACCTTCATGCCATTTTTCGTCCGGGCCGCCGTGATCGCCCTGCAGCAGTGGCCCATCATCAACGCCAATATTGAGGGCGACAACATTCGCTACCATCGCCAGATCAACATGGGCATCGCCGTCGCCCTCGATTGGGGACTCATCGTTCCCGTCCTTAAGAACGCCGGCGACTTGAACTTCCTCGGCCTGCAGCGCGGCATCACCGATTTAGGAGAGCGCGCCCGCACCAAGAAGCTCAAGCCTGAAGACGTCGAAGGCTCCACCTTCACTATCACCAATCCCGGCCAGTTCGGCGCCGTCTTCGGCCTGCCCATCATCAATCAGCCAAACTCGGCAATCATGGGTGTCGGCGGAATCACCAAGCAACCTATGGTTGTCACCGATAAAGATGGCAATGATTCCATCGCGATCCGCTCCATAGTTCACCTCACGCTAGGCTACGATCACCGCCTCATCGACGGTGCAGTCGCCGACCAATTCATGGCGCAAGTGAAAAAAAATTTGGAGCAATGGACCGAAGAAATCGGCTAAGAAGCAGGGCAGTTCGAGTGAGGGTGCCCCACCCTTGTCCCGCGCTTTTTGCGGGACAGGGTGGGGATTTTGACGTTCAGGTCGACTACCGCGCCGCAGCCGAAGGCTCTTTCTTCGCCCAAGTCGATGCATTCAAACATTGCACTGTCCCATCAATCACAAGCGATATCCCCTGGCGGAACTTCTCAGCATCCACAATGTCCCTCTGAGCGACCGCATCAATCGTGCTAAGCGCACTCTCCAAAAACATCATTGCTGCATCCTTCTTTTCTGATCCCGACTTGTTTTTGCACATGCCTTCAATTCCTGCGACCAGAGCTGGAACAAACCCGACCGCGCGTAGTAATACATTTAAAAAATTCATGATTCCTCCAATAGTTGACTATTCATCGAACTGAAACCCTGATCCCTGCCTTTCGCCATGGCTCGCACTCCTACTTGCTCGCAGACCCCTTGCGGTTGGCACTATCAAGCGTCTGAAGCATGGCTTTGATATCGTTCTGCCCATCGCGCAGTTCGCCAAGCTGCACCTCGGTCCGAATGCGCGCTTCGGTCGTTGTAACGGCGATCTGCTCCAGACGTTGAACTCGCGCCTGCATCGCCGCAATCTCGCTGTCTTGTCTGGCAGAATTGCGAGCGTCTTGCACGACGTACGCGCCAATGGATAGCGCCAGTGCTCCCATTGCGATCAAAGCGCGGCTATCAAACTTCAGCAGTCGCTGCTCCTTCACCGCCTCAAGCTTCTTCTCCCACGATTCTTCCAGCGACGTCGCGAACTCCTGCATCTCCGCCAGTCGTTCCAGCACTTCCAGTTGGAAGTCTCTCGCCGTGTACTGGGTTCCTGTGATCGTCCGGTCCACGCATCGGCTCTTCACTCGATTCAGAACACTGTCTTCATGCATACGGATAGATCCACATGCAAAGCGGCCGCATAGCGCGAATACCGGGGCTGCGAAGAACTGTCGTACAACCGTAGAAAATAATTCTGGGTGCGCGCAAAACGGGGAAGGCTGAACGTGCGCCCGCCAAATCTTCCAAGCAGATTTCGATCGTTGGCTGGGCCCCAGCCAAAGTCATGCAACCTGACCTCAATTCCACACCCGTTCGGCGGTGCCATGCCCGCGTCCACCTCCACGGTTGTTGGCGACACCTGCACAATCTGCGCATTGGTGAGACTCGTCAAATAATAGGACCCAACCTGCGTGGTTTCGAGCTTCACCGGCAAATCTTGCAAAGGTACCGTCCCTCCCGAAGCCTCCATCTCGATCGCCACCGGCCGTGCCAGGTCATTCGCGAACGCAATCGTGTAAACACCGCGATCGTTTTCCGGATCCATCCATGCGATATTCACATTCCTAACAGTAGCTTCGAAAATCGCTTCCCGGGATGGCGCATTCACCCGCATGCCATCACCAGGAAAGATGTCGCCCGCTCCTCCGGGAAGGAAGTCACTCCAGGTTTCATAACTGCCGATCCATGCCGGCGCTCCTGCGTCCTCGAGAATTGCCATCGCAGCATTCTCGCAATCTACCTGCGTTCGCGCCCTCGGAGCCTTGATCCTCCTAACCGAACTCCGCACCCCATCATCGGCTCCGTTCTCCAGGCGCACACGATCGCCCTCATTTACTACTTCGGCTACTCCCGCTCCCACCCCGCGATAGCTCACCACAACTAAGGTGTCCAGTGGAGGCACGTACTGCGGGTAAAAATCCAGCGTCCCCCGAGCCCACAATTGCACACTCCCCGCCATCCGAAAGCGACTCCACCAGCCGTGTTTCATATCCTTGATCGGGCAATGCGCTTCGCACTTCTGCCGTAGAAATGTGGCGTACGTACGTGCCGGCAATGCTGCACTGCATGTTGACGGCGTTCACCAGCGCATATGCACAAAATCCTGGAGCGTTGGATATAACGCCGTCGTACAGCACCGTTGCCGGAGCTAGCATGCTGGAAGGCACGGAAGGATTAATGTCCTGCACCTGCAGAACAATACGGACATTTCCCGCCACAGCAGTTCCGCCATAGACATTGACCGAAGAGTGATACGTCTCACTCGACCGGTACACCTCCATCGAATAGACATAGGTCGTCAGAAGATACCGATGCCCCGCCGTCGTCGTAATCATCGCTCCGGTCGCGGACCCATTGAGCAATGCCTGTATGCTCGATGCGCTCCCGGAAGGAGTGATTTGGAATCCCGCCAGGCACCCAGCCGTGGAGACCTGTCCGGCATACAGACCCCCAATCACACCACGCGACGGTGCCGTGAAGCTGACATCCCCGTGTTGCAATTCCAGCGCACCTCCCAGTTCGATCTGCTCGACAAACGAGATGGTCGATTCCCCATCTCGCCCGCTCCCGCCGTTGATCTGCAGAGCTTGTGCGCCCACCGATATGGCCGCCCCCACATCGCTTACCTTCCATGTCGTCGCATCGAGTGCCAGATACTTCTCGTTGATCAGCGCCCGTCGATTCTGCTGGAAGGGCTGTTGCGACAAATAGAATCGCGAACTGAAACCATCACCTACGAAATAATCCCGCACGTAGGCCTGTGGCTCGTCCAGCCCGATCACCGTCACATCGTTCACCGAGGCTGTCGGACACGCCACCTTCAAGCCGCGCGGCGAAAAATTCGGGTCGTTCTCGCTTATCGCATAAGTCTCCGCTCCCACTGGACTCAGCGTCAGCTTTCGATCCATCACGCGGTAGCTGGCCCGTGCAGCCAGCGCAATTTCGCCGGCATGCTCCGAAAACTTCTTCTGCGGATTTACTTGATAGTGAGCCAAAGTATCGATGTCCTCGACTTCAGCTGTGTCGAACTGCCCCGGGAGCAAATCCTCCACAAGTTGTTTCAGAGCTGAACCCGCACTGCGTGCTATAAAAGGCGCCCGGTTTGGCAGCGCCTTCTGATTCAGCAGAACTTCGTCGCTCTCCGCAATAAGCCCATACCGGTGCACTGGTCCCGATTCGCCCCAGCCCAGGAACTCGAACTCAGGCTGCTGCGTCAGATATCCAGTGAACAGGAATTCGCCACCAGCTTTGAGCACCGCCACTCGTGCCCCGGCCACTGGTACCTCAAATTCATGTGAGCTACCCACTAGCTTGCAAGTGAACGCCGCAGGAGCGTTGATCTTCCGTTCCAGGCGAGGTGCAAACGCCGGATCGAGCGCCCCGGTATAATCCCGCACGCCAAGCCCCAACAAATTGTCGATAGTAATTTTCATGAAAGATAAAGATTCCTCTGTGCCCAGCAGGGAGCGGGTCTGGGAGTTTTTGATCTGGACTCAGGTCCTTAGTACGCGGCGCTCTGCGCCGCAGGAAGGTAGCTGCGATAACACAGCACACGCTGCCCATCATTGGTGTCATTAAAAGGAAGCGCCAAGAACGAGCTTCGCAGCGAAATCGAAGACAACGGCTTCGCAATAACAGCAAACTCCTCACGTTTAGCTTTGCCAGCCGATGCTCCGGTAGCGCACAGACGCGGATAGTAGAAGCACACGCGCCCTCCCGATTCTTCCTCTGCCACAAAAAGTGCCGACCACTCCTGGAAAAACGATCCGCACTCCCGATCCACAAATGCCACAACCCGCTGAACTGAGGCTCCCATCGGCGGGACTCCCCCCAGAAGTGGCTGTCCGAGCACAACTGAAGTCGCGGTAACTTCCGCCACCCGTCCCACATTGAATGTCACTCGTCGTATGTAATCAGGGTCCCGTCTTACCGCTTCCGGATCACTCACGTACGCTGCTGCAATCCCTGATCCCACAAATCCAACTTGCTGCTGGTAATCGAGATCGACCGCGATCAAGCAGCCCTCCGGAAAAGTACCTGCGACTCCTGCCCCCAAAACCAACTCGCTGGCTGTCGACCCCGCAAGAAGCGCAACTGCCGCCTCCGCTGTTCCCCCCGACGGTGCCGGCGATCCACCGCCCGATGCCGGCGCCAACACGTTCATATGCTCCGATCCGCAAGCCAAAGCCATCTGCAACTTCCCCCACTGGCAAAAATCGAATTCCACTCGCGCGTCCACCGGGCCTCGATACTGCGTCCCTGCCATCCCCCTTGCGCCAGACCGCACCACCTCGTTCGAGGTCTCGTACCAGCGCTCGAAGTTTTCTACCCAGCCCAGATCCAGCCATGGAGACGGAGGCCTATCAAGTAAGAAGTCCCCCATCGCGGGGTCGAAGATAGTTGGCGCCTCGCTCGTCCGGTCTACCGCAGCGAAATAGGCTCGAATCCGCCGCGTCACTGGGACCATCGCCCCGCGCACCGATGCAGCGTTCATGAGAACTTTACCTCCGGAAAGAAATAGATCTTCAGCCGCGCGGTTCGCTCAACTCGCGTATGTTCGCGAGCCTGAGCCACACTCGCGCTCTTGCCGGATGACTCCCCGGAATGCGCGGCCGACAACATAGGTTGATTCCAGAAAACTCTCGTCCCCAGATCTGAGCTCGGCGACCGTGTGTAGTCGCGCTTCTCCGTATTAGGAGGCTGGCAGATGCTCATCAATTCGGCATCAAGTTGCCCCAGTAGTCTGCCGCGATCCACCATGCTCGCTACCGATCCCACGCTGTAATACGAAATCTCCACGTCCAGGCTTATCAGCCCGCAATCCCATCCCCGTCCCGGACACACCTCCGCTGCGCCCCACTCAATGTAAAAAGTATTTGCTTCCGCTTCTTCGTATTTGGGCGGCAGATTCTCCGGTACTACCACGCCCGGCACCGTCGTTCCTGATACCGTGACCACGCGCGCAGGATTCAATCCCGCCAACCTCTCCTGCAGCGCAACAAAAAAACTGTCCTTGGCAAATTGCATAGACTCTCTCTCAGTGGGTATGAACGTTCTCACTCCACCGCGGTGACAACATAAAAACAAACCATCCCCGCGTAATTCTCTGGAACCACACTCTCGATGTGAAAAAGATCCCCGCGATGATTCAGCCCCAGCACAACGGAAAACAAGTCGTCGCCCGATTCCATTCCCAGACTAGGCAACTGGGCCGCAATGACTGATGTCGACATCGTGAACTCAATTCGCCGTCGCGGACCTGAATTCCCTGTAGTCAACTCGCGCGTGAACACGGGAGAGATCATGACCTCCTGCACTCCCGGATCCACCAATCCCAATTGCCCCGCCGCATCTGCAGCCATCGCAGTTGCCGGTAGCAATAAGCTCACCGAATCTTTTCCCCCCGCCCTTAAAAGCGCGTCTGCCGCCCGCTGCAAAGCGTCCCCGCAAATCCCGCCTCCCATAAACCCTCCTATCCCTATTCCCTGATCCCTCATCCCTGATTCTGAAAACTGACCTGAGCACTTCTACCCCGCCTTCCGCGCCACAAACGTTTCCAGCAGCCCGCGTACTGTTTCATCCACCAGAGTGTCCCCGAAGTAATCCAGCCGGATGCGATCGATCTTTCCCGACTTCACGTTCAGAGCTGGTGTCACCTGCGCATTTTTTACGATCTGCGCGCACGCTACTCTGACGCTCGATGGGATAGTCGCCAGCCCCGCGTTGTAAACCACCGCCACCTCGTTGAACGAGAGTCCCAGAACGTTGACCGGAAAAGTCAGCTCTCCCCCTGCTTCCCAAATGTCTACGCTCCCGGGATCAATCGCTGTCCACGATCCCGGTAACCCAAATACCACGGCAAATTCCAGGCTGTTGTCCGCAAACGCCCATTCCCCTCGCCGCGGAATTCCATACCTTCCTTGCAGCGAAACAATCGGCGTACTAGCCGGCGCGACAATCGTGAGCGGCAGGTAGCTGAGTCTCACGGTGTTGAATTCCGGCGGCATTTTTAACCGCTCCTCATACTGGCAAATCCCCAAAGTCGCCCGCCGGCAATGAGCATCAATGACCGCCGACGCAGCTGTTACCCAGGACGGATCAGTAGTAGCCTCCAACCCGTAACTCAAATACTCGCTACTTTCCAGATAATTCATGATGATCTCTCTAACTCCAGGGTGCCCCACCCTTATCCCGCGTCTTTAGCGGGATAGGGTGGGGATGTTGACTTACTACAAGCCAAGATGAAACAAGCAAGCAAAAGAACTGAATGCGGAGTACTGAGTACCGAGCATTGAGTACTGGTACCGAGTTCCCTACCTTTGCACTTTAACCTCGTAATGCGCAAAGCTAGCCCCCTTCACCACTGGCGCCCCAAACTTCACGACGACTTGCTGCTGGCTCAGAGATCCAGGCAGACCCAGCTTGAACACTCGCGGATTCGGATCTGTCAGCCAGTGATACTCGATGAGGTCCTCGCTCACGATGTAAGCCGGCAATACCGCATTGGTCCCGATCACTCCTGTGTACCCCAACGCCCATTCCGGAATTAGCGGCAACTCCCCAGCCTGAGTCGTCAGTGCCTTCACGCGGTAGCCACCGGTGATTTCGACCGTGTTGAGCACAACATTGAATTGCGTCTTCATCTCTTGATCGATCAGGTCCAGCAGCATCGGATTGGCATAAATCGCAGTAGGCCGCACCTGGTACGAGGAACTCGCAACCATCTGCGCCACGGTCGTCTTTAGCCCGTCCACAATGCTCTTCGTCGTTCCAATCGTGACCGTGTTGCCGCCGGCCGCGATCTGCCCCACAACGCCGAAGTATTGCGCCGTAGTCGGAGCGCTCAGCGAAGTATCAGTTCCGTTCCAGAGCGCAACATCATGCGTTCGCATCAGCCCGTCCACCGCGTCTGCCAAGTCCTTCGCCTGCAGATACGCAAACTGGCTCTGCTGCGCCGTTACTTCCAGATCGAACAGGTTGTAGTTGATCTGCGACACCAACGCCTTTAACGGCACAGATAACTCAATCCGAGCCGGTGTTTGCACCGTGGGCACAATATTTCGCGGATCTACGAATGCCTGCGCCGCGCTGGGCGCCGGAATCGCTGTCTCCGCAAAGAATCGCGAGGGATGTCCCGTCGCCGGCACTTGCTTGATGCGTTGCCCGAATACGCCCCGTCTCCGCACGATGTCAAAAATTTCCGTCTGATATCGGTCCACTTCGACCGCAGCCGGTCCCAGAAAATCCGCCGCCGCCATCAAATCCACAAATTGTCCCTGCATGTACTCTCCTTGTGACTTAATTGTTGTGAGTTAATTTCTTCCGAAAATCGTCTGCGAACTTCGACAACTTCAAATTTCCAGCCCCCGACTTTGTCGTGAGGCACTTCGAACAGTGGGATTCACGACAGCAAATACAAAAGGCGCGACCAAGTCGCGCCTCCCAGCAATGCCCACCGGTCCTACTCGATCATTCCTGCCCGCGCCAATTCCGCCTTTACCGCAATTCGCTGTTCTACGCTTAAACTCTGCAGCGTCTTTTCCAAAACTTCCTTCTCAATCTTCTCGCTGCCGGCATCGCTCCCGCTCTTTGCTACGATCGCCGACACCATGGGCGGAAGTGTCTTGCGTGCCATCCTCGCAGCCTGGGCCTTCAGATCAGCATTCGATTTCTCAAGTTCAGCCACCCTCTCTTGCAATTGGCGACTTGCTTCGCTTTCCAAATCGTGACCTGCACTCTCATCCACCGATGCCACAAGCTGATCCACTTTCGCATTCAACGCTTCCTGCTGCGCATCCAGCCGCGCCAACACGCGATCCAACGATTCAGCCGCCGAAGCCAGCCGTTCCGCCGTCGCCATAAACGCCTGCAATACCTCGTCATTCATTCCGTTTTTCCCTCCAAAAATCCCGCCAACCCGGGGTGCCCCACCCTTTCCGCGTTTTCTGCGGGAGGGTGGGGATGTTGACTTACTTCGCGCCAGCCGTTGAGCCGTACACTCTAATGATGTTGCTTCCCTTCGAGTTCACCACTTCAATCCAATCTCTCCGCGCCTTTCGCGGAGAGGGTGGGGGATGTTGAAGTCGTTTGTGCCTGGTTGAGCCGAAGCCTACTGATGTTGACTTCCTTCTCTGTCCGCCAGCTCAATCCAGGTGTCCTGGTAAGCCGCCTTGCTCTTCCTCAAGACCGCCGCCCCGGTAAAAGTCACGTGATTGATCGTCCACAGCCGAGCCCCTTCATCCACCACGTTCACGTCAGTCACTTCGAATGACATTCCCAGCCCCGGAACGCCGCCGAGTCAGCCGCTTCAGCGCGCAACACGATTGGCTTTCGCTCGTGCTCTGTCGCTTTTCGAATGCCCGCCGTCAAGCTCCGAATTTCCGCCGCGGCATGAGCCAGAGACACTCTGAGCCTTTCTGCTTCTCCGCCGGCCTGCCTGGGAATGACCCCCGAAGCCCGTACCCAGGAACCCCAGGTCCGAGCTCTGAGTTTTACCGGCGTCCTCCCGCACTTCGCTACTTCCTCCACGATCTCCGGAAAATCCTTCGCATACAGATAGCCTCCGACTTCAAGATCCGCTCCCACGACTTGCGCGCTCGTGATCACTCCCACCTTGCACCGCGCATCATGCCGATCAAGCTCCGGCGCATAATCCAGAGCCATGCCCATCAAAGATGGGAGTGCCTTCTGCGCAGCCGCTCGAGTCAATATCACTCGATGCCCCTTCGCCCCATTCGGAGCCCGCTGTCAAGCAACATCGAACACCGTCAATACTCCCCGAAAATCCACGCGGTTCGGATGCCCTTCCACCTTCGGCATCGTCACCGCCATACTCGCCAGCTCAATCATTTTCATCTCCCTCATCATTCCAATCTGTCATCCTGAGCGAAGCGAAGGATCCATGCAATCTCCTGGGACTCGCAAACGTTACATAGATCCCCCACTTCGCTCAGGGAGCGAAGTCGAAAAATCCCCGCCCTCAACCGATTCCAAAGTGCATGGGGATTTTCGTCCCATCCTCTCAGCGTTCTGCGTCTCCTCCGCGCTGAATATTCGATCCGCTCTCACCCCAACTCCGGCAGCCCACGCATCCGACAACCTCATTCACCGTCAGCACGCCGTTCTGCAACAAAATCTGCTGGATCTGCGCTTCCTCCAGTGGATCGGTCGCATCCACATCCGCAAACACAAACTCCAGATCATTCCACCCCAACTTCTTCGAGATAACGCCGCGCGTCAACGACTCCGCCAGTAACCGCGCCGTCGGCACAATCGCCTGCCGAAACGCCATCTCATTCATCTCCTCCGCGGTGGAGCGGTTCACGTCCCGCTCCACCCCCAGCTAAAACGGAGGAAGGTCGAACGCGGAAGCGACGACTCGCAGCAGGAACTCCTGCCACTGCAGTCGCAAGTCTGCATCGGTGCCTCCACCGAACCTCAGCACCTCCGGTTTGCTCTCGACCGATAGGATGGTCACCTTCCCCGTGCCCTCGATCTCGTCCTGCCGCCACCGGATCAGCCGCTCATGATGTTCTGGCGTCAAATCCTGCAACCACAGCGCATACTGCACCACGGTGTTCGAGGCGAGCCGTGACGCATAGCGATGCGCCCCCAGAAATGAATTGATAGTCTCAAACGCCACCTCGAGCCGCCCCAGCCCGAATGGAGTGTGAGTCCGAGGATTCAACCGAATGTAAATCAGTTCGTCATCGTCCAGCTCAATCTTCGAATTCAACGAATCATTGACCTGCAAATAGCGTTGCGAGTGAGGTGAGCCATCCCACTCCAAATTCACCCGGATCGAAGCCCCATCCACCGCCCACATCGCCAGCGGTGCTTGTTGTTTAGGCACGCCTTGCGAGTGTGGGTGCGGGTGCCCCACTTCTCCCTGCCTTTGGAGAAGTGGGATTTCACCCGTGGGACATCACCGAACTTTCCTCCCATCCCGGGTTCACCTGCACCTCAATCGCCCCATATCCCCCCACGATGATGTCTTCCAATACCTGCTCCGCCAGCGACCGGAACGAATCATCCGGATTCGGCGACTCAAAATTCGAAGTCAAATCCGCACCCGTGCCGCCCCATCCGGAATCGTGTCGAGCGAGTATCCCGCTCGGGCTGCACTCGCCATCGCATTCCGGCAATCCGATCTTTAATGCAGTTGATCGCCCGTCGCGCAATCGGTGTCTCCGAGAACCGCCGCAAGTTGTAAGGCGTTGCCTTGGGCATCGCCTCCACCAGCGGCCCATAAGAATTAAAGATCGACGGCAAGCTCGAAGTCCGCCGTTTCTTCTCCATCCCCCGCAGCGAATCTGCAGAAGACACTCCCGCCACCCGGCGCCAAGCGCCGCGTACCGCCTCGCTGATTGTCATAAGAGTTTTCCCGCCCCAATCTCGATGTATATCCAAAGAGGGTGCCCCACCCTTCCCGCGCATTTTGCGGGAGGGTGGGGGTTTTGACCTCTTAAATGCGCGAAGTACGCTCTGACCGCTCTCCAGTTCCAACAAAAAAGCCCCGCGTAAGCGGAGCCGATTTCTCTAATCCCTCAGATAGTTTGCAATCCTGCTCAGACTCGCAAATCCACCCTCGCCATCGCCGCGATCTCGGGTACCTTCTTCATCTCCGCAACGTAAATTCCATTCTCTTTCATCATCTCCGTTGCAAACTGAACCTCATTCCTCTTGTTATCCAAATCATCCTCAACCACGGCAGTGAGCATCGGAGTAGCCTGGGTAACCTGCGCCATAACTGGCAGAATCTCGGATATCTTGCCGCAAGCATGACTCCCGAATCCACGCTAGCTCTCATCGAGACCGCATGAAACAGTTTGAGCTTCTCCGCAACTCGATATCCAAAATCAAACTCAAATGGATCTCCGGTCTTCGTATAAGGCTCGGCCGGGACTGCCCTCATGAACCGCAGCACTCCCACCTAAATAAAAAAAAAAAAAAAAAAAAAAAAAAAAAAAAAAAAAAAAAAAAAAAAAAAAAAAAAAAAAAAAAAAAAAAAAAAAAAAAAAAAAAAAAAAAAAAAAAAAAAAAAAAAAAAAAAAAAAAAAAAAAAAAAAAAAAAAAAAAAAAAAAAAAAAAAAAAAAAAAAAAAAAAAAAAAAAAAAAAAAAAAAAAAAAAAAAAAAAAAAAAAAAAAAAAAAAAAAAAAAAAAAAAAAAAAAAAAAAAAAAAAAAAAAAAAAAAAAAAAAAAAAAAAAAAAAAAAAAAAAAAAAAAAAAAAAAAAAAAAAAAAAAAAAAAAAAAAAAAAAAAAAAAAAAAAAAAAAAAAAAAAAAAAAAAAAAAAAAAAAAAAAAAAAAAAAAAAAAAAAAAAAAAAAAAAAAAAAAAAAAAAAAAAAAAAAAAAAAAAAAAAAAAAAAAAAAAAAAAAAAAAAAAAAAAAAAAAAAAAAAAAAAAAAAAAAAAAAAAAAAAAAAAAAAAAAAAAAAAAAAAAAAAAAAAAAAAAAAAAAAAAAAAAAAAAAAAAAAAAAAAAAAAAAAAAAAAAAAAAAAAAAAAAAAAAAAAAAAAAAAAAAAAAAAAAAAAAAAAAAAAAAAAAAAAAAAAAAAAAAAAAAAAAAAAAAAAAAAAAAAAAAAAAAAAAAAAAAAAAAAAAAAAAAAAAAAAAAAAAAAAAAAAAAAAAAAAAAAAAAAAAAAAAAAAAAAAAAAAAAAAAAAAAAAAAAAAAAAAAAAAAAAAAAAAAAAAAAAAAAAAAAAAAAAAAAAAAAAAAAAAAAAAAAAAAAAAAAAAAAAAAAAAAAAAAAAAAAAAAAAAAAAAAAAAAAAAAAAAAAAAAAAAAAAAAAAAAAAAAAAAAAAAAAAAAAAAAAAAAAAAAAAAAAAAAAAAAAAAAAAAAAAAAAAAAAAAAAAAAAAAAAAAAAAAAAAAAAAAAAAAAAAAAAAAAAAAAAAAAAAAAAAAAAAAAAAAAAAAAAAAAAAAAAAAAAAAAAAAAAAAAAAAAAAAAAAAAAAAAAAAAAAAAAAAAAAAAAAAAAAAAAAAAAAAAAAAAAAAAAAAAAAAAAAAAAAAAAAAAAAAAAAAAAAAAAAAAAAAAAAAAAAAAAAAAAAAAAAAAAAAAAAAAAAAAAAAAAAAAAAAAAAAAAAAAAAAAAAAAAAAAAAAAAAAAAAAAAAAAAAAAAAAAAAAAAAAAAAAAAAAAAAAAAAAAAAAAAAAAAAAAAAAAAAAAAAAAAAAAAAAAAAAAAAAAAAAAAAAAAAAAAAAAAAAAAAAAAAAAAAAAAAAAAAAAAAAAAAAAAAAAAAAAAAAAAAAAAAAAAAAAAAAAAAAAAAAAAAAAAAAAAAAAAAAAAAAAAAAAAAAAAAAAAAAAAAAAAAAAAAAAAAAAAAAAAAAAAAAAAAAAAAAAAAAAAAAAAAAAAAAAAAAAAAAAAAAAAAAAAAAAAAAAAAAAAAAAAAAAAAAAAAAAAAAAAAAAAAAAAAAAAAAAATTTTTTTTTTTTTTTTTTTTTTTTTTTTTTTTTTTTTTTTTTTTTTTTTTTTTTTTTTTTTTTTTTTTTTTTTTTTTTTTTTTTTTTTTTTTTTTTTTTTTTTTTTTTTTTTTTTTTTTTTTTTTTTTTTTTTTTTTTTTTTTTTTTTTTTTTTTTTTTTTTTTTTTTTTTTTTTTTTTTTTTTTTTTTTTTTTTTTTTTTTTTTTTTTTTTTTTTTTTTTTTTTTTTTTTTTTTTTTTTTTTTTTTTTTTTTTTTTTTTTTTTTTTTTTTTTTTTTTTTTTTTTTTTTTTTTTTTTTTTTTTTTTTTTTTTTTTTTTTTTTTTTTTTTTTTTTTTTTTTTTTTTTTTTTTTTTTTTTTTTTTTTTTTTTTTTTTTTTTTTTTTTTTTTTTTTTTTTTTTTTTTTTTTTTTTTTTTTTTTTTTTTTTTTTTTTTTTTTTTTTTTTTTTTTTTTTTTTTTTTTTTTTTTTTTTTTTTTTTTTTTTTTTTTTTTTTTTTTTTTTTTTTTTTTTTTTTTTTTTTTTTTTTTTTTTTTTTTTTTTTTTTTTTTTTTTTTTTTTTTTTTTTTTTTTTTTTTTTTTTTTTTTTTTTTTTTTTTTTTTTTTTTTTTTTTTTTTTTTTTTTTTTTTTTTTTTTTTTTTTTTTTTTTTTTTTTTTTTTTTTTTTTTTTTTTTTTTTTTTTTTTTTTTTTTTTTTTTTTTTTTTTTTTTTTTTTTTTTTTTTTTTTTTTTTTTTTTTTTTTTTTTTTTTTTTTTTTTTTTTTTTTTTTTTTTTTTTTTTTTTTTTTTTTTTTTTTTTTTTTTTTTTTTTTTTTTTTTTTTTTTTTTTTTTTTTTTTTTTTTTTTTTTTTTTTTTTTTTTTTTTTTTTTTTTTTTTTTTTTTTTTTTTTTTTTTTTTTTTTTTTTTTTTTTTTTTTTTTTTTTTTTCCTCGGTGCAACCGCGAATTGGGCAAGTTCTCCCAAAACCGGTGCACGATATTGAAAATCGCCTGCGCCGACTCTTCACTGTGCGCCACTTGTACGCTCAGCGTTCCCGGCCGCGTAATCGTCTGAATGAAAAATCGCGCCGCAATATAAGTCGTGATCCCCACCTGCCGCGCTTTCAGCACAATGTTGTGCTTGCCCGCCTTTCGCGAATAGGCTCGCTGCGCCCGGTTCAACTTGAACGAATGCACCCCGCCTTTCTTTACTCGAATCTTCAACAGGCTGCGAATCAGCAGATCCCGAACCGTCTCCTCGTTCGCTCGCAAATCGAGAAAAAACCCGAATTGTTCCACTAACCTCAAATCACTCCACACAAGCCCCCTCTTTCCTCCCCGGGGTGCCCCACCCTTATCCCGCGTCTTTAGCGGGATAGGGTGGGGATTTGACTTGACGCGATTTCTACTCAGCACGCGCCTCCGGATGTGAATGTTTTAATCCGAAACCCCGCCGTCAAGCCATCCAATGCGACATTCCCACTCTCAGCCGTCAAAATCGAGTTGTAAGACTTCACAAACTCACCAGCACTCAACGGAGACTTGACTCGCACCGCAGCCCGAGCGACCACTGGCCTCTGCGCCCTGGCCCCTGAATCCTGTCCCTGTACGATGGGCACAATCGCGCCCAGCGCCTGCACCTCCGACGAAAGAATCCCCACGATCGCCGTAATCTTTTCCTGGGTCGCAGCATCCTTGATATGCAACCCCAACAGCGATTCCTGCAAATTCGCTTGCGTTACGCCCAGCGCACTTTGAATTTGATTCAGAATCCCCGGCTTCGCAGCCTGGTCCGCCGACTCATAGCTGGCAATCAACTCCTGAATCAGCTGCAGATCGCCCCGAACTTCAGTTCCTGCATTCTGAACCGCAGCGAGATCCTCCGCCGATACGTTATTTCCCTGCAATGCCGCCACGAGCTTTACCAAATTCGTAGCTGCCGGAATCAGCACCGCCACAATTTCCCTCGCCTGCCCGCTCCAATTCGTAGAACACCCCGTCCCAATCACAGTCACCGCCAGGACTAATGCCAGCCCAATTCGCCAAACCTTAATGCCCGTCATATGAATCCCTCCACGCCAACGCCAAAAAGTAAGACAAACAACCAAGGGATGCGCCACCCTTCTCTCCGCGATTTTGCCGAGAGAGGTATTTACTCCCTCTCCCAGTTACTTCACTCCCCTTCACAAAACCCTCTCATTTTCAGAAAGGGTGGAAAGTTTGACTCCCTCTTCCCAAGTTACTTCACTCCCTACCACAACTCTTCGCGTTTGCATTCCCGATCTCGTAGCTGTAAACCAACCCTCTGGCACGTTCGCCGTTTCGCACGCGAGTTACAACCGAACCCGCGATCTCCATGCCCCGCTAGTTCACTGAAAAGTTTGTCGCCGGCGTCAGTTCCGAGAGTCGTTGTTCCAGGGAGAACTGAAGATCAGGCAGTCACGTTCCGAAGCTATTCTGGAACGTAACCATCAAGAAACGGTCCGCTGCCGCAGACGGAGTGACATAAGTACTTAGTCGCAGTTTGCGCTTTGTCAATTTCCCAGATGTTTGCTCCCAGATCTTTTCGGTCTGAAGCCTGGTTAACTTGTCCAGCCTTGAAAATTGAACCGGTGGCGAGCGCGTATCCGTGATAATCCGACAGATTTATCGACAGCGATCCAGTGTTCACACCTCCCGCGACTCCGATACAACCGCTGCTCGGAGAGCCTGCACAGTGGGGTGACTGCGTTCCCCAGACTGCCGTTGGCGTGGTCTGCACGCCAATCGTGTCCCACTGCCCGTAGCAGGCAGCGATACCTCCAGCAGCGGGGCTCGTATGGCCGGGGCAGGTGACTGCAGGATCACGTCCCGCAAATAACAGGTGATGGAATATCAAGGAAGCTCCATCGAATGCTTTGGTCAGAGTTCTGGTGCCCTCGCCGAAAGTAGAATTCGGTCCCCCATTGACGAAAATACTATTGGTGAAACTCATGTTTCGTGAAAGCGGCAAGGGTGAAGCGTTCGTCGTGATATAAGGATCATTCGCCCCGGAAGCCACGAACTCACTGTTGTGATCGAACATCAGATAGCGCGGCCAACCTTGGATATTATTGAAGGTACAGCCAGAGCTTGAGACATTGGGCGTGCCGGAGTTCGGGTAAACCACATTCAGACCACTCGGAACGGTTCCTGACAAGGCTAGTGTTAGTCCAGTGGCCGGTGTGTTGAATGTAGTGTCCGTGCATGCTGTGACATTTACCGGATCTCCAACGTTCATGTTGCTCTGAGTTACGCCTGCTGCGCTGGTTAGCGTGCATGTGCTGGTCAGGCCAGATGAATCCCGTGTGCAGGAAGCGGCCCAGGTATTACCATCGTTGTTGTTTACCCGGAACCCCATAATTGGGCTAACACCGCCGCAGCCCGGGTTTGAGAGGTCAATGTTATAAGTGAGGTTATTCTGCCAAAGGGTCAACTGAGTCGGTAACGTAACTCCCCCGCCATTCCCGGTAGAGTTAATTGATCGAAAGCCCCACGAACCTCCTTGACAACCATTACGCAGGATGTTGTTCGTGAATGTAACGTTCTCATTGGTAAACCAGTAATTGCCCTGTCCACCGCCTCCCGCATTGGTAGTTTTCCAGCTGAGAATTATCCCGCTCTGTCCTCCTGAGCCATCCACATTCTCATTAATGTTTCCGTCATAGAGATAACGCGACGCGGCCTTGAGTTCGTGTGAGTTCTTGCGGCCATATCCATTCCCTGAGCAGGCGAGGCCGTTCACACACAACCCCGCATCCTGCGCCAACAGCCATGAATAAGGGTAAGTGTAACGGTTCGCGCGATCTTCAACGTCGGTTGCGGGAACAAAGCCTGGGATGGTAATCGTGTCGCTGACTCCTCCAGAAAACAGTCCGATTGACTCGCCCTCTACCCAATTGTGAACGATCTTAATCTGCTGCGCGTACTCCAGAAGAATGGCGTGTCCTTCTGAACCAGGTATGATCATCCGGTCTAAGTACGAATAAGCCAGAGAGCAGTTGTTACATCCTGCGAAATATACTCCGTTGGCAATTCTGTTTGTGCCTGTGGGCCCCGCAGTCGCCATGCCGCCGCTTACTGGGGCATCAGTCCAGTCTCCATGAAAATAATCGTAGGCCAGGTGGATATGTGACGGCAGTTGTGAAACCGCCGTTTCAGTCTGTTTCCCGAGTTTTACTGGCGCTCCGCTGGACGTTAACCCCGCGACAGGCCGGACCTCGGCATTCAGAATTGCATAGTGATGTGGAGAAGTTCCATTCGCATCCGCATTAACAGTGCTGATGCCGATGCAATTTGCCTGCGTACATTCCAATGTCCACAGAGAAGCAATATCGTTGTACGCCGAGGCATTCGTGGCCGTTCCATTGGCCAGTGTGAACGCTCCCGATACGGAAGTGATGCTATCCGCCAGTTGGTAACTCAGGGCCGTGCCGTTGCATCCTGGATTGCGAATTCCCGGCTCCATCGATTGCGCAAGGTTATCTTGTATTCCGTGGGAACATGCGGTGCGTCCGGCGGGAAGCGGATTAGTGCTGGTTAGGACGATAAAGTTCGTGGAAGTATCCCCCGCAGTTTGCGGTAGAGTTAAGCCCGTGGCTTGCGAGAACACGTGGCCTGCCGGAATGTTAATTTGCGTCCCGGAATCGTTGTATGTTCTGCATGTTTCAGCATCGTTGATCGCTCGCTGCAGACTTACAGCAGAATCGGCCGTATAAGGGCCATAGTTCGTCGCGCCGCAGCTCCACGATCCGCCCGTGCCGCTCGCCGGGAAGTTGATCGTGTTCGAGGTTTTCTCTGTGTATTCCAGATTGTCCACCCAGTGGAGGGGCAACTGCACGTAAAACGGTACTTCACCGGTGCGCGCCCCGCCGATCCTCGTGTACGATCCCGAAAATCCAGGCTTGCCATAAACCGTATACCGTTGCGCTTGGCCCACACTCGCCGACAACAAGACACACGCCTGCGCAACGATGAGAACAGAAAATTTCATCACCGTAAGACCCTCAAAAATGTGTATGAAAAGATTTACGAAGAAACGTCGAATTCCCAGAACTCATCCCGACTCTCGCACCGAACGTCTGAGAATTGTGATTTCAAGAAACAGGTGCGGAACTAATCCACTACCGCATTACCCACTGCCCACTCCCACCACCCGTTCCATATCTCTGCGAAACGTAAGTACTCGCACCAATGTCCCAGCTCTTCAACATGGAGCGATCCACACCATTGATATCAATCGGATAACTCGTCGCCGTCCCTGCTCCCACCGTCGCAGCCCCGGCCGTAGCCACCGCCAGATTCGCCGCACTCCCGCTGGGATTCTGAATCCACCGTGTCCCGCCGCTGAAGTTCGTACCCGATGTGATCGCGCCCGCCAGTTGCATATTCGTCAGCATGCTGCCCCCATGCACTGTGATCGAGTCAAGAAATATGCCCAGTTCACCATTGGTCACGTCCGGCGCGTCGTCTCCTCGCGAGTTGAAATGAGTAAACAATCCGTACGGAGCCCCCCACGTCGCGGCACGGAACACCAGGTTCGCTGCCATTTGATCGATTTGCGTATGCGACAATCCATGAATCTGGATTGCCCCCAGGCTCGTGATGTTCTGCACATTCACCCCGTTCGAATAAAGCGAATTCGCGCTCGCCGTGACGTTGTCCTGCCCCTTCATTGCCAGGCTTCCCCGCGCTGCCGTATACCCGGCCGCAATCGCATCCGCTTCCGTACTTGGATCTTCTATGCCGTCCGGGTAAACGAAGAACCTCTCCGTCAGCCCAGGTACATTACTTTCAATCGTCGTCTTTGACGCGACCATCTCATCTGGTTCCAACTTCGTCTGGTCGTAGAGCAATGCCGCCATCGAGTTCTTGATGTCCTGATTCGTCACATTCAGCAGATTCTTGCTATGAGTATTTGGTCTTACCAGCGGCCCGCTCGTGTCGTAACTCACCACATAATTCGGCAGGCCCTCCAGATAATGCAGCAACTCGACCATAGTGTCGTACGGTGCCGTCGCCAGATTTACACTTACATTGTCGCCGGCCGCTCCCCCAATATTCGTCGAGAGCACGTTCCCCGCGACACTGATCGTCGCCGTTGTTCCAGGTCCCCGTATACCTTATGTCGAGCGCCGGCGCGTTCGGATAAGGCGGCGAACACGGCGAAATGCCGCACGGATTCAGATTCGTGGTGTAGTACTGATGCGACCAGGAATGCGAATCGATCTCATGTCCCGCTCCGTACCAACTCCTCACCGCCTCCCAATCCACTGCATACGATGGCACCACGCCTGCATTGAACCTGAGTCCTCGCGCGCTGAAAACCGTGAGCAGGGAATTTATGTAGTCCTCAGTTCCTTCTGACGACCCCACATCATCCACCGTGAATGAAAACCGCGCCGGATAGCTATTGAAATTCGCCAGTACCGGCGCAATTCCAGAAGGTACATTTCCCGTTCCAGCTGTTCCTCCCACCACGTCTCCCGCCGGAAACTGCGCCACGTTGTTCCCATAAAAATGTGAGTACGAGTAAGAGACATGCCCAGTATTATCTTTCAATCCAGCATCGCGATTTGCATATCCGCGGCAATTCACCATGCTGATCGCCGTGGCGCTCCCATCAAACTTGAACCCGTCGTAATTGAGATCGGCGTCATCATTCAGAAACTGAATATCTCCAGGCGCCGGACTCAGCATTCACATAGAAGCCCAGCGGAGTCGTCCCGTAAGGCACGATTCCGTCGGCTTGCATATTTGCGAACACCAGGTGATCCGAACTCCCCGCCACTCCCACTCCCACATAATCAAACGCCTGCACCTTGATGTGCTGAAACGTCAGCCAGCTTTTGCCGTTGATACTTATCATCTGCAACCCGGTCGCAAATCCAACGATCGGCACGATCGAACCGTCACTGGCATACGTCACAGTCGGAGATGTCCCGCTCGGGGAGTAGACATACAAATATGGCCACGAAACGCACCAGTCATACTTACTCACGATCGTGTTCGTACATCCCGTGCCATACGGTTGCTTGCGCCCATACACACTCCCAAATTGCACCATGCTCACCGTGGCAGTCTGGAAACCAGACGGTACTGTAGCTTTCCATGTGCTGCCCGCCACATAAGTCCACGATCCGCTGACAAACGCAATCGGCGTCGCCGCCGTAATCACCGGCGCCGCCCCCGTTCCATACGCATCAAACCGGATCGGGTTCCCGCTGGTACCTGGCGAAGGAGGAACCAACTGCTCTCGCCAAACTCCTCCCCGCTGCAAATAAATCGCGTCCCCAGGATTGAAGCTCTGCGCATTTACCTTCGCCAGCGTCTGCCACGGAGTCCCCGTCGAAGTCCCATTATTCAAATCCGATCCAGAATTCGACACATAATAAGAAGTACCCTCCGCACGAAGACACAAGCCCAGCAACGCCACGGCAATCCACCGCGCCATAACCTTCTCCTAACCTAATTGCATCTGTAGTAATTGCTATGAAAAGAGAAACTAAAAGGGGTGCCCCACCCTTCCCGCTTCAGCGGGAGGGTGGGGAAGTTGACTTCCCGTCGAATCCACCCCCCAGTCTCAGGATGTTGATCCCCGATAACGACGTCAATGCAACCAGAACATCGGCATATAAGAAGCCTGCGGACCATTAGCCGCAGGAGGACTCACACTGGCCGGCAGAATCCCCCCCGATCGAGGCGTGATAGAAAATCCATTACTCCCCTGCGCCCCCGAACTCCCACTCTCCGCCTTGTAAAACACCGGCGCATTCCCTGCCGACCCATACAGTGTCGGAGGAGTTGCCGTCGTATTGCTGCTGTAATAAGCCAGGTAGTACGCCCCCGGCAGCAGCAACGTCGATCCCTGTGTCCATGACAATGTGGTTGCTCCCGTCGCCGCCGCGAATGTACTCCCGTGCAGCGATCCTCCACTCAAGTTCAGCACCAAGTTTCCCGAGCTGTTGAAGACGCCCAAGTCATAGTTGTACGTGCCGGAATTATCCGCGTTCGCTCCCACGAAGTAGCTGATCTGCGAAGTTTGCACCGCCACTGGCAGAGTGAATCCCCACAACAAACACCGGTTCGCCGACGACGAGGGAAATGCCCCGCTATTACTCGCCGAGATCGGCATCATCCAACTCGTCGACATTCCCGACATCGCAGCGTCCACATACGATGTCGTCGCCAGTTTTGTCGAATTATCATGCGCCGCTTGTGTCGTCGCCGTAGTCCCATTCGGCAGAGCCGGCGTCCCCGACAGATTCGCCGCAGTGCCGGTGATATTTGAATTCACCTTCGCCACTTGTACCGCAGCCCCGCCATTCTCCGATAGCGTGAACAACCCGTTCGTGTCGAACGCGGCCTGCGAAGTTCCCGCCATCGGAGTGATCCCCACGCCCGGCACCGGACCACTCACCGACCATGGACCGGTCCCGATAATCTGCCCGCCTACCGTCACATTCCCGCTGAAGTTCGCGCTACTCCCGCTAAGCGGACCAGTCATTGTCGTCGTTCCCGCGAGCGTCGCTGACGAAAGTGTGGGCGATGTCGCCGTAACAATCTGGCTCGGTGCTCCTCCATTTGCCGAAATATAGAAGTTCCCATCATTTGATATTCCGATCGCCGAATCCCCGCTCGCCGCCGCTCCCATACCCGAACTCGGAGGCACGCTGCTCACCAGCCACGGCCCTGCCACCTGCAGTTCCCCATTCACTGTCACGTTCCCGCTGAATGATGCCGTCGCCGCCGAAATTCCACCCGTTCCCGCATAGCTCAGGGTTGCCCCATCATCGGTCAACGCGCTGTCTCCACTCACTGCAGTCCCGTTCGCCGAATAGATGGCCACGTGAGACGCCGTCCCGCTATTCACCGTCCCCGACCCGCTCCCCCCGCCGCTTCCGCAATCCGATCCTGTCCCTGACACCACTCCCGTCGAGTTCACGTGCAAACACTGCGACCCTGTTCCTGTGATCGGAAGCGTCACCGGTCCGCCCTTCACCACCAGTTGCCCGGTGGTGTTCAGCGTAGGCAGTGCAACTCCGTCGCCCGCCTGTCCGGTGTCCTTCCACAGGTACTGCAGCCCGCCGCCATTCACCGTGTTCACGCTGTATCCCGATGCCGTATTGCTGAACGCGATCGCCGGGATGCATCCGATGCTTCCCGTCGACCCTCCTCCAGCCGTTCGCCAGATGCAATACTGCAGCGCCCCCGCGGTGCCCGAAAATAAAATCTGGTTGTACTGCGACGCGCTCAAGCTCGAAACCCCTGTCGCCATCGAAGCAGTCGGTCCCGCCGCCGTTCCTCCCCCAGCTGTGTAAGCCACAATCGCATACGTGTAACTGGTGGAGCCCGACCCTCCGATCGGCCCCACAATTGGCGCATCCGGGGCCGCAACTTGCGCCACCGATAACCCCGAGAATGATCCGTCAATTCCCACAAACAGATTTCCTGTCGCTCCCTGCGTGTGCTTCACGATCAGCGAACTTGTCTGGCTCGGCCTGCTCGCCACATTTTGTATCGTCCAATCATCATTGCCCGTTCCGCCTTGTCCGCCATTCGACCGGAAAATCTTCAGCGGCGACGCAAATCCGTTCTTGAACAATCCTGAAAAGCTCAGATCGTCCATCGAACTGGTCCGCAGCGGAGAATTTGCATGCGCATATTGCGACGTGCCCATGTGCACCTCGCCCGCTTGGAACCCCGGCGTCTGACAGCAGATTCCCAACGCCGTCCCGTTCGTGTTCTGCAGCGTATTCCCCCACTCGTACATCGTGCCCAGAGGGCCATAAGTCCCTTGACTCTTCGATCCGATCACGTGCGTCGTCGGAACCTGGTTCAGATGGATCTGGTTCCCTTCCACCAGGTACGCCGCCGCCGTCGTACCCAGGTTCACGGGATACGTATTCGCCACGTCGTAATCGCTGATCCCGATATCGTTCCCAATTACGTTCACCCCGCCCGTGCACCCCAGTCCGCCACCCGCGTCATTCGCCGAGTTGATGAACTGTCCTCCATCCGTCTCTTCGTTGTAAAGAATGCTCACCGGCCCCGACGCGCACTGCCCCAGAAATATCGCAGCCCCATTCGCTCCAAACACCGAATAATTCCCGTTCGCCGTGAACATGTTCCCGATAATCCGCATGTTCCCGTAACCGTGATGAATCCCTTGATAGCAGCTGGAAAAATCATTGTTCTCCGCTTTGTCGTTGTCCGAAGCCCCCGCCTCCAGGTCGATCCCGTAACTGTTTGGAGAATTCTGGCAGTGCACCCAACTGTTCTTCAGCACGATCTGCTCGTTATTGTTCGACAGGCCACCCGAAGTGATCGCCAATCCTGTGTAGCCTGAAAGCGCGCCACCCAGCGGGCTCGTCGTCAGTGCCAGGTGATCCAGAATGATCTGGTGTCCCGTCACTCCACCCGTCCCCGAGTTATCAATCTGAATAGACCCGGTGAAGTTCGAACTAGAGCACACGCCAGTCGGTCCCTTGGGATAAATTCCCAGACCTTCAATCCGTCCATATCCTGATCGATTCACGTAAAGCACAGCTCCCGCCGACCCGTTGCATCCAAATATCGCAGGCCCGTTGAATCCACCAACTCCCGGCCGGTCGCCCATACGCGCGCAGTACAAATCCGTACTGACCGAAAATCACGACCTGGTGATCAGCCCTGATCTGGCATGTCTGCGGAATATCGACAACCCGGTTGCTGATCCCGCTAAACAACGCATTCAGCGCCGCGCTCGAATCCGTTGTCCCGCTGCAGTCCACTCCGTAGTCGCGAATGTCGAGCGCCGCCTTTGCCTGCCCCTGAATATGGCTCGCATCCGTCCACACCGCTACTTGACTGCCCGCGGGTGTGCCCGACGAATTCACATTCCCGGAGCCGCCGCCGCTCGCGCACGACCCCCAAGTCCCATTTCCTAACAAACAAGTAGAGGAACTCGCCGTTCCCGTTCCTAACTCGCCCGCCGGCACGCGCCCGGAAATCAGATCCGCCTTCGTACTCAATCCGGAATCGACATATTGTTTAGGCGCCGCGTGCAAAGCAGAAATTGGATTCGCCGCCAAGCTGAGCGGCCCCGTCATCGTTCCTCCCGCCGTCGGCACAAAACTTCCCGCGCCCACGGTCGTGACCGCCTCGTCCACATATCCCTTGGTCGCAATATCCGCCGCACTGCTCGGTGCTGGCACATTCGGTGAGCTGCTGAAGGTCTTCGTTCCCGCGATCGTCTCCGTTCCACTCACATGTACGACGGCATCATCGTTCGCCTTCGTCGCCAGTGCCGAATTTACGTATTGCATCGACACCGGTTGCCCCGCCAATCCCGATCCCGGCGTAGTTCGCACCGTCGCCAGTGTCGCCGGAGACGCCGTCGGCACCATCCAGAACTCAGTCTTCACCTGCCCTGGGCCAAGCTGGTACACCACGGTGTAATAAACTCCCGCCGGCGTCGCCCCCGCATTCGGCATCAGTGCAACGTTCAGGGCCCCGTTGCTTCCGAGTGCGACGTTAGTAGTACCCGCGGCCACCGCTGTCCCCGAAGCCGTCACAAACGGCGGCCACGTGATGATCAAGCTCCCACGCGCCGTACTCCCATCCGCCAGGTACACGGTGTCCGACACGGTCGTGGTCGCACTGCCAGGCGCAACTCCCCCGCAGCGCTGCCCCATATTCAACGTACTGATCACAGTCAGTCCCAAATAAAAAAGCCGCACCAATGGGCGGCGGCCAGCGTCAAACATCGTCTCCTCCATAAACCCACAAATCTAAACTTACGCGGGTGCCCCACCCTTGTCCCGCGCTTTAAGCGGGACAGGGTGGGGGTTTTGACTCCCTTTCAACCCACAAAAATTTGAACTTGAAACGACAAACTAGAACTTCTCCACTCCGCACCCGGAGCTGAAGATTTCGAGTCCCCAACCACAAAACATTGAACTAGAACTAAGAAACCCGCCGAGCTACCGTCCCCGAGGATCCATCTCCTCCTGCAGGAACTTCTCCACACTCTCCACATACACGTCCGCAAAATCCGCCACCGGACGCCGCCCCTCAATCAATTCCATGGCGTCATTCAAACTCCATCCCATCGAACACAGCACCGCGAGCGTCATCATCGGAGCTCGATGCACTCCCGCAGCGCAATGGATAAACAATTTCGTTCCATCCTTCTGCAGCGCAGCTTCCGCGAATTCCACTCCGCGGCGAAACAGCGCCGCCGGCTTGAATGTAAAATCGTCATCCGTAGGATTCCACAGCACCTCAATGTCGTAGTCCACCGCGAGCGGCGTGTCGTCGAACTCAATCTGCATGTCGATGATGTGCGTGATCCCCGCCTGCGCCACCACCTCCATGTTCGCCGTCGACCAGATTCCACCCCCCACGGCAATTCGCTCAGTCAGCCAGGTAATATCCATGAAGTTCCTATGATGCCCTTATCACCAGGGGTGCCCCACCCTTGTCCCGCGCCTTTAGCGGGACAGGGTGGGGAAGTTGAATTCCTTTCGGATCTTGAAGTCCCTTCCGAAGTTGAAGTCCGGAGGCAGAAGTCCCCCCAGACCTGACGTCCAACCCAAATTCACAAACCGCAAAGACTCCAGCTAATTCTACAGAAGGTTAATTCACAGAATCACTCGCACGCCACCACCACATCCGGAACCGCCGCGATCTTTGACTCCTCCTTCTGTACCTTGCTAGACGCTCCGTCGTCCTCCTGCTCATCCGTCTCGGCCAGCCTGACCGGGATCACCTCGTTGGACTCCTTCTCGTACTCATCAGCCACCACCGGAGAAGTTGGTATTCCAAGTCGGTTGAGGAGCGTCTCCGCCAGTGAATCCTCTCGGGCCGACGTTTGGCTCCCATCGTCGGCCGTGGGAAAAATATTCGCCATCTCAAACAAATATTTCATCGGCCCAAGCTGGCCTTTTTTCCCCTCGCCAATCACCGCCGTCGTGATCTTTGTCGCCTCCGCTTTCACCAGCTTCGAGCATTCCTTCCTCACATCAGTTGAGTCTCGCTCCTTTTTCGTAACCTTGCGCTTCGCCGTACCCCGCTTCTTTGCTGTTTTTTCTGATTTCTTGCCTTTTGCGCTCTTGCTCTTCGCCTTTTTCCTGATCATTGCCCCAACACTCGGATATGAATTCGTGAATTCTCCCCAAAAGTCAAAAGGCGCGCTTTGCGCGCGCCTTTTGCGGGAGCTCTATAATTTTTTCTCACTCTCTATATCCAGAATAGCAAATTGACTTAGGCAAAGTGGACATTTTTCAAAATTTATTTTCGCCATCTTCACAACTACTTACGTGATTTTCCCTCTCTTCACCCCCTTGACAAGAATTTTCCGGAATTGTGTCGAGGCGTTCCAGCAGCCCCACGTCGAGCAGAATCTCAGTCAGCGTATCCACCGCCAGTGGAGTCAAACGCCGCACCGTCTTCTCATTGCAGTTCAGCAGACGAGCCGTCGCCCATCGATCGTGTTCCTGCAGGATATGCCGGGCGATCAACTGTCGCGAAAACTCGTCCAGCTTCTCCAGGCACCTCTCCATGTCATGCACAAAGATCACTCGATCCTCAAAAGTCACCACTGTGTATGCAGTCACCTTCGCCCGGAAGAATTCCCGTCCCAACAGGGACGGCAATCTCCCTGTCTCGATCGAGTACCTCATGTACCGCCGCAACATCGCGACCGTCCGTTTTCGATAGATCTTCCGGACCCGCTCCATCTCCCACGACTCCTCCTGTCGCGAGTCCTCCATCAACTCCAGGTCCGCCTGACCTCCGGCGTCGGAAGTCTGAGGTTCACCCTGCTCGATGTTCCCCTGCGATGAATGCGCATCATCCGCCGCCGCCGCAATCCATTCGATATAGCTCATGCCACACCTCCAGCCGCCTCGAACTCCCTCTCCCCGCCTTCCTGCTCCAGTTCCGGCTCCGGCTCGTACCCGTCAATCACAGTTCGCCTCGCCGCAGGTAGCATGACCTTCCCCGGCTTCTTCTTCGGGATCGGCAACTCCGAGATCTTCCCCTGACACTTGTCGCAGTAAACTCCGCCCCCGCCTTCCCGTACCCACAACCCGCCGCAGTGCTCGCAATACTTCAACTCCATCCGCACACTAGAATTCTTCTTCCCGCCATGATTCCGTTTCATAAACTCCTCCATAAAAGTTAAAAAAATATCGGAAGAGGAAAGGGCCGCCCCACGACAAAAATAAAGTGGAAGGGGTGCCCCACCCTTCTCTCCGCGATTTTGCGGAGAGAGGGTGGGGATTTTGACTTCCTTTCCGTCCCCCGCTCCGAAAACAAAAATGCCCCGCGTCGATTTCCGCAACCACCAGCGGGAACCAACGCAGGGCTCGTTTCTCTTACGATGACCTGCCTGAGCTATTTACTTGTTATGAATCCAAATGGATGTCCATCAGGGCGTTTCCGCCCAATACAAACTGATCTCTAAGCTTTCCTCCTCCGCTTCATCAGTGTCACGCCACCTCGTCGTCTACGCCCGCACCGGCCCGTTGCCGGAAATATCCTTCCTCGTAGCCCGATTTCAGTACGCGCCCGTTTTGCATCACAACGCTCACCTTCCCTGTGAAGCGAAGCGACAACAATAACCGCTCCATGGACGCCGACAGTACCTCCGCCGACTTCACCTTCCGTCGAAATTCACCGAAGCTCTTTTCTTCGCCGAAGTCATCCAGTTGTCCTGTCATTGATTCGTCCTTGGAGCTTTTTTGCTCCTAAGTTGTCGCGATCCTATCCTTGTGTAAATTTTCGGTCAAGGTTGTTTGAACATCCCTCGCCTGTGGAAAACTTCGTTCGCGTCTAAAGCCTTTCCACGCCCTGACTCACGGAACGGCGGACGCGTTCGTCCGCCGAAAAATAAATTTGTTCTGAATCCCGAACACTAAAAAGCCGAAGACAAATTGCCCAATCGCCGGTGCTATACTCGCCCCAATGAAGTTCAAAGTTCTGCAAGATAACCTCCGCAGAATCCTTCTGCAGCGAATCGAAAGCGGCGAGCTCACCGGACTCCATCTGGCCCAGCAAACTGGATTTAAACAGGCGCATATTTCCAACTTCCTCAATCGCAAACGCGGCCTCAGCCTCGAGGGCATGGACAAGGTCCTCACCGTCCAGCACCTCTCCGTCCTCGATCTTCTCGATCCAGCCGAAGTCAACAAACGCGCCTCCATCCTGCCTCCCAGTGGCGACGAGTTCGAAAACGTGCTGCTCACGTCGCCCGCGGCTGCCGCCACTCGCGCCCTGATCACGGCCGACCAGGTCCTCGCCATGCTCAAATTCAAAAAAGCTTTCTTGCGAGGGCTCAAGCCCGAACCCGAAAGCGACCGCTCCTCCTGGCATCGTTTCGTGCTGATCAGGCCTGAGGAGCGCGATATCCCAGCCATGTCTCCCCGCCTCTTGCCAGGAGCCACCCTGTTGATCGACCGCCATTACAACTCACTTAGGCCATATCGCAAAGGTGAATTCAATATGTACGCTGTTCTGAAAAACGATACTTGCGCGGTCCGTTACGTCGCAGTCGCAGGAAATCAGTTAGTGCTCCGCCCTCACAATCAAGCTTTCCCCCTGGAAACACTCCCGGTTGAAGAAGGAAGATCCCCCGCCGACTATCTAGTAGGACGCGTCTGCCAAGTAGGCCTAGAAATCTGATCAAAAGAAAAGCTAAAGGGAGGGGTGCCCCAGGTGCGAGGGGGTGCCCAGGTGCGAGGGTGCCCCACCCTTCTTTCGCGCCTTATGCGAAAGAGGGTGGGGATTTTGACTTCCTTTCGAATCTCTCTAAACTCTCTTTCACACCCACAAGGAATCAAGCAACCGTCCGAACCGTCTCCACCCCACTCTCCGTAGAGGTGTTCACCACAGGGATACTCACTGACACCCGCGTCCCGCTCTTCCCAGATGCAATCTGTAGTTCCCCCCCAAACTGCCGCAATCGTTCTCGCATTCCGGAAATTCCTACTCCTGACCCACCCTCGAGGATTTTCTCCAGCCTCTCCGTTGCAATTCCTTTGCCCTCATCCTGAATCTCCACAGACACAGCTTCATCTCTGCGCGCAAGTCGAATCGCAGCCGTCTTACTTTCCGAATGCCTGTGGATGTTCGTCAACGACTCCTGCACTAACCTGAAGATTGCGAGTTCCAGATCCCGCGGCAACCGTCCAAATCCTTCGGCTACATCGAGTTGGATTTCAATGCCGCTCCGTTGCGACACGCCTTGCACATACCAGCTCAGCGCCGAATTTAGTCCGGCTTCGTCCAGCAATGGCGGATGCAACAAGTACGACGTGGTCCGGATCTCGCGATGCAACTGCTGCACCAGTTTTTGAAAGCTCTCCACCTTCTTGCCCAGATGCGGAGCGTTCCGGCGAATTTCTTCGCTGAGGCTTCCCAATTCCAGGTCCAGGGCAGTTACGATTTGCCCCGCGCTGTCGTGCAGATCGCGCGCCACTCGCCGCCGCTCTTCATCCTGGATCTGCAGCAGGCGTCCCGACAACTCTTTCAGACCCTCCGCTGCATGCAGTATCTGCTGGTTTCGCGATTGCAGTTCCGCGGTTCGCGCCTGCACCTCGCCATCCAGATTTTGCGCCAGGTCCCGGAACCGGCTCTCGCTCGCGCGCAACGCATCTTCTGCCCTCTTTCGCGCAGTCACATCCATGGTGATGCCGTCGAATCGTTTCGGCTGCCCGGTTTCATCGTAAAAAGTGCGGCCAATGGCTCGAATCCATTTGTACCGCCCGTCCGGCGCAACCGTGCGGTACTCGACGTCATATTGCTGGTTGTTCCTGATAGAGTTCTCCACTGCCTCCCGAGTCCGCTCGCGATCTTCAGGATGCAGCAGCGAGTAAAAAATCTCCATCGTCACGGGGGAGTCGTCCGGTGGCAGCCAGAAGTGTTGCTTGACCCGTTTGTCCCAAATCACCTTGTCAAACGGGAGATCGCAGAACCAGAATCCTACGTCGGATCCTTCTGCCACAAATTCCGCGCGCTCCCGCTGCTGTCGCAGCGCTTCTTCCACGACCTTGCGCTCTGTGAGTTCAAATGAGGCACAAGTTAATCCGCAGATCTTTCCGTGCGCGTCTCGCTGCGGATCGATGTTCACGTGATACGAATGCATGGCGCCGAGGATGGACACCGTCATCTCGCCCTCGTAGCTCTTTCCCGTGGACATCACCTCTCTCTTGATCTGCTCGACCATTGCAACATCTTCCGGACGTTCCAGAATCTCTGCATCAGTCTTCCCCAGGATCTGGTTCACACTGTGTCCGCCCATAGGGTTGTAGATCCACTTGTAGCGGAGATCCAGTCCTTGATGGAACACCGTGATTGGCGTATTGCGCAGGCTGATGCTGAAGCGCTCGTTGACCAGGCTCAGTTCTTCCTCGATCCGCTTGCGCTCCGTCACATCCAGGAACGCGCCTACTGCGCCTCGCGGCTTTCCCGCATCGTCAAGAAGCGGAACCGCATTTCCCAGGATGTGGATCGAGCGCCCGTCCGGGTAGCGGATCTCCAGTTGCTGATCGCGAAACTCGCGCCCGGTCGCGGCCGCTCGCTGCATCGGCAACTCTTCCGCCGTCAGTGGACGCCCTTTGTCGTAGTACACGACATTCGGCCGTTCCCCTTGCGGCGCAGACATCGAAACGTTAATTCCATACGGCAGCCCAAATACCTCGTGCGCGTAATGGCTCGCTGTCATGTATTCACATTTGGGGTCTTGCGAGAAAAATGCCAAAGCTGGGACGGCGTCGACCAGAGCAGCGAAATTGGCAGCCTGCGCCTTTGCTTCCGCGCGCGCGCGCTGCAGTTCTTCTTCCGATTCCTTGATCTTGGTAATGTCAATCGCGGCGCCGCTCATGCGCACCGCCCGCCCCGATCCGTCAAAATACGCCCGCCCCCTGGATGCTACCCAGTGAACACTTCCGTCCGGCCAGATCGACCGCATCTCGACGTCGTACAGGTCGCCGCGCTCCAGCGTGTTCCGAATCGCGGTTGAGATCCTCTCCCGATCGTCGGGATGCAGCGCGTTCAGAAATCGCTCATACGTCATCTTCGTGCCCGGAGCAAGCCCGAACATCTCCAGGCTAAGGTCCGACCACAGCAGTTCGCCTGTGTCGATGTACCAATCCCAGGTACCAACCCCTGCCGAGTTGATCACGAACGACAGCCGTTCTTCGTTGTTCTTGAGCGGTGCCCCGGTCTTCGGCTCAGTTTTACGCATTGAATAAGCTGTTGGCGCAGCGAGACAAACGACCTCGGCCACGCCCATACCCCACGCCCATACCAAAGTCTAGTGGCCAGTTGATCGAACCAGCACTACAGCATTCCATGTATGCAAAGCAGGCAAGCCCCCAGCAAGCAGGACAAAAGAGAAGAGGCGATGGATAGAGGTTAAGCAGAAGAACCAGAAGATAAGCAAAGAAGGGGGTGCCCCATCCTTGTCCCGCGTTTTATGCGGGACAGGGTGGGGAAGTTGACTCCCTTTTCGTGCACTCGATTCCCAACAAGAGATACACCCGAACGCACGCCGGCCCTCTTCGCTGGCCCGGCGCGTTGTTCGTGAGAAAAACAGGAAGGGGAAGGACTGCGACTCAAATCTTAGACCGGCGCGACCTGCGCCGAACGACAATGCGAATATTGTTACAAAAACCGAACAAGTACTGACCGGTCTGTCATAGGTTGGAGGCAAGCCCAGGAAGTAGGTATAACCAAGGCCCAAGACGAGGGTGCCCCATCCTTGTCCCGCGTTTTATGCGGGACAGGGTGGGGGTTTTGACTTTCCAGTCGTCTATTTCAGACTGAACGAAAGTCAACTTCCCCATCCTCCCGCTGACGCGGGAAGGATGGGGCACCCCCTCGGAATTCACCCCCTCGGAATTCACGCGCTCGAAGTTTTAATGCACTAAAGCGCCGTAGACAATCTCGCGCAGCGCGCGACGGTCCGGTCCTGCTTCGACGAAGGGCATCTGCAGCATCATGACCGCGTACAGCTTCTCCTGCGGATCGATCCAGAAATACGTCCCCGCCGCCCCCGCCCAGAAATAATCGCCGACGGAACCCGAAACCGGGGAGTGTCCCTGATCGGTGCGCACTGCAAATCCAAGCCCGAAGCTCTGTCCAATTTCTGGAAACGGATTTAGATCCTGAGTCACCTGCAGTTCTCCTACGCGTCGCGCATGGACAGGCACTTGATCCGAGGTCATCACCGCCAGCGTCTTCGGTGAGAGCAAGCGCACACCGTCGAGTTCGCCGCCGTTGGCCAGCATCTGGCAGAAACGAGAATAATCGGTCGCCGTAGAAAGCAGTCCACCGCCGCCCGAAAACCACTTCACTTTCTCTTTCGTGAGGTCGTCGCTGTTGCCGAACTCAGGCCGCTTGCCTGTCTTGGGATCGACCTGCAACTGCGCTACTCTCTGCAACCTCGCTGGTTCCATGTAGAACGCAGTGTCTGGCATTTTTAGCGGTTTCGTAATCCGTTCTTCGAGGAAGCGGTCGAAAGGCATTCCCGAGACAACTTCCACGATGCGCGCGAGCACATCGGTGGACATGCCATACTCCCACACCGTGCCGGGCTGATGCGCGAGTGGCAGCTTCGAGATCTTGGTGACGAACTCTGCCAGCGTCTGTCCCGGATCAAACAGGTTGGCCTTGTTGTATTCCTGATGCACCTGCGTGTTTCCAAATGGGCCGTAAACCAGTCCCGAGGTGTGCCGCAGCAGATCCTGCACCGTCATGGGACGCACCGGCGCTTCCAGGTTCAGCATGGGCTTGCCGCCTGCAGGATCCATGCTTTCGACTCCGACTTTCACATCCTTGAACTCCGGCAGATACTGCGCCACCGGCGCCATCACGTCGATTTTGCCCTCTTCCGCCAGCATCATTACAGCAACCGTTGTGACGGGCTTGGTCATGGAAAAGATGCGGAAGACGCTGTCCACTTTCATCGGACTCTTCTTCTCGCGATCCTGATAGCCGACTGCTTGCCGGTAAACCATCTTGCCATTACGCCCAACCACCAGCACCGCTCCCGGGATCGTGCCTTGATCGACTTCCGACTGAAAAAATTGCGTGATGCGATTGAGGCGTTCGGAAGAGAATCCGGCCTCTTCGGGACGGCTCAGCTTGGGAAGATCTTGCGCGAGCGCGGCGACAATACAGCAAGTGAAAAGTGCGACTGGGATGAAAGCGCGACGTACCATTTGCAGCCTCCTGGATTATGGCGGCTGTCATTGTACGCGGAAGGGGTAGTCGCGTCTGTGAGTTCAAGCAGCAGGAATTCGTAGCAGGATCGGGTGGCGTGGTGGTAATTTTCCGCTGTCTCACGCTCGCTTTGCGAGCGGGGCGGACGAGGCGTCCGCCCCTACACGAGCTTTAGATCCAGAAGTCGCGATTGGGAGCCGGAGAATTGCCTTGGCCGACGCTGGCGGCGCGTCCCAGGCTGGGTTCCACACGATTGCGTCCGGCGTTCTTTGCCTGGTACATGGCGCTGTCGGCCACGTACAGCAACTTCTCCACATCAGCCGCCACGCTGCCGGTGGCCACGCCAAGGCTCAAACTCACCTTTACAGTGGAGCCGGCTGCGATGATGTTGCAGTTGGCCACGTACAAGCGCACGCGTTCCGCGAGTTCCCAGGTTTGCCCCAGGTCGCAGTTGGGCGCCACGATCAGAAACTCTTCTCCGCCGATGCGCCCCACCGAATCGTAGGGGCGAACCATGGCGGCGATGCCACTGGCGATAATGCGCAGCACGGCGTCCCCAGCAGCGTGGCCGCGGTCGTCATTGATTTTTTTGAAATGATCGACGTCGATCATGATCAGGCCTACGGCCTGGCGATCGCGTTGGCCGCGCAGCAACTCGCGTTCCAGGATGCCGAGAATGGCTTTGCGATTCCAGAGACTGGTCAGGCCATCGCGCGAAGCTTCGCGGCGCAAAGCATCTTTCGCCTCTATCAGACGATGCTGCGTGACCAGCAGCCGCGCGCTCGAACACACAAAAGACGAGAACACGACGAGCCCTGCCAAGCCCAGCCGCTCGCGCGCAATGCGCAGCGACATCAACAGCACCAGCAGCGGATAAATCAGAAAAACAATTTCCCGGTAAATCCGCTTCTCGCGCTGCGGAGTTTCCAGCGTGAGTTCCGGCGCCTCTGTCTGCTTCCAGATGTTCGCGATGATCAGCGGCACTACCAGCAGTCCGCTCCAAAACATGTCAAACCATGCCCCGGTCTTCAGTCCTTGTCCCGGCCCGTAGTAGTAAAGGGCATCGACCCCTCCGGAAAGCACGAGGAACGCTCCCATGCGTCCGAACAAGACTCTGGAGTCATGCGAGCGGGTAATCAGCGCGCGCAGGATAAATGCAGCCGCGACAAAAGAATATCCGACGAAGTAGGGAGCCCACACCTCGTGCGACATCTCTCCCGCGACGTCAGATTTTGGAATATAGAAAAAATACAGATAGGCTGCGACCCAAACCAGCACGCCCTGGATGAAGTCGAGCGTTACGACACTGTCAATCTTGCCTGCCTGATGCTCCGGATCGAGAAAAATCGCCATGGCCAGCGGCACGAACCAGAACGAGAACAGCATATTGTTGACCCAGCTGACCATCGGCGTGTGGGACAGGTCGTTGTATACGCTGAGCGTCTGCGCTACGGCTAGCAACAGGTAGGCAGCCGCGCCCAGATTCCAGAACGAGATCGCCATCCCTTCGGAGCGCTTGCTGGCCTGCACCATGGAATAAATCAGCATCACGCCCAGCGTGAGCTGAATAACATCAGACAGCAGAGGACCCGGCGCTGCTCCTTTCAGCACCGCGACCACAGCCACGTGCGCCAGCCAGATCAGGCCGGCAACACCCATGATGACTCGACTTCGCGACAATGCAATCCTTTCAATCAAGAGCAACAATTTTACTGATGGGCCTCACAGGAGGAGCTTTTCACCCACGGCCGGATCTGTCTTTACAGCCTCTTTACACCCCGAGGTACACGTCCATCCGGCACTCACAAGACCTAGTATCTTTCATTCGTACCTGAGGATTCATGTGCCGAAAGTAACCACCTGAGGAGTCCGCAGGTCACGCCCCTGCCTGCAACAAGCGGGACAGAATTCTTGTGGATTCAGCAATTTGCGCGAGTTCCTGCGGGCTCAGGCCGGCCAGATGCGAGGCCAGGTAAGCGATTCGCCGTTCCCGGCCTTGCTGCAGAAGTTTTACGCCCTTTGCCGTAGGACGGATGCGCATGCGGCGCGCATCCTGCGCATCGGCGGTGATCTCCACCAATCGGCTGCGCGCCAGACCCGCCACAATGCGGCTCATGGTCGGAGGCTTCACCTGCTCTGCGGCAGCCAGTTCTCCAAGTGTCTTTGGGCCGCCAAAAACCAGCACCGACAACGCGGAGAGTCGCGCGGGGCCTTCTCCGCTGGCCACATCCTGCTTGCGAACCCGGCGCAGCAGGTGGATCGCCGTGGAGTGCAGCCGGTCGGCTACCTCTAGAACTTCGCGCGCGGGAAGGATCGGCACGGCGGCGATACTGGATTTTGACTCGGCCTTTCGGGCAGGGCGTGGCATTTGTTGTTGACTTTTAGTACGGAATATAGTTAGCTATGCTAACTAATTTGGCACGCGAGGTCAAGGTTATGACGACTGCCATAGAAAAAACCATCGGAATCACACGGCTGGGACAGATTCAAATTCCGACGCACGACGTAGAGCGCGCCGCCAACTTCTACGAGCAGGTGCTGGGACTGAAATTGCTGTTCAAGGCGCCTCCCGGACTCGCATTCTTCGATTGCGGCGGAGTCCGGCTGATGCTGGATCGTCCGGAAAAGCCGGAGTTCGATCATCCCAGCTCCATTCTGTATTTTGCCGTCCCGGATATTCAGGCAGCCTACGCCACCATGAAAGAGAAGGGCGTGAAGTTCGAAGACGAGCCGCACCTGATCGCCAGAATGCCCGACCACGATCTGTGGATGACATTCTTCCGCGACTCTGAAGGCAACCTGCTAGGCCTGATGAGTGAAGTAAAGAAATAAAGCGTACCTGCACGTGTAGCCCCGGACGCCTCGTCCGGCTTTGTGCTGCGCACAAACCGCGTCCGCGAGTTGACTGGGTGCCCCACCCTTCCCGCGTTTTCAGCGGGAGGGTGGGGAAGTTGATTACCCTTCGATCTAAAGACAATTCAACAAAGTCAACTTCCCCACCCTGTCTCGCCAAAAGCGCGAGACAAGGGTGGGGCACCCCCGTCCAGCAGAAAGATTTCTGAAGACGCACGCCTGAAATCACAGAACCGACATGCGCGCTGCGTAATAATTGCTGGCACCATGCAACAGGAACTCTCCCGGCTTATCAGGCTTCGGGCGCGCATGGGTGGCGCTTACGATTGCCTTCGCGCTGCACGTCATTGATGAAGCCTCCACTGGATTTCTGAGCATCTACAATCCCACGGTCACGGTGCTGCGCTCGCGCTGGGGATGGTTTCCCATGCCGACGCTCCAATTTCGCGAGTGGCTGGTGGGGTTGATCATCGCGGTGGCGATCTGCTTCGCGTTGACGCCGCTGGCGGCCCGCAATATGGCATGGCTGCGCCCGTTGGCGTGGTTCTACGCATTGATCATGTTCTTCAACGGCATGGGACACACGCTGACAACGATCCTGGGACATACAGTCGCGGCAGTGCCAGTGGCGCGTCCGGCGCCAGGATTTTATTCGTCGCCCTTTCTGCTGATCGGTTCCGTGTGGCTCATCATGCAACTGCGCGCGAGCCGCGCAATTCGGCCGAGCAATCAGGTGTGAGGTCTGAAGTTGGAGGTCTGCTCCTCTGCTATCATCACCATCAGAGTCATTCAAAGTCGTCATGAGCATCGCCATCATTCCAAGAATGCAAGACGAAGACGACGACGATATTCCTGTCATCTCTGGTAAAGGAGAAGCCTTTATGGATGAAGTTCCAGCGACTGGTTCGGGCCACGCGCGGCGCAACGAAGATATCGCTCTAGATCTGATGAAATTTGTTGCGATGACTACGGGCTACGGACGCACAACGTCCACTGGTGTAGGTTTTCAAGGCACCGGATCGGCAGCCAAGCCCGAGGATTACGCCGACCGTCTGCTGGAGTTATACGGCCGATGTCTCGGCGCGGTGAGCGGCAAAAAGTAAGAACTCCAGGAAACACTCCTAACATTCTTCTCAACATTACGCGTGTATTGGAACCGGGGTGCCCCATCCTTGTCTCGCGCTTTTGGCGAGACAGGGTGGGGAAGTTGACTTTGTTGAATTGTCTTCAGATCCAAAGGTAATCAACTTCCCCACCCTCCCGCTAAAAACGCGGGAAGGGTGGGGCACCCAGTCAACTCGCGGACGCGGTTACGCGGCTTCGGTGCCGGCACACTTGTGATCTTTGATGTGCTGGCGCAGGGCGCCTACAACTCTTTCTTTGCGGCCTACCGCCAACTCCAGTTCCTTGTCGAGGCGGGCAAAAGCGCTCCGGTCATTTGCCCGAAAGGCGTCGAGCATGGCAGTGGTCAGGTCGGAGAGGGTTTGCAGGGTAAGCTGCAATTCCTGTTGCAGGTTCGCGTACTCCTGGCATTGATCAGCCATAATTGCCCCGAAAGGTTCGATGCTCGATCTTCACTGGCGAGTTGGCGGGGAAGCGTATTGCATCTCCGCCAGTTCACAAAGTTGTGAAGCTGCCATGCAAAGGTCATTTGCCAGCTGCACAAGTTCTTCCTGGCGAGAGCCAGGTGCTCCTCCGTGTAGCGTACCAGTTCGTCTGGGGATACTGCCAAGGGAGGGAAGAAGAATATGTGTGTAGCGTTTCTTTGCACTATGTGAAAAAAACCGCGTCCATCGGACGCGGTCCAAGTTCTACAGTGGGGGAGGGTGCTAGCGCAAAAAAAACTCCTAACGACGTCTGCCGCCCTTTTTCTTCGCGGATTTTTTAGCAGCCTTCCTGGCTTTCTTCTTGGCAGTTTTCTTGGGCGCCTTCCTGGTTGGCCTCTTGGCCGATTTTTTCTTGGCAGTTTTCTTTTTCGCAGCCGGCTTTTTCTTTGCGGCTTTCTTTTTGGCTGGTGCTTTCCTGGATCCCCCTCCGCCGCCGCCGCTGGGAGCGGGCTTGGGTGCCGGAGGCGCGGGTGCTGGTTCCGGCTCCGAGTCTCCATCCGAACCGGTCATGCCCGGTTCTTCTTCCTCTTCTTCTTCCTCTTCAAAATCTTCTTCGAGCGACTCGCTGTAGGCGCCGCTGTCGCCGAACTCTTCCTCTTCGTCACGTCCGTAGAGCGTGGGGTCGTAGAACGTCATTGCTCCTCCTGATTTCATTGGCGGCCGGAAGCGATACGTCCCCCGGCTGCGGGACAAGAAAGATTAAAAGACCACCGGAAAACCTCTGCTGGAACGGCGCCGGATTATAGCATGAGATTCGGTGAGGTCTGCAAGGACTCAGAATACAGTTGGCGTTGAATTGTTAAGCTTGTTTGCGCGCCAGCTTCGCGGTGGCAAGTTCTCGCAATTGGTCTATGTGTTCGCGAAGAGCGGCCTTGAGTTCTTCAAAAACGGGCTCGAGTTCGTGCTGCTCAGCCTCGACAGCCCTGGCGCACAAATCACGGATGCGGTCGCTTAGTTCGGGCAAAGACATGTCTGGCGAGGCTACTACAACGTTTTACCAACCGGGTATACAGGATTCAGGGTAGAAAATCTTAGGTCCTTCCACCCGACAGGGCGGTGGATGGACGGCTGGATTCCCACGAATTCCCACCGTTCCGGTGACACTCCGAGTGAACTAACCATCAAGCGGGGGCATCACGAGGTTGCCCCACCCTTGTCGCGGTTTGTGCGACAGGGTGGGGGTTTTGACTTCCTGTCATGGGAATTCAACACCCCCACCCTCCCGCAAACTGCGCGGGAAGGGTGGGGCACCCCGAGATTGATTTACCCCTGGATCGACTTTACTTCAGCGTCTTTACGTACTCGGCAACGGCCTTGGCGTCATCGGCCGAGAGTCCGGAGATGGATTTCTTGTGCGGAGCCTTCTTGGCTTCGGCGCCTTTGGTGAGCAGATCGGTAATTTGATCCACGCTGACGGTTGTCCCCTTCACGGCGGGCCCAATCTTACCTTGCCCCTCGGGGCCATGGCAGGCCGCGCACTTGGTTTTGTAGGTGGCTGCGCCATCGGCTGCGAATGCCGGCAGGGCAATCGACAGCGACAGGGAAACGACGACTAACAGGACGATGAACTTTGTGATCCTCATGAGGGTTCTCCTTGACGGTAAATGAGTTATTAGGGCATAGAGCCAAATAACGGGAAATTTTAACTCCCGGGACGGAGAGGTGAATGTGATTTCACGCACAGGTGTGGGAGCGGCTTGGGGGGCTAGAGTTGGTGTAGAAGGAAAAGAGTTGATGGAGCACAAGATCGAAGAACGAAAGGAAGTCAAAATCCCCACCCTCTCTCCGCAAAAGACGCGGAGAGAAGAGTGGGGCACCCCTTTATGAAAATAAGACGAGGGGGTGCCCCACCCTTGTCGCGGTTTTTGCGACAGGGTGGGGGTGTTGACTTCCTTTCACTGTTTCATTCTCTTACTCTCTTCAGTTCAGTACGAACTCCCACGTGCTCCCGCTTTCGTTCGGTCCACTGAGACTCGATTTCGACAATGCAATCAGCTCCGGTGGCGTAGTGGCGGAAGCTGCTCCATTCCCAGTCTTCGGGTCGTTCGACTAATCCTCGTCTCACCGGATTGCGATGTATGTAGCGAAGCTTTTCGACTCGCTTGGCTTCGCTCCATACATTGAAATCGTAGTAGCGGGGCTCCCACAAAGGAGCGCCTTCCGCCGGCTTGAGTTCTCGAGTTGTATTTTGCTTCAGCATCTGAATGGCGATTGAAAGCTTCTTCCGTTCGGGTTCGCTGATGAGCAGGTGGACATGTTCGGGCATCACGACGAAGCCGCAAACGTAGAATCCGTACCAGACTCGCGAGGTTTCGAGCATGCGCAAGAACGCGTCCCGAGTGCGTGGATCAGCGAGCAATGGGTCGCGATGTTGACAGCTGAATGTAATGAAGTGAAGGCAGCGGGCCTCCTGGAAACGCTGAAGGCGCCAAGGCATGAGGAAACGCTAGCTCAGGATTTCAAGAAATGCTGTGATCAGGAGAAAAACTATCGTTTTTTATTCCGACATTGGGAATTGAAGAAAAATCCGGGGTGCCCCACCCTTGTCGCGGTTTGTGCGACAGGGTGGGGGTTTTGAATTTTTGTAAAAGAGAGGAAGTCAAAATCCCCACCCTCCCGCGGAGAACGCGGGAAGGGTGGGGCACCCCTTGTAATGATTTTCTTCTTGAATTAGCGGGCGATCTGGATGTTCAGGATCATGCCGGGACGGATCACGCCCACGTTGCGGTTGTCGCGTTTCAGGGCCGATACGGTGGTGCGGTAGGCGTTGGCTATGGAATAGAGAGTTTCGCCGGAGCGCACGCGGTGGTGGACCAGGGCGACTTCTTTTTCGGGTTTCAGACGTTCGATTTCAGAGGACTTCGTGGTCGGAGGCTTTGCGCTTGCCGCCTCTGTCTTGGAGCGCTTGGACTTGCTGCGCGAAGTGGCCAGTTCGGCATCATGCGCGCTCGGAGAAATTGGCAGGTGCAGGGCGAGGACTCTGCGTCCGGCAAGGCTGTTGGTGGTGCTGCGAATGCCGTTCCAGCGGCGAAGCTGTTGCGCCGAGACGCCGAAATTGTCGGCTACGCTCTGGACCGTGTCTCCCTTGCGAACTTTGTAACGAGTGATTCGACGCGCGTAAGTAGCAGTGTCGCTCGCGGGATGCTTGCCGGGAGTGACCGGGATCACCAGCTTTGCCTGGGGATCGAGTTGCCGGTCTTCCAGGTGGTTGATCTCCGAAATCTGCTTGATAGTTGTGTGGTAGGTGCGGGCCAGTGATGCGAGCGTATCGCCGGGCTTCACCACGTGATAGCGCCACCAGAGGCGCATATCCGGCGGGATAGAGGCGATCGCGGTTTCGTAATCCTCGCGCGTTCCGGCGGGCAGATGCAGCTCAAACTTTCCCGCGCGCGGAGTGGTCATGCGCAGGAGACTGGGATTCAGATCCTGCAACTCGCTGGGGGTGGACCCTATGCATTCGGCGACCAGGCGCAGGTCCACAGGATAATCGATGGTGACCGTGTCGTAGTCCGCCGGCCGCTCCATCGCTACTTCCTCTAACCCATACTGCTTGGGGTTCTTGGCCATGATGGTCACGGCCAGGATGATGGGCACGTAATTCTTGGTTTCGCGGGGCAGGACGTTGCGATTGTAGAGTTCCCAGAAATCAGCGTACCCGGTGCGCTTCACTGCGGCCTGAACAGTGCCGGGGCCGGAGTTGTACGCAGCCATGGCGAGATACCAGTCGCCAAACTGGTTATAGAGATCCTTCAGGTGTCGCGCGGCGGCGCGGGTGGATTTTTCAGGGTCCTGACGATCGTCCACATAGATGTTGTGGCTGAGGCCGTATCCGCGAGCGCGGCTGCCCATGAACTGCCAGATGCCGCGAGCGCCTACGCGGGAGACGGCGAGGGGATGGAACCCCGATTCAGCTTGCGCCAGGTAGATGAGATCCTGCGGAACGCCTTCCTGCTTCAGGATGGGCAGCATCATCTCGCGATAACGTCCGGAGCGAGCCAGGGCGCGTTCGAGAATGCCGCGTCCGCGATTGGAGAAGTATGAGATGAAACCCGCGACCTGGTCGGTCATCATCAGGGGCAGGTCGGAGCGGGTATGCCGGACATCGGCCTCCGCTTTGGCTTTGGTGCTGGCATCGGCCGAAGGAGTGAGTTCGTTGGTCTGGTCGATGGGAGCGGGCTCGGACTTCTGCTCCGGCTCCTGAACTTCGGCTTGCTCGTTGTTAGTGCCGCCGGGATAGAGATCGTTTACACCCTGGACGATCCGGTCAAACTCCTTTTCCAGACGCGGGTCGGAGCGGACATCCAGCTTGCTGGACAGAAGACTGTTGAGCGCATCATCAAAATTCTGCTTGGCGTCGTCGGGCTTGCCCTCGTGATAGTTGGCCAGACCAGCCTGAAATTTCTTTTCCGCATTGTCGACCAGCAGGGTTACAGGATCTGGAATGGAGGCAATCGAGGCGGCTGGTTCCGGAGTGGCGGACTTCTCGGCCGGAGCCGGCTCTTGCTGCTGCGCGGACGATTGCTTCTGATCAGCTGGCTGCTCTGCTGCCGGTTTCTGGGCTGCCGCTGTTTTGGCGGGAGCCTCCAGAGCTGGCGGATTCGCTGGAGCCTTTGCTGCGATGGGCTTCTGGGCGGAGTGGCAGGCACACACTGCCAGCAGACTCAGACAAAGCAGTGCGGTCCGGACCTGGAGGTGTACGAATCGCATATTCCTCAATAAGATGCGGGGCCTCTCACGGGTGTTTAGTCCGGCTGAATTCTACCAAAAATCGTACCCGCGGAAGGCGCGATGGTCAATCGTAGAAAGAGATATAAGGCATTACTTTCGGCACGGTTACTGAGCCTTAGGCCCTCTTCGAGCGGTGGTTCGGATGCCGAGGCCTTCAGGGATGTTGCATGCGGTTTAGGCCCTTGGCGGAAATGTGGGCAATCAAGAATCCAAACGTATTCCCGATCACCCCAGATCCCCGCGTTGCCTTAAGATGTCGGTTCCATGCTGCGATGTGTTTTCGTGTTCGTATTGACCGCAATGACACAACTGCAACTTGCAGCCGCCCAAATCTCCGCTCCCGCCGACAAATACCAGGTTGTGCAAACCTACCCCCACGATCCCAACGCCTTCACCCAGGGTCTCATCTACGTCGACGGCCATCTCTACGAAAGCACCGGGATGACCGGCAGGTCTTCCCTCCGCCTGATCGATCTGGCCACCGGCAACGTCCTGCAAAAGCACGATCTGGCCCACGAATTCTTCGGCGAAGGCCTGACCGACTGGGGCAGCACGCTGATTCAGCTGACCTGGACCTCGCACAAGGCTTTCGTCTACGACCGTTTCAGCTTCTCGTTGCTAAGGACGATGTCTTTTGAAGGCGAGGGCTGGGGCTTGACGCACGACGAGACCCAATTGATCCTCAGTGACGGCACTCCGACGCTGCGCTTCCTCGATCCCAAGTCGTTGCGAGTCACTCGCCGGCTGCGAGTCACCGATCAATCGGGGCACGCTGTCGAAAACCTGAACGAACTGGAATATGTCCGCGGAGAAATCTACGCCAATGTCTGGCAGAGGAATGAGATTATCCGCATTTCGCCGCGCAGCGGAAAAGTTCTGGGGCGAATCGATCTGACCGGAATCATCGACACGCGTGAGCTACACGGCGAAGGCGCAGTCCTGAACGGCATCGCCTATGACGCACATGGAGATCGCCTGTTCGTAACAGGCAAGCTCTGGCCCAAACTATTCGAGATCAAGCTACTGAATCACCCGTAAAAAAAGGTCGCGGCTCCCCACCCTTGTCCCACGTTTTGGGGACCGGGCGGGGATTTTGACTTCCCAAAAGGACTTCAAAATCCCCACCCTCCCGCAAACTGCGCGGGAAGGGTGGGGCACCCCTTTTTCTTTCTTACTTCTGGGCTTTTTGCGTTTCTCGGTATTTGTTGCGGTGATCTATGGCTTGCGATTTCATGGCGGGGAAATCGTCCCATGCGAGGCGGCTCACGATTTTGCCTGCGCCTAAGTGCGAGGCCACTATTTCTGGTACGTCTTCTTCCTGGATTTTGTGATACCAGGTTCCTTCCGGATACACGATTATTACGGGACGGTCGTCGCACAATCCCAGGCAGCCGCAGGTTGTGATCTGAACATCATCATCCAGTCCTTGCGCCAGGACTTCGCGTTCGAGGGCTTGCAGAACTTGCAATGAGCTGCTGCCCGGGCAAGAGGGAACTCCTTCCGGTTTTTGTTGCGTGCAGACGAAGACATGATGATGAAACGGTTCCATATGAGTCCTTTGCTTTTCGGCACCACTCTCCATGTTGCTGGTGAATTGCGCGGGGCGCTGTGCTGCGGATCACAGATGCGAGGCCGTGGCTCTCGCGTGAGGCTTGCAGGATCACAACTTTGCGTGATTCTGATCATGGCAGCGTCCGACTCGGGTTTCTAGCATTCGCAGAAGAATCTCTCTTTGACCCGCTGGCCGGGTCAGGATCGTGGTGTCGAGATGAGGCAGTGGTTCTGCGCGAGAAATCTGCTGGGGTGGATCGCCTTGGCCGTGATGGCGATTCCGAATTCCGCATTCGGCGGGAGAGCATCGGGGTCCGACACTGTTGAAAAGACCTTGGTGTCGCTGGTGAACAGCCCGCTTCCAGCGGGCGTGAGTCGCGGCGAGGCGGCGTCTTTCTATCAACCCGGCACACTCTACGAGTACATCGATGGCGGGGCGGACGTCTATCTGCTCTACGATTTCCAGCGCTTGCTGCACCAGAACTTCAAAGTCGCCGATGGCGAACTGACCGTTGACATTTACGACATGGGAAAGGCGGAGAACGCGTTTGGCATGTATTCGTCGGAGCGGTCGCCGGGGTACAAGTTTGTGACCATCGGGGTGGAGGGATACCGCAGCGACGGGACGCTGAATTTTGTGCAGGACCGGTATTACGTGAAGCTGTCGGCATCGGGAGCGAAGGCGACTGCGGCGGTCGATCCCTTCGCGCGCATGTTGTCGAGGCGAATTGGGGGAACGGCGCGGGCTCCGGCGTTGCTGGCGAAATTTCCGCAGGAACATCGGGTGGCACACTCGGAGCAGTATGTGAGGAAAGATCCGCTGGGACATGCATTCCTGGCTCCTGCGTACATCGTGGGATACACGTGGCCGGCGCAGCGGGAAAGCAAGCTGGTGCTCTCCGTCGCGAACGATGCGGCGGGAGCAAAGTCGCGATTGGATCAATTCGCGACGCATTTCAAGCAGAGCGGCGAATGCGTGGCGGCGGGCGAGCTGGGAGAAAACGGGATGCGGGGGAAGAACAGTTTTGAAGGACGCGTGATCGCCCGCACCCAGGGACGTTACGTGATCGCGTTGATGAATCCGCCGGAAAACGGGGCGGAGATATTGAGGAAGACTGCGTTGGGATTGCGGTAGGAAGCAACCCAGTGCTCGTAAATGAGCAAAGTCGCGGACCGCAGGGGCTAAAGCCCAGTGCTTAATGTGGCTTCGGGCGGCACGACTAAAGTCGTGCCCTTTCAAAACGCATTCAATCGGGCGGCACGACTAAAGTCGTGCCCTTTCAAAACGCACTCAATCGGGTGACACGATTAAAGTCGTGTGCTTTCAAAATGTACTCAATCGGGCGGGACGACTGAAGTCTTGCCCTTTCAAAATGTAGGAGTTCAGCTATGGAATGGAACCGGAGAGAGTTCATCGTGAAGCCGATCATGTTGGCGGGCACGGCGAGCGTTCTGGGAAAGACTGATTTGCTGACTAAACTTGCGGCCGACTCTGGCCCGCTGATCGAGCGGACGCTGGGCAAGACGGGTTTGACCATGCCTGTGGTCAGCATGGGCGTGATGAACGCTGACATCCCCGGGCTGGTGCGACGATCGTACGAACTTGGCATCCGGCACTTTGATACTGCGGCCGTGTATCAGGGAGGACGCAACGAGGAGATGGTCGGGTCGGTGATCAAGGAACTGGGGGTGCGCGACAAGGTGATCATCGCGACCAAGCAGGTGATGCGGAATCCGACGGCGAGCGACTCGAAGCGGCGTTTTATGGAGGGAATGGAGGCCAGCTTGCGGCGCCTGCAGATGGATCATGTCGACATCCTTTACTACCACTCGGTGGATTCGGTGGAGGATGCGCGAGCGGAGGGTCCGCTCGAAGCCTTGCAGGCACTGAAGAAAGACGGGTAAGACGCGCTTTATCGGTCTATCGACGCACAAGACACGGCCCGTGATCGATGAAGCCACGCGGCTGAAAGTGTTCGACGTGTTTCTGGTGACGTGGAATTACTCCATGGCACACGATGTGGAGATGCGGAAGACTATCGAGCGGGCTGCCAAACAGGGAATCGGGATCGTGGCCATGAAGACGCAGGCAGGCGGCACGGCGAAGCCAGACGCCAAAGACCGGAAGCAACTGCCGCCCATCAGCCAAACGGCGCTGCTGAAATGGGCTCTGAATCACGAGTTTGTCACTACGGCCATTCCAGGCTTCAGCACCTATCAACATCTGGAACAAGACTTCTCTGTGGTAAGGAATCTGGCCTACACGGATGACGAGAGGGCTTTCCTGGAGGATAAGAACTTCTTCGCACAGGCGGAATTCTGCCAGCAGTGCGGAAAGTGTACGGAAGATTGCCCGAGACAGGTGGACGTTCCTTCCTTGATGAGATCGCACATGTACGCGGTACAGTATCGGAACGCCGGGCTGGCGCGCGAGACGATTGCAGGGATCGCAGCGGGACGAGGACTTGAGGCGTGCAATGGCTGCGAGTCATGCACGGTCGCCTGCCGGAACAGCGTGCATATCGCAAAGAAGATTGCGCAATTGCAGGGATTGGCGCGTCAGGAATTCGTTTGTTAGCGTCCCGTTCGTCTTTGTGGCTACGGCTGTCCTGAGCGGGTCAGGATCATCAGCGGGATCGCGGTGATCGCAGCAGCGGTGATGAGGATTAGAAAAGCGATTCCGACGGCGGTGTCGAACTTGCTGTTGACATGCTTGCCCATCACCTTCTTATCCGCGGCCACGCGCAGAATCGGATAATAAGTGAAAGGCATAATCACCATGCCAAAGATGATGGAGATGTTGACGAGTTGCAGCGGACGCAGGCCAGTCAGGCCGATAATCAGCGCGAGGACAAACATCGCGATCCACGTAACGGTATAGACCGGCACGGAGCGGGCAGGCTGATTTTTTCCCCAATCGCAATCAAAAAACTGGCAGACGTTGTAGGCGCCGGATAGCGCAGTTTCGACCGCGGCACCGGAAATGCATGCCAGCGTGCCCAGCAGCGCGAGCACCAGCGCCTTTTGCGCAAAGGGAACGGCGGCCGTGAGCGTAGTGGAACTCAGCACCTGAGGGAAGATCGCGTGGGGTAAAAAGACCAGCGCCCCCAAAGCCAGCAGTGCAACTGTGAGCAGCGATCCCAGTACAGAGCCGAGCGAGGCGACCATAAAGTTTTCGCCGAGGTCGCGGGGCGTCCAGTCTTCTTCAATTGCGCCGGAAGAATAGAAGTGGACTTCGTACTCCATCAGCATTGCGCTGAAGATGCCTACCGCGAAATAGGCATAGAGAAGAGCGTGCCGGGTATCCGGTTGAGAGAACGTGGGTAGCAGATCCTCGCCGCATCTGATTCCAGTCCGGGTGCAGGACGACCGCGGAAACCGCGAATACGATCATCATCAGTCCTGAGAGGCCCAGGGTTCGCTCGATCCATTGAAAGCGGAAGAGAAAAACCATGGCGCCAAACGCCAGGGTAATTCCGATGAGAAGGAGTTTTTCCGGCCATCCGGTCAGAAGACGGAGCACGATGGCGACTCCGCCGAGTTCCGCCGCGCACGTAATCAGGTTCAACAGGTTCGATGCGATCAGGGTGACGAGTCCGAGGGGGAAGCCCAGGCGCGTGCGGACCACCGAGAACACCGGTTCCTTCGCAACTACGGCGATCCTGCCGCACATTTCCATGTAGACGATGATGGCGGCGGTGCCCAGCAGGATCGCCCACATGAGTTGGTAGCCGAACAGCGCGCCTGCCTGCGTGGTGAAGACGATCTGTCCTAAATCAACGAAGCCTCCCAGTGCAGTCATGATCCCGAGGGTGATGCCCAGGAGTTGTTTCATCGAGAGGAGTCCGCGTTGTGGAGTGCATCTTGTATTTTGCGAAGCTTTTCTTTGGCAGCCGCCAGCGCGTTGGGATTGGCGAATCCCGGGTGAAGATCGGAGAGTGTGTTGGCCAGCAACTCGAGTTGCGTGCGGCAGAGATCAAGGCTGGGCTCGAGCTCTGGAGAAACGGAAGCGTCGCGAAGTTCTTCGGCGGAACGCTTCACTTCGGCGGTGAGATCGTCGGTGTGTCCCTGGGCGTATGCTCGAGTGGAGCGATCTTGCTGAACGTATTCAATGAAGAGTTCGGCCTCGGAGGCGAAGGATGCAGCGGAGGTCAGTTGCGAATGGAGATCGTCGCGCGACAATCGCTGCTGGTGAGAACAGCAAGCGAGCAGCAGAATGATCGTGAACGGGACAATTGCCTTGGCGGCCGGCACACTTCAAAGATGCAGGAATGTATCCAGATGTTTGTTGATGGCTTGCTGATCGGTCATTGGGCGGGCCCGGATTCGGCGAATTTGGGCGTTAGGGGCGCAAAAGTTCTGAGATCCTTCGGCACGCATAAGACGCGTGCCTCAGGATGACAAATTTAATTGTGCACGCCCGCGGTAGGCGCGGGGTTTTCGACTCTGCTTCGTTGCCAGAACGTTCGGGCGGCTTTAGGATTCTCACTTCTTGCATCTGCCGCTAACTGACGAGTGATGTACGCCACTCCGCCGAAGGAAAGGCTACTCAAATGCGCATTCTAATTGTTGGAGGTGCGGGGTTGATGAGTGCGGGCACGGCTCGCGACCTTTTATCGAACTTGTCTTCCAGCATTACGAAGATTATTGCCGCGGATGCGAATGCGGAACGGCTTGACTCGCTGAAGAGATCCCTGAACGACCCTCGCCTTGAAATTCGCGTGTTCGATGTGAACGATCGCGATGCGCTGCTTGCGCTGTTGAAGGATTGTGATCTGTGTATCAACGGCGTTCCCACTTTTGCCGGATTTCAGATGGCGATCTTCGCGGCATGTCTTGATGCGAAGCGGCCCTATGTCGACTACGGCGGCATGGGCGTGTACACGGTGAAGCAGAAGGCGCGGCATGAAGCATGGAAGAGCGCCGGGGTGACTGCGGTGGTGGGACTGGGATCGGATCCGGGGATGTCGAACATCATTTGCCGCGCGGTGGCCGACCGGCTGGATACGATCGAACGGATCAACTTGTATTGGGCGGCCACGAAGATTGGGGCAGAGAGTCCGGTACTGGTTCCGCCGTACAGCGTCTCGACGGTGCTGGCTGAATACGCGAATCCCAGCCAGCAATTTCTTCAGGGTAAGTTGCAGGAGGTGCCGCCACTGGCCGGAGCGGAGACCGTTGATCTGCCGGAACCCTGGGGGCAGACAACCTTTATTCACTCACAGCACTCGGAGCCGTTGACCGTGCCGTTTTCTGAAGGGATCAAGGAAAAGGGAATTCGTGAGTTCACATGGAAGTTGTCATTGCCATCGCGGGATCACGAAGCGTGGCTGGGTCTGGTGAAAGCGGGCTTCGACGCGGAGAACGAACCCATTAATGTTAAAGGTATGACGGTGCGCCCGTTGGATGTGCTGCAGGCGGTGATTGAGCGCAACATGAAGAAGAATGCACATCGCATCCCGGCGCAGCAGGTACACGAAATTCATTTCGCCATTGGGCGTGGGACGCGCGCAGGGAAGCGCTGCACCGTGACTTGCCGGGTGATCGGGCGTCCTGATCCGCTTTATGACGAATATGTCGATGCGGGCACATCGATGAATATGTCGATCGGAGTGCAGCAGATGCTCCGGCAGCCGATGCGTCCCGGGGTCTGGGCGGCGGAGGAATACTTCCAGGCAGATGCCTTTTTCGCAGAACTGCGCAAACGGCATTTCGAAATTGAAATCGAGACGCAGACGGTGGAGAGCGCGTGAGAAGCTGTGGGCGCGGCGAATGATGGACGAGGGGACCAGTGACGAGGATTTGGGAACGGGTATATCTGGGCGAGTTGCAAGATGCGCAGCGACTGGCGCGCTCCAATCCGCAGCGCATCAACACCGTCATTACACTCTGCCGGGAACAGGCTGCGATCAAAGCAGCGAAAGTCACCTACATCCATATTCCGATCTCTGACTTGCGCCCGATGTCCGCACAAAAGTTCGAGGACATCATGTTCGCGATGGCGGTTGGAGTCCGGCGAGGGAACCTGCTGGTGCATTGCTTCGCCGGCATGAGCCGGTCGCCGATCCTGATTGCGGCATGGCTACATCGTTGCGGCTATGCGGGAATCGACAAAGCTCTGGCCGAAATTGCGAAACTGCGGCGCATCGCTCCCTCAGACGTTTTGTTGAAAAGCGTAAAAGAGCTGGCGGGCAAATAATCGACACAGATTGCCGGGGCGTGCGATCAAATTGCTCAAGGCCGACGCATGCCGGCCTTGATTTGTTTTCAATTTATGGGCTACTCAGAAGTGAGGTAACGAGTATCCGTTGAGGGCGTATGTAATGAGCGTTTGAGCATACGCATTATCCACGGCGACCGAGGTAGAGAACGACATGCCATTTCTCCAGCTCAGCGGCGCCTCTGGATGTACAGCGCACAGGATGACCCATCCCTTACCGACATAACCCTCGGTAATTGCGGGCGTCCCGTCCGGATACTTGCCGACAGTCTTGCCGAAGCCGGTCAGCTGTGGACCATTCTCCCAATACTGATCGAGTTGTTTGCCGTTGGCGCCCCTGATCAAAATCGATTCCTTCGAGATGCCCTTGAATTTATCGGCGTAGTAGTTGAACCAGACACCGGTAGGCGTGAGATTCAGGTAGTGGTAAACGCCCGAGTGACCGGCAAAGAAAGCACCCGCGCAAATGCCCAGGTAGTGCAGGCCGTTGTTGACGATGGCAGTGCGCACATTCGTTTTGGCAGTGCTGGAGAGATACTTGCTGATGGTGACTGCATTGCCACCGGGTACGAGCAGCAGTTTGTATTTCGTGAGTGCGCTCACGCTCATGCCGTTAAGTTGAGTGGACGTAGCAGTCGCGTAAGTAAGTTTCAAAGTGCCAAGCATGCTCTTGACAGCCGCGACATCGCCGGAGGAGGTTCCGGTCCCGACAAACAGGAGCACACGAGGAGTGGATGTAAGCGCATTATTCCTCGCTTCTACATCTGTCACTGATGGCGCAGGTTGGGATGCAGACCAGTTTGACGAACCGCATCCGGTGGAGACGATGAGGGCAAGCAACGGGACAATGAGAGAACGGGATACGCGAAATAGGTGGGTAGCAGAGAAATGCACGACGACTCCTTACGGAAAGCTGCCGCCCGGACGGGCATGCAGGCAAAATCTAGGGATTAATTCTTGCTTCTAATTTCCAGGCGAACGAAGCAGGGCTGATCCAATCTCATACATGTGTTATGAAAACGCAAACACAGTAGTACATCTGAACGCGATCCAGCCGTTCTCGTTGGAATAGTTAGTTCTAGGCCTTCGTGATTCCATGAAGAAGAAGGAAGTCGTCCCTGCGAGATATGTCATCGTGAATCTACTGCGGGGTTGCTATGGTGTGCATGTGGGCGGGGGAAGACGGGGCCAGGGTGAACGTCTTGGGATGCACAGGAACAAATGCGTCGGTTCCTTCAACGACATGAAGGACCTGATCTGGGGCGACGTGGGCGAAGCGCTGCGTCGATTTCGAGACCGGCCAGGTTATCTCGATGCGTTCGATTTCAGTGGAGGGCCCAATCCCGATGTGCTGACGAAGGGGATTGCCTCCAAAGCTGGAACCATAACCTACAGTGCGGTAGATGCGGCGCTCGGCCTTGCCATTCTTCACGAGCACGCAAATGCGTGCGCCGAACGCGGCCCGGTTCGTCTGGACTCCTTCGAGTTCGAGGGTGATCCAATGGTTTCCGGGATGCCCCGGATTCTCGAAGAGCGCGCTGGGGTAAGTGTCCCCCGGCAAGGCGCCGCCCATAACCTCGAAAACGTCTTCGTCGCCGTCGTTGTCGACGTCGCCGAAAGCGATGCCGTGGCCCTTTTGCAGGTGTCCGAAACCTGCCGAAGTGGTGACGTCCTGAAAACTTTTGCCTTCATTGTTGCGGAACATGCGGTTGGGAAGCAGGGCTTCGTAGGCGGGATCACCCGTCCCCAGGTAAACGTCGGGCCAGCCATCGTTGTCGAGGTCGCCGAAATTTGCTCCCATCACCAGGATGGCTCGATCCAGATGCAGTTGGCGGGAGACATCGGAAAACGTGCCGTTGCGATTGTTGTGGTACAGGCGAGGAGTTTCGGCGCGCGAGAACTTCTTCATCTCGAAGGCGCCAACGTCGTTCAAGTTTTCCATCCAAAAGCCTGCGACAAATAGATCGGGCCAGCCATCGTTGTCGTAATCGAAGAAGAAGGTTGCGAAACTGTGCAGCGGTTCAGCGACATTGGCTTGTTCCGTCACGTCGGTGAACTGCCAGCGGCTGGCGTCCGGACTTTTCTTATCTCGCGGACCATCGTTGCGATACAGAAGGTTGGGCTCTCCCTTGCGGGAGATGTAAAGGTCGGGGCGACCGTCGTTGTTGAAGTCTCCCCAGGCCACGCCCTTGACGAAGCCCAAGTCGGAGAGCTTGTTGGCTGCTCCAACCTCAGTGAACGTGCCGTCGTGATTGTTATGGAACAGTTGCGAAGGGTGCTTTTCGCGGCCTGTGGTTTCGTGCGCGACGAAGAGATCGAGCCAACCATCGCCGTCAAAATCGGCCCAAGCGGCGGTCTGCGTGGGATGGAGAGAAAGCAAGCCCGCTTCCTCAGTGACGTCGTCGAATGTGCCGTTGCCATTGTTGCGCATCAGGGACATGGGATAGCAACCATGTTCGCCAAACCAGCCGCCGCGCAGGATCAGCAGGTCGGGATGACCGTCGTTGTTGTAGTCGGTGCTGACAATGTTCAGCCCGCCGAGTTCTCCAACGAGACCCGACTCTTTGGTCCTTTCGGTGAAATAGCCGTCGCCGTCGTTGTGGAAGTAGCGAATCTGGTCGAGCGGGCCGGAGGACGAGACGACGAGATCGAGCAGGCCATCGCCATCGAGGTCCTCCATCACCACGCCGCCGGAACGGCCGTTGGTGAGAATACTGGCGGATGGGGCAACATCCTTGAAAGAGCCGATGTCGGCATCGGAGGCGAACGTGCTCGGAGGAATGAGCCACCGCGGCGGTACGTCTTGCGGATATCGTCCCAAAGCCATGTAGGCGATGTTGAGCAGCCAGCGCGATTTGAGATCTTTGGAATTCTGTTCCAGCGCGGCGGAAAACTCGCGGATGGCGCCTTCCGCGCCGCGTGTTGCTTTGTGAATGGCAGCACCCTGAAGCGGGAAGATACACGATGCCTGTCCGTGCATGGCGAGGCAGTTCTCCTGTTCGCCGAGACGCAGGTACGAGATGGCCAACGCATCGCGGACTTCCTTTTCGAATTTCGATCCAAGAGGGATATTCTTTTCGCGGCTGAGGCTGCGAATCTTCTCAAGCTGCTCGACAGCTTTGGCGCTGTTCCCGGCGCGTAGTAGCGTATCGGCGATCGACTTGCGAATCAGAAGCTCTTTGTCGAACGCCGGCTTGGCGTCGAGCAGGGACTGAAAGTATTGGGCGCGGATTGCGTCTTTGCTCGGATCGGTCTTCCAATCCTGGTCGTTGTAGATCTTCACGAGCAGGGCGGCCATTTTCCTGGTTCCGGGGGACTGATAGGGCGGGGAGTCGGCGGGATGAGTTACGCCAGAGGGAACTGCTGAGAGAACCAGCAGCAGCGCTAGAAGAGTTTTGCGCATGCAAATGAACCGCATGGATTATAGAACTGAGTCATGGCTGTCGGGGCAGGTGCTGGGGCGCTTTTCAGGTCGTGGTTTGTGCTTCGGTCAACGGGATCTGGCTGAGGTTGAATGGCGATTGACGGGAAGTCAAAATCCCCACCCTGTCCCGCTTGGCGCGGGACAAGGGTGGGGCACCCTGTTCAGCGCTGCGAACGGAAGAATGCTATTTCGAAAGATGCGTCGCGACACTGTCTTTATCTTCGGGAGTGGTAAAGTCTCTCCCGTCGGTCATGGTGATGCGAGAGCCGGTCCCGACGGCTTCAATACAGACGACGTGATCGGGGTTGATATAAGTATCCTCCGGCGCAGTTTTGATGAGTACGAGTTTGGCCAAGGGCTGCCCTCCCGGCTGAATCGTATCAGAGGAGAGATTTCAGCGCACAATGGAGTGATTGGGTGGATGGCGTTTTATCATCCATAGTCTTCAGGAGCAACATGCAACAGGATGTGGAACTTCGGCGACTGACTGCGGCTATTGTGTCGGGTGACCCGGCAACGACTTCACGGCTTCTGCAAGCGTCGCCCAGTTTGGCGACAACGTGTTTTCGCGCCGGTGCGACTCGCGCATCGGCAAAGGCTTACTACCTCGACCGAATCGGCAGATACATCAACGCGGGCGACACGGCATTGCACATCGCTGCGGCTTGTTACGAAACGCAGTTGGTCCGCAATCTCATCAAGCTGCATGCGGATGTCCACGCCCGAAACAGGCTCGGTCAGCAACCACTCCACGCCGCGGCCGTCGGCGCACCTGGTTCTGATTCCTGGAATCCATCTGCGCAAGCTGCGACCATTGTCGCGCTCATTGAGCGGGGAGCAGATCCGAATGCAATCGACAAGTTTGGAGTAGCGCCTCTGCACCGGGCTGTGCGAACGCGTTGCGCTACAGCGGTTCGTATTCTCCTGGAACGCGGCGCCGATCCTGCAAAACGGAATAAGAGTGGCTCGACGCCGATGCTTCTCGCGATGAAAAGCACAGGCAGAGGTGGCAGCGGCTCACCGCAGGCAAGATCAGAGCGCGAGGAGATATTGCGACTTCTCGGGCAGAGTCTTTGAGACCTGCCATGAGACCGCCGCCACCGTTGTCCCGCGGCTCTTAGGAGCAGGTAGTCGGATAACACCGCTCGATCACTTCAGCCTCTGCTTTCAACCAGTCCTCTAACGCATAACCTTGGCCGCCTCCGCGCTGCTCATAAAGTTCAAAGGCACGAATCTGGATTTCATGTTCAAGTACAGCTTCCAACGGTTTCGTACGAGCGAGTTCGTTCAGGGTCACATTTTTCATTGCTGCTCCAGATCGTACTAATCTTGCACGATAACGACTTCTGGGGGCACGCGAGAATAGGGCAACTACCTGAGGCGCGAACCAGAGTTGTGGATATTCAAAAAGGCGGAGAAGCGGGGATGCCGGTCAGCGTGGTAGCGGAAGAAATTACGCGTTCGCTGCAGGGGCGGCGGTCATCTGGCGAGCCCAGGCCATGGCTTCATTGTAGGCACGGTTCACCTGGGGGAGAGACAGATTGACTTTGCGGGCCTGCGCCGTGACTTCTTCCCAGTCGCCTTCTTCGCGGGCCAACATGAGCCGGTAAAGAGGAGTGAGCGGGGTCTCGCTGCCTTTCTTGGCGCCGAGGAGAGCGTCTTTGGTCGCGGCGTCGAAAGCGAGCCCCTCAACGACCACGCCCATGGGGATTTCGAGGATGGCATCCATCAAAGAAACCATGCCGATGAGGAAGAGATCAGACTTGCCCTGGTCGAGCTTCGGAGAGATGAGCTCGCAAAAGCGGGCGCGAACCAGGGAGGAAAGAACCAGGTCGGAACACTTGTCCTGGCCCATGGCGAGGGTAGTAGCCATGCGCAACCAGCGGACCAGTTCGCGCTCTCCGAGCAGAGCCATAGCGTGACGAACGGAACGCACCGGCGAAGGCATGCCGACCAGAGGCGAGTTCAAATAGCGCAAGAGCCGGAAGCAAAGAGAAGCGTCGTGCTTGATGAGATCTTCGACATCGTCGAGGTTCACCTCGGCAGCGGAGATCACTTGCAGCAGACGCAACTGGGTCGCTTGATTGGCTGGAATGTGGCGGGCGCGCATGCGTTCGGGATAGCGAAAGAAGTATCCCTGAAACAACGTGTAGCCGTGGGTGGAGGCCTCCAGCAGTTGCACGCGGGTTTCGACTTTCTCGGCGAGCATCTGGCGATTCATGGTCGCATACTTTGCCGCCAAGGCGGCGTTCTGCGCGAGACGAATGGTTGCGAATATCGACTTTGAGGAAATCGGCGTAGATGGCGAGAGGTTCGCGCCGATCGTCCAGGATGAAGTTGTCGAGCGCGATCTTGTAACCTTTTCGCCTGAGCTGGGCGCAAGCTTCTACAACAGACTTACTGACCGGCACAGTCTGCTGGAGCTCAAGGACCACCTGCTCGGGAGGTAAGAGCAGAAAGAATTCCTTCAGCAACATCTGCTCGGTGCAGTTGATGAAGGCCAGGCGACCGTCGCAAATGGCGTCGAAGCCCACGACCTCAAGAGTATCGATGATGCTGGTGGTAGCGGTTTCCACATCGGAGTGAAAATGACGCTCGTCGGGCGCTTCGCGAAAAAGCAATTCGTAGCCCAGGACTTTCTCATCTTTGGTGAGTATGGGCTGGCGCGCAAGACAGGGAGTTGGCTTCTCGGCCGGAGCTTGGCCTGCTGTGTTCATGGCTGCGAGATTCATCGGCAGCTTCGGGCGAAAACTTAATAAAAGCTCGCAGCAGGAAGAGAGATTCAGCGAAAGTAGCTGATTGCGTTCGCCGCCAACCGGGATCGCACTCAGATTCGCCAGTAGTCAGGGCGCCAGTTCTGGACGGCTTTCTTGATCTCTTTACGGGAGAGCTTCTCGTTCAGAGCGCGTTCGGCGAGTTTGGGAAGCTCGGCGTCGGAGGCGAAACGCAATGCGATCAGCTGGCTCTCGGTCAATTCAGGAATGCGGGCGCGCACAGGCTCGGGGAGAAGCTGCATCAGCCGCAGACGTTCTTCCAGCCGAATGATGCGATCCTGCACCTTGAGGGCGTAGAGGCGTGTTTTGAAAAGCCAGGTCAATAGGGCAACAGCCAGCAGGACCAGCAACGCTGCGTGGAGATGATCGCGGAAGTCTCCTTCGCCAAGGTGGGCAAAAAAATGGATCAGCGTCATGATTAGCCCTAGAGCGAAGACCGGAGCCAGAAAGAAGTGAAACAGCGGATCGAAGCGGGTATGCGTGGCAAGATTCTGCGGCTGCTGATTGGGCATAAACATCTCCTGTCGCGATGGAGTCCGCGAGTCAGTAGTCCAACAAAAAGCATGGATCAGGGATCAGGATGCGGGTAATGAACTGACTCTGGGAAAAGGAAGTGTAGCGGAGTTTCGAGGGTAGCGGTTAGTTAAAACATCGAGGGTACGGGTTCTCGGGACCGTACCCTCGGCTGGCGTGCCCCCCAAATCAGAAGGCGTGGATTGTTTCTTCGGCGGAAGGCTGGTTTTGCTGGCGCAGTCCAGTCTCCTCTCTACTTAGGGGAAGCTGATACTCGACACGGCTTCCTTGCAGACGGACGGCGGCCAGAAAAAAGCGGTCTCCGTACTTATGAAAGACCAGTTCGTTGCTGGCAGCAGGCTGACGGGCTTCTCCGAGCGACGTGGCAGAAAACAGTCTGACCATTTTGTCGTCGTTACGAATCAGGATTGTGTCGTCGGCCAGATTTGCGGCTTGGAGAACGCATTTACCGGCGGGAACGACCCGGTCCCCGACTACAAACTGAAATGGGACCTGGGTGGCAATGGAAACTGTGTGCCCGAGCTGGGCGCTGGCGAGCAGCGGCGTCATCGTCATCATCATTGCCGCAGCTAACAAATGTTTCGTGTACTTCAAATATCACCTCCGAAATTGATCTGACATCGCAGGGTTGCATCGGATTGTGCGTCGGCGCTGCAGGTATGTCCATGGAGGGGCCATGTCAACCGGCATCAATTCATCTGAAGAAATTAAGGGGAATCTTGACAGGCCGGTTGTGCGGGAGAAGAATTGCCCTAAGGGTTGTGGGGATATGTCACAGAAGAAGGTCCGGTTCGACCAATTCGAATTGGATTTCGGTCGTTTCCAGCTTTCCCGGGGCGGCACTGCCATCCGGCTGGAAGGCCTTCCCCTGCAGTTGCTCATGCTGCTGATTGACAACCAGCACACCGTGGTCACGCGTGAGCAGATTGCGGCTGCGTTGTGGGGCAAGGATTTCTTCGTTGATATCGAGCAGGGCATCAACACCGCCATCCGCAAGATACGCATCGCGCTCGACGATGATTTCGTGCAGCCGCGCTTTCTGCGTACGATCGTGGGACGAGGATATTGCTTTGTGGCCGAGACCGTGACCGAACCAGATTCTGAGGACGGCGAGCAGATCATGTTTTCTGCGGAGGAACTGGGGCGGGCGGTGATGGCTGCTGCTGGGTTGGATCCTAATGATCCGCGAGGGTCGCGCGAGGGGTAGAGTTCATCGCAGCGTTGAAAGTTTCTGGTCTGCTCTACAGCCTTCAGAGATTCCAGAATCCGCAGGGGCTTGCTCTGCGATTTCCAGTCTGCACTTTTAGGAAGTCAAAACCCCCACCCTGTCCCGCTTCGCGGGACAAGGGTGGGGCACCCCCTTACTACTCTTTTACTTTGCTGAGGCTAGCAGGATTTCTTCCTCGATTGGCTGGTTGCGGGCTAGCATTTCCCGTTCGAGTTTGCCTTTGGGCAGTTTGTAGACGGTTCCGTCACCGGTCCTTATCTGCGTCAAGAAATGACGGTCGCCATATTTGTGGAACACGAGCGCGTAAACGCCCGTGGCCGGCTTGGGTCCGTCCTGGATGGCAAGAGCAAAGGTGCCTTTCCCAGTGGCGAAATTCTGAATGGCCAAGGCCGGACCACCCATGGTGGCTCGTTGTACCGTGCACTCCCCGGCGGGAACGACTGTGTTCCAAGCGACGAAGTCAAAGGGTACCTTGGTTGTAATCGTACCGGTGCTTCCTAATTGCGCGGTCCCTGCAATTGACAGCGTCAGGACCAAGAGGGCGAGCAGCGTTGCATGTTTCATAATCCTCCTCCACCTTTTCTTGGGGGAACGTGTGCATCATGCCGCGACAGTGGAAAAAGGTCCATGGAGAGAGTGTGAAACGATGTGAATTGATCTGAAGCGCGGACCGCGCTTGACAGCACTGCTGGCGCATACAAGAATGCTGCAGCGACTGTTGGATATTGGCGAGGGCGAGGCGCCCTCGCACGCCGGCGGGACGCCGGCGCTACGAAAGTCTTCGGAGGCCACAGGATTGTTATGCCAGGCTTACGATTGCGATTCGCCGAATTCGAATTGGACTGTGAGCGGTATCAGCTATGCCGGAATGGGCAGCCGGTGCGATTGGAAGGCATTCCTCTGCAATTGCTGATTTTTTTGGCGGAACACCCTTGCCAATTGGTGACGCGGGGCCAGATCAGCTAACGCGCTGTGGGGCAAGCAAGTGTTTGTGGATAGTGCAACCAGCATCAACACAGCAGTCCGCAAGGTGCGCAGGGCACTCGGCGACGATTCCGCGCAGCCCAAGTATCTGCAGACGGTGGTGGGAAGGGGATACCGATTTGTCGCAGATCTCGAACCTGTGGGCACGCCGCATTCTTTCAGCGCCGAAGAAGTCGGCAGAGCCGTGATGGCGGCGGCAGGACTGGAGCCACCGAAACCCAAACCATCTTCAAAGCACTAGAGGGCGCTGCGAAAAGTTGAAGAGCAGAATCCTTCGGACGCGCAGCCGAATCCAAATTTTCCATGAAAGCAATCCAAGTCAAACAGCCGGGTGGGCCCGAGGCGTTGGAATTGGGGGAGTTACCCGTTCCTGAGCCGAAGGCGAGTGAGGCGGTGGTGAAGTTGGCCGCCTCGGGTGTGAACTTCATCGATGTCTACCAACGGGAGGGCCGATACAAGGTGCCGCTGCCGTTTGTTCTCGGGCAGGAAGGCGCGGGGGTAGTTACGGCGATCGGCGCCGGCGTGAAGTCGGTGAAGAAAGGCGATCGCGTGGCGTGGACCGGAGTGCTTGGCGGATACGCCGAGTATGCTGCAGTTCCAGCCGACCGCCTCGTGGCTATTCCGACGGGGGTTACCGATTCGCAGGCGGCTGCGGCCATGCTGCAGGGAATGACTGCGCACTATCTTTGCCACGATACTTATCCGCTGAAACGCGGTGAGACGGCGCTGGTGCACGCCGCTGCGGGCGGAGTTGGGCTGCTGTTGGTGCAGATGGCACACGATATTGGGGCGCGCGTACTGGCAACCGTTTCGACGGAAGAAAAAGCCAAGCTGGCGCGCGAGGCGGGCGCGGATGAAATCATTTTCTATACAAAATCTGATTTCGAGGCTGAGACCAAACGCCTGACGAACGGGCAGGGCGTACACGTGGTGTATGACTCCGTCGGGAAGACCACGTTTGAAAAAGGGCTGAATGTTTTGCGTCCCCGGGGATTCATGGTGTTGTTTGGAGGATCGAGCGGAGCAGTGCCGCCCTTTGACCTGATTGCGCTTTCGCAAAAAGGATCGCTCTACGTCACCCGTCCAACGCTGGGGCACTACATCGCCACTCGCGAAGAGTTGATGGCGCGATCGAGTGCCGTATTCGGGATGATCACGTCAGGAAAACTGAAACTGCGGATTGAGCATACCTATCCGCTGGCCGAGGCGCAGCAAGCTCACCGGGATTTGGAAGGACGCAAGACCACGGGCAAGCTGTTGTTGATGCCCTAGCGCTGCTTTGACTAAAAATCATGAAAGCTATCCGCGTTTCCCACATAGGCGGGCCTGAGGTGTTGGAGTTGGTGGAGTTGGCCGTTCCGCAGCCCAAACCGGCAGAAGCGCTGGTTAAGGTCAGCGTTGCGGGGGTGAATTCCATTGATAGTCAATTCCGCGATGGGCGGTTGCGCACTCCGCTTCCCTTTATTCCTGGGCATGAAGGTACTGGTGTAGTCACGGCCCTGGGGCCGCAGGTGAAAGGTGTCAACATCGGGGATCGCGTGGCCTGGAGCGGCACGCTTGGGTCTTACGCGGATTATGTCGCTGCTTCGGAAGAGCATCTCGTTCCGGTGCCGGCGAATATCAGCGACGAGCAGGCGGTTGCGGTCATGGTGCACGGCCTGACTGCGCACTACCTGGTGAATGATGCGCACAAGCTTAAAGGGGACGAGACGGCGCTGGTGCACGCGGCGGGAGGTGGAGTTGGATTGCTGCTGGTCCAAATGGCGCGTGCGGTTGGAGCACGGGTGATCGGGACGGCATCGAGCGATGAAAAAGCTCAGCTGGCGCGAGAGGCTGGCGCTGACGAAGTCATCGTCTTTACCAGGACGGATTTCGAGTCAGAAGTGACGCGATTGACCGGCGGCGTGGGTGTGGACGTTGTGTATGACGGCGTAGGCAGAGCTACGTTCGAGAAAAATCTGAACGTGATGCGCCGACGCGGCATGCTGGTGATCTACGGGATGTCGAGCGGGGCAGTGCCTCCGGTGGATCCAGCGAAGCTGTCGGAAAAAGGATCACTGTATATGGCACGAACTACGCTGGCCCATTTTACGGCTACACGGGAAGAGCTACTGGCTCGCACCAGTGCGCTGTTTGGAATGATTGCAGAGGGAAAACTCAAGCTGCAGATTGCCAGGAAGTATTCTCTCGTGGATGCGGTTCAGGCTCATCGGGATATGGACGCGCGGAAGTTTGCGGGGAAGTTGTTGCTGGTTCCTTGAATCGGAAAGGGGTTGGAAACCTTAGCCGCTTTCGTCACTAACCTCCGAAACGAAGTCAAAAACCGCAGCCTCTATCGTCACTAACCTCGAAAGGAAGTCAAAAACCCCACCCTCTATCGTCACTAACCTCGAAAGGAAGTCAAAAACCCCACCCTCCCGCAAACTGCGCGGGAAGGGTGGGGCAACCCCTCGGGCTCATTACGTTCTAGCTGCGATTACGGGAATAGTTTTTAAGATAGGCGGGGATTGGGCGGGGCGGGTTTTGCTGGGGATCTTTCACCGGTGTGCATGAGACTGTTTGCACTGGGAGTACTCCGGCCCACGTGGGGAAGGAGTAATCCTCGGGGTCGTCTATGGGCGGGCCGGTGCGGACTTTGGCCGAGAACTCTTCGAGGGGGACGCGCAGCACGGAGGTCGCTTTCAGTTCGCGATCGTTTGGTTGACGGGCGTCATCCCAGCGACCGGGGAGAATGTGCTCGGATAACGTGCGTAAGGCGACCAGCTTCTCTTCGGGATCTTCTACCAGAGTTGCCTTTCCCAGAATCACGACGGAGCGGTAATTCATCGAGTGGTTGAATACCGAACGTGCCAGTACCAGGCCATCCAGCAACGTGACCGTAACACAGACGGAGACTCCTTCTTTCATTTGGCGCAACATGCGGCTAGCTGCGGAGCCGTGAATGTAGAGATTGGAATCTTTGCGTCCGTACGACGTCGGAATGACGAACGGCTGGCCGTCAACGCTGAAGCCGACATGACACAGGAAGGCTTCATCGAGAATGCGATAGACAGTTTCGCGATCGTAGACTCCACGCTCGGGTTCGCGCACGACACGGGTGCGCGGCGTGGGCGTTGGCATTTCAGACATGCGGGAAGTACTCCGGCAAGCGCCAAGAATGGGTGAAGAGAAAGTGTAACATCGGGCCGGAGTCCGCTCGCTTTCGAGCTCCCGGCTCGCTTCGCTCGGGGCGGACGAGGCGTCCGCCCCTACACAGAACCTTTCTCCTGTATTCTCTTCGGCATGAATTTACGTTCGCTTGTGGTGATGCTGCTGCTTGCATGCATCCGGATTCATGCGCAAAATGCGGTCGATCTTAAGCCATCTCCGCAACAGGTGGAGTGGCAGGATCTGGAAATGGGAGCGATCATTCATTTCGGCCCTAACACATTTTTGAATCAGGAATGGGGCGACGGGACGGCGGATCCGAAAGTTTTCAATCCTACGCAATTTGATCCTGAGCAGTGGATGCGGGCGCTGCAGGCTGCGGGCGTGAAGTATGTGGTTTTTGTCGCCAAGCATCATGACGGATTTTGTTTGTGGCCGACTTCGCAGACAGACTACAGCGTGAAAAGCAGCCCGTGGGAGGGCGGAAAGGGCGATATGGTGCGGCGCGTGGAAGACGCGGCGCGGAAATACGGATTGAAATTTGGCGTCTACCTGTCGCCCTGGGATCGGCATGAACCGCGATACAAGAATTCAGAAGATTACGACCGCTACTACACGGCCGAACTGGATGAGTTGACGCAGAACTACGGAGATCTGGAGGAATTCTGGCTTGACGGCGCGGGCAGCGCTGGTCATGTTTACAACTTTGCGCGTTATGTGGAGGAGTTGCGGATGTCTCAGCCGAACACACTCGTGTTCGCAGACATGGCACTGTTCGAGTATGGAGATATTCGCTGGGTCGGAAACGAAGAAGGAATCATCTCGTACGAGAATTGGAACGTCATCGATCGTCATGGATATTTGCGCTGGCGCCCGGTGGAAGCGGACACGCCGTTGCGCAAGCAGCACTGGTTCTGGCATCCGGACGATGAGGCTAGCCTCAAGAGCGTGCCGGAACTCATGGCCACCTATGAGAAGACGGTCGGACGCGGCGGGCAATTGATGCTGGGGATTGCACCGGATCGTCGAGGGCTGCTGCCTGAGGCAGACGTGAAGCGGCTGCAAGAGTTTGGGGAAGCGATCAAGGAACGTTACGGCAAGAGTCTGACTGCGAATCACGTGACGAGCGACAGAGAAACAGAACTCGCGCTGGATGGGAATCCGGATACCTTCTGGTCAGCGCCGGGGGGAACGCATCATGCGGTGCTGGAGGTGAATTTCGGTAAGCCGGTTGCGTTCGATCATGCGCTCACCATGGAGTGGCTGAACTCGGGGCAGCACGTCGAGAAATATGCGATCGAGATCTATCGGGAGGGGAAGTGGGTACGCGTGGGTGGAGGGTCGGCTATCGGACATAAGAAGATTGACGTGTTTCCGCGAAGTACTGCGTCGCGCGTTCGGCTGAATATTCTTTCGTCTTCAGGGGAAGCGCACATTCGCGAGTTTCAGATTTTCGACGGCGAGTCGGGACGGTGAGCGGTTTGATGGTGGACTACGGGAAGTCAAAACCCCCACCCTGTCCCGCGTGGGACGCGGGACAAGGGTGGGGCACCCTTACCACGGTTTATCCTAGCCACTGTGGGTTGTGATAGGTTCCGTCGAAATTTTGCGTGGTTTTGTATTGCTCGAATTCGCCTTTGGCGGCGGCGGGAGCGGTTTTGGCGAGGAGCCTCGAGACGTCGCTGGAAGCCATCGGCTTGAAGCTGGTCGCTGCCTGAATCGCCTGATGAAGGATGTCCAGCGAATCGCATCCTGTGATCACGACGCTGGTGGGCAGGTTCATGGCATAGTGCAGGCATTCGACGGGCGTTGCCGTCTTGCTGTTCAGGATGATCTTGTCGCCCAGCGGCTTCATGCCCAGCACTCCGATGTTGTGCTTCACCAGAACTGGCAAGAACTTTCTTTTCGAAGCTGTTGTAGTGCGCGTCCATGACGTTGAGCGGCATCTGCACGGCGTCGAACGTGAATTTGTGAGCGAAGGCGGTCTCGAGCATCTTCAGGTGAATGTCGGGGCTCTTGTGGCCGGTGAATCCGATGTAGCGGACTTTGCCCTGCTTCTTCGCTTCGAGCACTGCTTCCATGCCGCCGCCTTTGGCAAAGATGCGATCGGGATCGGTGTCGCGAATGACTTCATGAAATTGCAGAAGGTCAATGTGATCGGTCTGCAGACGGCGCAAGGATTCTTCCAATTGCTGGGTGGCGGCTTGTTTCGTGCGGCCATCGATCTTTGTCATGAGGAAAGCTTTTTGCCGGTAACCGTCGCGCAGCGCTTTGCCCATGCGGATCTCACTTTGGCCGTTGTTGTAGTCCCAGCAGTTGTCGAGGAACGTGATGCCGCTGTCGAGTCCGGTGCGGATGATGCGGATGCTTTCCTGCTCGTCGGACTGCATGCCGAGGTGGTAGCCGCCCAGGCCTACCATGGAAATCTTTTCGCCCGTGTGGCCCAGGACTCGAGTGGGAACGGTGGCGCTATCGGTTGCGTGCGCTAGTTTCTTGCTGAGAGAGGTCATGATGGTCGTGGCTGCTGCGGTCTTCAGGAAATTTCGGCGATCCATGGTATTCAGACTCCCGGATCGAAGTTGAGGTTGCATATTTTACAACGATCGGGAGGAGGCGCGGGATTGTCCGATCACCTTCGTGGTGTTGGGTCCCTTGATGATTGAAAGGAAGTCAAAAGCCCCACCCTCTCGCGCAAAACGCGAGAAGGGTGGGGCACCCTCGATTTCCATAATCTTTCTCTTACCAGTTCAGTTTCATGGCGAACTGGAACTGGCGTGGGTCGTAGGCGGCGGTGGGCTGGCCGGCGTTGGTGAATAGAGGACTGACTGCGGCCACGTTCATTTTGTTGACGATGTTGAACATGTCGGCGATCAGGTCCATGCTGAAGCGTTCCGTGAAATTAATGCGCTTCGAGACGCGCATATCGTCGAACACGGTCCAGGGAGTCACTCCGGCATTGCGGCCCAGGTTGCCGTCGAGTTGGAGAAGAGTTGGGGTCGTGCCTAGACTCGTCGCGCTGGGCAGGAATCTGAGAATGCAAGGTTCCTGCAACTGCCCGGTGGGGGAGTACTTCGAAGCATAGACCGGGCCGCAGGCAGGATCGACGGTGACATTGGGACGGCCGGTCAGGGACGACAGCTGCAGGTTGTTGCCGTTCCCGGTGATGATGTTGAAGGGGCGACCGGAATTCACTTCCACAATCGGGGCGAATGTCCAGTCGCTGATCAGTTTTCTGCCGAAGCCGCCGCCCATGTGCCCGGTCTGATAGACCGCGCTGAAGACGAATCGGTGACGCTGGTCGAACAGGGATGAAGAGCGATCGAGTCCGGGGAAGAAGCTATCTTGCGGAGTGAGCGTTGACTGCAGGTCGGTGGAGTCGTCGATCGAATGCGACCAGGTGTAAGACGCCAGCATTTCGTAGTGACTGCTGAAGCGCTTGCGCAGGTTGGTGGTGAAGCCGTGATAAATCGAGCTGCCGTTGGAGTAGTTGGCGTCCATGTCGCCGAAGGGGACGCAGCCGCTGAATGTGGCCGGATCGCACTTGGCATTGAAGCCCGGTATTGAGGCGACCATGGCAGCGGCCTGTCCGATACAAGCAGGATCGGCAAACGCATACGCGCCAATGATGGAAGGATTCAATCCGCCGGGGCGGAAGAAATTCATCAAGGAAGCGTCGACATAGGGCAGTGGGCCCTGTGGAGAGGCCCCCCCAGGGCTGCAACCGCTCACGGTGAAGGGACTGGCAGGCGGAGTGCCGCCAGTAAGCACCGCGTCCGCAATAGCGGCGTTGAAGTTCGCCACCATCAGATCGCCGCGAATGGTGTTGGCGTTGATGGGACGATTCAGGTGGCGTCCGCCGTTGAAGTTGTAGGCGAGGCTAAGCGCGTATCCGTGGCCGAGATCGCGTTCCAGGCTCAGATTCGCCTGCTGCGAGTAGGCGTACACGAAATTCGCCGATTGCGGATAGCCGAAGGGCTGGAAGCCGAGAGGCAAGAACGTGGATGCGCGGGATTGGCCAGGTCGAGGTTCAAATAGTTCTGGTTCAGGAACATCGGACTGCGGAAAATTGAAAGACTGGAACTGCTGCTGGTTGGGGAGATATCCCATGGCGGTGGCCGTAGCCGGGTTCAAGGTCGCCGCGCAAGGATTTGCGCCGCTTGGCAGCATTGATGGGCAGACCCTGGAAAATCGTAATTCCGTTCAGATTGCCTGGGCTGCCAGGGAACTGCACAGTCCGGTTCCCGCAAAGGCCAACTGTCCGCTGGAAGATCCGTCGGAGGCATCACCAAGGAAATAGAGGCCGAGCAGCGGGTGATCATAGAACAGTCCGTAAGAAGCGCGAATTACGGTCTCCCGTCGCCTGCCGGATCGAATGCCATAGCCGATGCGCGGCTGGATGTTGTTCTTGTCCGTCTGGATGCCTTTCTGTAATCCCAACAATCCTGTAAGCAGGCAGGGCGAGTCCTTGCGGCTGCTTGAATTTGGGCGGGATCTCCACGTCATAGCGCACACCATAATTCAGTGTGACCTTGGGGCTGATGCGCCACGAGTCCTGCCAGAACACTCCGATGGGAATATTTTTGAACTTGTCGCTGGGACTGCCCAGGCCTTGCACGAAGCTACCCGGCACACCGGCGCCGTAGGACTGCACCGGGGAGAGGTCGGGAAAATTAGGCAGGCTATCCGGAGCGGGATTCACGAAGCCGAGGCTCCCGGCTCCGAAGCTGCCGAAATCGTATACGCCGCCGTAGTTCACGGTGAAGGTCGCTGTGCAGCGGCAGATAGTTCACGTCTCCGCCGAACTTCATGTTGTGGCGGCCAACGCTCAAAGAGAAATTGTCGGTGAACTGGTAGCGAGTCTCGGTGCGTTGGATATAGGAGTAGGGCTCACGTCCGAAATAAGCGAAGCCCGGAATGTTAACGGCAGGATCGGAGCCCCCCGGAATCTGGGTGTTGTAGAAGTAAGACAAACCGCGGCGGGCATACTGGAAGCGAAATTCGTTCACTTTGTTGGTGCCAATGCTCCAGGTGTCCTGCGCGGTGCCGGCAACGTCGCGATAGGTTTGTTCCGAAGTTCGCGAGTAGGCGTTTTGTCCGAACGGCTGATCTTGTCCGCTGACTTCGATTCCGGTCACAGTGCTGGGGCTGACATTAGCGCGCAACATGAGGCGATTGGAAGTGCTGATGTTGTGGTCGAGGCGCAGCGAGTAAAGCTGGTTCCTTCAAACACAGGGAAGTTGCCCATCTGCGAGCCGTTTAAAGCTCTGGAACATTGTGCCGGGAACGAAAGCAGGCGCGGTGCAAGAGCCGGGCTGCATCCGGATGGAAAGCCGGCAATGATGCCGCGCAGAAGCCTACCTGGTCAATGCCTGTGGGCCACTACTCCATTTACCGCCATTCCGGAGGATGCGCCGGCCAATCCCGCGTACTCGCCCACTTCCATTGCGCAACAGCAGGATTGTCGGCTTCGGCTGCGAGGATGCCAGGATTGGTGAGGAACGCAACTTGACCGGGGGTCAGCGGCAAGTGTTCCGAAAGGCATTCCGACCTGCAGTGGTGTCGAATGGAATTAAGACCGAAATTGTCCTGGCCGATGCTGGAGAATCCTGTTTCGTGGCGCCGCGTAATCTCGTAAGAGAAGTAATAAAAAGTCTTATCTTTCTTCAGCGCGCCGCCGAATGCGGCTCCGGCCTGAACCCGCGTGTAGGCGGGATTCTTCACCGTGCTGAAGGGATTCACCGCCTGGAAATTGCGGTTGCGCAGATATCCGTAGACGTCTCCGTGGAATTGGTTCGACCCGGAACGGGTGATGATGTTGACCACGCCACCGGAAGCGCGGCCATATTCCGCAGCATAGTTGTTGGTGATGATCTGGAATTCCTGAACGGCTTCCTGGGATACGGTGGAGCGCACGCCGTTGACCGAGTTGTCGGTGGCGTCGGTGCCATCGACGTTCACCAGGTTTGAGCGAGCACGCTGTCCGCTCATGTTGAGGCCGGAGGTGGGCGCGGCACCCAGATTGGGCGCGGCATCGTGTACTACTTGCGAATCCGTCAAAGTGAAGTTGATGTAGTTGCGTCCGTTGATGGGGAGATTGTCGATGCGGCGTTGTCCAATCGTGTCCGTGGTGGAACTGCGCGAGGTTTCTACCAGTTCGCCTTGCGCGGAAACGTCGACGATCTCGGTCTTGCCGCTTACTTGCAGGGTGACGGGGAGTTCCACGAGTCCACCGACCGTGACTGCGACTCCGGTGTTTTCGATTGTCCCGAATCCTCCCGCCGAGACTCTCACCGAGTAGGTGCCCGGGGGCAGCAGTTGCGCGCTGTAGCCGCCTTGTCCATCGCTCGTGGCCATACGCTCCACACCTTTGGCGACATCGCGCACAACCACTTTGGCGGTGGTTAGCGCCTGGCCTTGGGGATCCTTCACGATTACGTGCAGATCGCCGGTCGCCGCTCCGCCTTGAGCCCAGGCGATTGCGGATGAAAGCAGAAACAACGCGCTCACAGCTTTGATGGTGCGGAACATAGAGGTCTCCCTTGAACTCGCGGACGCGAGTGGACGGTGGGACACGTGCCCACGGCAAATTGCGGGTGCAATCACTCGATGGTTTGAAACGCCCAGTTCCCGCTGGTTTTACATCAGAAGCATGCTGGAAAACAAGTCAGGAATGGGGATGTGTCGTCATGCAGTTAACTCAGGGCGCGGATGTGATTAGGATCACGAATTGGCGGAGATGCGTACCGGCACTGCGGGATTCTGCAAACGTCCCAGCAGCATGGCGGATCCGCTCAACTGCTGGTATCCGAGCACAATGGGCTTGGCCGCGAAGCCGGAATTTGGCCAGGCGAGCGCCACATAGATTTTCAGCAGTGCGAAGGTCGCGTTGCGCCGCATCAGCAGCGCCTGATCGACCAGTTGATGTGCCGCGTCAGCGGTGTGGGGATCGTTTGCTGTCAGCGCACTTTGACCGATGCGGACCAGCAGGGTGGCGTTGCGTCCGGCGACCTGGACGTAGGCAGCCATGGCGCGGAGACGCTCGCGACGCACGCTGCGAAAATCTGCCGGTCGCAGGCGACGGCGGAGGTATTCGTCTTCCGCAGCGTCGGTCAGGTTTCGGAACGCTTCGAGGTCGAGAGGCTGGATGCGTCCGGCGAGGCTTGTATTCGAGACCTGCAGGCTGCGGGAAACCGTGATGCTCAGAATGAAAATAAGGGCAAGCGCAGCGGCGACGACGAGAATGATGGCCAGAGTCATTGTAAGAGGCGCTCCAGTTCGCGGTTCCAGAGGGCGAGGTTGTTTTCGGGCAGCGCAATTGGAGCCGTGGTTGCCAATACTCTGCGGGGGACCAGCAGATAATAAATCCACATCAACACGCAGAAGTGGAAAGTGGCCATGTTGATGAAGTCGAGAACGACACGACTGCGTCATCAGGGAGGCTGCTATTGGCTGCCAAGGCCCAGGTGGCGAGATGAACACAAGCTGAAATGGAGAGGCCGAGAGCAATTCCCCGTATCGGCCAAGGGCATTCCAATTTTGAAGTATGAGGAAAATCCAAAGATAGAGACCAATATTCCGCATTCAATTATGTAAATGGTCTGCTCCAGAAGATGCGCGCCGGAGACAATGCCAAAGAGGCCGTCCACAGGTGCAAGGGCAGCAGCCAAGCTGGACGCGAAGATCAGGAGAACGCCCGCGGCCCCGATGGCATGCTTCCCTAGTCTGGCGACGGCGGAGTAGGGCCGAAAAACATGAGCGAAGATCTCACCCAGCAGGGCAAACTTCAGGATGCTTTCCAGAAGGAGACCAGAGCCAGAAGAAACGCCACCAATTCAGTGGCTGCTACTGACGGGATGATATCGAGGACGTATAAGGTGAGTTGCTCGAGCGCACTAGCCAAGACAAAGGCAAGAAAAAAAGGGATGTAGCCGATGCACTCCGCGACGCCATAGGACCAAAGCCAAGGATCAAGAGAAGTACACTGGGCGCGACCCAAAGATAATGCCAAAGCAATGAGTGCGCCTGCAGCATGCCTAGGCAATATAACGCCCTAAGCCGCCGCTCGCAACGGACAGGTCACCCTTGTTCTATTTTCGTAAGATCCAGCGAGCCGAATTGCTCAGATCGCCGGTTTATGGTGCCACAATAATATCTGCGATTAGGGCTTGCAAAGTTTGGCGCCGCAATCCGTGGTAGTACCAGTACCGCCATCTGCCCTGAGAGCGGTTGGAATTACGAGAGTATTAATGAATAATACGGCTGCGCCCAGCACGATTAGCATACGTTTCATGGTTGTTTTCTCCTTGTGAGTTAGAATTGAACCGCGATAGTTTCATGGGCACACTTCCTCCGCGCAACGGTACTTTCGCGCAGGTCTGTTCGGAATTCGTAACAAGATGACCCTGAAGTCCGCCCTCCAAGACGTGAAAGAAACCACGCTTTCAGCGGTCGCAGGACTGCTGGGAAAGCTGGCTTATTTGGCCTCACTGCGGCGGAAGGGGCGGTATGCGCATTGGGGGATGGAGAGTGTCCACGGACCGGAAACATCCGAGCGCGCGTTGCGGACCGCGCACGCCGAGGTTCTGAAGAGCGTGCTTGCGAGCACCGCTGGCAACGCTGCAGGAAGATCTCAGGCTGGTCTCCGAAGATAACGGAATCGAAGCGGAAATTTACGTGGAGAGAATGCGCTTACGCTTCGATGATTTGCTGCCGGAAGGGAAACAGGATTCGGCGTCGGCAACTCACCTTAATTCAGTGCTGCTGGCGCTTTCCCACCTGGAGAAGAATCGAGAGCGTGCCACTCGGTTAACTTCATAGCCACACCGACAACCTGGCCGAGCACTTCCGCTTCCTGGGGATGGCGCAGGATGCGAACCGGGGCCGGCGACAAGGGATGCGGCTGCAGAATAATCTCTTCGCGGCGCATGCTGCACCAACAGCAGGTGTGTCCATCGCGAGTCTCTACAAAATAAATGGGACGTTCATATTCTGAGCGCCACGAACCTTCCAGTACACGATTGCGGGACTCATCGACCTGAATAAAACTGCCCGGCGGCAGAATGGGGTACATGGTGAAATCCTGGGTGCCTACGTAGCCGTATGTGAAATCGGTGGTGGCGAATTGCGCCAGATAGGCGAAGGGCACGAGTCCCCACTGCTCGACCATGCGGCCCAGATTGGTGGTGCGGCGTTCATCAAAACCAGGATCCATGCGCACCGGCACTTGCACTGACGAAAGGCCGGTGAGAGCATCAGAGACGTGGGATTTCGGAGGAGAAACCAATCCGAGATCGGCCGCGGTGTTATTGAGATCGACTCCGTACCACGACATCAGCTCGCGCACATCGCGCCGGTAAATTACCGAGAGCGTGTACAAGCGGTAAATGCTAGGCAGGATTCCTTTGGTCTCAATATCGGATAAGCGGCTGGGCGGAATGGAAAATTCTTCGTTACGATAGCGTTCGGCAATGCGCGCGCTGGAGTTCTCCACATCACGCATCGTGAGACCAAGCTTCTCGCGCAAGGTGCGAAGACTTTTCCCTGCTGGCAACACACGCTCCCCCTCAACCAAGTTCCGGAATGATATCAAACGCTACCCGATTCGCGGGGCGATTGTACAAAAAATTTGCAATCCGAACATTTGTTACAAAATCCGAACACGTTCGTACACTGATTTTTTCTAGCTGGAAAGCCCTTCTCGGAGCAGCCGGGTTGACTCACCGAGGGAGCGCTGGAGTTGTGGATTTGTGCTGTTTGTCCGGATTTCGTAACAAAAGTTGTGACTCCGCTGCGCACGAGATTTTCACGGCCGAAATTCGTTGGCGAGCGGACTCGCTGCAACATTTAACTCCCCAGCTGTACTGGATCGAGCAATCCGGCGAGAGATGACATTTGTCACGGTGTCTGCATGATGGATGGCACTGGTGCGCGCGCCGGCCGTGCACCATCATGCGTTTGTTGATGGTGAGCTGTGCGAAGCGGCTCGCCGTTGGCAGGAGCAATGCAAATGGTCGAAACTTTGGAACATTCCACCCCATTGCAGCGGACGCAATCCCAAGGAACCGTGGCCAGTTTGGCGGCGGTGAACAAGAGTTATGGCGAGGTCCGAGCGTTGCGGGGCATCAATTTCCAGGTGCGCGCCGGAGAAGTTGTGGCCCTGCTCGGGCCGAACGGGGCGGGGAAGACCACCGCGGTGAAGCTGCTGTTGGGCTTGCTGCAGCCGAACGGTGGAAAAGTCCGGGTTTTCGGCGGCGACCCTGTGAATCCGGAAAACCGGATGCGTACCGGAGCGATGTTGCAAGTCGGACGTGTGCCGGAAACGCTGCGGGTTCGAGAACACATCGACCTGTTCTCGTCGTACTACGTCAACCCTATGCCGCGTGGCGAAGTGCTGGCCGTGGCTGGACTGGAGAAGCTCAGCGACCGCAAGTTTGGAGAATTGTCGGGGGGACAAAAGCAGCGCGTGCTGTTTGCGCTTGCGATCTGCGGCAATCCTGATCTGCTTTTCCTGGATGAACCCACGGTCGGCCTTGATGTGGAAGCGCGTCGCATGTTGTGGGATGAAATCCGGCAATTGGTGCAGCGCGGCAAGACCGTTTTGCTGACGACCCATTACCTGCAGGAAGCGGATGCGCTTGCCGATCGTGTGGCTGTCATCAATAAGGGAGAGATCGTGACCGAGGGAACGCCGGCCGAAATCAAAGCGCAAACGGCGGGCAAGAAAATTCGCTGCATCACCAGTTTGAGCTTCGATGTATTGCGTCGAATTCCAGGTGTTATGGAAGTGAAGCAAGACCGGGAAGCTGTCGAGTTGCACACGGCACAGGCTGAGCTGGCGGTTCGCGAGTTGTTGTCGCGCGACAGCCAATTGTCTGGACTGGAAGTCAGCAGCGCCGGTCTGGAAGACGCGTTTCTCGCCCTGACGCAAGACGATTCGCGGCGCGGGACCGAATCCAACTGAACGAAGGAGAGGCAATGAGCACCGCCAGCATGGCATTGAATAATGCATCCATTGTGCGTTCGCCACAAGAGACGGCAAAGATCTATCTGAAGGAAGCGAAATACGAATTTCTGAAGAATCTTCGCTTACGCATGTACACGGCCTCGGTGCTCAGCTTTCCCATCATGTTTTACGTGTTGTTCGGACTGGTGCTGAATGCGAAAGAGGCGATTGGTGGCACGCGTGTTCCTACGTACTTGATCGCGACGTATGGAACCTTTGGCGTGATGGGGGCATCGCTGTTCGGAACCGCGTCGGGGCTGTCTTCCGATCGCGGGTTGGGATGGCTGCAGGTGAAGCGCGCCAGTCCTATGCCGCCCTTCGCGTACTTCGCCGCCAAGGTGATCACCAGCATGATCTTCAGCACCATCATCGTGCTCGCTCTGTTTCTGCTGGGCTTCGCCGCTGGCGGAGTTCGAATGCCTTTGAGCGAGTTCGCCGGGTTACTTGGCACGCTAGTGGCGGGCTCGCTGCCATTCTCGGCGATGGGGCTGGCGCTGGGCTATTTCACTGGCCCGAACTCGGCGCCGGCGACGATCAACTTGATCTATTTGCCGATGTCGTTCTGCAGCGGATTGTGGGTGCCATTTATGTTCCTGCCCAAAGCTGTAAAGCAGATTGCGCTGGTGCTGCCTCCGTATCACCTTTCGCAATTAGCGCTGGGGATTGTGGGTGCAGGAAGTCACGAGGCAGGCAGCACGCATTGGGAGGTGCTGCTGGCTTTCACGATGATCTGCCTGGGAGTGGCGCGCATTGGGTTTCAGCGAGATCAGGAAAAGATGTATGGATAGCAGTCTCGCGCTTCATGATGCAGGCGGTTCGAGGTGCGAGCGCCAAGCTCCGCATGCCTCATTGAAAACTGCAAAATGTGAAACTGTGAAACTTGAAACTGGTTCTGAAATGAGCGCGAATTCCAAAAAATCATTGAGTTCAACCGTGTTTTTAATTGTGCTTGGCATTGCCGCATTGTATGGAGGTACGAAGACTCTGGCCGTGCTGATTCCCGCGGCCTTGGTGGTGTGGTTCGGCGTTGGTCCGATGTTGCGCAGTGGCCGGAATTGACGCGAGGGGCGAAAATAGACGCATGCCATTGATTCCTTTCGAACGCGAGAACACATGCGGAAAGGGAAGTCCGTGGAAGCTGAAATCGTGGCGAACGATAGTCAAGGATAAAGATCACGGATGGAGTCCGCTGCTCTGGGTTGTTTACCTGGGCTTCTTTTTCATCGATCCAGTTGTGAGTCACGCCAGCCTCCGCATCTGGCTGCTTGATCTCGCGGGCGCTACCGTATTTCTTTTCCTCTATTTTGGTTTGTTTGCGCTGGAGAGTCCGAGAGCTGCCATCCACATCGGCGGAATGGTGCTTCTGGGAATGCTGTTCCTGCCCATCAATAGCGGGGCCTGCACGTTTTTCATTTTTGCGTCGGCGATGCTCCCGTTTTGTCTCAGCACCCAGACCGCCGCATTCGTCGCCTTGGCCATGGTCGCGATGGTGGGTGCAATTGAAGGATTGCTGCTGCACCTCAAGGGTTGGACTCTGTTCTATGCGACGGTGTTTCCCATGATCATTGGCGCAGGGAACACGGTTTTTGCCGAGCGCAATCGCATGAATCGTAAACTGCGCAAGGCCAACGAGGAGATCGAGCATCTGGCCAAAGTGGCCGAGCGGGAACGGATTGCCCGCGATCTGCACGACGTGCTGGGGCACACGCTTTCGGTCATTACCCTGAAGTCGGAGCTTGCGGGCAAATTGATCGAGCAGGATCCGGTGCGTGCCGGAAAAGAAATTCGTGAAGTCGAGCAAGTCTCGCGCCAGGCGCTGTCAGAAGTACGAGACGCGATTCGCGGATACCGCTCCGAGGGGTTGGTTGCCGAACTGGCTCGCGCGAAGTCCACGCTGGAGACGGCAGGTGTAAGTGTTCAATGTGACGCGGCTACCAGCATGAAAATTCCCGCGATGCAGGAGAGCGTGCTTTCGCTGGCGGTTCGCGAAGGCGTCACCAATGTGGTGCGCCACGCGCAGGCACGGACGTGCCGCCTGCGTATCGAGCAGCAGAACGGGACGTGCCGGCTGGAGATTACCGATGATGGGCAGGGATTTTCGAGCACGGAGGGGAATGGGTTGCGCGGGATGCGCGAACGCGTCGAGATGCTGGGAGGCACGCTGGAGCGCACGACCAACTCGGGGACAACGCTGACCATCACCCTGCCTCTGAAACAAACAATCTCGCAAGAACGGAGTGGAAATTGAATCCCCCGGTTAAAGACACGCGGAAGACCATCAGGGTCGTGCTGGCCGAGGATCAGGGGATGGTGCTGGGCGCGCTGGCGGCGCTGCTCGAGATCGAAGGGGACATCTCTGTTATTGCACAAGCGAAAAATGGAAAGGAAGCACTCGAGGCCGTGCTGGCACACAGGCCAGACGTCTTTATTACCGATATTGAGATGCCGCATATGACGGGGCTTGACGTGGCGGCAGAGTTGAAACGCAGGCGCGCCGGAACTCGCGTCGTGATCGTGACCACGTTTGCGCGGACCGGCTATTTGCGGCGCGCCCTTGAGGCCGGGGCTTCGGGATACCTCTTGAAGGATATGCGGGCGGAAGAATTGGCGGATGCAGTGCGGCGTGTGCATCAGGGATTGCGCGTGATTCATCCGGAACTGGCGACGGAAGCATGGGGCGAGCTTGATCCGCTCACCGACCGCGAGCGCCAGGTGCTGCGCCTGGCCGGAGAAGGCATGGCCAGCGGAGATATCGCGGGAGAACTTGGGCTTGTCAGACGGTACGGTGCGCAATTATCTTTCCGAGGCCATCAGCAAATTGGGCGCGAGCAATCGAGTGGAGGCGGCACGAATCGCGCGAAACAAAGGATGGCTGTAGGGACGCGGCGTGACGAAGTCGCGGAGTGTTCCAGCCGCTTCCAAGCGGGAACCCGCCCTGTCGTCGGTTCCGGGGATCAACTACAAGTTCGAGCCGAAGGCTAGCAGACGGCCATCACAGTCCTTTACTACGAACTCTCGCGAGTGCCAAGGCATGTTGCCAAGTCCTCGAATGAACTCGACGCCCTTAGCGGCGTACTCGGCATAGAGCGCGTCAGCATCTTCGACATGGAGATATGCGTCAAGCAGTTCGTCTGCGTATTTGTCAGGATTGGCGGTGGGCGGGGCTGCGCAGCGGAAGTGAATCGCGTGCTGGTCGCGTGCCACGATAGCGTAGACCGGCGGATCCTGCCACGTTCCCAGACATTCGAAGCCTAGCTTGTCTTTGTAATAGGCGATGGTGGCGGGAATGTCGATGGTGAAGAATTGAGGTGCGATCTGGCGGATCATCGGTCAAGTGTAACTGGCGTCTCGGCCCTCCCGCTCGAGCGGGCCATGCCTGATTGCCGCCCCCGAAGGCATCTTCGCAGAGGGAGGCTCTTCCGAGCAGAGAACCGGTCGTGGGTTCCACGCAACATCGTGGTTGAGTGCATGAGTCTGTTGAATAAACGGTCGAAGTTCCATGCAGTGAGGATTCCTGTGTCCGATCGCCTTTTGCCCCCTTGCGCTTCTACAGGAGTCGGGTGTAAGCTCTTGTAGAAGCCATAGGGGAACGGATGCCATATCGATCCATTGATCTTCCGCAGGGCACGCTGGACCTGCTCATCCTCCGCACGCTGTCGCTTGAGCCGCTCCACGGGTGGGCCGTTTCTGAACGTATTCAGCAAATCTCCAGCGACGTGTTGCGTGTGCAGCAGGGCTCGCTGTACCCCGCACTGCATCGACTGGAGCGCCGCGGCTGGATCAAAGCCCGCTGGGGTACATCCGAGAACAATCGGCGAGCAAAGTTCTACGAGCTCACCAAAGCCGGTCGGCGCCAACTCGAGATCGAACAAGACGCCTGGGAGAAGCTGACGACAGCCGTGAGCCAGATCCTCGGAACTGCCTAGGAGGCCGCGTGTTGCTGCACGACTTAGTATTCCGGCTACGTGCCTTGATGCGGCATCCCGCCGCAGAGAACGAACTCGATGACGAACTGCGTTTTCATCTCGAACGGCAGACCGACAAATATGTGAAGTCCGGAATGAGCCAAGCCGAGGCGTTGCGTCGCGCCCGGCTGGAGTTTGGCGGACTCGATCAGGTCAAGAATGAGTGTCGCGAGGCTCGCGGTGTCAGCTTGGTAGAGACGCTGGTGCAAGACTTGCATTACAGTGCTCGAACCCTGCTTCACTCGCCCGCGTTTACCGCTTGCGCTGTGCTGACGCTGGCCCTCGGGATCGGCGCCAACACGGCGATCTTCAGCGTAGTCAATCGGGTTTTGCTGAATCCGCTCCCATATCACAACTCGCAGGAGTTGCTGGCTGCCCGGCCAAACGATTCGCTTCCGAATCTTGAAGACATTCAGCGCCGGACCAAGTCATTCGCCAGCAGCGGTGGAATCAATATCGAGCCTATGGACTTCACGGGCAAGGGTGAGCCGGTGCGCGTGCACGGCGCCTATGTTGATGCGGGCCTGTTTCGTGACACTCGGCACCCAACCGATGTTGGGCCGTTGGATCTCAGCCGATGAAGACGTAAAAGGCGGGCCACGGAACGCGGTGGTGAGTTATTCGTTCTGGCGGGACTTCCTGGGCAGCGACGCTCATGTGTTGGGCAGAGCGATCCGGCTGAGCGACAACAGTTATACAGTCATCGGCGTGATGCCCAAGGATTTCACTCTACCGAAGGAGCTTGCAGATGTCTTCGTTTCCTTGTGGGTCGCATATCCCGATGCGGCTGCCGAGCGCGACGTGCACTTCATGCACACCTACTGGCGGCTGAAACCAGGCGTGCGGCTTGCGCAGGCGCAAGCAGAGATCGCACAGCTGGACCACCGGCTTGCCGAGGAGTTTCCCGACAGCGAGAGGGAGCGGAGCACCTCGCTGATACCCTTGCACGACTTTCTGGTGGGGGATGTCCGCCCGGCGCTGCTGGTTCTATTCGGGGCGGTTGGGCTAGTCCTGCTGATCGCCTGTGCAAATTTCGCGATGCTGCTGATGGCGCGGGCTGTGGCGCGGCAGCGCGAGCTGATAATTCGCGCTTCGCTGGGCGCACGGAATGGCCGACTGATTCGCCAAAGGCTCACCGAGAGCACGCTGTTGGCACTGGTCGGGGGAGCTGTGGGACTAGTGGCTGCGAAGGCAGGCACAACGTTGTTGCTGGGGTTGAAACCGGCGGAGCTGCGTCGCTTGGACGCAACTAGCATGGACGCGCGAGTCTTCCTGTTCGTTTTCGCGATCGCGCTGGTGACGGGACTAGTGTTTGGACTTCTTCCGGCATGGTCTGCGTCTCGCGGCGATCTCGCGGAAGCGTTGCGGGAGAACGCACGCACTACCGCCTCGGGCGTTTCGCGCAGTCCGTTGCGCAGCTTACTGGTGACGGCGGAGCTTGCCCTGGCGGTCATTCTGCTCGCGGGCGCGGGATTGCTGATTAAGGGCTTTCTGCGCCTGCGATCCGTCGATCCGGGATTCAATCCCGCGAACGTCACCACCATGTACCTGCAGCTGCCGGGAACCCGCTATCCGCAGTTTTCGATGCAGACGAACTTCCGCCGGGAGTTACTCGCGCGGATTAACGCGTTTCCCGGGGTGGAGGCGGCGATGATTACCGATCTTCCTTTGGCCGGAAATTATGTAGGCCATCGCGTCGTGATCAATGGACAGCCGACGCGTGCGGTGGGATCCGAAGCAGAGGTGCAAACGCTCTCGGTTATGGGCAATTACTTCGGCGTCATGCAGATTCCCATTCGCGCCGGACGCGACTTCAGCGCAATGGACCGCGAAGGAGAACCGCGGGTGGCGATCGTTAACGAAACGTTCGTGCGGCAACTTCTTCCTGGCCAGAGTCCAATTGGAATCCGTATTGACTGGGCTGGTAACGAACCTCATGAATGGATGACGATCATAGGTGTTGCGGGCGACGTGAAGCATTCCGGGCTAAACCAGCCAGTGGATCCCGCCGTCTACGCTCCGTTCAGCCAGAATGATGAGAAGTGGCGGAAATTTATGACGCTGGTGATCCGGACGCGAGTTCCAGAAGCAGGCCTGGTCGAGGACGTGAAGAAGCAAGTCTGGAGCCTGGATCGGCAGATTCCTGTAAGCGACATTCAATCCATGGACGATCTGTTGGCGGTTTCGGTGGCGCAGCAGCGCTTCAACATGTTGTTGCTCGGCACGTTTGCCGCGCTGGCGGTGGCGCTGGCTGGAGTTGGTATCTACGGTATGGTGGCGTACCGCGTCAATCAGCGCATACACGAAATCGGAGTCTACATGGCTTTGGGCGCGCAACATCGTGACGTCCTGCGGCTGGTAATGAAGGATGGAGTGAAGCTCGGGGTGCTGGGCATCGGGCTCGGTCTTGCCGGTGCAATCGCGCTTTCCCGGGTGATGGTCAGCCTGCTCTTCGAAGTGAAGCCTACCGATCCCGGAACGCTGATTGGTGTGGCGCTGTTGCTTGCGGCAGTCGCAATGCTGGCGTGTTACATCCCGGCACGGCGGGCGTTGAGCATCCATCCTATGACTGCCTTGCGCCGCGAATAACCAGCGTGCCAGTGCAGAACGTCAGGTGATCTGTCGATTCAATCGGTCAGCTATATCGGTGGTAAGAGCGTGCTTCGATTCCGGCCAGGCGATTCCAAAATAAGTCAGAACGACCGCCGCCAGGATCACGTTGTACAACACACGACGCGGTTCCCAGTATCGGATCGCAGCCGTCACACATTCGCGAATTGAATGCTCTTGCATAAAACGTTTCGCTGCGTGCACTCTCTTGGATTCGCTACCTTGTCCCGACTTGTTGGAGGGTTTCCGCGTTCTCAGCGAAGCAGAGTTGCCGGAGTCGACTTAGAGCGAACAGGACGAGGGCCATCACTCCCAAGGCAAGAAGAGTGTTCTTCACCGTGCTTACGGCCATGCGATGGCTCGCCTCGGCGGGTGGAACCGGGTCATAGACCTGTACGCGGGCGCGACCCTTGAGATTGGGAAACAGGTAAACGGGAATCACGGTTCCGATCGGAACGCGCGAGTTCAGTTCCGCCTCGTTGCGGGGCACAGTATGTACGTAAGGGAGGAGGCTCAGATATTCGAGATGGCCCTCCACCATTCCACTGGCGGAAATGTCGGTGCCTCCCTTGGTCCGCTTCTGGTAGTAAACGTGCTTAACCTGAAAATCGGCGCGATGGTATTCCTGGCCTTCGTACTGATGCCAGCGGGTGGAGGCATTCATGTAAATCACAAATCCAAAGAGCACTAGAGCGACGCATACCAGGGATGAAACTGCGATGCAGAATCCGATGACCTTCAGAAGGATGGGACTGGAAACGGGTCTTTGCGGAACTGTGGGTGAGCCAGTTTTTCGGGGCTTGATCCAGGCGGAAAGCGCTGTGCCAATCACGATGATGGCCGCGAAGATCCATATCATGACCCTGGGGAATCCGAACAGCAACATGAAAGCGGTGGAGAGGACGATCTGAATCAGGGCGGCGATCCAGATTCCGATGCGGCGAGACGAGAGGAGCGGCGCGCCACAAGCGGGACACGCGGTCGTGGATGGGTCGGCGATGTCCTGAGCACACCTCGAACATTTTCGCAGCATCGCCATGGGCGTGATTACAGCACGAATTCGCGCGGCGAACAATTGACCATTGTAACGAGTTAGGCGCGGACTTGGATCTCGGATTTGGACCACAGAACCGCATTGAGTAAGAAGCGGTGCTGGCGCTTTATAGCAAAAGTTGAATTTCCGGTCACCGTCGCACGCGAGACACACACCTGGTGGCTGCGCCTATTTGCTATCCTATCCGGTCGCATTTACCACTGCTTGGAGGCTCTTGCCAACAGATCCAGTGCTGGTCGTACACGGCGGCGCCTGGGCCATGCCCGATGACATGGTGGAGGCTCACATCCGCGGCGTCAATCAGGCGTTGGCTGCGGGATGGCGGGTGCTCGAAGCGCGGCGGTTTGGCGTTGGATGCCGTCGAGGAGGCGGTGGTCATCATGGAAGATGATGAGACCTTCGATGCCGGGCGCGGCAGCTTTCTCAATCGCGACGGGCGGGTGCAACTCGATGCTCTTATCATGGATGGCGCCACTCTCCGCGCTGGCGGCGTTGGATGCGTCGAACATCTGCGCAATCCCGTGCGCGCCGCCCGCAAGATTTTGAGCGAGAGTCCGCACGTCTACTTCGTCGCCGAAGGCGCGGAAAGGTTCGCAGCCGAGCACGGAATCTCTCTCTGCAAGAACGAGGACTTGATTATCCCGCGCGAAGTGGAACGCCTGCGCGCGTGCCAGGCAAAAATCCCGAGTTCTGCTGCCAAGGATGCGCCGGAAACGGGGCTGCTCGCCGGAAAGCGATCTGTTTGCCGGAGACGTTAATGATCCGACGGTGTCTCACGACACGGTTGGCGCGGTGGCGCTCGACAGCAATGGAAACATCGCCGCGGCCACTTCGACGGGCGGAACCCTCAACAAAGCTCCCGGACGTCTGGGGGACTCATCCCTGATCGGATGTGGCTGCTATGCCGATAACGAAAGCGCGGCTGCTTCCACCACAGGTTGGGGCGAACCGATTATGAAGCTGGTGCTCGCCAAGTGGACAGCCGATCGCATCGCGGCGGGCAACTTGCCGGAATGGTCGGCACAGGAAGCGATGAATTATCTGAAGCAACGGGTGAACGGACACGGGGGGATTATCGTTCTCAATCGTGAAGGCCACATCGGCATCGCCCACAACACCCCGCGCATGGCTTGGGCATACAGAACAGTGAAGAATCAGGAATCCGGAATCACGAGAGAAAACTGAAAGCTCGGACGCGGTGCAAATAGTCGTGCCGTCTCGGAACCCGGCGTGCGTTGGATTCCGAAACGGCACTGTCTTGCTGGGCTTACTTGTCTTGCTTTTCGCTACATCACTTGCTTGAAAACAGTAAAAACTATTTCCAGAAAAAGACAAATACAGGGAATCCGTTAATAACTATTGGGACATAATCTAAACGTTACATAGATTTGCGGGACAGGCGAAGTCAACATTCCCACCCTCCCGCGCAGAACGCGGGAAGGGTGGGGCACCCTCGCGGGGTTTGATCTTCAGGCGGCTTGGCCTGGGGTCAGGCTTACTGGCGGGTCTTGGGTGCGGGTCCAGGTGTAGCGCATGCGGTGGATCACGGTGATCGTGCTTAAAACCGCTATCACCCAGAGTACCGGGGCCATTCGGTTGAACAGGGCACCGAGGATTACCAGGACCAGGCGTTCAGGCCGCTCCATAAACCCCACGCGGCAGGAACCGATCAGGCTTTCCGCACGAGCGCGGGTGTAGCTGACCATGATGGCGCTGATCATAACGAAGGCGGTGAGGACTACGTAGAAGAATCGTTCGCCGCGGGCGTAAAAGACCAGCAGGCCGAGGAACTGGCTGGCATCGGAATAGCGGTCTACCACCGAATCGAAGAAGGCTCCAAAGCGGGTGACGCGGTTGGTGGCGCGGGCGACTTGGCCGTCGACCAAGTCGAAGAATCCGGAGAAGATGATGACCAGTCCGGCATAGATAAACATGCGCTTCTGGTCGCCGGCATCGGCTGAGCCGAACAGGATTGCGGCCCAGGTGTTCACGACGAGTCCCATGAACGTGAGGACGTTGGGGTTGATGCGGGAAAGGGCGAGCCAACGAACGATGGTGTCGAGCAGAACTCCGCAGGCGCGTCCGAAGGCGGAGGTCCAGGAATGGCTCATTGAGAACGCCCCGAGACCGGCAATTTCACCGCGGAGGGGACAGAGGTACACAGGGGAAACCCCGCTTTTCCTCGTGCCAATTCGGGGGCTTGATCGTTCCTCATTTTCAGGCTTGAGCTTCTTTCGGGTTCTCGTCTACTTCGTCGTGGATCGTGCTCAAGCTTAGGATTTCCAGTTCGCGCTTTCCGTTGGGCGTCACTACCACGGTTTCGTCGCCAACTTTCTTATTCAGGAGCGCGCGGCCGATGGGGCTGGTTGTGGAAATCTTTCCGGCGGCTACGTCGGATTCCTCACTGGTGACCAGCTTGTATTCAACTTCTTCTTCTTTGGTGCTGTCGTAAACCTTCACTGTTGATCCCAAGCCGACCCTGTCATGGGGGATATTGTTCATGTTGATCATGGACAACTCAGCCAGGCGTTTGCCCAGCTGGCGGACCCGCGCCTTCACGAACTCCTGACGTTGCTTGGCCATGTGGTACTCGGCGTTCTCGCTGAGGTCGCCGAGTGCTGCGGCCTTCTTGATTTCTTTCGGAAGTTCGTGGATCAACTCGTGTTCGAGCGTGTTGATCTCTTCCTGCAGTTTTCTCTTGATTTGATCGGTCATGAATTACGGCTCAGGCTGTGGACATTATAAACCCGGGGCATCGAGCTTCGGCTTTTAGGCTTGGACACGATGGTTTGAAGAACGTGGACGGCGGTTCGATACTTCCATCGAGAGCTCAAGAAATGATACGGGTTTTGAGAAGTCAAAATCCCCACCCTCTCGCGAAAAACGCGAGAAGGGTGGGGCACCCCCGGGGTTCCGAGTTGTTTTAAACTCAGGTAAATACTGAAGCCTGTCGAATTGGGAGCTCCTCGTTCGACGTCCATTTAGAGCGGGACATGGAATCCTGGGTCCCGACTTACATCCATATAGGAGATAAAGTCATGCGAGTGATGGTCATTGTAAAGGCCAGTAAAGAGTCAGAGGCTGGAGTGCTGCCCGACACCGAGATCCTCACCAAGATGGGCAAGTACAACGAGGAACTGGTGAAGGCGGGCATTATGTTGGCGGGGGAGGGCCTGCAGCCGACTTCAAAGGGGAAGCGGGTGAGATTCTCGGGGGATAAGAGGACGGTGATTGATGGTCCGTTCACGGAGACCAAGGAATTGATTGCCGGGTACTGGATGTGGCAGGTACGGTCGATGGAAGAGGCGGTTGAATGGCTGAAGCGTTGCCCCAATCCTCATCCGGGCGAGACAGAAGTCGAGATTCGTCCGGTGTTCGAGGCGAACGATCTGGGTGAGAATTTCACACCCGAACTGCGAGAGAAGGAGCGAGGGTTACGGGAAAAGATTGCGGCAAAGAAATAATTTGAATTCCGTGTCGAAAGGGCGATCGCCAGTTCGACGTCATGATAGGACGGCAACTGTACAAAATATCTATTAGGAGAATGCGATGAAATTCCTGAGTATCTACAAACATGTTGAGCGCAACACCCCTCCCTCGCAGGAAGAGATGGTAAGGATGGGGAAACTGGTGGAAGAGGGCATGAAGGCGGGATGGCTGCTGGCAACCGAGGGCTGCCTGCCCAGTGCTTTGGGAGCGCGCGTTCGGCGGGACGGCACCAAACTCAGCGTAACTGACGGCCCATTCACGGAAGCAAAGGAAGTGGTCGGCGGATTCGCAATTCTGAAGGCCAACTCGAAACAGGAGGCGATCCAGCTCGCAAAAGACTTTCTTCAGGTTGCGGGAGAAGGCGAATGCGAGTTGCGCCAGGTCTATGAACCGGGCGAATTGAATTGCGGGCCTCAGGCCGAGCGCGAGGTTGCAAGCAGGGCCTGAACATGATGTGATCGGTAGCTGTGACCGCTACCGATATCCATCACACCATCGAAGCAGTGTGGAGGATCGAGTCGGCCCGAGTGATTGCCGGGCTGACTCGGATCGTCCGCGATGTGGGCGTCGCCGAAGAACTGGCGCAGGATGCCCTGGTGGTTGCGCTGGAGAAATGGCCAGAGGCGGGGATCCCGGATAATCCTGGAGCCTGGCTCATGGGCACGGCGAAACATCGAGCGATCGACTATCTGCGACGAGGTACTCTGGTCGACCGCAAACACGAAGATCTTGGCCGCGAGATGGCCGAGAAGGAAATGCGGGTACCCGATCTTGCGGCTGCCATGGATGACACGATCGGCGACGATATGCTGCGGCTGGTGTTCATTGCATGCCATCCAGTGCTGTCGACGGAAGCGCGGGTGGCGCTTACGCTGCGGCTGCTGGGCGGGCTTACGACCGACGAGATTGCCCGCGCTTATCTTGTAGCTGAGCCGACGATTGCGCAACGCATCGTGCGCGCCAAACGGACTCTGACTGAGGCGCAGGTTCCCTTCGAGGTTCCACGGGGTACGGATTTCACAGCCCGGCTTTCGTCGGTGTTGCAGGTCATTTATCTCATTTTCAATGAAGGGTATGCTGCGTCATCGGGGGACGACTGGATGCGGCCCGCGCTCTGCGAGGATGCGCTGCGGCTGGGACGCATCCTGGCGGAGCTCGTGCCCGATGAGGCTGAGGTGCATGGACTGGTAGCCCTGATGGAGATTCAGGCGTCTCGCACCAAGGCTCGCGTTGGTCCCTCGGGAGAGCCAATCCTGCTGTTGGAGCAGGATCGCGCGAAATGGGATTGGCTGCTGATCCAGCGCGGCCTGTCCGCGCTTGCACGGGCGGAGCAAGTTGCCGCGCGGCGTGGGCCGTATGTGATTCAGGCGCAGATCGCAGCCTGCCACGCGCGCGCTCGAACAAATGAAGAGACGGACTGGGCAAGCATTGCGTCGCTTTATGGTGAGCTGGCGCGGATTGCGCCGTCGCCTGTGATCGAGTTGAACCGCGCAGTGGCGGTGAGCATGGCATCTGGTCCGGCGGCGGGGCTGGAGTTGGTGGACGGCTTACAAGGCGATCCAGCGTTGAGCAGCTATCACCTGCTGCCCAGCGTAAGAGGTGATCTGCTGAAGAAGCTTGGACGGCTGCAGGAGGCCCGGGCTGAGTTCGAGCGCGCGGCCTCGATTACCCGGAATGTGCGCGAGAAGGACCTGCTGCTGGAGCGCGCGCGGGAGTGCGCCAGCGGACAGCAGAACAACTGAGTTTGTCGCTGCGGCGATGATTGACCCCGATGAAGGCGTTGCGAACCGACTGAGCGCTGGCTCTTTGACAGCTCCGCGACCTATTACCTGCGTAATGTGGACGCGGTCTTTTTGTTTTTTGCCACCCCGCGCGACCATTAGCATTTCTTCATGCGGAATAAACATGCGCAGTTGTCAGAACTCAAGACGCGTTTGATTCTGGCGGCCGTCACCATTGCCGTGATGATTGTGCTGGCGGGCAGTAAGGAAAACATAGTCCGTGGGGCTGGAACGGGACCAGTGCCGCGGGTTACGGCGATCACGAAGATCACACATGATGGATATCGCAAGGCAAGTCTGCTAGCGGATGACTCGCAGCTATATGTAACAGAACTGCCAGCCTCGGATCGGGTGATTGCCAAAGTCTCTTTGGCGAAGTCAGAGCGATCGCTGGTTCGCAGTCCATTCTCGAGTTTGCAGGCGCTGGATCTTTCCCCGGATCATTCCAAGTTGCTGGTCTCCTCACTTTCGAAAAATGGAAATAACGAATTCTGGACAATTCCCGTTTCAAAGGGAACAGCGGAGCGGGTGGGTGAGTTAAGTGGACGCGACGCTGCCTGGTCGGCGAACGGGAAGCAATTGGTCTTCGCCAAGGGATCGACTCTCTATCTGGCCGATGGCTCCGGCAAACAAGCGCGGGAGTTATACCGCGCGAGCGGATCGGTCTTTGCACCCCGCTTTTCTCCCGACGGTCAGCGGATTCGCTTCACCGTCAGCGAAACGGAATTGAATACAACCTCGTTGTGGGAAGTCATGCAGGACGGATCGAATGCTCACGCGCTGCTGGGAGAGTGGCCCTCCCGGTTGACTGCGTGCTGTGGAAGCTGGACCGCGGACGGAAAGTACTACGTATTCCAGGCGAGTCAACCTGTAGCAAACACGAGCATCGTGGTGACGTCGCTATGGGCATTGTCTGAGTCGGGATTGAACGGGGGACCGCTTCCGCTGACGAATGGACCAATGTCATTCGGCAATGTTTCGGCGGGGCGAGACACCACGAAGATCTGGGCGATCGGGGTTCAACCCGATGTTGAAGTTGTCAAATACGAACCGCAGAAAAAGAAGTTTGTGCCGCTGATCAAAGGGCTTTCGGCTACCGACGTTGATTACTCGAGGGACGGGAAGTGGATCGCGTACGTCAGCATTCCCGAGGGTGTCTTGTGGCGTGCCCGGGCAGATGGATCTCAACGGATGCAGTTGACCTCCGGTGCGGAGCGGACCGCCCTGCCGCGATGGTCGCCCGATGGAAAGCAGATTGCGTTCGTCGGTATGAAGCCGGGCGAATCATGGAAGCTTTGGCTGGTTGCAGCCGACGGCGGCGTGCCTGAGCCCGTTATGGAAGAGAACGGCAGTCAGATCGATGCCAACTGGTCCTCGGACGGAAGCAAGCTGATGTTTGGGGATTACAGCCACGATGCGAGTGGATTGAGCATTCGACTCCTCGATTTGAAGACTCGCAATGCGACGACCATCCCTGGATCGGAGGGATTGTTCAGTCCGCGCTGGTCTCCTGATGGCCGGTACGTTGCCGCCATTTCGCCGGACAACACAACGCTGATGCTGTACGACTTCGAAACGCAGAAATGGTCGACCTGGTTGAAAGAGTCGGCGGGCACGGTGAGCTATCCCGTGTGGTCGGGAGATAGCCAATATTTGTACTTCGATGACCTGGTAAATGACGCGGAGGCTATTCGCCGGGTGAAGGTTGGCGGCAGTGCGCCGGAAGAAGTTTTTGTGCTGGGTAGCCTGGAGCGCTATCCGGGAGCGCTGGGTCCCTGGAGCAGTCGAGCACCCGATGGCAAATGGATGTTTGTGCGGGATCGCAGCACGCAAGAGGTCTATCAGTTGAGTCTGGAATTGCCGTAGCGGAATCGAGGAAAAGCGAGCTATGGGGAGATCGGCAAATTCAAACTGGGGGCCAGCCGGCAGGGGCCTGCTAGCGATGTTAGGCGCAATTCTGCTCTGCTTTATTTGTAGCGGGGCAGCGCGCGCGGCACAAACCTACGAGAACAGCCCGGGAGAGCGGAAGGTCCTCAGCCGGGTCGACCCCGATTATCCTATCGCTTTACAGAAACTTTATATCGGTGGGGTCGTGCGGGTAGAGGTCGTTGTCGCACCCAGCGGAAGCGTGAGGAGCCTCAAGCTACTGGGGGGCAGTCCGATTCTGGGGCAGTCGAGCATGAAGGCGATCAAACAATGGAAGTATGCGCCGGCCGCCGCAGATGAAACGCTCACTGTGAAGATTGAGTTCGATCCCCACAGGTAACTAGCACCTGTTGCATCTCGTCGAGACTAAGAGCCTTCATTGGCCTTTGCACTTGGCGATGATCAAGGTGATATCGTCCTGCTGCTCGGCAGGATTGAAATCGCGCACTTCATTTGCAATCGACTGCAGGGCGAGTTCGCACGATTGCTCGCGATAGCGGCGCAACCTCTCCAGCAGAGAATTCTCTCCGAATTCTTCCCCTTGCTCGTTGCAGGCTTCAGTAATGCCGTCGGTGTAGAGAACCAGCATGTCTCCCGGGCGGAACTGGTATTCAGCAATCGAGCAATCCCATTTCTCGAAGAGGCCCAAAAGGGTTCCGGTGGAATCCAGGCGTTGGCACGAATTGTCGGCGCCGATAATAAGGCCGGAGAGATGCCCGCAATTGGCATAGCGGAGACGCTGGGTGTCGTCGTCGTATTCGGCGAAGAAGAGCGAGGCATAAGCGCTATCGCTGGTGTTTTCGTAGAAAAGGCGATTCACAGATTGCAGAAAAAGTTCGGGATGACTGAGCGCGACGGCGCATTGACTGCGCAGATTAGCCTGCAAGTTGGCCATGAGAAGAGCTGCGGCGATGCCCTTGCCGGAGACATCGCCGATTACCATGCCGAGGCGTTGCTGGCCGAGGTCGAGGAAATCGAAGTAATCGCCTCCCACTTGACGCGCCTGCAGGCATAATCCGGCGTATTCGAGGCTCCTGGCTGGCGGGCGGATCTGGGGGAACAGGCGCGCCTGCACCTGTTTGGCGATTTCAATTTCCTGGGCATGGCGGCGCTCGGCTTCGTATTTTTGCGCCAGGGCGCGGCGATGTGCTTCCACCCCGCGAGTAAGTTCGTCGAAGCCAATCAATCCGAAGACGTTCCCATCCGGATCCTCAAAACGTGTATGCACGCCTCCCCAGGCGGGACTTTCCGGCGGGAAGCGGAAATGGACGCCTCGCTCGCTCCATTCTTTGTACTTGAAGGTTAAATCTTCAGTAAGGAAATAAACGCGGGCTTCGCGGCCGATTAGCTCGTTCGGATCGCAGCCGGGAATGGGTAACGAGAGGCCGATCTGGGCATTCCCATCTGGAGGAGCGACCTCGATCCAGCGGCTTCCGTCCGGGAAAGTATGGTCGACGATCACTCGGAAACCCAGCGTGTCTCGATAGAAGCGCAGACTCCGTTCCTGATCGCGCACGAAGATGATGACGAAGTGCAGACAGAGATAGGGCTCTTTGCCATCAAGGCGCAGCAGGGTTCGCTCAATCCCAAATGGTAATTCGGTACCGGCCATCGCCGAGATTATAAGCGCGTGCAAGCCCAAGCTCTGGGCAAGCCTTTAGAGTTGAGGTGCGGTTATCGAAGCGTGAGGGCTGGACTAGGCTTGGAATTCCGACGCTTCCGGGAAGCGTAGTTTGCATTTGGCGAGAGCGGTGGTGAGAAGTTCTTCTACTTTCGCCTCCTCACAGTTCCGCGCCATGGCGAGCTCGCTGACGAGCAGGTAACGCGCACGCTCCAGCATTTTTTTCTCACGGAAGGAAAGAGGCTTCGCCTGGTGCAGTGCGATCAGGCTCTTCAGAACCCCGGCGACTTCCAGGAGCGATCCGGTGCGCATGCGGTCGGAGTTTTCCTTGAAGCGGTCTTTCCAGTCGCCATTGCCGTTGGTGTCGGCCACCGAGAGCAGATCCAGAACTTTCTGAATTTCCCCGTTGCGAACGACCCGGCGCAGACCGACGCTCCCTGCGTTCTGGCAGGGAACCATGACCTTCAGGCTGCTGGCTTTGATGTTGAGTAGATAGAATCTTTCGACCGTGGTGCCGATCGAGCGGCTGCTGATCTGTTCAATGACTCCTACACCATGGTTGGGGTAAACGACTTTGTCGCCGATATGGAAGTTCAAGTCGATACTGCTCATATTCGGGCACCCAGTGAGGCGAGACGAGCGGGGAAAGACTCTAAACTACTATAAACATGCTACTCCTCGGCAGGGGTGAAGGCAAGGTATGTAGATGGTTGGCGGAGTGGCATTTAGAGCTGGCTTCGGACCCGGGCTTCAGTGATTAGGCTCTTCTTCGGCTAGGTTGTTCGGCTTTCCATCCATCCCTGCAAGATTAGGATGGCGGCCATCCGGTCTACGGCCTGCCCGCGTTTCTCGATCGAAAGCTCGGTTTCGCGCAGGAGTCGGTTGGCTTCCGCGGAGGTCAGGCGCTCGTCCCACAGGTGGACTGGCAGCTTAAAGCGCTTGCGCAGGTCTTCCGCAAAGCCTTGAATCTTCTCGGCCTGGATGCCTTCGGCGCCGCTCATCCGCAGTGGAAGGCCGACCACGATTTCTTTGACCTGGTAATCGCGGATCACGCGGTGGAGATAGGCGAGATCGTGTTTCTTGTTCTTCCTGTGCAGCGTTTCGAGGCCTTGGGCGGTGATGCCGAGCGGATCCGAGATGGCTACACCAATTCTCCGTGCGCCCACATCGAGACCAAGAACGCGGTGGGTGGAACTGCTATCCGGTGGCACGCCGCGATTATAGATGGCCTCGGACGGCATCCTCACTGTCCCCGCATAGCTTTGCGGTATGCCGCGACATTCTTGTTGTGTTCTTCCATGGTGTGGGCGAAACGGTGGTGGCCCTGCGCGTCGGCGACGAAGTAGTAGTAGTCGCTATGGGCGGGGTGCATGGCAGCTTCCAAGGCGCTCCGGCCCGGATTGGCAATGGGGCCGGGCGGCAGACCGGCATGCCGGTAGGTGTTGTACGCCGACGTGAACTGCATATCGGCGTGATGGAGTGCCCCTTGGTAGGTCCCGGCGAGTTGCTCCGCGTAAATAATGCTGGGATCGGCGTCGAGCGCGATGCGCTTCTCGAGGCGGTTGTAGTAAACGCTGGCCACCATTGGGCGCTCCTCTGGAACAGCAGTTTCCCTCTCCACAATGGACGCCATGGTGACGACTTCATGAACCGAGTAACCGGGCGTGGCAGCGTCGGGCGAGGCGCTCGAGGTCAATCCAATTTGGCCTGCCACCAGGCGGAATTGACGGATCATAGCCGCGGCCATCTCTTGCATCGACATCATGCGGGAGAATTGATAGGTTTCGGGGAAAAGATAGCCTTCCAGCGAGTGTGCCTGCGGGTCGATGTCGGCTACGAGGCTGGTTTCGGATCGCGCGACCTTCAGGAAGTCATCGGCAGACCCCAGTCCCGCCGCCTCTACTGCGCGGGCAACATCGAATATGGTGTACCCCTCGGGGACGACGACGGTATGAAAGTAGACATCGCCGCGGCGAAGACGTTTTTGGATGTCGATGATATTAGCGGGTTTGTCGAAGAGATATTCGCCGGCTTTGAGCGTGCGCCCGTGGTGGTAATAGTGCCAGAGAATAAAGGCGCGCTGGCTTCGGATGACTCCCGCGGCTTTGAGTTCGGCGGCGATGTGGCGCGTGGAATATCCCGGGCGGAGCAACACAAAAGTCTGACCCGAGGGTGCGATGGGCATCAGCAGCGCCCAGGCGAGCCAGCCTGCGGCGCCCAAAGCCGCGATCAGAAATAGCCAGAGAATCTTTCGCACAATACGCACAGTGTAGACGAGATACTTCTGGTTCACTCCTGACGATGGTGATGCGGCTTCTGGGTGGGGTTTGGCGGAAAGTACCTAGCTTCTAGCTCCTAAGCCTCTAGCCAGGACTCGCGGAGACTTTGGATTGTCTAACAGCACACGAGAGCTAGCGACTAGAAGCTATCAGCCAGTGTTCCGGTAGAGTTGGAGATCGAGAAGGCATTCTCCCGGTAGGATTGGTACACTGATATTTCGCTCGTCGGCTGCTGAGCCCTCCGAGTCTGTAAACACAACGTCGTCAGGGGGATTTGTCCAGAGTCCTGATCACGTAATCGCGTTTCGGTCATCGAATCCCACCGGTAAAGCCTCATCCTCGAGCTATTGTTGTGATATCCTGAGCGGTAGAAGGTTGAGGTATTGATGCCATCGTCGCGATTTCCTATTCGTCAAGGCACGCTCGACATGCTGATTCTCCAAATCCTCTCTTTGGAGCCGGCGCATGGGTACGGAATTGCCCAGCGGCTTGAACAAATATCGAAATCCGTCGTCCAGGTCAATCAGGGATCTCTATATCCGGCGCTCCACCGGCTGGAACAGAGAGGCTGGTTGAAAGCCGATTGGAAGGAATCAGAAACTGGACGCGAAGCCAAGTTCTATTCATTGACGCGCTCCGGGCACGAACAGCTCCGCTCTGAGAGAGATAGCTGGGCTCGTTTGACGGGCGCGGTGCGGCTGAATTTTGACGAGGGTGCCGGCAGTGAAGCGAATTCTCAACTGGTTCCGGCAGAAAAGGCTTGAGGACGACCTGGATCGCGAATTGCAGTATCACATCGACCGCCGCGTGATCGACCTGATTCGTTCTGGGTTGCCAAAAGTCCAGGCGAGAAGGCGCGTTGCAGTCGAACTCGGGAACGAAACGCAGCGGGAGGAAGTGCGCGACGTTTGGCTGACTCGATGGCTCCGGGATTTCGTGCACGACCTGCGTTTCTCGGCGCGATCGATTCTTCGGAGCCCGTCCCTTACGGCGACGGCAGTACTTTCTCTTGCACTCGGAATTGGAGCGACGACTGCCCTTTATTCTCTTATCGATCAGATCGTTCTTCGCGCCCTCCCGGTCGACCACCCCGAGCGTCTGGTGCTCTTCAACTGGAATGGCGAACAATTGGCGGAGACCTTCGGCAGTGACCACTTGATGTCCTACCCGATCTGCCGCGATCTTCAGCAGCAGGCGCAATTCTTCGATGGCGTATTCTGCCGTGCCGCGACAACGGTCAACTTCTCGACCGGCAGAGAACCCAGGCTGACTGCCGCGGAACTCGTGTCGGGTACATACTTTTCGGTGCTGGGTGTGAGACCCGCTCTAGGCAGGCTATTGACCACCGATGATGACCAGGCACCCGGTTCAATTCCCGTAATTGTGCTCTCCTCCGGCTTCTGGAAGAACCAATTCGGAGGCGCTACGGATATCGTGGGCAGAAAGGTGCTGGTGAACCAGTACCCCATGACGGTTGTCGGGGTCGCCGCGCCGACGTTTCATGGCATCGACGTGGGCGAGGTTCCATCGCTCTGGATTCCAGCGGTCATGTCGACCCAGGCCATTCCCGGATTCAACACGATGCTCGATCGTCGACGCGCTGGATGCAGATCCTCGGCCGGCTGAAGCAGAACGTCTCTTTGGAGCAAGCGCAGACGGATTGCAACCCTGGTTTAAAGCGATGTTAGACGAAGACACGCGCCGCACGAACTTCTCAAGAGTCAGCGCCGAGCAGCGGCGGCAGTTTCTTGCATCGACACTGGAGCTTATCGCGGCTCCTGAAGGCCATTCTGTTCTGCGGCATGACCTTTCGCGGCCGCTCTGGGTCTTGTTCGTGGCGACGGCGGTGCTGTTGGCTCTGGCTTGCCTGAATGTTGCCGGACTCTTTTTGGCGCGCGGCTCGGCTCGCCATCGCGAAATCAGCACCAAATTGGCATTGGGAGCATCACGTGGGCGAATTGGACGCCAGCTTCTAACCGACAGCGTGCTTCTCGCATTTACCGGTGGACTGCTAGGCGTAGTGCTGGCGCCGATTGCGGTACGGGCGCTCATCGCATTCCTGCCCCACAACACCGCCGCGAACGATTTGCACGCCAACGTCGATACGCGTTTGTTGCTCTTTGCATTCCTCGTAAGCCTGGTCACCGGTTTCCTGGCCGGTTCCGCACCGGCTTTACAGGCCGGCCGCAAATCGCTGGATTCCTCGCTCCGGGAGCGGGGCGGCACACCTTCTGGCGGCTTGGCGCTACGCCGGGCATTGTGACGGCACAGATCGCGTTTACGTTGATTCTCGTAATTGCAGCAGGTTTGTTTGTTCGAACCCTCTCTGGACTGTTGATAAAAGGTCCGGGGTTTGATACCTCCAGCCTGATTTCGTTCGGTATCAAGCCGGAGCTTAGTGGCTACTCTGGAGCAGAAGAAAGCAGGCTCATTCGACGAGTTACTGAAGGACTCCGCGATTCAAGCGGCATTCAAGCCTCGGCCATTGCGCACGACCAGTTACTCCTCGGCGGAGCGTGGATGAATTCTCTAACGATCCAGGCTGGTGAACGATTCATTACCGACCGCGAGGTCCAGATCAACGCTGTCACTCCCGGGTTCTTCGCGACCCTCGGAACGAGGATTGTCGGGGGGCGAGACTTCAACGAACACGATGCTTTGAATGTCGCTCCGGCGAATCAGCCGCTGCCAGTGAGTGAGACTGGGCAGCGCGCGGTAATCGTCAACGAAGCCTTTGCAAAACGATATTTCGGTGGACGCAACCCTCTGGGCGCCCGAGTCGCTATGGGAGCCGCGCCCGACGCCATACCCGACAGCGAGATCATCGGCGTCGTGGAAAACATCAGCTACCGTAATGTTCGCGAACAGTGGGAACAAGCCTATTTTCCCATCGGTACCGAGCTGTCTGGCTCGAACTTTTACGTCAGGTTTCGGGGAACGCCGAGTCGGCATTTCGAGCGGTTCGGACGATCCTTGGCCACGCCGATCCAACATTGCCAATCAGCTATTT
>CAWAXF010000011.1:0-14435 GCA_963785865.1 uncultured Acidobacteriota bacterium | reverse complement strand
CCGGTTAACCGATTCTGTACTATCATCGGAACAAGTCCACTCTTCGGAGTGGACCTGAATTTCATGCAGAGTGGCTGAGGGACGAGCCCTGAGACGCCACGGCAACCGATTAGGGATCATATATCCCCGATGCTGGTGCCAACTCTCTCCTGGAAACAGGGAACATGAGATTCGGCTGCGAGCTTGTATCTGCAACCGATAGCCTCTTTTCCTTTTCCTGGAAAAAGAGGCCTTTATTTTTAAGGCCGCTTTTTCCGGCTCGTCCTCAGCTATTCGCTAGTACGAAGAAAGCGAGTAGCACATGTCGAATTACGAATTACGGTGCCGCGAGTGCGGACGGACCTGGGGAAACCAGCCCCGCTCCATCTGCGACGATTGTTTCTCCCCCCTGGAAATCGCTTATGACTACGACGCGTTGAAAGCGTCGGTGAGTCGTGAGCGCATCTCTCAGCGGCCGCCAAACATGTGGCGCTACTCCGAGCTGTTGCCCCTCCCCCAAGGCTTCACCCCACGATTGCCAGTCGGTTTCACCCCGCTGTTCCAGGCGCCGCAGCTTGCCGAGCGCTTGAGCGGAACCGCCGCGGGCAAGAACCTGTACATCAAAAACGATGCGGTGTGTCTACCCACGCTGAGTTTCAAAGATCGTGTCGTCGCTGTCGCCCTCTCCCAAGCCCGCGCCTTTGGCTTCGACACGGTCTCGTGTTCCTCGACCGGCAATCTTGCGAATGCAGTTGCAGCACACGCCGCGCGTGAAGGACTGAAAGCGTGGATCTTCATCCCTTCCGATCTTGAGCCTGCGAAAATTCTCGGCACGAATGTCTTCGGCGCCAAGGTGGTTCGCATCGCCGGAAATTACGATCAGGTTAACCGACTCTGTTCGCAGATTGCCGACGAACATCGCTGGGGATTTGTGAACGTGAATTTGCGTCCGTACTACGCCGAAGGCTCGAAGACAGTCGGCTTCGAAATCGCCGAGCAACTCGGTTGGCGCCTGCCCGACAACATCGTCTGCCCCATGGCTGGAGGATCGCTGATCACCAAGATCAAGAAGGCGTTCGATGAACTGATCCAGCTTGGTCTGGTCGAGCCAAAGGAAGTGAAGTTCTTCGGCGCGCAAGCCACAGGTTGTTCACCGATCTCGACTGCGGTTAAGACAGGAAGCAGTGAGATCGAACCGCAGAAGCCAAACACCATCGCGCGCTCCCTGGCAATCGGCAATCCGGCCGACGGACATTACGCCATCAAAACCATCAAGAACAGCGGAGGATGGAGTGAAGACGTCAGCGATCCCGAAGTGATCGATGCCATCCGATTGCTCGCGGAAACGGAAGGCATCTTTACCGAAACTGCAGGCGGAGTCACTGTGGGAACGGCGGCAAAACTCTATCGCCAGGATCGCATTCTGCCTGACGAGACCACCGTGCTTTGTGTCACCGGCAACGGATTGAAGACCACGGATGTGCTCGCCGGCGTTTACCAGACCGAACGTCCGATCGCGCCGAAGCTGACCGAGTTTGAAGCGTACTTGCAGCAGACTCTTGATGTTGCTGAGGTGCCCGGTGTTCTTGCCGCAGCAGAACAAGCTGAAAGCGTTGGAGCGTAACATGCCGATCACAGTGCAAATTCCAACCGCATTGCGCCGTCACACCGAGGGAGTCAGTTCGATCTCCTGCGCCGCATCGAATCTCACGGAACTCTTCTCGGTGCTTGATGAGAAATTCCCCCAGTTGAAGCCGCACCTGCGCGATGATCAGGGCCAGATTCGCCGCTTCCTCAACGTCTACGTGAACGAGGAAGATATTCGCTTCCTCGGCGGACAAACCTATGCCTTCCAGGAAGGCGACGAGGTATTGCTAGTGCCCTCAATCGCGGGCGGCAGTGTTTAGAAGTTACGCTGCGGTTGGGAAGGCCCGCCTTTACAAGCCAGGAAAAATTCTAATTTGCACGTGCTTTGGAAGGGCACGACTTCAGTCGTGCCGTTAAAGGAAGCGGATGCGCGCGGCTTTAGCCGCTGAGGTTCGCTCGTTATCCCGCAATAAACCTTCACCGCAGCCGTCACGATGCCTAAAAAGCGTTTTTAGCAAGCGCGCGGTTTTTGGAAGGGCACGACTTCAGTCGTGCCGTTAAGCGAAGCATATGCCCGCGGCTTTAGCCGCTGAGGTTCGCTCGTTATCCCGCAATAAACCTTCACCGCAGCCGTCACGATGCGTAAAAAGCGTTTTTGGCAAGCGCGCGGTTTTGGAAAGCCACGACTTCAGTCCTGCCGCCCACGCGCGCATTGACGATGGGCTTCAGGCCATGGGGTGATTCGCGGCATTGATCAGGTCCGCGCTTCTGGAACCACAAAACATCTGTCTAAGGCCGCCGTCAGCGCCCCCTTTTTGTCACCCAACTGATCGTTGCCGCACGCGATTTCACACCCTTTGACATATCAAAACAGCCACACATTTCGTGATGCGGTGCGCGTCTGTTCGCGTGATGTTGCGAGCTTGATAATATCCTGCAAAAAGTTTTCTGCGACCGCACGCTTCACGCTACCGAAAGTTCTGCCTCTGCGTCTCACTCCGCAAGTTGTCACACGAGCCTTCCTGCTTTCGGTGACCGGGCATCGAATGGGTTCCTGACAGCGTCCCTGGAGGTTGTTATGAAGGGCCGCACGATTCTCTTCCTTCTTCTCCCGTTGGCATGCGCCGCGGCGCAGCACGATCCGGGAAACATCGTTCAGCATGTGCGTGTGCACGTGGTTCTACTTGACGGAAATTGCAATGCGAATCCCGACGTTACTCTTGCAGCTCACAATGGCCCGGTGGTTCGAGGCATGAGAAGCGAGGGTTGCGACGTGGATTTCTCGAACGTGCCCGAAGGCGAATACCACGTCAACATTTCCGGCCGCGGAATCACGAATGCAGACCTCAACAGCAATATCTATGTGTCCTCCAACGGTCCCACAGAGTTCGAGGTTGCAATGCCTCAAAGAAAGGCTCCGGACTTCAGTGGACTGCCTGCGAGCACTTTCGTATCGGCCCAAGACCTTGCCGTTCCCAGCCGCGCCCGCAAGGAACTCGATCGCTCGAATGAGCTGATTCAGAAAGGTGAATTAAAACAGGCCATCGACAAGCTGAACAAGGCCATTGCCATCTATCCGCAATATGCTCTTGCCTACAACAATCTGGGAGTTCTCTATTCTCGACTGGGCGATCGTGTTCACGAGAACGAGGTTTTGCAAAAGGCAATCAGCCTGAAGCCGAATTTTGGGCTGGCGTATGTGAATTTGGGCCGGATGAACATGAAGGCGAACGACTACCCCGCAGCCGAGGCCGCTTTCAGCAAAGCGCTTTCGTTCAATCCAACAGATGAGATCACTCTGATCCTGCTCTCCTATTCGGAGTTCATGGACCGAAGCTTTGATCAGGCGATTGCCACCAGCCGCAAGGCGCATGCGCTGGAGAGGCCGCACGCCTTCGCGCATCGAGTGGCGGCGCGCGCGTTTGAGGAAGAGAAGAAAGGAGCGAACGCCATCGCCGAACTCGAAATGTTCCTCAAAGAAGAACCATCGAGTTTGCGCGCCGACGACGCGCGCCATGAAATCGAGGTCGTGAAATCAGCTCTGCCTAATTAGGAGTCTCTGCGCTTACCTGCCCGGTCGAGAGATGCAGTTGCTTCGACCGCTCAAGCACCCATTGGGGGAAAACCGGCGCACCCTGCGGAATCTTGCCCTGCGTCACGCCCCAGTGCTCGAGCCAGCCTGTGCCTTCTTCCCCGACATAGGTGTCAGGAAGACTGTACGCGGGATCCCCGAGCGCTTCTTCGAGAGAAATAAAGCGGTAGCCGCGCTTGCGAAGAACGTCCATCAGTTCGCCGATGTGATCGGCTTCCAGGTTGCTGGCGTGAAGCAGGAGAACCTGCTTCGGTTCATAACCGACTACCTTCTGCGAGAGTTGCTCGAAATAGGCGAATTGCGCATCGTGGTAGCCGAGATAGTCCTTCACAATTTTCTGCTGTAGTTCGGTATCACTGCGCTTTTTCGCGTCCTCGTAGATACCTGCGAAGGCCCAGTCCCAGCCATCGAGCGTAACCGGTGCGACCCTGTATCCACGCTGGCTCAGAAATTCTTCTGCTTTGCGGCGCGTGGAAAGATCGCGCCCGGTGTCGAGATACGGATGGCGGAAGTAACGCAATTTCATTTTGTGCTGCGCCAGCAGCATGCGCGTGACGCTCTCGCCTTGAACGACGTCATCCTCCCAGTTCTTCAATTCAGATTGGTTCAATGACATATGGCTGAAGGTGTGATTCCCAAGTTCGAAGCCATAATCCAGCCACATCTGCAGCGCCTTAATGCGCTCATCCACTTCGCCGGGCTTATAAAGTTTCTTCTCGTTGACGAAGCCCACTACAGGAATTTTCTGATCGCGAAGCGTTCCGAGCAATTTGGCCGTCATCGCGGTGATTTCGGACGCCGGCACGCGATCAGCCATACCCGCGGGAAGGTCATCAATGGTGACCGCAACCGCCCGCTCGGTCTTTTGTGTGGTTTGGGACCAGCCAGTGATACATAAAAGAAATGCAGAGACGATCAAGAGAGCAACCGGTTTCAAATCTCCTCCATGGCGTTCGCAATCTCCGGAAGCGGTATTTAAACACAAGAACCCGGGCAAGGAAGCAGAAACAGTAAGAAATGCGCCGGACAGGTGAGCATCACGAAGAAACCGTTTTGGGCGACGAGTTTGCGCGCTCCGGATGAGCGATTGTGCGACGGACAGGGCTCACGTATAATCTAACTAACTGGTTAATTAACTATGGGTCGCACCCTTCGAACCCGGCATGTGCTCCACCGCATGGGTTCCCGCGGGCAGCCCGAAGAAAGCCGGGCAGCCATCTTGCAGGCGGCCGCTGCGGAGTTTGCTGCGCATGGCGTGGCCGGAGCGCGCACCGATGCCATCGCGCGCGAGGCCCGCGTCAATAAGGCCCTCCTGTACTACTACTTCAAGGACAAGGAAACGCTATACGGGGCGGTGCTGGATAACGTCTTTTCAGGACTCAAAAAAGCCGTGTTTCGGGTCCTCGACAGTGAACTTCCGCCCGGCGAAAAGATTATGGCGTACTCCGGAGCCTATTTCGACTTCATCGCTTCCAACGAGCTCTACCCGCGATTGATGCAACGCGAGATGATGCGCGCTCGCGAAGGCCAGTCGCAGCACATTGAGAAGGTAATCAAGAACTATATTCAGCCGATCTTTGTCCGGGTCAGCGAAGTGTTGCGGGAAGGGATCGCGAAGGGAGAATTCCGCCCGGTGAATCCTGCGCATTTTGTGCCGTCGATTGTGGCCATGATTGTGTTTTACTTCAGCAGCGCTCCCATGATGCAGAAGATCGTGGGCTTTAATCCGCTGACGCCAGAACGGATCGCGGAACGGCGGGCGGCGGTGTTGGATTTCATTTCGGCCGCGTTGTTCCGTTCAAAACACAATGCAATGCAAGGAGCACGCTGATGAGCGCGCGTAACCGTTTTTTTATTTTGCTGGGAATTATTTTTGTTATCGCGGCGGCATATTACTTCTTCTCCACCAACCACACCAACGACCTGGTGCTGATTGGTACGGTGGACGCAAATCAGGTCATCGTCAGCGCGCAAGTGGCAGGCCGCATCCAGAAATTGCTGGTCGATGAAGGCACACCGGTGAAGGCCGGGGACCTGATTGCGGTGCTCGATCCCTCGGAGTTGCAAGCGCAAGAGGCAGCGGCTACGGCAACGATTGCCAGCCTGCAACACAAAGTGGCGGAGATGCGGCATACCGAGGCGTCCACTTCGGGATCGACTTCCAGCGATGTGGCAAACGCTCAAGCGAAGCTGTCGTCGGCCAAGGCGCAACTGGTGCAAGCCCAGGCGACCCTGGATCGTACCGCGAGTGATAGCCGCCGCATTGTGGAGTTAGCGAAGGTGGGAGTCGCGTCGGATCAGGAACGCGTGCAGGCGGAAACGAACCTGCAGGCGGCGCAGGCGACCGTGCAGGCGCAGAGAGACCTGGTTACGGCGGCAGAGGCCGAACTCAAAGCTGCCATCGCGCGCACTAACCAGGCCAATGCGGCGAAGAGCACGGTGGCCGCAACCCAAGCTGACCTGAAGAACGCCATGGCACAGAAGAATCAGGCCGCCGTGCGCTTGGGATATACCAATGTTTATGCACCGGTGAGCGGCACGGTCTCGGTACGTGCAGCACGGCAGGGAGAAGTGGTTAATATCGGTGCGCCGATCGTGACCATTGTGGATCTGAGCGATACCTGGGCGCGAGCGGCGATTCCGGAAACCTATGCCGACCACATCGGATACGGCGACGTGCTGCGGGTCCGAATGCCAGGTGGAACGGTAGTGAGCGGAAAAGTTTTCTTTAAAGGAGTGGAAGGGGATTTCGCCACGCAGCGCGATGTGAGCCGGATGAAGCGGGATATCAGGACCATTGTGTTGAAAGTGCGGCTGGACAATCCTAAGGGTGCTTTCGTTCCCGGTATGACTGCAGAGGTGCTGGTGTCGCCAGAGCAACTGAAGGGACACGGCACGGAGAACGCGAAGGCGGCGGACTAGCATGGCCAACGACGGAAAGTCCAATCAATCGGCAGCTTCGGCCAGGCCGCGCGCAAACGGTGGACTCGAGAGGCCGGTGTACGATCCCACCGCGCCTGCGGCCATCGAGGTCGAACACATTGTAAAGAAGTACGGCGACTTCACCGCAGTCGATGATGTCTCCTTCAGGGTGAACGAAGGAGAAATTTTCGGATTGCTTGGTCCGAACGGTGCCGGAAAATCCACCCTGATTCGCATGATGACGACGCTGATCCCGATCACTTCCGGCAAGGCGCGCATCGCAGGACATGATGTTGCGAAGGAAGCCAATGCGGCACGGCGATTGATTGGTGTGATTCCGCAGGCGCTTACCAGCGATCTGGACCTGACCGTAGTAGAGAACATGAATATTTACGCCAAGCTCTACGATGTCCCGGCAAAAGAACGGCAGAAGTCGATCGGCGAGTTGTTGGAACTGGTCGATCTGACGAAATGGCGGGATGCCGCTACCAAAACGCTCTCCGGTGGAATGCGGCGGCGGCTGGAGATTGCGCGCGGGCTGGTACACCATCCCAAGATTTTCTTTCTGGACGAGCCTACGACGGGTCTTGATCCCGTCTCTCGCGTCGCTGTCTGGGAAATGCTGGGGAATATCAAAGAGCATCGCCAACTGACAATCCTGATCACGACGCATTACATGGACGAGGCGGACCGGCTGTGCGACCGCATCGCCATTGTCGATCACGGAAAGTTAGTGGCGCTCGATGCTCCCGCAACATTGAAAGCAAGTGTGCCGGGATCCAATGTAATCGAAGTGCAGTTCGATCATGCTCCCCCAGATTGGGAGCAGAAGCTGCGTACATTTGAAGATGTGACCTCAGTGCAGCATGAAGGTGCGGGTATGTACCGCGTGCTGACCGGGAACGGGTCGCGAACGACTACGCAACTGGTCGAGATGGCCGTGCAGAACGGGGTGCAAGTGAAATCGCTGTCGGTGCAGAACACGACCTTGGATGACGTCTTCGTGCATTACACGGGAAGACAATTGCGGGACGAGTTGCAGAAGGCATACGCCTTCGTGATGCCGCAGCGTCCGGGATTGCAACCGTAGCCGTCCCGCGTTGCGAATTCCTCAAATTGAAACTCAGGTCGGTTTAGTGATCACTGGATGACCGGCGTGCGCGGTACCAGAACCACGCGACAAGTCCCGCGATTACTGTAACGGCAAGCACTAACGCCGGCCAATGTTTTGCGACGGCTGCTGAGGTGAGTGCGACCACCTGTGGACCGAACTTCAGAACCAGCAGAGACAAAATCAAAAAACGCACCAGGCGACCGAGGAAAATGGCAAGCAGGAAGTGCCAGAAATTCATTTCGAATACTGATGCAGCCAGCACAAACACTTTGAAAGGGAAAGGTGGAGGCATCATCGACGGAAACATCAAAGCCCAGAACTCGTGCCGGTCAAACGCACTGCGGATCTTGTTGAACTTCGTTCGCGGAATTCGCTTCTCCAGCAGGACTTCGCCACCCTTATACCCGATCAGGTAAAGAATAATGCAGCCCGCCGCCGATCCTGCCGAGGCCATCACTGCGTAAAGTAGAAACCGTGGACGGTCCTGGTAAACGTAACTGGCGACCACCGGATCAAGCGGGAATCCAAAGAACGCCGAGTCGATGGCCGCTATGGCAAAAACTGCCCACGAGCCAAGCGGCTTCAGCATGGCCCAGACAAACTCGCCGTAACGGGCCAGAAGGTGCTTGAGGATTTCCAAGACAAGAATTCTACGGCAACAGAAGTATTAGATAGAGCAGGGCCGATTGCCGGCATGGCGAAATCAAATGCCGGCGATCCTGTGTTTTGAAAGGGCACGAGTTTACAGCTTGCGGAAAAACTCTGATAGTGGAGGTGGTTTGGAAGGGCACGACTTCAGTCGTGCCGCAAGTTCCGCATAATGATGGCGGCTTTAGCCGATTGGGGAATCTCGAAACGGACGAATGGACTTTTTCCGCAACCTCTTTACTCGTGCCGCAGATGCTTGAAAATCACACACGGGCTTTAGCCGGTGAGAACTGTCGCTAAACCGCCTCAACGGATCTTCATCGACTTCGCTTCTATCGCACGGAAGAGGACGCCCTCGCCATCGGCCACGCCGTAACCGTCCCCCCTAAGCTCGCTCATCTACCATCGGTCAAAACAATTTCCTTTGGCTCACTTGTGTAATCGCCTTGTTTACAACAGTTGTGCGAAAATGCCCATGATGAACGATGCACTGCTGGAAAAGATCAAACGGGGAGAGCATCGAGTGCCGCGATGGATAACCGTGCTTTGGCTGGCATTTGTTGTCAGCCTAGCATTGACTTCGATCGTCGGAAGTGCAGAGCAGGTGTGAACTTACATTCCATACAAAAGTTGTCAGCACTGTTGCTCATGTTGAGTTCGCTTTGCTTTGCGCAAACGAATCCGAGGACCGTTAGCGCGACGGTTGCCGTCCTTGAAGCCTTCGAGACGCACGATATCGTGATGTTGGGTGAGATCCATAACAATAAACAGGAATACGAGTGGCTCGATGCGCTGGTTGCAAGCCCTGAGTTCGCCGATCTGGTTGACGACGTGGTGGTGGAACTCGGAAATTCGCTGTATCAGAAGTCTGTGGATCGATACATTTCCGGAGAAGCAGCTCCCATCGCTGATGTGCAACGCGCTTGGCGCAGCACACTTGGATTGGGTCCTCCCCCACCAATTTACGGCAACTTATACAAAGTGGTTCGTGAAACAAACATGCGGCGTCGAGGCAAGCATCAAATGCGAGTTCTCTGCGGCGATCCGTACATAAATTGGGCGAAGGTAAAGACCAAGGATGACATCGGGCCGTTTTTGGGACATCGGGACCAGTGGTATGCGCAAGTAGTAAAAGACGAAGTGGTCGCCAAACATCATCGGGCTTTCCTGATTGCAGGCTCAAATCATTTTCTGCGTGGACCAGGACACCCAAACTACATTGAACCTGCTCTGCGGCAGGCAGGCGCGAGAACTTTTGTGATCGTGGCCGGTACGAATGCTGTGAAAGGATATGACGACGTGGATCATCGATTCGATTCGTGGCCTGCGCCCTCGATTGCCTTGTTAGCTGGGAACTGGGTTGGCGAGCTATGGACGTTACCCATCATCTCGGGAGGAACTGAAACGACCAATTCTGATGCAAAACTGAAAGATGCCGCTGATGCACTGCTCTATCTTGGCCCTCGCGACAGCCTGATCGAAGTCTCTGCGCCCCGCACTGAAGTTGTCGGCACTGCCTACGGTCAGGAACTTCTGCGGCGAATGAAACTTCTGGGTTTTCACCCTTTTCTTCCAGAGGCCCACAGCAACACGCAGGAGACCCCACAGTTTTCCCGGCCAGAGCCCGCCAACGGAATTGAAACGTTTCCGGCTGAGCCAAGAACGATGGACATGGCGATGCCTCCAAGGCCGCCGAGCGAATAGGTCTCCAAGATGATGTCCGACTAGTCGCCGTCTGACAACTATTGAAAAATCGCGATTTCACTCAAATCCCGCTTTGCGGCTTAAAGCGTGTAATGGCCTGGTTTCAACAGATGACTTCCGGTTTGCCCGTCATCCGCCCGCAATCGCCTGCAGACTATTGCGAGCTTCTAGTAGGAGGCCTCACTCGTACATCCGCACCTCACTTCCGCATGTTTTCGTCTAGAAAGGCAAACACGTCGGGCTCCCAAATGCTCACGCCGAGATGGAGGAAGTCGTGCCCCTCGTCCACCGTGTGGCCGATCGGCGGATAGATTTTTAAGCGATGCGGCTTCCCGATTAGCTCGCGGCGGGCGTCCAGCACCTTGCCCGACGAGAGGGAGTAATCGTTCTCGGCGTGAATGAAGAAGATCGGCGCCGCGATGTGGTCAACCGCGGCCAGGAGCCGCGCTTCGCAACTCTGGAGAGCGATCGAAGCTATAGCCGGCTCCGGAGAAGACTACGACCGCTCGCAGGCTCGGTTCACGTTCGGCCAATAGCACCGTAAGCGAACCTCCAAACGAGTGGCCGACTGCGGCGACATCCTTCGGATCCACGGACGGGAGCGCCCGCAGGAATTTGAGTCCAGACAGGGCATCGTCCATTTCCCGGCTTTCCAGCAACTGCAACTGCAGCGCGTTGCGAGCCTCCTGCCCATGTGCGGCGGATTCGCTGTTCATCAGGTCGACGGCGTTAGCGCCCTGGTCCGTGGAAAGCCCGACGCCGCGTCTGAACAAGTATAGAAATACATAGCCATGGCGAGCGAAGACCGGACCGAGTTTTTCGGCATTCTCGTTCGTAGGGTCCCAGGCGTTTCAGCTCTTCGCGGGTACGGCCGCTGCCGTGATTCAGCAGGATGCCGGGGAACGGTCCGCGGCCCCTGCGGGCGCCAAAGCATCGCGTGCAAAGTGGCCGACCCACTGTGGATGACTACGGTTTCAGGCCCGGCCAGAGGTCTGGCCCCAAGCCGTCGCGGCTGTGAGCGTTAGAACGACTAGCGCCAGAACGAGCACGCGCAGCTTTGTCATTTGGCACTTCCCAAACTGGGCAGCGCGGATGCGACCGGCGCTGTCGGAATGGGCCCAGTATACCTATGAGGCCGAAGGACCGTTCTTCCGGCCAAGTCGAATTGCTGGACAAGTGGATCCACTAGGCTGCTCAGCGGTCGGGGGGTGAATGGTCGGCAACTCTTACCCAGTATGTAACGGAACGTTTGCCCGTGATCCAGAAGGAGAGTCTTGCGGGCCAATGTCGACGCCCACGTGCTACCCTCTGAGTCTAGACTAAGCGCGATTCGTTGCGAGAATCCGGCGGAGGAGATGGTGAGGAGAAATGGCGCTTGTTACCCGACGAAGATTCGCACGGCAAGCGGCCTTTGCCACTGCGCTCTACGCATGTCCGCTTAGGGCGCTTGGTGGGCCGCATAGTTTTTTCGCGGATCAACAGAATGGCGCTACGCTCGACCCGCCGGGGATACGCAAGCTGACTTCCCAAATTGCCGGCCATGTAATCACACCCGAGGTCTCCGAGTACCAAGCGGCACGATCCGTCTTCAACCTCGCGTTTGATCGGCATCCCGCCGTGATCGTTCGCTGCGCAGGCCCCTCCGATGTCGCACGTGCTCTCGAATTTGCTCAAACTAAGCACCTGCCATTGGCTGTACGCGCCGGAGGGCACAGCCGGCTCGGATTCGGAATGTGCGATGGCGGCGTCGTGATCGACCTTTCCGGTATGAATGGAGTCGAAGTAGACACTCGCAAACGAGTGGCCCGAGCCAAAGCCGGCGCGCTCGTGCGCGACCTCGACACCGCGACTCAGCGCTCCGGGCTAGCCACAACTTCAGGTGGCTGTCCAACCGTCGGAATCGCGGGCTTTACGCTCGGAGGCGGAGAAGGTCGCTTGATGGAGAAGTACGGCGCGGCGTGCGACAACCTACTGTCGGCGCAGGTTGTAACCGTGGACGGAAGACAGATCGAGGCAAGTCCCGAGTCCAATCCAGATCTGTTTTGGGCTATTCGTGGAGGCGGCGGCAACTTTGGCGTGGTCACGGCTCTGGAGTACCAACTCCATCCAGTGGACCATGTTCTGTCAGGAGCCCTCACTTATCCGGCGGGACACATCCCAGAACTACTGCAAGCCTTCGTTAAGTTCCTCGCGGAAGCCCCTGATGAAATGGACGCATTCGCCCAGTTGTTGCCATTCCAACAGAGGCGACAACTCAGAATCGACCTCTGCTATTGCGGCGATACTCGAATTGGAAGTGATTTGGTCAGGCCGCTTCGTGCGCTCAAACCGCAGGCCGACAGCATCAAGGAAATGTCGTATCTGGAAGCTCAGGCAGCAGGTGGATTTCTTCTAGCGCCTGTTGCACACTTCCAAACGAATCTTTTTCTTCGAGAACTTAGCGGGGACGCTCTCACGGCGATTACGACAGCAATCAACAATGCGCCAGCAATCTGCAAGCTGATCTTTGTCCCATTGCGCGGCGCCGTCAGCCGCGTAAGTCCGACCGCTACCGCGTTCGCTCTCAGAGAACCCGGTTATGAAATAGACATTGCCGGAGTTTGGAATGCTCCTGCAGAGAAAGCTCAGGTTATCCAGTGGGTCCAGGCTACGCGGGACAGTTTGCAGCCGTTTGCACATGGAGTGTACGTGAATCAACTGGGCGAGACGAGCGATCAGCTTGTCCGCGCAGCCTACGGGCCGAACTATGACCGACTCATGGCGATCAAGAAAAAGTATGATCCGAACAACGTGCTTCGACTCAACCAAAACATCAAACCGGACGGCCGCTCGAATGCCTAATGTGTTGCATGCAAGACGCAAGGACCAGCGATCATGAAACGCAACGCAATCCGATTCTTCCTGGCTGCCGCCACTTTGGCCCTAGTAATGGCCGTTCAAGCAGGAACCGGCGCGCCAACGACACCTTCGGCTCAAACCGCACAAACGCCGCACACCATCAGGCTGTACGTGTTTGATTGCGGCACTCTCCATATTGCTGACATGGGACGCTTTCAGTTGAAAAAGGAAGAGGTCGCTACCACGGACCTGTCCGTCGCGTGCTTTCTGGTCGTGCATCCCAAAGGAACGCTGATCTGGGACACGGGTGCCGTTCCCGACGATGCCTGGAAGCCCATCGGCACTCCTACCACGGAGCATGTTGGGCTTCCGGACTCGCAACAGCGGGATGTAACTATGCTCAAGTCCTTGAAGGGGCAACTGGCCGAGCTAGGCTATGCTCCTTCAGACATTACCTACCTTGCCCTCTCGCATTACCACTACGACCACACGGCCAACGCCAACGAGTTCGCAAGTGCTACGTGGCTGGTGCGGCAACTCGAACGCCGGGCCATGTTCAATGAGAAGCCCCCCGGCACGACCCAGCCCTCGACCTATTCGGCGCTTCGCGACAGCAAGACACTTATTCTCAAGAGCGATGAGCACGACGTGTTCGGAGATGGTAGCGTCATCATCAAATCCGCTCCGGGGCATACGCCGGGCCATCAGGTCCTGTATCTGAAACTCACCAAGACAAGACCGGTGGTGCTCTCAGGCGATCTTTACCATTATCCCGAAGAGCGTGCCTTGGATCGTGTGCCGACCTTCGAGTTCAATCAAGAGCAGACACGCGCGACCAGAGTGGCGATCGGCGCATTCTTGAAGAAGACGGGAGCGGAGCTTTGGATACAGCACGACTTCTACGGAAATGCCAAGCTGAAGAAGTCCCCCAACTTCTACGAGTAAGTCTTTTTCAGCCGGGTTGAGGAATTTCCGCGTAGCCATCTCAATTTAGAGGAGGAGTGGGCCAGTGTGTTACCCGTGGTTGGTGGCAAAAATCCCGATTTCACTCAAAACCCCTGACGGGCGCTATGTCACTGATAGCATGAACTGGCAGGATGACCTACTCTCATTCCATGAATGCCTCAAGAGTGGCGATGCTCGTCGCCATCTCAATAGTCCAGTTTTTGGCAATGATTTCCATGGCGCAGAGTTCTCAGCCATTACGCAGTCGCATTCCGAAAGCCGAACCAAAGAAGTATAAGCCGTCCGAGACGGCCAAGACTGGCAGAATCCAAAGATTTTCGTTCGACCAGAAGGGATTGAGATCATCGGAGTGAAGCCTGCGGGGCGTGGTATTCCAGCCGAATCAGTTCCTGACGTTTGGAACATTTGCCTGATCCCGCTTGGCCGTATGGGCTAGTGGTGGCCGTTTTGGATGTTGGGGTGATCGGGTCAGAAAAAGACAACCCACGCATTCAAACGAACCGGGTAAAGCTGCTGAAGATATTGCGGCGGCACGGAATCGTCGTGGAACTCTGGCCATCGGCATAACTGTTGAAATATCGCCAT
>CAWAXF010000010.1:0-341952 GCA_963785865.1 uncultured Acidobacteriota bacterium | reverse complement strand
GTCGTTAGCCGCAGATCGCTGGTATGCATGGTTTTGCAACATACCTGCGACAAGACGAACGACCAGGGGGAAGCTTCCCAAAAGCGCCTGCTCTAACCCGCCTTTTCCATCACCGGGGTGAAGGAAGCGCTACGCTTTTCTACCATCTCCCGCGTGACTTCGAACTCTTTCAGCTTCTTCTGGCTGGGCAGGTTGAACATTAGGTCGAGCATGAGCTCTTCCAGAATCATGCGCAATCCGCGGGCGCCGACCTTGCGTGCCATAGCCTGACGGGAAATCGCCCGTAACGCTTCGTCATTGAACTTCAGCCGCACATTTTCGAACTCAAACAGCCGCTGGTATTGCTTAATAATGGCATTCTTGGGCCGGGTCAGAATCTCGATCAGCGCGTTCTCGTCCAGTTCCTCGAGCATGCCCACAACCGGCAAACGGCCCACGAACTCGGGGATCAACCCGAACTTGATCAGGTCTTCCGGTTGCACGTCTCTGCATCAACTCCTGCGTGTGTTTCTTGGAGGTGAACGCCTCTTCCTTCTCTGCATCTTCACCGCTGCGGAACCCGAGCGATTTCTTGCCCATTCTGCGGGAAACGATCTTCTCCAACCCCACGAACGCTCCGCCGCAGATGAACAGAATGTTCGTCGTATCTACCGGAGTGAACTCCTGGTGTGGACGCTTGCGTCCTCCCTGTGGAGGAACATTCGCGATCGTACCTTCCAGAATCTTCAGGAGCGCCTGCTGGACGCCCTCGCCCGAAACATCGCGGGTAATCGAGGGATTCTCGTCCTTGCGCCCGATCTTGTCCACTTCGTCGATGTAGATAATGCCAGTCTGGGTTCGGCTGACGTCCCCATCGGCGGCCTGCAACAACTTCAAGATAATGTTTTCGACGTCCTCGCCGACGTAGCCCGCCTCGGTCAGGGTAGTTGCATCAACAATCGCAAAGGGGACGTCCGCATGCGAGCCAGCGTTTGCGCCAAGAGTGTCTTGCCAGTCCCTGTAGGCCCGATCAGCATGATGTTCGACTTGGAAAGCTCGATCCCATCGCCGGTCTTCTGCCGGTTCATGAAAATGCGCTTGTAATGGTTGTAAACCGCTACCGCCAGCTTCTTCTTTGTTTGCTCCTGCCCAATCACATACTCATCAAGAAAAGCTTTAACTTCCTGGGGCTTGGGCAGTTGGTTTGGCGTGCTCGAGGGAGGAGTCGCCGTTGAGTCATCTTCGAGAATGGAGTTGCAAACAGCTACGCATTCATCGCAGATATAGGCTCTGGGATAATCGCTGGGGGACCAGATCAGTTCGCTACCGCGTCCTGCGACTTGTGGCAGAACGAACAACGCAATATCTCATCGGTACCCGATTTGCTTTTCACTCGATTGTTACTCCTTCAGCGGTTCACGGTACGACTGGCTCCCCCAGTTCTTCGACCTGCCGTCATGCCGTTTCCATTGAACGTCAGGCGCGAAGGCCGATCATACCGCTTTTACCGTCTTGTAGATGATATCGTCTATGATTCCGTATTCCTTAGCCTGTTGCGCGTTCATGATGAAGTCGCGCTCGACATCTTTCTCCACCTTATCCAGCTTCTGACCGCTGTGCTTCGAGAGCAACTGGTTTGTAATCTCTCGCATGCGCAGGATTTCTCTGGCGTGGATATCAATGTCAGTGGCCTGTCCGGATAAACCTCCCATAGACGGCTGATGTATTAGAATCCGCGAATTGGGCAGTGCCAATCTCTTTTTGGGTTCGCCTGATGCCAAAAGTAATGCGGCCATGATGCCGCTTGCCCAACACACAGCGTCATCACATCGTTTTTCACGTATTGCATGGTGTCGTAAATCGCCATGCCCGCCGTGATCGAGCCCCCCGGAGAGTTGATGTAAAGCTGGATGTCTTTCTCCGGATCTTCCTGAGCCAGAAACAACATTTGGGCGATCACCAGGTTGGCGATGTTGTCGTCAATCGGCGTGCCGATGAAGATAATGTTGTCGCGCAGCAGTCGGGAATAGATGTCGTAGGCGCGTTCGCCTCGCCCCGTCTGCTCGATTACCATCGGAACCAGCATCATTTTCGGATCGTTCACGTTCACCTGCCACACTCCGCCCCGACAACGGCTATCTGCTCTGGCTGGGTCGAAAGGTCCGCCTGTCTTATGCGGACTGGTGATACAGAAATTCGAGGGTCTTTTCGCTGCGGATTCTGTTCCGGATTCTATCGAGGCCCCCATCTTGTGTCAAACGAGCGCGGACCGCTTCCGAAGTCTGTTTCGTCTGCTGGGCGAGCGCTTCGATTTCATGATTCAATTCGTCCTCGCCCACGTCGATATTTTCCAGTTCCGCAATGCGATCCAGTAACAACGACGACTTCACATCCTGCACAGCTTGATCTCTTTGCCCCGCCCGCAGCCGCGGCAAATCCATCTTCTTCAGGTCTTCCATCTTCATGCCCTGCGCTGCCAGGGCGCGCAGACCGCGTTCCAGCCGCAAATCGATCTGGCGATCGACCAGCGACTCTGGGACTTCAAACTCATTGCGCTTCACGAGTTCGTTTACCAGTTTATCTTTCGCCTCGCGCTCGGCATCGTGCTTCCGCTCCGCCTCATGTTCTCGCGAATCTGGTTGCGTACCTGTTCGACGCTGGTGAACTCGCCCAACTCTTTGGCAAATTCATCATTCAGTTCGGGCAGATGTTTTTCCTTCATCGCCTGAACGTTCACGGTGTAAACCAGCGTTTTGCCCGCCAGCCGCTTCTCCGTAGAATCGTCGGGATACTTCACTTCGAACTGACGCGTTTCCCCGGCGTTCGCTCCACGCAAGTCGTCGAGAACTCGGGCACAGTGTTCTTTCCGCCGATCTCAATCAGCACTTCGTCCATGTGCACCGGTTGCGTCTTGTCCTCGGCTTCTTTCGGACGCCCATCCATCGATGCCTGCGCAAAATCCCCATCCTGCAGCGGACGTCCTTCCACCGACGTGTACGTTGCATGCTGCTCGCGAACGTTGTTCAATGCTTCTTCGACTTCCTCGTCCTTCACCCCGATCTCGGGATGGTCCGCCCGCAGCTCCTTGTATCCCTCCACTTTGATCTCGGGCATGATCTCAAAGCTGGCTTTAAACCGCAGCGGCTCGCCTTCATGAATATGCAGATCGGTCACCCGCGGCTGCGACACCGGGATTAATCCCTGCTTCTCCGCTTCTTTGCGGAAATACCGCGGCACCAGCGACTCCACGACGTCGCTTTTGAGATCTTCTTTAAACCGCTGCCGAATGATCGAAGGAGGAACGTGCCCCGCGCGAAAACCGGGCAATCGCGCCACCTTCTGATATTTCGCGACAAGAGCTTCAGTCTCGCGCGTAACTTCCTCGGCGGGAACTTCCACCAAAATCTCGCGCTTCACACCGTCTTTATTAATGGTTTCTGTAGGACTCACATTCACCTTTCAGTGCAACGCAGGGCAACTCATGGCTGGACGGCCCCACCGGATTCCTCACCCGGCTCGATTCACATGCCGTTCCTCTGAGTTTAAAGACAGAAGAGAGGAGCGTCAAACCCGCGAAGGTGAGAAGGGAAAGAGATAGTCCGGGAGCGCCCCCCACTGAAATCAGGTTTGGACGCGAGATGAGAACGTTGCGGTAATCCGAGCGATGCCAAAGCGCGACCAGACATGCTGTCAGTTGCACCCGTAGACATAGTTTGGTTCAACGTCTCACTCATTCGTCTACATTATTCAGCACCCAAATGCCGCCGGAGGATTGCGATACTGTGACGGCCAGATGTCCTTGGGCAACGGACAAACCGACATCAGGAATGTAGGTGGGGACCCTGAGAGCAGGATTGTCAAACTCCGTCACTCGGAACGGTGCTCCCACTACTCTTCCACTAACTGGGTCAAAGTGGTTTCCCCATACGTTATAAAATCCGCTACGGCCAGATACAAAATAAATAACTCTTCCGTCGGGCGACCATCTGGGCTTGTCATCCCATTGCCGGCCGTTAGTGACAGGAATCCACTCTCCACCATGCGCCGGTACGACATAGATGCTGGATTCCCTTCCATTGGACACGTCCCGGACGGCCTCGAAAGCTACCCAATGTCCATCGGGAGAGAACTGTCCTTGGAAGAGATCGTAATCCGGACTTGCTGCGATTTTTTCCGTGCATAACCCACTAGCGAGTGAAAGCAGCCAAACCTCAGCTTTCTTGGTCTTGTCGTCCCATTTGGACACCACAAGTGAGCGACCGTCGCGAGACCAGCCGTAAATGTCATAGTCGCCACCATCGGCAATCACATGCTCTTCTCTGGAAAGACTTGACCAAACGACGATCTTGTTCTCGCTGCCGCGCTTCTTGAACCGCGCATAGGCAAGACGTGTCCCTTCCGGAGACCAGATAGGAAAAGCGCGGGTGTACACATCATCGCCCGTGATCGGAGTGACTTCGCCAGAAACCGTCGACCCTTGCCAGATTTGCCAATTCCCGCCCCGGCTGCCGCTGAAGGCGAGACCCGCACCATCTGCCGTTAAACTCGGAATCAAAGCCTCTATTCCCGGCGACGTCACCACCTCACCCTTACCGGTCAACTTGCCTGATCGCGGGTCGAACGGAGCCACCCAGATTTGGATCTGTCTGGACTCGCCGCTGAAGGCGATTCTTTTTCCATCGGCGGTGATGGCTATGCCCGAATTATGCCCGGGCCCCGTTGTCAGCCGCTCCATTCCGGTGGCTCGCAGCGTTCTCGGATCCACCCTCATCTTCCACAGATTTGTCGCTCCATTAAATGTGCGCTCAAAATAAACCGCGTCTCCGGAGGGGGCCCATGAAAAGCTCGTATCCGCGACAAACCTGCCAGAACTCGTATCACCAAATTCCTTTAAGAGTTCGGGATCGATTTCCGATTTGAGGGCCTCGCCTCCTTTGAGCGGAACGGTCCAAAATACCGGCGCCATTTTTTCGTAGTCCCAGATATAGACTGAGATTCGTTTGCCATCCGGATGCCATGCGGCAGACCTGCCGTATAAGGATGCTTGGCAAAAAAATCAGCGTCCAATACTTGATAAGGACGCCCCCCATCAAGCGAAACCACGTACAGAGAGACCACCCCGCCATAAGTTGTGGGCAGAAACAAGATGCGTGAACTATCGGGCGACCAGCGCGGGTAGTAGCCAAAGTCGGCGATCTTACGTCGTGCGCCTCCGAGTGCTGGCACAATGTATAGACCGCCCGCACCATCTTCTGAGCGGTACGCGATGTACTTGCCATCGGGCGACCACTCCGGTTGCCAGTTCTGGCCAGTTTCGTGAGTAACTTTCACTGCGTCCCCACCGCTGACGGGCTGCACCCAGATATCAAACTTTCCATCACGGTTTGAGCTATAAGCGATGAGTCGGCCGTCGGGCGACCAGGTAGCTCCGGTCTGCAGGCCTGCGTCGAAGGTCAATCGCGTCAGGGCACGTTGGCGCGCAGGATGCGGGTGTCGAAACCACACACTGGTGAGTGCAATCAAAAGCAACATGCCTGCAAACGCGGCGAACCCGTACAGGAGCTTCCGCGAGATCATTCGTTCGCTTGACCGACCGGCCCCGGTTGCGGCGCCGAAGAGGTCCAGTTCATCGTGAACTGGATTCTCCGAGGACGCGACCTGCTCAACCGATTCGGGCGTGACCTCTCCAGCCGCAATATGTCCGGTTGACTCCACCGCGGCGATGAAGCGATAGCCCTTCCGTGGAATTGTTTCGATGAAACGCGGATTCTCGGCGGAATCTCCAAGCGACTCACGAATCCGCGTAATCGCTTTCCTTAGCGCCAGGTCGTAGTCGACAAACGTATCTTTCGACCAAATACGCTGCTGGAATTCTTCCCGCGTCACGATCTGGTTGGGCCGTTCGAGTAGCAGGCACAAGACCTCAAACGGCTGACCGGTGAGCTTCTGGCGCACTCCTGACTTATAAAGTTCGCCAGAATCACGGTCCACTTCATATGTGGCGAACTTCAGGATGCGAGCTTGGGTGGGTGTACGGCTCATCTTCCCCCCAACGAAGAAGAGGTGCGTAGTCTATCACGGTTGTCAGATCCGTCTGCGCCCTCCTGGGTGGAATCCGCGCGGAACAATCGGCAATCAGCTCCTTTCAAATCAGCACGTTGTCGTGGAACAAACAAACCACAGTCAAAGCATTGATCCCCACCGTGGTTTTGGGTCAACGTGCGCACCATTACTGACCGGGGAATCCAGTTATCAGGAACAAGCGAACACCAGAAGACTAGAAGGGGATCCTAATGTATTCGCGACCGCTTCTTTCAATTGCATGTCTGTCGCTAGTTTGGTGGTCATTTTTCGCAATTGGTGCCAAAGCTCAGGAGGATATTGGCCAACCATTTCCTCACTTGGACAAAATCGGAACGGGAGTCTCTAAGCTTCGCGACCAGGCTGATCGTGGAGATGCCATGGCTGAATATCGACTTGGACGCTTGTACATGACCGGTCAAGAGGTTCCGTCGAACTACACGGAAGCTGCCAAATACCTCCTCTTGGCGGCACAACAAGGTTTACCCGAAGCTGAACTCGCTCTGGCTTACCTTTACGAAAATGGAAAGGGAATTCCGCGCGATCTTCGAAAAGCATTTGACTACTACGCAGCAGCAGCGCGGAAAGGAAACCTAACAGCAGCGAACAATCTGGCAGCCATGTATGCGCATGGTGAGGGCATACGAAGGGATTCGCAACAAGCCGAGGATTGGTATCGTCGCGCCGCGGAGCGTGGAAATCCAGTAGCGCAATGCAACCTGGGAACATTCTACTTCCGCGGGAGAGGCGTCACGCGTAACTATGTACAGGCGGCCGAATGGTTTCGGAAGGCGGCAGAGAATGGTTATGCGCCCGCTCAACAGATCCTTGCGTGGATGTACTTCACTGGCAAAGGTGTACGGCATGACTACGAAGTGGCAGCACACTGGCTGCAATTGGCCGCCCATAGTGGAGACCCCCGTGGACAATTGGACTTGGGTTATCTCTACGAGCAAGGAAAGGGCGTGCCGCTTGACTATGTCACGGCTTACATGTGGTACGAAACGGCGCTGTCCGGAGGAGAGCAGCGTGCTGGCGAAAGACTCAAGAGCCTATCGAGACTGATGACCGAGCAACAAATCAAACAGGCCAATGCAGCGGCGACGGAGCTATCGAATTCTATGCCCAAGGGGGAGGCCGTCCAGGAATCTAAAAGTATCGGAAATGCGTTCAATCAAGAGCATTAACCCCCGCTGCTCTCATTGACTTTGCCTATCTGCTTCGGAGGCCATGAATTTCTCTTAATCAGCTTGCGACACCGTAACTGCATTGTGCAGGTCACTGCACACGTGGACTTCATGGCGTCACCCTCATTTAACACGACTTCCGACGGCACGGGGGCTGACCCAGCTTTGGTTTTCGCCTGATCCAAGCAAGCAATCGGTTGCCCCACCTTTCGTGGTTTTCGAAAGGTGGGCGCCACGGACCTCGACCTCATGTTCATTCGTCACAGCCAATCGCCGGGCTTCTATGCTACACCCGATCCATGCCCAAGCGACTCCATCGCTACTACGGGGCGGGATACTTCGCACTTCATCACCACCAGCTGTTATCAGCGCCTGCCACTGCTGGGCACCGCCAGAAATCGGGACCTGTTTCTCCGCGTGCTGGAACAAGTGCGGCGACGCTACCGTTTTGCCGTGATCGGATACGTCGTAATGCCGGAGCACATTCATCTGCTGCTCACCGAACCTGAGCGCGGCAATCCAGCAGTGGTCATGCAGGCCATCAAACAGGGGTTTGCCCGGCGCTTGCTTTCGCGCTTGCGCCAGAGGAAGAACTCCCAACAACTCTCGCTGTGGAGCGGACCGGTGGAACGCGGCCGCATCTGGCAGCCCCGCTTCTATGATTTCACCCTTTTCCACAGCCCAAGTCCTCTTCTATGTGACGAACAACCTTGACCCTGGCAATAAAAAGCGCACACTGGACTCGTGCGCATTCGCATCGCAAAATCATTCCGCCATGGAGTTCCAGACCCAGCTTGCAATTTGAGCCCTCTAAGTCTCTATTCCGGAATACTTTGCGTGTAAGTTCTTCTTTGACAATACTTTGCAGTCAGCAGTTTGGGTATACGCGGCTAAAGGCTTTGAATCGAATGCTTTGGAGCATCCAGTCAAAAAAATTCTCCCACACAACGAGTCGCTAACTTCATATTCCAGAATACTTTACCTCTAAAGTCTCTGCTTTGAATACTTTGCGGGCTGAAGACCGATGCGAAACCCGCAACCCAAGCATTGTGAATACTTTGCAGAATTAGGTCCGAATTTTTCGATTCGCAGCCTCCCTCCCGAAACCGATATACAATCAGCACCCGGTGAGGCGCCTCCGTGGCATCGCAACCGCTGCGACTTCGAACCAGATCAGCCGGGTATTCCGCCTTCGAGCATGACTTTCGCAACGCGCCCGCGTCCATTCTGAGCAGCCAGATCCTCTGAATCACAGGAGCCCGCATGCCCCAGCCCAGCCTCGCTAGCCGCCCGACCCCGGACGCTTCTTCGTTCGTCTCCCTCGAATACATCTGGCACGACGTTCGCTTCGCCGTTCGCTCGCTGCTCAAGGCTCCCGCATTCACAGTGATCGCGATTCTGGTGATTGCGGTCGGCATCGGCGCGAACACGGCCGTCTTCTCCGTCATCAACACAGTTCTGCTCAAGCCGCTCACCTATCCCGACCCGCAATCGCTCGTGCATCTGATGAACACCGGCGATCAAGGTTCCTTCCCCGGCGCGAACGTGCCCAAGTTCAATATCTGGCGGCAGCAGACGGGCATCTTTCACCAGGTTGCGGCTTACGACAACGGCGGCGCCGGACTGAACCTCACCGGCAACGATCAGCCCGAGCAGGTGCAAGGCGTCCATGTAACCGCGGATTATTTTTCGATTCTCGGCGCTCCCGTAATCGCGGGCCGGACTTTCACCGCCGCCGAAGACAGCCCCCACGGCGGCAATGTGGTCGTGCTAAGTTATGGCCTCTGGAAGCGCCGCTTTGGCGGAGATCGCGCCATCATCGGCAGGAGCATTCAGCTCAATGGACTGCCCTACCAGGTCGTAGGTGTAATCGGCCGCGAATTTGTCACCGATAATCCGACGGACCTCTGGTTGCCATTTCAGTTTGAACTCACTTCGCCGGACCAGGCCCACTACTTCGGCGTGATTGCGCGGCTGAAGCCCGGCGTCACCGTCCCCATGGCGAACGCGCAGTTGAAGCTCGCCGCCAATCAATATCGCTCCACCTATCCCGGCACGCTGGGGCCGAACAACAGCTTCGGCGTGGTTTTGTGGCAGGAGTTGATGGTCCGCGATACACGCTCGTCTCTCTACGTGCTGCTTGGTGCCGTCGGCCTTGTGCTCTTGATTGCCTGTGCCAACGTTGCGAATCTGCTGCTGATTCGCGCCACCGCTCGCAAGCGGGAACTTGCAACGCGCTCTGCGCTCGGCGCCGGACGCTGGCACATCATCCGCCAGTTGCTCACAGAGAGCCTGGTGATATCCCTCACCGGCGGAATCCTCGGACTCATTCTTGGATTCGCGGGCGTTCGATTCCTGCTGGCCATCAATCCCGGCAGCATCCCGCGCATCGGCGAAGATGGCTCGGCGGTCACGGTCGACGCTCACGTGCTTCTCTTCACGCTTGGAATTTCGCTGCTGACCGGAATTTTCTTTGGCCTGGTGCCTGCGATTACCGCCTCCCGTAAGAACCTGGCGGCAATTTTGAATGAGAGCAGCAACCGCGCCGGAGTAGGCTTCCGCAGCGGCAAGGTGCGTTCCGTGCTGGTCGTCAGCGAGATGGCTCTTGCCCTTGTGCTGGTCATCGGCGCGGCGCTGCTCATTCGTACCTTCATGAAGCTGCAGTCGGTCGATCCCGGATTCGACACTCACAACGTGCTCACGATGGCCATGTCGATCAGCGGCGACCGCTTTCAGAAGACCAGCGGTGTCGCCCAGGTGATCCACGACGGCACCGAGAGGATCAACGCCGTTCCCGGCGTCACCGCCGCTGCGGCCGCCTGCTGCTTGCCCCTGCAAGGAGGTTTTGGACTGCCTTTCAACATTGTGGGCCGCGCCAACGGCAACAATCCCAATACCGGAGGAGCAGGATATTTCCCGGTCTCGTGGAGCTATTTCGATGTGTTCAAGGTTCCGGTCCTCCGCGGGCGCAATTTCACCGAACGCGACAACGGATCAGCTCCCGGCGTGGTCATCATCAATGAGGCCATGGCGCGGCAGTTCTGGCCCAAGGCCGATCCGCTGAACGACCGCGTTGAGATTGGACCGGGCATGGGCCCGGTCTTCGCCGAACCTCCGCGACAGGTGATCGGTGTTGTGGGCAATACGCGGGATGGCGGGCTCAATCAGGACCCCGGTCCCACCATGTATATTCCTGTAGCCCAGATGCCCGACAAAGTTACCGCACTCAATTCTCGTATCGCGCCGCTGTGGTGGATTGTGCGCACGCGCATGGAGCCGCACACACTCACCGCCGCCGTCTCCAGCGCGATCCGCGAGGCCACGGGCGGCCTGCCCGTGGCTCACATTCGCACCATGGACGACATCGTAGTGCTAACCACATCGCGCGAACGCTTCAATATGTTGCTGCTCACCGTCTTCGGCGCTTCCGCGTTACTGATGGCCGCGATCGGCATCTATGGGCTAATGGCTTACTCGGTCCAGCAGCGCACCCAGGAACTAGGCGTAAGGATGGCGCTGGGAGCCCAGGCCGCAAATATTCGCAACATGGTAATTCGCCAGGGAATGCTGCTGGCAGGAATCGGCCTCGTTATCGGCCTCGGCGGCTCATTCTGGCTGACGAAGTTTCTGACCGGCTTCTTGTTTGGAGTAAAGACGTGGGATCCGCTGGCGTTTATTCTGACCCCAATCCTGCTCTCCGCAGTAGCACTATTGGCAGTCTGGCTTCCAGCCAGAAAAGCCACAAGAGTAGACCCGATGTCAGCATTGCGCTTCGAGTGACCGTGTAGGGGCGGACGCCTCGTCCGCCCCGCCCTGGCTGGGCAGTTTCTCCGGCTTGCAGGATCCCAATAAGCCGTCGCTAGAGCGCTACGCTTCAGAGACGATATGGTGTAATGACCCAGTGTCTTGGCTTACCGTTCTCAACCGGGACGTGGTCGCCTGCACTCGCTGTCCGCGCCTGGTTACGTATCGCGAGCAGATCGCGCGCGAGAAGCGCCGCGCCTACCGCGACTGGGAATACTGGGGCAAGCCCGTCCCCGGATTCGGCGATCCCGGCGCCCGCGTCCTGATCATGGGACTGGCTCCCGGCGCTCACGGCTCCAATCGCACCGGACGCCCATTCACGGGCGACGCTTCGGGCAACTTCATGTATCCTGTGCTGCACCAGACCGGATTCGCCAACCAGCCCACGGCCACCGACCGCAACGACGGCCTCAAGCTGCACGATCTCTACATCACCGCCGCAGTCCGCTGCGCTCCGCCGGACAACAAGCCTCTGCCCACGGAACTCGCGGCCTGCTCGACCTTTCTCGATCGCGAGCTGGCAGGATTGGAAAATGTGAAAGTCGTCGTTGCGCTCGGCAAAATCGGCTTCGACGCCTATCTGAATTACCTTAAGCGCCGCGGCCTGCTTAAGGGCAAGAAGGCCTACGTCTTCAAGCATGGCGCGAGTTACGAAATGCCGGACGGCAAGATCCTGCTGGCGTCCTATCATCCTTCGAACCAGAACACCCAGACCGGCAAGTTGACGCGGGAGATGTTCCTCAAGATATTCAAGCAGGCGGCAAAACTTGCCGATACACACACTGGAGCGCCGCCCGAGCCGGTTCGCTGACCCGCCCCTTGCGTGGGGTCACATCAACGATGGGCACGAACCGGGGCGGCGCTTTTTGTCCGCTACTTCAGCTTGCTGACCGTGACTTCCAGCTGGAACTGGCGCTTCGAATTGGGATCGTCCACGCTGCCCACCACCATGGGCTTGCCCACCTGGGCCAGGGTGCTGGCGTTGATCTTGAATTGTCGCACGATGGGGTGCGATTCGTGCCCGCTCGCCTGATCCGATACGGCCAAGTTATTGACGTCGGCACGCACCGTCAGCGGAATGCCCTCCGCTCGTTCCCCGATCCGGCACCAGATGTTGGTGCCCACATCCAAGTACTGAAATGTTCCGGGCCCGGTGTCCACCGGCACTCGAGTGCCGATCTTGATCTCATCCGCATCATCAGAATTCAAGTTCATCGAATATTGGCGCGTGTTGATCTTCTTCCCATCTTCGAGTTCGTTGACCGAGAAATCTAGCCGGTAGGGGTGCACCGGCCTGTCAGGTTGGCGGTGCGCCTCTTTCGCGGCGTTGGCGTTTGCGATCGTTTCGGAGGTTGCCTCCTGGGCCCGGCTGGCAAGCCCAGCGCACATCATGAATGCCAGAACTGCGGTCACGGCCAGTATCTTGCGCATCTGTTTTCTCCTTGGAATCTCGTGCTTCTACTCTTTGTCGAAATCTGCTGCCTCTTTGGACGCCGACTTGTTCTGTTCCTCGATTCGCTCGCGCTCCAATTCCTCAGTTCGCAGTTTGGCCAGCAAAGCGGCTTGCTTGGGATAAACCTCAACGTAGCTGGCCAGAAGTTTTTCCTGCTCGCTCAATGGCTGCGGTGAAGGGAACTGATCGAGCTTGGGATAAACGTTTACCACCGCCGCAGGGGCGAGACGTAAGCGGCGATGACGCGTTTGCACCGCAGTTCTCCGTTCTGATGCTCGATCCTCGTGCAATGCCGGATGCTCATCTATGCGCGGAGTCGATACCGCAGAGGGTTGCGTCACTGTGTCGTGCGATTGCGGGTGCGGCCTCCATGTGACTGCCAGGAGCATAGCGAAGGTCGCAACCACGGCGGCTCCGATGCCCCAACGCCACCATGTGCGGCTCGGGGAATTCAGGCTTTCGCTGCGCAACTGGGCAAGAAGCCGATCTTCCAATCCTTCCCGCGGCTCGACGGATGCGTATTGCTTCAGGGCCGCATCCAGCATGCGGTCCACTTCGTCGCCCGCCTGTTCTTGTCCCATTCTCTGATTGTGCTGTTGCATGTGTTCATCCTTACTTGCCAATCATGTTTCGCGCCAGCTTCTCTTTCAAAGTCTTTCGTGCTCGAAACACGCGCGAGCGGACGGCAGCCTCATTGATCCCAAGCGTCGCCGCCACTTCCCGCGGGGACATTTCCTGGATTGTTGACAGAATCAGCGGCTCGCGCAGCTTCGACGGCATCGCGGCAATCAGTTTTTCCAGCACTGTGCCGATCTGTGCGCCTTGGACTGTCTCGTCGGCAGAATTGGCGATACTCGCGACTTCCGCCACCGGCTTCTCCGGATCGTCCAGTGCAATCTCGCGCGTGCGCCTGCGTCGTTTACTGCGATCCACGGCGACACGCCACGCGATCCGCGCCAACCAGGTCTTCGAATCCTCGACGTCCGCGAGTTTCGAACCGTAGCGCAGCACCCGCATAAATGTTTCCTGGGTCGCATCCTCGGCGTCCTGATGACTGCGGAGAACGGAGTACGCGATGCGGTAGACGAGCCGGGAGTGCTCACGAACCAGAGCCTCGAGCGGGGCGTCTCTGCTTTCAATCCGGCTGCGCTCGATGCTCGCCCTGTCCAGGATCGCTTCTCCTGCCACCACTCGTCTGTCCTCACTCATGAAGACCGCCGCCGACTATCGTTTGTTTAGGAATTTCTGAAGAGAGAACGACGGGAGAGCATCGGCTTGCGTGATGGGAGTCACGAGCCTCTAGTCAGGAGTCGGGGCCTACAGATGGCGGCGGCCCTCGTTTGTCAGATCCGGCTGACTGCTGATTACTAACTGCCGACTCCCACAAATACCGGCTCAGGCTGCAGCCGGATACCCCAGACTTCTTCAACTCGATTCTGGATCTGATCTTTCAGCGCGACGATTTCCGCAGCGGTGGCTCCGCCGCGGTTGATAATTGCCAGAGAATGTTTGCTTGAGATGCCGGCATGCCCGAGCGCGTAGCCACGCGCGAATCCCGCGTGTTCAACGAGCCAAGCCGCAGAGACTTTGTGGCGTTGCTCCAAAGCCGGATAGCTTGGGATCGTCAGACCTTTCTTCCTCGCACGATCTTCGAGGTCGACGCGCTGCTGGTCCGACAGCAAGCGGATTCTTAAAGAAGGAACCTGCGCTGCGGCAGTCGAGATCGCCTTCTACAATCAGCATGCCCTTGCGCGCGCGAATCTGGCGCACGGCCTCGCGGGTTTGCGAAAGGCTTGGCAGAGTTTGCTTCCCTTCGAAGTGGCGTTTCAGGTCCGCATATTCGACGAAGGGTGATCCTCCGGGCGATAAGCGCGTAGGTGACGCGCAGGATGACGAACCGGCCGCGCTCGGTTGTGTTGAAGATGCTTGAGCGATATTCGAAACCGCAGGCTTCCGCGCACAATTCCCGTATTTGATTGTCTTGGAGATCGAATACCTGGACTGACTCGATCGTGTTCGAGACCTCTTGTCCATAAGCTCCCACATTCTGGACCGGTGTTCCCCCTACGCTCCCAGGAATTCCACTCAGGCACTCGACTCCAGCACAGTTTGCGGATACTGCCACATCGACAAAGCGATCCCACGACTCTCCGGCACCAACTTCGAACGCAACTTTGCCATCCCGCGCACCCGGAAGCCTTTCAATTCCAGAGATGGCAACATGCAGTACGACTCCGGGCCAACCCGTGTCGGACACAACCAGGTTGCTGCCTCCTCCCAGCACGAACAGTGGCAGGTTGCGGGATCGCGCGAACCCGACTGCCTCTTGCACGGCTTCCGGCGAGTCGGCTTCTATAAGGAACCGGGCCGGGCCTCCGATCCGAAATGTGGTCAGCGGCGCGAGGGGAACATTTTCCTGAACGAGCATGGCTAGGGATCGCCTTCAATATACACAGGAGGGACAAGCCAGAGAATCCGAACCAGAGAGTCACGGTAGAATGGAGAGATATCTACTCGAGAGGACGAAACCTGCATGTCGATGTATCCCGAAATTATGTGCGTTCCGATGCGCGAGGAGTTGACCCGGTTTGGAGTTGAAGAACTGAAAACTGCCGATGCCGTAGATCAGGCACTCACGGCGGCCGGCACGGCGCTCGTGGTTGTGAACTCTATCTGTGGATGTGCCGCCGGACGCATGCGCCCTGCGGTTCGCCTCGCGCTGCAAAACGGAGCCAAGCCCGACAAAGCCTTCTCGGTTTTCGCAGGGCAGGATAAAGAGGCAACCGAGCGCGCGCGCAGCTACTTCACAGGCTATCCGCCATCTTCGCCTTCCATTGCCGTGTTCCGCGATGGCCAGCTTGTCTATTTCATGCAACGCCGCGACATCGAATCGCGCGAAGCCCCCGCAATCGCGGCCGATCTGAAAGCGGCATTCGATCGCTTCTGCGGGAAAAGCGTAGCGGTGTAACCGTGTAGAGACGTTGCTTGCAACGTGTGTCTGCTGTGTGAAGACTTTCTTCGGTCCGCCTAGCGCTTCGGCATGCGAGCCATGAATGTTTTCACAACGATTGCGTTGGGCTGCACGCCCACGGGTATTAACGTCAGGAGAGAATACTCGGAGGTTTCCAAGGTGCGGTGCGGTTTGCGCTTCTGGATGATGGTAACGTCCCCGGATTCCGTATCGGCCACGAGGAGATAGTTCTGATCGGGCGTCAAGGCCAGCGACTCGGGACGGCTGCCAACGGTTAATGTCCAGATTCTGCGTCCCATATCAATGTCATAGACTGCGACGCTGTTTGATCCGAAGTTCGAGACGTACAGCCGGGAGTTGTCGAGAGTGACAAGGCCACGCGCCGGATGATGACCAATCTCCTGACTGCTGCCCACTTCGTCATTGCCCGTCTCCACAATCGAGATGCTGTCGGAATCGAAGTTGCAGACGATCATCTCTCCCCCGTCGGGCTTCATGGCCAGGCTGACGGGAGTGCGTCCGACATCGAGCAACGCGAGCACACGGTCTTCGGGGCGCGCCGGACTTTGCAATTGAATGGACGCCACCTGTGACGACCCCGAGCACGAAACAAAAGCTTTGCTGGAATCGGGAAGAATCGCAATGTCTTCCGGTTGCCGGCAGACCGGCAGGGTGGCCCGGACGCGCAACGCCTTGGCGTCAATGACGGATACAGAATTATCGCCGCGGTTGGAAACGAGCACGGTTGCGCCATCGGGCGAAACGCGCGCCAGTCCGGGCGAGGAACCAACGCGCAGGTTGCCGATCGCGATTCGCCTGTCGAGGTCGATCACGCTCACGTTTGACGAGCCCGAATTGGCCACATACGCGCGTTTGCCGTCTTGGGAAACGTCGACGTAATACGGACGCCCATACACCCCGACGGTAGCTACCACCGTGTTGGACTCGGCGTCGATGACGCTGACACTGCTCGATCCAGTATTAACGACGTAGACCTCGTTTTTTTGGCTGTTGGCTGCGAGTCCGGTCGGTTCGCTGCCCACTCGAAGCGTCTTCGCTAATTCAAAGGTGCGCAGGTCGATGACGCTGACTGTATTGCTCTTTCCGTTGCTGACATAGGCGTATTCCCGAAAGGCTGGACTGTAGTCGGCCAGAGACTGCTCGCGGAAATACCACCAGCCCGCGCCTCCAAGGATGGGAAGCAAAACAGCGATGAAGAGGAGCTTGCGCAAGGTAGAAATCGATTCGAGAGAAGAAAAAGCTTAGCAGAAATTGAAGCCCAGGTGCCTTGAAGTCAAAAGCCCCACCCTGTCGCGAAGCGCGACAAGGGTGGGGCACCCCTTTATGGGGCAGCCCTGATTCGGGAGTTCACTTGGTTACTGCCGCGGGTTCAATTTCAGGCACGGTCCTTCCGACGACCGCTGCTATCTGACGAACTTGCTCCATCAGTACGTCGAACTGATCTGGGAAGAGGGACTGCGGGCCATCAGAAAGTGCTTCATCGGGACGATCATGCACTTCCACAAGCAAGCCATCGGCACCTACGGCCACTGCTGCGCGCGACAGCGGAGTGACTTTGTTGCGCTTACCCGTGCCATGGCTGGGATCGACGAGGATGGGCAAATGGCTCAAGCGCTGCACCGCGGGAACCAGGCTCAGATCGAGGGTATTGCGGGTGTGATCGGCAAAGGTGCGCACGCCGCGTTCGCACAAGGCCACATTGTAATTACCCTCGCTCAGGATGTACTCGGCCGCCATCAGAAACTCTTCCAGTGTGGCCGACATGCCGCGCTTCAGCAGCACCGGCTTGCGGGTTCGTCCAGCACGCTTCAGCAGAGAAAAATTCTGCATGTTGCGCGCCCCAATCTGGATGATGTCGGCATACTCCTCGACCAGGTCGAGCGATTCATGGTCGATCGCCTCGGTAATGATCTTCAGGCCAAACTGCTGGCGAATTTCCGCCATGATGCGCAAGGCTTCTTCGCCAAGTCCCTGAAATGAGTAAGGTGAAGTACGCGGCTTATAAGCTCCGCCGCGAAAAAACTGGGCTCCCGCTCGATGCACGCGTTCGGCCACGGCGAACGCCTGCTCCCGGCTCTCGATAGCGCAGGGTCCCGCGACAATCGCCAGACCCGGGCCGCCGATTGTGGCTGCAGTTCCAGAGAAGCGAATGACCGTATTTTCTTCTTTGACGTCGCGGCTGACCAGCTTATAGGGCTTCGAAACCTGAATGACTTCCTGCACGCCGGGCATTTCTTCCAGCGTGCCCTGCTCGACTTCACCCTTGTTTCCGGTGATGCCGATGGCGGTGCGAGTGGCTCCGGGCATGGGATGCGCCCGGTACCCAAGTTTCTCGATCTTTTGGCACACCGAGCGCACCTGTTCTTCGGTGGCCTGGGACTTCATGACAACCAGCATAAGTTCACCTTGAGAAAATGACGTGTGAGGACGGCCGCCCTCCTCCGTCCGGTGGAGTCGAGCGGCCGCAGGAGAAGCCGCCCGATTCAGTTTACCGTTGCCGTGTCTGCACCGCAAATGGGGCAGAGTAAGTGCCAGAATGAAGCTCTTGTAGAGACGTTGCAAGCAATGTTCGTCCGAAAGATACTCAGATTGTGCACGATATTCTCAAACTCCCTGCTCCGAGACGTCCGCCCCGCCTGACTTCCCGCCGGATCGGCATTCACACCTCCTCGGCGGGCGGAGTGCAAAATGCAGCCGAGCGCGCGTATCGCCTGGGATGCAACACTTTCCAGATGTTCTCGTCCAGTCCGCGCCAGTGGGCTCCATATGAATTGGCCGAGCCACAATGCGCAGAGATGAACCGCTTGCGCGCCCAATATGATCTGAAGCCACTGGTTATTCACACGAACTATCTGGTGAACATGGCCAGCTCCAACGAACTCTTCCTGCACAAATCCATGCAAGCGTTTCGAGGCGAGGTGGAGCGGGCCCTGGCTCTGTGTGCTGACTATCTCGTCTTGCATCCGGGATCGTTTCGGGGAGCCGACCGCGAACAAGGATTAGTGCGTACGGCTGCGGCCATTGCGGCGTCTACTCAAGGCCTGGATCTAGTCAAAGGCGGACTGACCATCCTGATCGAGAACACTGCGGGCGCCGAGTTCTCGCTGGGCGGCAGCTTCGAACAGGTCGCTGAGGTGCTCTACCGTCTGGACGGGATTATTCCCGCTGCCGCGTGCATTGATACCTGCCATACCCACGTCGCCGGATATGACATCGTCAGCGAAGACGGCATCTACCAGACTTTGCAGCACCTGGATCAGACTATTGGGATGAAACGGGTGAAGGTCTGGCACTGCAACGATGCGAAAGGTGCTCGCGGTTCCAAGCTCGATCGGCACCAGCACATCGGGAAGGGAACGATTGGGAACGAAACCTTTCGCATCCTGCTCAATGACGCTCGCCTGGCGCACGCCGCCTTTATTGCTGAGACACCGATCGATGCCCCCGGAGATGATCGTAAGAACGTCGCTGCCTTGAAAAAGCTCGTCGGGTGATCTAGTAAGAACTTGCCTGCCCTCTGATATATTTGGCCGTCTTATGGGCGGGTCGCTGGCGACGCTTTGGGCGCTCTGGGAAATTTTCAGCCGCACCAAGGCAGCCGGTTTTTGTCGCGCGATTACTAGCCATTTACGCTAATGAAAGGTCTGTATGAAGCTCTATCGCACACGATCCGGGATTGTGGCGGAGCACAACGGGCAGTTTCACACAATCAATTCGCCCTCCTGGGACGAACTGGTGGTTCGCGAGGACCTGCTTCAATTCCTGATGCAGCAATGTGAGCAACGTCAGCCGCTCGGTGTCTCCGTACCCGACAATTTGTTGCCGCCGATCGGCAGCCAGGAAGTGTGGGCGGCAGGGGTCACTTATTTTCGCAGCCGTGACGCGCGGATGGAGGAATCAAAAAGCGCTGGCGGAGGAGACTTCTACGATCGCGTTTACCACGCCGAGCGCCCGGAACTGTTCTTCAAAGCGACGCCGCATCGCGTGGTGGGGCCTCAAGGCAAAGTCGCAATTCGCCAGGACGCACGCTGGTCGGTCCCGGAACCGGAGCTGGTCCTATTCATCAGCCCCGGCGGAAAGATAACCGGATACACCATCGGAAACGATATGAGTTCCCGTGACATTGAGGGCGAGAATCCCCTCTATCTGCCCCAGGCCAAAGTGTACGATCGCAGTTGCGCGTTGGGGCCTTGCCTATTGATTTCAAATGAGTCACTTCCGGCAGCGACCGAAATTTCACTGCAGATTCTGCGTGCGGGTGAGTCTGCGTTCGCTGGCACAACCGCTCTCAGGGAAATGAAGCGCAAGCCGGAAGAATTGGTTGAATATCTCTATTGCAGCAGCAGCTTTCCCCAAGGCTGCTTTCTTCTCACCGGTACTGGCATAGTGCCGCCAGATTCATTCACGTTGCGGGCTGGTGACGAGATTCGCATCACGATCCCACCCATTGGAACGCTGGCCAATGTCGTCGGGTAAGCGATACGAGGCAGATAAGACTAGCGGCATTCGGAGGTCGCGATGTCCGGCTCGGCCCCGCGCGCGTGTAAAATAAAGGTCTGTTCAGCACGTTCCTTTCTTTATGGCGATCGGAGATAAATCAGTCAACGCCGTGACGAACGGATCCGAATCCGTCCCAGTGCGTCCCAAAGACGAGCGCTATGACGCACAGCGGGTCGAGACGAAGTGGTTTGAACGCTGGAAGCAGGACCCCGCGCTCTACGCCGCCGAGGCTGGCTCAGCCAAGAAGAAGTATTACGTGCTCGAGATGTTGCCCTATCCTTCGGGCGCCCTACACATGGGGCATGTGCGCAACTATTCGATTGGCGACGCGCTCGCCCGCTACATGTGGATGAACGGTTACAACGTGCTCCATCCCATGGGCTGGGATTCGTTCGGCTTGCCGGCGGAAAACGCCGCTATCTCCAACAACACGCCGCCACGCGAATGGACCCTTGGCAACATCGCGAACATGAAGGCGCAGATGAAGCGCCTGGGATTCGCCTACGACTGGTCGCGCGAAGTCACGACTTGCTTGCCCGACTATTACCGCTGGAACCAGTGGTTCTTCCTGAAGCTTTACGAGCAGGGATTGGTCTATCGCAAGAAGAGCAAGGTCAACTGGTGCCGGAAATGCGCGACCGTGTTGGCCAATGAGCAAGTGCTTCCCAACGGATGCTGCTGGCGCCATGAAGACACCCTCGTCGAACAACGCGAGTTAGAGCAGTGGTTTGTCCGCACCACAAAGTACGCCGAGGAGTTGCTCCGCGACCTGGACAAGTTGAAGGGCTGGCCGGAGAAAGTGCGGACCATGCAGCGTAACTGGATCGGCCGCAGCGAAGGCACGCTGGTCGATTTCAAAATCGAGGGCGCGGCTGGGCCGGCCGGTTCTAGGATCAGCGTCTTCACGACTCGGATCGACACCATTTATGGTGCGACCTCGTTGCAACTTGCGCCCGAGCATCCTTTGGTCGCCGATTTCACCCGCTACAACCAGCCTTTGGAATCCGAAGTCCAGAAGTTGATCGCGGAACAACGTAAGGCGAAAGAAGCAGGTGACATCGGCGAGATCGAAAAGCACGGAGTGAACACGCATCGCTTCGCCATCAATCCCTTCAATGGGGAGAAGGTGCCGATCTGGATCGCAAACTACATCCTGATGGACTATGGCACCGGCGCGATCATGAGCGTCCCCGCGCATGACGAGCGCGATTACGATTTCGCCAAGAAGTATAAGCTCGAGATCCGGCTGGTCATTCTTCCCATCAGCAACGACCCGGAAGAGACCATGACCGAGCCGAAACTGCCCTTTGTCGCGCATCAGGGAATGACCATCAACTCCGGCCCGTTCAGCGGCCTCAGTTGCGACGATGCCATCAGGAAGATGTCGGCATATGCCGCGGAGAAGGGGTTTGGCAAGGCAACCGTCACCTATCGGCTGAAGGACTGGGGCATCTCGCGCCAGCGCTACTGGGGCACGCCCATCCCCATGCTCTACTGCGAGAAAGACGGCATCGTTCCAGTGCCGGAAAGCGATTTGCCGGTAATCTTGCCTGAAAAAGTTGACGTCACGCTCACCGGCGGATCGCCCTTGGGAAAGGTTCCAGAATTCGTGAACGCAATATGTCCGAAGTGTGGTGGGCCCGCCCGCCGTGAAACGGACACGATGGATACGTTCGTCGATTCCTCATGGTATTTCTATCGCTACACCGATGCCCACAACGACCGCGCGCCCTTCGACGGCAAAATCGCCCAATACTGGTTCCCCATCGATCAGTACATTGGCGGCGTCGAACATGCCATCTTGCACTTGATCTACTCGCGCTTTTGGACCAAATTCATGCGCGATCTCGGCATGATCACGAATGACGAACCGGTCGAGCGCTTATTTACCCAAGGCATGGTGATTAAAGACGGGGCGAAGATGTCCAAGAATTTGGGCAATGTCGTGTCACCTGACGACATGGTGGCGCGTTTCGGCGCTGACGCGGCCCGTCTTTACAGTCTCTTCGCCGCTCCCCCGGATCGCGATCTCGAGTGGCAGGACACCGGCATCGAAGGCATTCAGCGCTTCCTGAGCCGCGTCTACCGCTTTTTTGTGCGCAACGCCCACCCAGAGAACCCCGAGTGGCGCAAACCTGTGCTCCCAGTTCTGTCCCCGGAGGCGCGCGCCATCCAGCGCAAACTTCATCAAACTATCAAGCGCGTGAGCGATGACTTTCAAGGACGCTGGCATTTCAACACCTGTATCTCTGCCATTATGGAGTTGGTGAACGCTTTGTACGGCGCGGAAGATGCCATTGCGAAGAATGCCATCCCGGTGCCGTTCCTGGGGGAAGTGCAGCGCAATGTCGTGTTGTTGCTTGCGCCGTTTGCGCCTTATCTTGCACACGAGCTTTGGGAGATGTTGGGCGAGCAAGGAAGCTTGCTGCGCGCACCCTGGCCGAAATACGATGCCGCGCTCGCCAAAGAAGAAGAGATCGAAATTCCCGTGCAGGTCAATGGCAAACTGCGCAGCCGGGTGACTGTATCCGTCGATGCGAGCGAAGCCGTCGTCATGGACCGTGCACTGGCCGACGAGAAGGTAAAAGCCGCGATTGCCGGCAAGCAGCTTGTGAAAAAGATCTACGTGCCCGGCAAGATGGTCAACCTTGTGGCCAAATAGAAACCCTCGTAGAGACGTAGCTTGCTACGTCTCTTTGGCAATACATCTGCGCGATCAAAAGAAAACGGGGCCATTTCAGCCGGTTGTTGCTTGCCTCGGTACGAATCAATCTACATCGCACAAGAATTGGTGAAGGAACGTGAGGCAGGCCTTGAGGAGAATTCCGCCTCCTCACGCTCGCTTCGCGAGCGGGGCGGACGAGGCGTCCGCCCCTAACAGGTCAATGCAGGACTTGCATTGGTAGGATTGGGGTATCCTGAATTGATGTCGCGCATCTCGCCAACACTGGAAGGTTTCCGTGCTGCATACCGGCGGCCATCGCTCACGTTTGCGGAAATCATGTGGCGATGGGTTGTGGGAGCGACGGCCAGCGCTTTGTTCTTCTTCGGTCTGTTCGAATATCTCAACACCTTGCCCGTAACCCGGGGGGAGATGCTCTTCCTTCGAACTCGCCAGCCTTATCTTGTCGTGCAGGCTTTTTTGCACATTCTGCGCGGGAGTCTGAGCCGTGCGGTCATATCCATCATGGTGGCAGTGCTCTTGATCGCAATGGTGTGGATGATCGCCGGATCCCTCGGGCGAATTGCTACAGTTCGCGCGCTGCTTGAATACTTCCGGGAGCGATTGTCGGCTAATGCGCACCGTGAAACTACTGTTCGCAATGAAGGCCCCGGACGTTCAGCATCGGGGAGGGAATCGAATTCGTTGCACTCGCTCATCAGCCTCCACTTTTTCCGTGTCGGCATTGCCCTGGCGGCCGTGTTCGGCTTGATGGGCGCAGGAATCCTGGCGAGCTTTATCTCGCCAGATGCGAATCCCCGTCCTGGCTTGGCGTTCCTGTGCTTCCTGCCCCTCGCGGGACTTGTCTGCTTTTTCTGGTGGGCGCTGAATTGGCTGTTGTCCATCGCTTCAGTGTTCGCCGTACGCGATCACGAGGACGCACTTAAAGCCATTTCTGCGACCGTAGCGCTGCTCCGCGAACGCACCGGGCCAGTTTTGGCAGTGAGCAGTTGGGTAGGGTTGGCGCACCTTGTTGTGTTTGTAGGCGCGACTACCGCCGTCTCCGTGCCTATGGGATTGATGCCGCTTGTGCCCTGGCGCCTCGCCGTAGTGGCCATGATCGTGGTTACGCTTGCTTACTTCGCGTTAGCTGACTGGCTTTACATGGCACGCCTCGCAGGATTTGTCTGCATTGCCGAGATGCCGGATGAGATGTTCGCTCGCTCGACACCAGTTCTGCCAGTTCTCGCGCCTCCCTTGCAAACCAGCATCGATCGCAACGAAGCTGATCCTGAGCGATGTTCCTAATCCTGCGATGGGAAGCGTCTCCGTCTGATGTGTTTCGAATGTTGGTGACGGTGGCACTCCGCGCTCTACGATGATCTTTACACGCTCTCCCTGAATCTGAGAAACTCATTCGTGGAAACCCAATCCCCGCACAATCCATTGCAACAACAATCCATCGTCATTCTGGACTTTGGCGCTCAATACACACAGCTCATTGCGCGCCGCATCCGTGAGCAAAACGTTTTCTCGGTTGTCCTGCCGTGCACAGCGAAGCTCCCCGAGATCAAGAGCTACTCTCCGATGGGAATCGTGCTTTCGGGAGCGCCTTGGTCGGTCTACGACAAAGATGCGCCTCCCGCCGACGCGCGCGTGTTCGAGCTGGGTGTGCCTGTGCTCGGGATTTGCTACGGGCTGCAGTTTATGGTGCACACGCTTGGCGGCAAAGTGAGGCCTGCCGAGAAGCGCGAATACGGCCACGCCGAAGTGGATGTGATCTCGGCCTCGGTTTTATTTCAGGGCATGGCCAAGAAGCTGGCGGTCTGGATGTCGCACGGGGACGAAGCTCTGGAACTGCCGCCAGGTTTTGAGCTGATGGCAAAGACGCACTACGCGGTTGCGGGAATTCAAAACGTAGCCAAGAAATGGTACGCGGTCCAGTTCCATCCGGAGGTTCACCATACCCCGCAAGGCACGCAGATCCTGAGGAACTTCGTATTCGAAATCTGCGGCGCCAAACCTACGTGGACGGCGCAACGCTTTATCGATTCCACCGTGGCACAAGTCAAAGAACAGGTCGGCGCCGGACGAGCCATCTGCGCGCTCTCTGGCGGCGTGGATTCCTCGGTCGCCGCTGTGCTGGTCGATCGCGCCATGCGGGATGGCAAAGGGAAGTCACGCTTGACCTGCGTCTTTGTAAACAACGGCGTGCTTCGGAAGAATGAGTTTGAAAAAGTGCAGAAGACACTACGGGACAAACTCGGTCTTCACCTGGATGCGGTCGATGCAACGGATCGTTTTCTGGGAAAGCTCAAGGGCGTGAGCGATCCGGAGAAGAAGCGCAAGATTATCGGCAACGAATTCATCAAGGTCTTCGAAAAGGAAGCGCTTCGAATTGAGAAGAATGAGGGCAAGGTGAGATGGCTGGTGCAGGGAACCCTCTATCCCGACGTGATCGAGTCGCGGTCAGTGCGTGGTCCTTCTCAAGTGATTAAGTCCCATCACAACGTGGGCGGGCTTCCCGAGAAGATGAAACTCAAGCTCATCGAGCCGCTCAAAGACCTATTCAAAGATGAAGTTCGCAAGATCGGTCGTGACCTCGGCATGCCTGAAGAAATCCTGCAGCGGCAACCGTTTCCCGGTCCTGGCCTTGCCGTGCGCGTGCTGGGGGAAGTCACGCCCGAGCGCCTCAAGTTGCTGCGTGAGTGCGACGATATCGTGGTGACAGAAGTTAAAGAGGCCGGACTGTACAACAAGATCTGGCAATCCTTTGCGGTCCTGCTGCCGGTGATGTCGGTGGGAGTAATGGGCGACATGCGGACCTATGCGTACACCTGCGCCATCCGGGCCGTGAGTTCCGAAGACGGGATGACCGCCGATTGGGTCCCCCTGCCGCATGAAGTTCTGAAGATTATTTCCACGCGGATCGTCAATGAGGTGAAGGGTGTGAACCGTGTGGTTTACGACATTACCTCCAAGCCCCCGGGCACGATTGAGTGGGAATAGGGAAACCTCGCGGTGCAGATGATGGAGGCAAGATCCATTGCACTCCAGGTCATCGTGGGCGCAGGAGTCCTAATGTGCTAAGTCGCGGCAGGCGATCAACTTTCGTCCGCCGTGACACCAGATGCCCTCCGGATTGACCTCTTGGCTTTTCTGTTAGATATTGTGACTAATGGACGTTGAACGCATCATCAATGACATCGAGCAGCTACAGGAAATGTTCGAGGCGCCGGACATAAGGCCACTCAGCCAAAGCGACATTTCTGCTGCGAACCGGAGGCACGACGAAAGGCTCGCAAGTAGCCCGTGGTTTAAGATTTGGCAGCGATATGGAGTTTGCTGCAGAGTCGACTCTCCGAAGATGAGACTGGAAGATCAGTCTTGACCATCATGCAAGAGGTGGATCGAGGCTGGCTGCTCACCATAGCTCGACCGTAACCACACTAAGGTTACGCTGATTTCTTCCCAGATCAGCCTTATCATCTTGACAGTAACGCGAGATTACGACTGCAGCAAACTAGCTGGCTGAGTTGAGATGAAAACGTTGCACTATATCTTCGTATGTGTTCTGTTTTCGTGGGCTTGCGCCTATGGGCAGATGACTGTCATCAGTAGTGCGCCAAAGGACCCTGAGATCAAACCAGAGCAGCGAACTGCGAAGGTCATTCATTACGAGAAAATGCGGTTCACGGCGCGCACAGCCATTCGCGTCCTGGCCATGGCTTTGCAAAATACCGAGGGCCCGCAGAAAACGAAGTTGAACGAAGCCATCGACAACGAAGCAGACATCGTCGATTGGGCCAACTGGTGCATCCTGGCTATTCGTGACAATACAGCGGACGCAAAGACCTGTGTCTTCGCGCCTGAGGTCAAGTAATCAAGGCGAACTGGCCCAGGTTCCTCGTCCACAGCATTCCTGGCGTGCGAGCCGTCCTGTTGCATGTGGCGCTACCATCGCCCCATTTAGCCCTATATAGCTTCGAGAGCCGATTTTGTTTTGTCCGCCAGGCGCTCCCTGGAGACAGTTTGGCGCGACTTGATCCATTCTGGTGCTACTTGTCTCTCTTCGTCGGGGCGATTCATGACAAATGCAGCCATTACTCGGTTGTCCTTCAGCCACCAAACACTAAAGCTGGAGGTATTTGAATCGCCGCGAACCACGGTTTCGTTTGCGCCCTCCGGGTCGCCCCACAGTTCATAAGAGAGATCGAAGACATCCGAAAAGAAGTAGGGCACATGAACAAAGGGTTCCTTTTCACCCAGGACAACTCGCGCCCAATGCTGACCTTGAGAAACAGCATTGTCCCAATGCTCTACACGCCGCCGCTTCCCGAAAATCTTGTCAGGATAATTTGCGACGTCCCCCGCAGCGTAGATACCAGCCCGTTCGGCTTCCAAGTATTCGTTCACGACAATGCCGTTCTCCACGGTGACTCCACTTTGCTCCACTGGCTCCGTAACCGGGACCGCACCTACGCCAACCACAACAACGTCACACGAAATCTTCTTGCCATCGCCGAAGAGCACAGCCTGAACCGCCCCCTTTCCTTCGAGTGAAGCTACCCGCGCCTCTTTCACAATGCGTACTCCTCGGGCGGTGTAATACTGTTCAAAAAAAGCTGACATTGGGGGCGTGAAGACACGACTCCAGACTCGATCTTCGCGAATTACCAGCGTGGCCTGAATGCCTTTTTGGGTCAGCACTGACGCGACTTCCATCCCGATGAACCCACCGCCTATGATGACCGCCTCTTTTGCGCTTGCACTCTCGGATCGTATCGTTTCAGAATCTTTCAGCGAGCGCAGGTAAAACACGTTCCTGAGGTTATTTCCATCCACATCGAGCTTCCTCGCCCGCGCTCCCGTAGCCAGCAGTAAGTGTTGGCACTCAAATTCCTCGCCTGAATTGCTGCGCAATAACTTCTTGTTCGGATCGATGCGCTCGATGACTGTATCCACTCGCACCTCGATTCCGTGTTCCGGGTACCAGTCCGCACTGTTGATAAGAATGCTCGTCTCGTCATCTTTGCCCGCGAGAAAACCCTTTGAGAGAGGCGGACGCTCATAGGGCAGGGCAGTGTCGGCCGAAATGATCGCCAGTTCTCCGGACTTCAAGCCGTGACCGGCCAATTCTTTGGCAGCGTAGCCGGCAACCATGCCGCCCCCCAAAATGATGTATTTAAATTTTTGCATGGTTCCCCTTGTCGGCACTCTGCTTTCACCCCTAACGGAGTCAGGCCGTTTTACGAAGCGTGCCTTCGTAGTCCGCAACGAACTTCTGAATTCCTTTGGTCGTCAGTTCGTGGCGAAGATCGAAAGTCTCCCACGGAGCGTTGAGATCCAATTCCTTGTATGCAATTGGCTTCAGGCGCTGTCCTTTTGAATCGATCGCCTTGTACACAAAGCTGTCGTCTGGCAAAGGCATGCCCTGAGCGGCCCACTCTTGCAACACCTTGGCAGGCACGGTCGCCAGCTCCGCGTGCAACGCAAAGGAGCAGAGTAGGTGATCGACGTGCCGAATGCTTGCCGCCAGCACGCGCACATGATGATCTCCGGCTCGATACATGTTGAGAATGTTTTCGACAACGTCCATTCCATCCTGGCCCTGGTCGTCGAGCCTGCCTACGAAGGGCGAGACATAAACCGGATCCTTCGCACCTTTCGTCGCTGAATACACCGCTGCGGCCTGATCTTGCGAGAAGCACAAGGTCATGTTGACGCGAATACCTCGGTGTACCGAAAGATGCGCGGCGCGCAAGCCTTCATGCGTGCATGGGTATTTGATATAAGCGTTGGAAATCCAGGAGAACATTTCTTGTCCCTGAGCGAGCATTTGCTCGGCCGTCGTATTCAAGTCAGCGAAGACTTCAATGGATACCCCGCCATCCCCTACGAGTGGAGAAATCTTCTGTACGATCTTTTTGTACTCTTCTTTCTGCTCGTCCGCGCTCAGGCGGCGACCGGATCTGAGCAATTGTTGTACCTCCGGATTCTTGGCGATGAGGCTGGGATTCGTAGTTTGTCCGTCAACGAAACCAATCAGGTTCTTCATCCGCATAGTTTCGTCGGGATCGCCACCGTCCACGAAAATCTTTGTTCCTGGCGTGTTTGTTCGCATATCGTATTCACCCTTCACGTGCGCTCTGGTTGTATTTTCTGGATAGGTGACGCTCTGTGGAGCACTTCCTGTTTTAGATGTCTTTCTGATTGAGTGCAGAATGGTATTTCTGGTTACAGAAACGTTGCCACGTGATCCTCGTCGGCCTTGCTCCGGGCTGGCCGGAAACTGCTCGGGCACCCCAACCTGAGCACGTGGATCGAAGCGTCGCACCAGCGTTAAACAGTCGATTGTCGGTGATCCGTACCAAGTTGTTCCACGTTGTGAAACATGGAACATGCACACGGCTCGACTGCGCAACTCTAAGAATCCGGGGATCCTGGAGGAGGGAACGGCGGGAAGGGACAGTTAATGGACAGGCGAGTTTGGACGCTCCTTAATCTTCTTCGCGGCCTGGATTGTCGCCGCAGTCGAGCAGATCATTTTACTCAGCGCGACACAGTTCCTCGAAAACGTAGCTCTAGCCCGGTTTGACTTCCGGATTGCCCGTGACTCACAAGGTGGCATTGCCCGGCATCTGCGGTGTAAAGTCAAACCGCAAATCTGGCCGTTCGGAGTTTTGTCGAATTCGTGTAAGGCAGCTGCAAATCATTAGGCTTCGGTCGGCCAGTTCTTGCGTGCGATACCGGCGTCGAGCCGCAGCACTCCAAATTACGGGCTGAGGCGCCGGTCGAGAAGGAGCACGGTGCGATACAGGACTTCCGCGCCGTTGGCAATGTCGTTCGGTGACGAATATTCCTTGGGGGAGTGGCTGATACCCTCCTTGCTGGGTATGAAGATCATGCCCATAGGCGCGACCTTGGCGATGTTCTGAGAATCCTGGCCGGCAAAGCTGGGCAGGTCAACGCTGGCGAGCCCAACGGACTTTGCCGCGTCCCGAATCGCAGCTTGTACCGCGGGAGTCGCGCTCGCGGATTTCACATCGTCGGTCGACTCGCAACGCGTATCCACGCCTTCTTCCTTGTCGGCTTGCCGGAAGCGCTCAGAGAGGTGCTCCCACATCCGCACAACTTTCGCGTCATCAAGGTCTCGCAGTTCGACAGGAAATTCGGCGCGACCGGGAATGACGTTGGGAGCGCCCGGTTCAACCTTCATGAAACCGACGTTGCCTACCTGCGTTCCGGTTTCGCTGAGCACAACGTCGCGCACCGCAAGCACGTCTTTGGAGGCAGCCGTAAGCGCGTTGTGTCGACGATTCATAGGAGTAGTGCCGGCGTGGTTTGCAGAGCCCGAGACGACGCAATCCCAGCGGCCGACGGCAACAATCCCTTGCACCACGCCGATCGGAATCTGCTTCTCGTATAGAGTTGGTCCCTGTTCGATGTGCAACTCCAGGGAAGCCGCCAGCAAGTCTTGCCGGATGCGCGCATCGGCAAGCTTGGCGGGATCTTGGCCGTAGCGGCGCAGCCAGTCGGCGAAGGTGACGCCCTTCTCATCCTTGCGGTCGAGAATTTCTGGACCGATGAGCCCAGCGGCGATGCCGGAGCCGAGCGTGCCGATGCCAAAGTGGTTGCCCTCCTCGTTGGTCCAGATGACCACTTCGAGAGGATGGCGGGTCTTCACGCTGGATTCGTTTAGCGCTCGAATGACTTCAATCGCCCCAAGGGAGCCAACGTCGCCATCGTAGTTGCCGCCGTGGACCACGGAATCGATGTGGGAGCCGAAGAGGATGACAGGAAGCTTTTGTGAGCCGTCCCGGTGCCCAAAGATGTTGCCCGCGGGATCAATACGAACGCTGAGGCCGGCATCCTTCATAAGGCCGATGACATATTCGCGCGCCGCCATGTCTGTCTCGGAATATCCGAGGCGGGTGACGCCGCCGTCGGGATTACGGCCGTACTCGCTCAGCTTTACCAGCGTGGATTGCAGGCGCTGCGAATTGACGTGGTACTGGGAGGACCCATCTTGCACAGGAGCGATCGCGGCAAGCGTAACGCCAAGACAAAGGAAAAGGAGCCCCAAAAAGGAACGGTAACTGCGCACCATTACGGCCTCCCAAAAAGTACCGCATTGTACATGCTATAAATCGCGTTTGGAGTTGAGAAATCCGCTTACAGTGACCATCTCAAAGTCAAAAAGGCTACGGCGTATATCTAACAGCTCCTGCAGCATGGTCGGCAAACTAGAAATTGCGCTGACTTCTTCTTGACTTCTGGATTGCCGGTCATCCACTGGGCAAACGGAACTGGAGTTGCACGAATGCAGTAACTGGCCGGACGCCTAAGACATGACTGCGCTCGCGACTCTCAATAATGGTATCGATTTTCTCTCACCCGGATCAGAATCAGGGACGTTGGGATGACACCGAAGATCCACGCGCAGCGTGCCAGTCGCGATGCAGGATCCTTTATATTACCTAGTCACGATGGAAAGCAGCGCCCAAATGCAAGCAGCAACTTCGGCGATCCTGAGATGCGAATCTTCCGCCGGAGCAGCGCCCATATGAGATTAGCTTCCTTGCGCAGAAAGCGCAGCCAGGTCTCGGTATCGGCAGTAAGTCGCAGATCGGCTTGTCCATGGTGGCCTTCTGAAACGTGCAACTTTTCGTCTCGAATCGTGACGGTTGCTTTCACTTCTTCTTGACCGGTGAACGTGAAGTGATAAACAGCGTTAAGGCCTTTTGACTGACCTTTCTGAAAAACGAAGTTCAAGCCTCGCAGGAAGGCGCGAATGGTTCCTTGGCCAGCGAGGCCGTTCGACACACGCTTAACCTTCTTCTGCGGAAAGCGCCGCGCTACGAACTCTTCGGCGTCGGACTTGGGAACAACGTAGACCGTCTCAGGCTTGTTCTGCAGTGGGCGAACAACATCGTCCAAGAACTGCTTGCGGTTCGTGAGGAAGGGCGCGATTACGTCCTCACCCGCAGGGCATACCGCCATGCAATAAGCAGCCTTGTAATTGGCGCCGAACGACAAGCTCTGCCACATGGAGACCGTCTCAGCCCCTGAGACATTTTTACGGTAATCGTGTGCGCTTTTGCTATCCGCGATCTTCTCCACCCAATCGTTGAATCCGCCCATGAACTCGCGGTAATTGTGGGTGTAGCAGGCGGAGAAATTGAACTGACCGTCTGGGCTGATTGCACCTGTCGGGCAGGCGGCAACGCATAGCTTGCATTCCAGGCAGGGATTATAGACGACCGGATGTGAATATTCGGAGATTTCTGCATCCACCAGTACCGTTCCCAGCAGAATGAAATTCCCGAACTTGGGATGAATCACGTTGCGATGAATCCCCATCTGTCCGAGGCCGGCCGCCACCGCTACAGGCTTATGGGAGATCACCCACATTTTTGATCCCCAGCGATCGGCCTCCATAGGGAACCCAACGGCTCCGCCGTTCATCGCGCTAATCCCAACCTTTTCCAGTGCGGAGACAATTCGGCGGGCCACTTCGTTGGTTTCGTCTGTCGTGTGATGGAATTCGAGATTGGAGATTGAGCGGGCTGGCGTCCGGATGTTCTCCCGGTTCATGCGAGCAGACAACACTGATGAGCGTTCTCGTTCGGGGAAAGACGCTCTCGATTTCGGATTGCTGATCGGCAATTTCTGGCCGGTCGCGCTCAACAAAACCCACATCGTCTGCGCCCGCATCCAGGCACAACTGCCGGAGCCAAGCTGCATCAACGACCTGATCCGTCGGGACTTCACCGCGGGTCGCTCTCTCCTGGTAAAAATGTTTCACGCTTGGGTGTTCCGACAATTGCGCCACGAAGATTCTCCTTTGTCCCAATGGGGGAGCGACGTCCAAAAGCGTCAGCTGCAACCACTTTTATGCCTCGACCGGAACCAAGTTCTTAGACGCCTTCCAGAGCTGCCTGTTGATGAAATTGGGGGCGAGGCGACGCATGAATGCGAGCTGTTTGGACTGCCCTGGCCGAATCTCGAGGGCACCCGCCTTAAGGGCCGCAAACGACTGCTTCACCAACTCGTCCGTGGTGATCACGGTGACGCCGCCTTCGGCAAGCTCGGTCGTCATGTCGGTCTTCACGCCGGGCGGCATCAACTCGATGACCTCCACGCCCGTTTCCTCCAACTGGAACCGTAATGACTGGGTGTAGGAGTGAATCGCGGCCTTGGTGGCGCTGTAGATCGGCGCAGACGGCAATGGCACGAAGGCGAGCGCCGAGGATGTATTGATCACGGTGCCCTTGTTGGCCCTGAGAATATCCATGAACGCGGAAGTCGTGGTAATTACGCCGCCCACGTTGACGTTCATCTCCGCCATTAGTCCAGCGAGGTCAGCAGCCGGCGCCTTGAGGTTCTTGTAGAGCATGATGCCCGCATTGTTCATCAGCACGTCGAGCTTGGGGAAATCCGATTTCACGCGCGCCGCGAGGGCGGCGATCTGCGCCGGGTCCGCGACATCGCTCTGGATCGTATGAAGCTTCGGGTACTTCGCCTTCACCTGATCAAGCACAGCTTGACGCCGACCAGTGACGATGACTTCATTGCCCAGTTCGAGGAACTTGAGGGCGAAAGCTAGGCCGATACCGGCTGAGCCTCCCGTGATTAGGATCGTGCGACCAGTGAGTTTCATAAGAGTCCTTTCGTGACTGCCATAGATAAGATTATGAACATAATCCAAATGACTCAAAAAAAATCAAAAGCTGTGCAGAAGATGATCTCGTACGCTTGCCAACAATCTTCTGCCTGTCGGCAGGGTCGGTAAGAATGCGGGCAATGGACACGGCACCGCCATCGCAGCTAAAAATGACGAAGAAGTTCCGCTCCCGCTCCGCTGCAGTCCGTCCCGGCATGAAGTCCACCCACCGCTCCGCGCGATCTTTGATCAAGCCGGAAATTCGTTTTCTAACACCGAGTTTGGCACGCGCCATCTCAGGCGCCAAAGCCGCGACCGGACAACCGGAATCGGGATGATCACAGTGCTCCGGTGAGAGATATAACCGAATGATCTCCTTCCACCTGTCCTCGCGCGGTACATTTTGCAAGGAAGAACAGATCTTCTCGTTAGACTCCGCGAATCCCTGCGCAATAGCTTCGGCGAGAAGCTCGTCCTTGCTCCGAAAGTGCTTGTAAAAGCCGCCGACAGTGAGACCCGATGCCTTCATAACGCTTGCGACGCCGGGACCGCTCAACCCCTCAGCTCGGAGCTTGCGAGCAGCGTTTCGCACAATACGATCGCGGGTTCGCGTCTTGTGTTCGGGTTCGTAACGCATATCAGCTTATAAGATTACATGCATAATCCACGGACTCAAAATGTTTTGCTTGGTGGCCCATCGGCGAAATAATCCTGCGAAGCATCGCCAGTGAGGTTGTCCAGCGGAAGCACGGCCAACGATCGGATGCCCGTCGGGGCAGGGCCACGCGAACGAAATAGCCAGACAGCGAGAATCGCCAAGCTCAGGAACAGGGCCAAGGCCAGGGCACCCATGATCCGACTCGCCGGCCACTGCCGATGTTTGGGCTCAACGACCAATTGGGCGCCTTGAATCTGCTGCCCAGAGTCTGTCCCAGGTATAGTTCGAGTCGCAGCAATGAAGCGATAGCCACGTTTTGGAAGGGTCTCGATATATCGCGGATTCTCAGCCGAGTCGCCTAACGCACTCCGGAGCTTCCCGATTGCGATGTTGACAGCTTGGTCGAAATCACCAAAACTCTCGTCCGCCCAGACTCGGCCGCGCAATTCCTCCCTCGTGACCACTTCCCCTGGGCGCTCTAGCAATATTTTCAGCAGCTTCATTGGTTGCTGCCGCACTCTGATTTTCACACCCGCTTTGCGCACTTCGCCCGACTGGAGAGATACCTCATAGGTTCCGAATTGCATGACGGACGTTTGTCGCAGTGGCTACCGGCGAAGAGCCGGAAGAAAACGCGGTACATGATCCTCATGTTGCAGGTTTCGGAAAACTTCGAGGGCGTTGCCGCTGTTGAGATCGATCGCAATTCCATCCTTGTCCATGAGAGATCAACACAATCCATCATCAAGACACACGCAAAACCCTTTCTGTGACGACGGACGCCCGCCTCTGATCGAGCGCGTCAGTGGAGAGCCTGCGGAAGCGCCCGGAGCAAAACGGCACTGGTTTTGATTTTGACTCAGCATCGATGACCGAGATTATGCTCGACCCTGGGGCTTCCGCATTCGTGCCGGAATGAGCGCGTGGACTCCGAAGGCGGCGTCTTATAGGATTGCGCTGCCTTTCCAGGCTCGTAAACCGTTTCCCAGGCGGGCCAGGCGGAGGAGGTTATGCATGGAGCTTTCGCGCCTCAGCAAACTTTGCGGCAGTTGGGATTGTGAGTTTGGAATTCGTCCTCGTTTCGCGTGGAATTCCCTGGCTCGCAGACTCGGCTGTGTGATGTTGGCAGTGTCGTTGGGGGGCGTGACGGTCGCGCAGAGTGCCCCACTTGTGTTGGAGCGAGATGGAAGAGTGATTTCGCTCGAGCCTTATGCTGCCAACATTTTGCGCGTAACGATGAGCACGCTCAAGGCTGAGGCCACCGGCGCTCCGGGCTATGGTTTTGTGGCAAATCCGTCGGCTGAGGGATGGACGCACGAGCGCGATGCAGAAGGCGGTGAGGTCTTTCGCTCGAGCAGGATAGTTGTCCGAGTAACGCCAGGAAATCTTCCGGCTGAGAAACTGCCGCAGCCGATGCCACTGGATGCGCTGAATCGTCAACTGCGCGACCCCTACTTTGGCGGGGGCGGCGGGCAAGGTCCATTCAACGATGCGCTCCTGGTAACGACGGCGGACGGCAAGATGCTAGTGCACATGCGCAACTGGTCGATGGCACCGGAACGCGCGGATGTTGCTCAGCAGGACATCGGCGCGAAGGGCTACTCGGTAACGGCTACATTCGACTCGCGCTCGGACGAGCACTACTACGGACTGGGCCAGCAGCAAAAAGGATGGATGGACCTCCGGGATCACGAGATCCGGTGCTGGCATGACTACGGGGCGATTGGGGGCGAGGATGTTTGCGTGCCGTTTATGGTATCGAGTCGCGGCTACGGGTTGGTATGGGATAACCCTTCGAAAACGACCGTGGCGCTGGGCTTCAATCAACGGAACACGTGGTCCTCAGAAGTGGGGGATCGTGTTTCCTACTTCGTGATTGCTGGGGATACGAGCGACGAAATTTACGAGGGCTATCGCCGTCTGACCGGTGTAACGCACATGCTGCCGAAGGCGGCGTACGGATACATCCAGAGCAAGGCGATTTATCCAACGCAGGAACAGATTCTGGATGTGGCGAAGAAGTATCGCGAGAAGAGACTGCCGCTGGATGGAATCGTCGTGGACTTCCTCAACATGACGAAGCAGGGGGAACTGGATCTCGATCCGGCGCGCTGGCCGGATCCGGCAGGAATGAATCGTGAGTTGCATGCGATGGGAGTGAATACGTTGTTGAGCGTGTGGCCGCATTTTTCGCGTGCCAGTCAGTTCTACGACATGCTGCAGAAGAATGGTTGGCTGATCCATAAGCCAGACGGAACGCCCGATTCGGGATGGATGAAGGAGACTATCGGGCCGAATCTCGATACCACGAACCCTGAGGCGGCGAAGTGGTGGTGGGAGAAGATTCGCGACCGCTATGTAAGACCTTATGGATTCGACTACCTGTGGCTGGATGAGACCGAGCCGGATATCGATCCAGCGGGCGACATGTTCTCGGTAGGTTCGGGCATACGCTACTACAACGTTTATCCGCTGTTTCACACATCGTCGGTGTACGAAGGGTTCCGCCGGGATTTTGGAGACAGCCGGAGGGTAATGATCCTGGCGCGGGCAGCGTACCTCGGGGCGCAGCGCAACGGCACGGTGTTCTGGTCGAGCGACATTGTTTCGACGTGGGACATGCTGAAGCGCTCGGTTCCGGCGGGGTTGAATTTTGCGGCGACCGGACTGCCCTACTGGGACACGGATATTGCAGGATTCTTTTCACCGACAATTCCGGCAGACTACCATGCGGAACACAAGCCGCTGATTGATGGATCGGACGCGCGCGAAACGATTGCGAATTATGAGGACTATCCCGAGCTGTTTGTGCGGTGGTTCGAATGGGGCGCTTTTCAGCCGATCATGCGCGCGCATGGCGAGAGAACTCACAACGAAGTATGGTCGTATGGCAAGCAGGCGGAGCCAATTCTGGCGAAGTATCTCAAGTTGCGGTACCAACTTTTGCCCTATACCTATTCCTTAGCCTATCGCAGCTACCAGACCGGCGCTCCGTACATGCGAGCGCTGTTCATGGACTTTTCCGCTGATCCGAACGTTGCGGACATTGGCGATGAATATATGTATGGACCCGCGTTCCTGGTAGCTCCGGTGACCGAGCAAGGCGCAAAGAATCGGACGGTCTATTTGCCGGCAGGTTCCGACTGGTACAACTACTGGACGAATGAGCGTCTGCATGGCGGGCAGACCGTTGTGGCAAACTCTCCGATCGATACGTTGCCGCTGTTCGTGAAAGCGGGAAGTATTGTGCCGCTTGGGTCCGATGTGGATAGCACTCAGGAGACGCAGACAATCAGGTTCCTGCGCGTGTATCCGGGAGCGAATGGCAGCTTTTCTCTTTACAACGATGACGGGAAGACCTATGCCTACGAGAAGGGTGGCGGCTCAGTCACAAAGTTGACCTGGGACGATGCCGCACATCACCTGAGGCGCGAGGGCGCGTCAGGATCGAGCGAACTGGATAAGGCAACGGTGGTCGTGATCGGCAGGTAGGCGAAACCGCTTTACGATTTAGCTGGAAATTGTCTGTGCGGGCCGTCATCAATGAGGAGATACGAATGCGTTCGGAAACGTTGTGCGCAATATTTTTTCTTATAATTGCGTTCGCTGCATCTGCGTTTGCCCAAAAGATTGATTCATGCAGCGCTTTGATGAAACTCGAGGTTCCAAGCCTGGAGATCACCAAGGCCACTCATGTCGAGGCCGGAAGCACCGAGCCCATTCCCTGGAACCAGAGTCGTAGCGCCCCTCTTCCTGGCTATTGCCGCATTGAAGGAGTCATCAATCGGCGAGCTGGCGTTGACGGCGAGGAGTTTGGGATCACCTTCGTATTGGCTATGCCTGACAAATGGAATGGCGACTTCCTGATGCAAGGTGGAGCTGGCAGCAACGGTATTGTGCTTGCTCCGCTTGGATTAAACGCTGCCGGAGACACACCTGGACTCATGCGCGGATTCGCTGTTGCGAGTACGGATACGGGTCATAAGAGCCACCGTCCAGGATTTGATTTTGGTTTCATGAGAGATCAGCAGGCGTATTTGGATTTTGCTTATCTCGCCAATGCCGAGGTCGCTACGCTTGCCAAACAACTCATCACGCAACACTACGGAAGGCCAGCAGCTTTTTCGTATTTCTCAGGCTGTTCGACCGGAGGGCGCGAAGGGATGATTCTTGCGCAGCGTTATCCCACGGTTTTCAACGGCATCGTTTCCGGCGATCCCGCGATGCGCACCGGGCTCTCCAATCTGGCCATAGGCAGATGGATACCCATTGCCTTCAATCAAGTTGCCCCGAAGGACGCGAATGGAAAACCAATTATCGAGCAAGCCATTACTGACAACGACCGAAAGCTGATCAAAGATGCGCTGATGAAAAAATGCGATGCTAAGGACGGTCTTGCCGACGGCTTGATCTCCGATCCTCTCGCATGTGATTTCGATCCCGAGACCTTGGCATGCAACGGCGAAAAGAACGACTCCTGCTTGGCGCCGGAAAAAGCTGCCGCCATCAAGAAGGCCCTCGGCGGGCCGAAGACTTCGAGCGGAACCCAAGTCTATGCTGGCTTCCTTTACGACACAGGCATCATGAACGGTCAGCCGTTCCGGGGATTACTCTCGCCGGGGCCGGGTGTTTTCGGACCTGCGACGACTGACATGACGATGGATGTTGATAAGGAGGCTCTGGCGGCCATCCAGCCGCTTGTGGACTCCATGTCCACGAACTTGACGACCTTCTCTGCGCACGGAGGAAAACTGATCTTCTACCACGGCGATAGCGACCCATGGTTTTCGCCGCTCGACACGTTCGGCTATTACAAGGATATGGCAGCTGCCAACGGGGGCCTCGTCGCCGTGTCCAATTGGAGTCAGTTCTATTTCATCCCAGGAATGAGCCACTGTGGCGGAGGGCAGGCGCTGGATCAGTTTGATTTGTTGGGCGCGATCGTAAACTGGGTCGAAAAGGGAACGGCGCCGATATCAGTGATCGCGACTGGCAAAGCCTTTCCTGGGCGCAGCCGGCCGCTGTGTGCTTATCCGAAGCACGCTCACTACAAGGGGCAAGGAGACACGGAAGACGCTGCCAACTTCGAATGCCGTTGAATTGTTATTTCTGCCTCAAAGGACATCACTTCTTATGCGTTCGCTTCTTGCCGATTTCTCGCTGATCGTTATGGCTATCACTGCGCCGATGATGGCTGCCCAGAAAGTTGAATTGTCGATAGACGCATCCAAAACCGGTGCGAAGATCGACCGCAATATTTTCGGACAGTTCGCAGAGCATCTCGGACACGGCATTTACGAAGGCATTTGGGTCGGGCCAGATTCCAAGATCCCGAATACGCGTGGGATTCGGAACGATGTTGTGGGAGCCCTGAAAGCGATCAAGGTGCCGAACGTCCGCTGGCCGGGTGGCTGCTTCGCCGATGAGTATCACTGGCGTAAGGGCATCGGCCCTCAACGATCAGTGACTCTCAACCCCAACTGGGGCGGAGTGACTGAGGCGAACATGTTTGGAACGCATGAGTTCATGGACTTCATCGATCAGATCGGGGCGGAAGCGTATGTCTCTGTCAATGTCGGCTCGGGAACTCCCCAGGAGGCGGCGGAGTGGCTGGAATACATGACGGCCGCAGCACCGACGACGCTGGTGAAAGAACGTGCCGCCAACGGGCATCCAGCTCCATACAAAGTCGCGCTTGCTCGGCATCGGTAACGAAAGCTGGGATTGTGGCGGCAACATGACGCCCGACTACTACGTTAGCCAGATGAAGATCTACAGCCGCTTCGTAAGGAACTTCAATCCCGCGCAACAGGACAAGCAGCAGATGCTGAAGATCGCCGTGGGTCCGGGCGGCGACGGCCCGCGATGGACCGACTGGACGGAAGCCGTCATGAAGGCCTTATCAGCAGCACACGTGGAGCTGGGACATCAACGGTCTTTCCATGCACAACTACACGGTTGGGCACTGGCCACCTTCCTATACGTCCGTGGGGTTTGGTGAAACCGAGTACAGTCAAATTCTCAAGTTCACTTTGGAGATGGACGCTCTTATCAGCAGGCACTCGGCCATCATGGACAAGTATGACCCGGACAAGAAGGTAGCGCTCATTGTTGACGAATGGGGCGGGTGGTACGCGCCGTTACCGGGCAGCAATCCGGGGTTCCTGGTCCAGCAGAATAGCCTGCGTGACGCTATTCTGGCGGCCCTGAACCTCAATATCTTCGCACGGCATGCCGACCGCGTACGGGGCGCTAACATCGCGCAGATGATCAATGTACTGCAGGCAATGATCATCACAGACAAAGAGAAGATGGTCCTGACTCCAACCTATTACGTCTTCAAGATGTATGTGCCGTTCCATGACGCGACGTTCATACCGGTGACTCTTGACGCCGCTTGGTACACACATGGAGACGTGGCCTTGCCGCGCGTGGACGCAATCGCAGCGAAAGACGCGAACGGCAAGTTGTGGCTGGAGATTACCAATCTCGATCCCAATGAACCACTCGAAATCGAGGCCGCTCTGAGTGGTATCACAGCCAAATCAGCGATCGGAGAAACTCTGACCGCACCGAAGGTGGACAGTGTCAATGCCTTCGACGCAGCTAACACGGTCATACCGAGGCCGATCTCAGCGAAGGTTCAGGGCGGCAAGCTGACTCTGAAATTGGAGCCTAAGTCTGTAACCGTCGTCTCAGTTGAGCAGTGACGCCAGAAGGAGAAAACACATGCGGCGATTCGCAATACTGATTTTCTTATCATCGAGTTTTTGTTGGGCACAGGAGTCGGGCGATTTTCGGCCCGTTATGACGAATGTCTGGGGAGCGGAGTATCCGAGAGTTGACAGCGCCGGGAGAGTACAAATTCGCGTGAAGGCTCCCGACGCCACGAAGGTCCGGTTGAATTTCTGGAGCGGGCCGAAGGTAGATATGGAGAAACAGCAGGACGGATACTGGACCGTCACGACCCCACCGCTCGTTCCCGGCTTTCACTACTACACGCTGATCATCGATGGCATGGAAGTCAGCGACCTCAACACACATGCGTTCTTTGGTGGAACCAAGGAAGCGAGCGGGATCGAGGTTCCGGAGCCGGGTTCCACCTATTATTCGATTCAGGATGTGCCTCACGGCCAAGTCCGGGAGGTCTGGTACGACTCGAAGGTAACGGGTAGCTGGCGGCACGCGCTGGTCTATCTGCCGGCGAATTACGATACGCAGATGAAAGAGCGCTATCCGGTGCTCTATTTGCAACACGGCGCCGGTGAAGATGAGACCGGCTGGATTCGCCAGGGCAATGCCAATTTCATCCTCGACAATCTAATCGCAGCCAAGAGTTGCAAGCCGATGATCGTCGTGATGGCCTACGGCTATGCCAAACGGGCCGGCCAAAATATGCCCGATCTGACCGGAAAACCATTTGGCTCTCCCGAAATGCTGAAGGCGATGCAAGAGATGGCCGCAGCGTTCGAAGACGATGTGACGCAGGCCCTGATTCCCTACATTGATTTAACCTTCCGCACACTCTCCGATCGCAATCATCGCGCTATGGCTGGCCTCTCCATGGGAGGAATGCAGACATTCCAGACCACGCTCAATCATCTCGATCTTTTTTCTTACATTGGCGGATTCAGTGGAGCGGGAGGAATGCTGGTACTTGGCGATCGCAAACTGGATGCCAAGACCGATTACAACGGAGTTTTCGCTGATCCGGCGGAATTCGCCAAGAAAGTACACTTGCTCTGGCTTGGCGTCGGAACCAATGAGCCTGAAAGAATGCGCGCAGGACTCCAGAGACTGCACTCGTCCCTTCTCGAAGCAAACATTCAACACGTTTTCTACGAATCACCGGGCACTGACCACGAGTGGCAGACCTGGCGTCGCGATCTGAAAGATTTCGCTCCGAGGCTCTTCTAGAAGGCAACTGGGCTGCTCATCGTTTCGCTACTCCGCTCAGAAATCCCCGCGCTTGGGGAACAAATGGCGCCCAGACGTTGTACATGTCATATCATGTTGGGCAAAGGAGCAGTATCAATCCCAATCTATGTTCACGCGAATCACAGTTTGTCTCATCTTGGCCCTGAACTCGGCCCCAGGCCTGTCCGGCGCCGATTTTGCCATGAAGGTGAGCGACAAGAATTATCTCGATACTCAAGGTTTCAGCGTCTTTCTCTACGACAGCACGTACCATCCCATTTTTGTGGACCAAAAGAACACGGCCATGGAGATGATTCTGCACGGCCAGCGCATCGCCACGAACGGCGACGTGCGCCTGATGCCAACGCCGGAGCAGTGGGATCTTGTGGCGACCCTCAAAGATCGCCATGCCGACAAGGCGAACAACCGGCTCACTGCCGACCTCGCTTTCCCGACGTTCGACTTCAGTTACACACTGGAAGTGGCAGCCGAGCCAGGTGGCGTGAAGGTCAGCATCAATCTCGACAAGCCTCTACCCGGGAAAATGGCGGGGCGGGCGGGCTTCAACCTGGAGTTCCTGCCCTCAATCTACATGGGCAAGGCTTACCTCGTGGACGGAACCAAAGCCGGCATCTTCCCGCGTACGCCGAACGATCCGATGACGAAGGTTTTGCCTCTGCCGGACGAACCGAAAAAGGCGTACTACCTGGAGGACTGGGATAAGGCCAAGGGATACACTCAGCCGCTGCCGTTCGCCGAAGGCAAGAGCATCACCCTGGGAGTCGACGACGCTGCTGGCCCGGGTGAATGTAGTATCGGATACGGCGAACCTCATGCTGTTCGATGGGCGCGACCGCGCGCCGAACGGCTGGTTCGTCTTGCGTTCGCTGATCCCTTCAGGCAAGACCACTGGCGCCATCGTTTGGCACATCAGGCCGGATGTGATTCCGAACTGGACGCGGCCGCCGATGATCGCGCACAGCCAGGTCGGTTATGCGCCGGGCTTCTCAAAGGTAGCGGTACTCGAACTCGACCCGAAGTACAACGCCCCGAAGACGGCCAGAGTGCTGCGCCTGATGGAAGACGGATCTTACAAGCAGGTGTTCGAAGGCCCGATCACGCCTTCAACACCCTGGCTGCGCTACGTCTATTCAAAATTCGATTTCACCCCGGTGAAGGACCCCGGCCTCTATATTGTCGAGTACGGAGACCAGCGTACGGCCCCCTTCCCGATCTCAAAGGACGCTTACGCTAACATCTGGCAGGACAGCCTGGATCATCACCTTGCGGCGCAGATGGATCACGTTTCTGTTCGCGAAGGCTACCGCATGTGGCATGGCGCTTCGCACCTGGATGATGGCCGCATGGCGCCCGTAGTGGGCGAGCAATTCGACGGCTGGAACCAGGCCACAGCAACCGACGGGAAGTACAAAGGCGGCGATCACATCCCTGGGATGAACGTCGGCGGCTGGTACGATGCCGGCGATTTCGACCTCGAGGAACCGGCGCAGCTGAGCGTGATTCAGAGCCTCGCTCATGGCGTATCGCGAATTCAATCTAAAGTACGACGAGCTTACGGTAGACGAAGCCACGCGTGAGGTTGAGATGCACCGTCCCGATGGCGTGCCGGATACGGTGCAGCAAGTCAAGCATGGCGCACTGCTCATTCTGGCGCAGTTGCACAACGTCGGTCATGCCATTCGCGGTACTCACGAGCCAGATCTGCGCCAGTACACACAGGTGGGCGATGGAGCGTCGAAGACTGACGGCCGCATTTACGATCCGAAGCTCGGCCCGAACGAAACTAAGGGCGACCACTCCGGCAAGCCAGACGATCGCTGGATCTTCACTACGAACAACCCGTATTTCCAGTGGAATGCCATCGCGGCGCTGGCCGCAGCGGCCGATACGCTGAAAGGCTGGGACGACGCATTGGCGAAAGACTGCCTCGACACCGCGATCAAAGCATGGCAGGACGCGAAGACTCACCCAACGGAGTATCCGGTCGGAGGCTTAGACCGAGAAGCTCCGGAAGGCGCGCCTGGAGGTGGTGTGCTGGCTGCGTCTCAGGGTGTGGTCTCTGGCGCTCAGGGCAGTCGTAAACCAGGGGGCAGCTCGAGCGCTCCGACAAGCTCTGGCAGCACCGGCGCACAAACAGCTCCGCCGGCCGGCGGCAACCGTGGCCGATTTGGCGTCGCTCTGGACTGGGCTGCGGCTCTGGAACTGACCATCGCCACCAATGGTGCCGAGCCATACAAGTCACGTCTGAAGGAATTATTCCCTCAGATGATCACCCCGGAGCAGATGGACATCCATGGTTGGTCAGCGGTACGGGCATTGCCGTATCTCGACGCGAGCGCGAAAGATCAAATGCGCGAAGCGGTGAAGACATACATGGCGGGATTGGACAAGCAGTTGGACTCCACCCCGTTCGGCGTGCCCCCGAGCCTCGGCACGTGGGGCGGGTCGGGCGCCGTCATGGACATGGCCAACCGAATGTATTTCCTGCACAAAACGTTTCCGGATCTCGTGAGCCCCGAATACACACTTCGCGCAGTCAACTACATTCTCGGCACGCACCCGGTATCCAGCACTTCGTATGTAGCTGGAGTCGGTACGGTCTCGAAGACGAAGACGTACAGCAACAATCGCGCCGACAATGCTTACATCCCAGGTGCCGTGATTCCGGGATACATCATCATCAAGCCGGATTTTCCGGAGTGCATCGACGACTTCGGATTCTTATGGTTTGAGGATGAAGCCGTCGTGGCCGGCTCGGCAAGCTGGGTCGTGGCCGGCAACGCTGCGGACGCGATCATTAAGGAATCGAAGTAGACCTAGTACCAAAAAAATGCCCAGCGGCCCCGAAAGTGCCGAGTGTTTCTTTTTGGGAAAACTTGATCACGGCGCGGCGTTCATCGCATTTACGAGCATGCCGTCATAAGGGACGTCCGGATCCTGGGTGCATGTCCGCGCAAGTCTTAGGACCAGCTGCATGCGCATGCATCGAGCGTCTTGCTGCAGTGATTAGTCTCTGGAAGTCGGCATGAGGGCACCGAGAGCTTGACAGTCCTCATGAGGCGGCTTGTGGGTTGGTAGCTTTTGTAGGAGTGCGGTGAAATTTGAAGTAGGTGCGAGAAGCGCCTATTGGTTTGCCGACTATTCCGTGAAGGCCGGCGACCATGTGATTCTCTATACGAAGCGCGGCACCGATAAGGCGGCCAAACGGAAAGATGGAGCCACGAATCATTTCTTCTATTGGGGAATGAGCGCACCATTATGGTGCGAAATTGGTACATGTGCGGTTCTTATTGAAATCGGAGATTGCGAAACATCGGATTTTGGCCACATCCAATATTCTTAGCGGGCAAAAGCGCACAGTTCGCGCACATTACAAAGGGGAACTCGATTGCGAGTTCCCCTAAATTATTGCGAATATTGGTTGCGGGGGGTGGATTTGAACCACCGACCTTTGGGTTATGAGCCCAACGAGCTACCAGACTGCTCCACCCCGCATTCTGATGATAGCAACCGGTAGGGGCATCGTCAAACTGCGGCGCGGCGGGAAATTGCTGTGTCATCTCGCATCGGCACTCGCCTGCATCAATCTCGCTTCTTGGCTCGGCTGTTCGCGTTTGTCTTCGCGTTAAAAGACAAGCATCCAATCCACCTATGCGACAATCCAACGCATGTCGGTCTCATTGAGCTCTTGAGCCTTGAGATCGCGATTGAAGGAGGAGTTCTCATTATGCCGAAGAGAGAAAATGGTGGACGGCAGTCGGTGCTCAACGCGCAGCCCCGCATTCATCAGCGTGCGGCTGAAATCCAACGCTACGGGACAGTTTCGCACGCCCTGCCTATCGAGTTAGACGAGCCGGTGCGTTTGGAGATGACTGAGCAGCTCAACCAAATGCTGGCCGACAGCATGACGCTGCGGGATCTTTACAAAAAATCGCATTGGCAAGTTGCCGGGCCGACCTTTTATCAGTTGCATCTTTTGTTTGACAAGCATTTTGAAGAGCAGGTCGAACTGGTGGACACGATTGCTGAGCGAATCCAGTTGCTGGGTGGGATTTCGCTAGCCATGGCGCATGATGTTGCCGAGACAACCAAGATTGAGCGTCCTCCGCGGGGCCGTGAGGAAGTGCCGGTCCAGATTTCTCGGTTGCTGGACGCGCACCAGGTCATCATTCGACATTGCCGCGAATTGGCGGAGCGGGCTACAGAGATTGGAGATCAGGGAACTAACGACATGGTGGTTAGCGATGTATTGCGCACCAACGAACTGCAAGTGTGGTTCCTGAGCGAGCATCTGGTGGAGATGCCGCTGGTGCATGCGGAAGAGCCGCAAATGAAAAAGGCTGTCTAGTCTGCATGAGTGCGGGCCCCTTGCCCATGGGCCCGCCTTCTCAACTGCGAAGACTTACTCTTACTTGCCGACACCAAGCTTGTCGTGATCGTAATACTCGTACGCTGACATGGGCTTGGCGCCGCCTTTTTTCCAGATGCGAGAGTCCTCCGGCAGCTTGTTCAGCACACGCGCCATCTCGCGAATGTGCATGGCTACGGTGCCGCAGCATGCTCCGATGAAGTTGATGCCGACATCGCGCGCCTGCAACGCATAGTTCGCCATTTCCTTGCGCGTCAACTGTAGCGGATCTAAAGCATAAGGAAACTCCGGAAGACTCGTGAAGTCTGGTTTCTCTTTCGGAGTTCGGTACGCCACTGGCTGGCAAGCGAGATATCCCGAGACCGCTTTTCGCATCTGCTCCATCGGTGCAAGCATGTGCTCCGGCGGGCGCAGGCAATTCATGCCTACAATGTCGGCGCCCGCGTCGAACAGTGCTTTGGCGGCATCCGCAGCGCTCTTGCCTTCGGCCGTCTCATCCTTGTTCTCGAAACAGATCGTGACCATCGCCGGCAAGCCGGTCTTCTTGGCACGCTCTACCGCGATTAGAGCTTCTCCCAACCAGGAGAATGTCTCGCCGATAATGAAGTCCACGCCCTCCTCGACTTGCACCGCTAGCTGTTCGTCGAAGGTTTTCCGGACCCGATCCGCGGCCGAGGGGCTATTGGGCTCGTACATCCAAGTGAGGCTCAGATTGCCCGCAACCAGGCATTGATCGCCGGCGACTTCGCGGGCGACGCGAACGGCGGAGCGATTGAGTTCTTCCAGGCGATCTTCAAGACCGACAGTCGCGAGCTTGTCGCGGCTGGCGTAAAAAGTAAGAGCCTGCAAAACCTCGGCGCCGGCCTCGCGGAATTCTACGTGCAACTCGCGTAAGGCATTCGGATAGAGCAAGGCCACTTCGGGTGTGAACGGACCCGCGCGGACCCATCCACGTTTTTCCAATTCGAGCAAGTAGCCGCCGTCGCCCAGCACGGGACCTTCTTTCAAGCGTTCGAGAATTCCTTTCTTCTTCATACTCTCTCCTGAGTGTTAGTCGTCCACGTATTCGTAATCTGCTTTAATCGGCTGTTGCTCTTGAAAACGGCTGGGGCGAAAGGAGCTAATGTCGACGGTCTTGCTTCTTCCGTCGAGCACTAGTTCGCTCATCACCAGCCCGATTGCCGGGGAGATCTTGAATCCCATCCCGGAAAATCCGGCACACACATAAAGACCGGCTATGCCCGGGATTTCGCCAAGTAAGGCGCGCGCGTCCGGAGTCACGTCGTACACGCCAGTCACGCCTCGCATCACCTCAGCCCCTGCGAGCTTCGGAATGCGACGGCAAACACGGTCAAGGATTTCCTCCATGGATTCCGTCGATGCACTCTGCGGAAAATTATCGGGATCTACTGGGCGAGAGCCGTAAAAATCTCCTACCAGAAATTTGTCGTGAGCATCAGAGCGGAAATAGGTTGCTGTGACCGAATCGATGCAGGCGCACCCGCCACCTTTCATTGCCGGCGGGTTTCGCAGCATGGCGACCTGGTGATATTCGCACTCGATGGGTAGATCGTATCCGGCATGCTTGATTAGCGGCCGGGTCCATGGACCTGTGGCGGCAATGGCAATGTTGGAGAAGATGGTGCCTTGATCGGTAACCACTCCACGAATGTTGCCGCCCTCGACAATCAGCGTTTTCGCCTGAGTTCGTGGCAAGTAAAATATGCCGAGATCGCGGGCGGCCGAGAGAAAATCGCCGGCAACACCCGCTCCGTCGCCGTAGCCGGAGTCCGGTTCGTAAGCAGCGAGATCGACATCATCGACCTTCCAGTCTGGCTCCAATTCCTCGACTTGCTGTCTGTCGATGAGTTCGACTTTCACGCCGAGCTTCTGCTGCATTTCCACATTCGCCTTGAGTCTCGATGTCTCGTGCGGATGAACGATCCGAACGAAGCCGGTTTTACGAAAATCTCCCGGCGCGCCCACGATCTCGCGCCAGTTCTGAAACATTTGGAGACTGACAAGAGCCAACTCCACCTCAGGCGGGAAGGTGTAGTGCATGCGAATCAACGCCGAGGAACGTCCGGTGCCACCGCGACCGACGTGATCTTTGTCGAGGATCACGATCTTGCCCGCATTCCGCTTTGCAAGCTGGAATGCAATGGACGTTCCCATGACGCCCGCACCGAGGATGACAATGTCCGCAGTCTGGGGCAGATTCGCGTTGGGCGAGCCTGTACTCATGCTACTGCCTCTCGAAGTCGTCCTTTTTTCCAGTCGCGCAATGCCTGATGCGCTGCATTGCGGCCCGGTGCACCCGTCACTCCACCCCCGGGATGCGTTCCTGCGCCGCAAAGATAAAGCCCATCTACCGGGGTTCGATACTGCGACCATCCGGGCACGGGACGCATGAAGAAGAGTTGTTCCAGTCGCAGGTCGCCGTGAAAGATGTTGCCCTCGGTCAGCCCATAGGTTCTTTCCAGATCAAGGGGCGTGAGCACTTGCCGCGCCAGTATGGCGTTGGGGACGTTGGGAGCATACTCAGCGATCTTCTTTACGACACGATCGCCGAGCAGTTCGCGGTTTTCATCCCAGGTGCCTTGCCGCAGGTGGTAGGGAACGTATTGTACAAAGCAGGTCAGGATGTGTTTGCCGGGTGGCGCAAGGGAAGCATCGGCATTCGAGGAAATCACGCAATCGACCCACAACTCTTCGGGGATGGCCCCGAACTTGGCGATGTCGTAGCAGCGCTCGGCAAATTCCAGGGATGGAACGAGCGTGTAGAAAGTTCGCTGGAGCGGAGTTGCGTTCGCCGGGGTTCCCTTGAATCGAGGTTCTTCGGCCAAGACCATATTCACCTTGGCGCAGGGGCCCTGCATTTTGATTGCGCGCACCGCAGAGAGAAAATCTGCGGGGAGGTCTCTCTCATCAAGCAAGCGGAGAAAAGTTCGCTTTGGGTCAGCGTTAGAGAGCACGATGCGGGAGCGAAGTTCGGTTCCATCTTCAAGCACTACGCTGCGTGCGCGACCATCGCGTACGTCAATGTGAGCCACCGGCGCGCTGGTGCGAATCTCGACTCCCAACTTTTTGCCGGCCGCAGCCATTGCCTGCGTAATCGATCCCATTCCTCCCATCACGTGTCCATAGAAACCCTGAAGTTCGTGCTCGCCTCCGCTGAGCAGGTGGAAGAGAAGGCCGATCGCCGTGCCTGGCTGGTAGGGCCCGCCATGTTTCCCGTAGACGTTGTTGGCCAGAAACAAGGTCTTCATTTTCTCGGTTTCATAGTTCTGATCGAGAAACTCGCCCAGGCTGCCAGTCAAAAACGAAACCAGCTGCGCAATCTCAGCATTCGAGATCCCACGAAATCTTCTCCCCACCCGAAACAGGTCGCTCCAACCTTTTAGACTGGAACTGTCGAACTCCGGAGGAGGCTCAAGAAAGAATGGCTGCAGGTAGCGAGCGAGTTTTTTAAGCTGATCATCAATGCGTACAAATCGTTCGGCATCTCTTGGTGAAATTTTAGAGAACTCTTGCTTCGCCCGTTCGCGGTCTGCCCACCATGGAACGACTTGCCCATCAGGAAAGGGCACTTGGATCGAGGGATCGCACGGCACCATGCGCAGCCCATGATCCTGGAGACGCAACTCGGAAATCACTTCTGGCCGCAACATGCTGGCCACGTACGAAGTAGTAGACGCCCTGCACCCCGGCGCGATTTCTTCCGTTACGCAACAACCTCCGACAATATCCCGCCGCTCGAGAACGAGGGTTGAGAGACCAGCTCGCGCAAGATAAGCTGCCGCGGTGAGCCCGTTGTGGCCAGCGCCAATGACAATGGCATCGTACGTGCGGCTTGTTTGAGAATGACTCACGGTCAGCGGGAGTGCAGCGAATTGAATTAAAGTACCGCAGATCACGAGGAAAATGAAGTTGAAAACGAAGGCGTCTTTGGTTATGCTGTCGTGACTTAGAGTCACGATTATGCCGGGAATCGCCAGTAATCGCGTGGCACCGCCACTCTACCAACGTCAACTTAAGACACGCCCTCGCTCCGAAGACAAGCGCAGCCGCATCGTAGACGCAGCGACGAAACACTTCGCGGAGCATGGGTACCACGATGCGCGGGTAGGAGACATTGCGAGCGCGCTGGGCATCGCCAAGGGATCGATCTTCCAGCATTTCGGGAGCAAGGACGGGCTGTTTTTTGAAGTCTACAAACGCGCCGTGCGTTCGTTCGCCAAGTATCTGGATGCGCCGGCGGAAGTACGCCAGGCAGGATTTTTCGAAGTCCTTCGCTACTGGCTGGTTCGCACCGAGCATCTTGTACACGAAGACTGGATTCCTTACCGGATCTCGCTGCTCGGCAATTACGGTACAGATCTCGTTTTGAAGCGCGAGATCAACCGTTTTTTGCTTAGCGAAGATCCCTACGGCACAGTCACTTTCGTCCGTTTTGGTCTGGAGCGCGGCGAGCTACGCAATGATCTGGACATCGAAATGATGGTTTCGATCATCGATTGGATGGTCGAACGATTTCAAGACGCGCTGCTGACGGCTGAGCTGGATCCCGGTTTATTCAGACGCCAGGGAGAATTGTCGGAGAAGAAGGAAGCCAGAATTCAACAATTTCTCTCCGTCCTGCAAAGGGCTATTGGTGCTGAGCCGGCTATCCCTGCGGCCCGTAATCGGACACGGGGAAATCCTACATCCGCAAAGGTGGGCTGATGATCATGCAAACCTCCATTGAACAGATCCTTGCGACTTACAACGACCGCGCGCCTCTGTCGCATGCCTCCACCATCCCCGCAGCTTGGTACACCGACGCGCGCATTGCGGAGTTGGAGCGCCTCAATGTGTTCAGCAAGACGTGGCAGCTCGTAGCCCGAACGGCTCAAGTGCAGAATGCTGGAGAATTCGTGACCACCCGGGTGGCAGGCGAACCGATTGTGGTGGTCCGCGGATCAGATGGCCAGCTCCGCGCCTTTTACAACGTGTGCCGTCATCACGCGGCCGCGGTTGTTACTCAGGCCTGCGGGCAGGCGTCCATCTTGCAGTGTCCGTATCACGGATGGAGGTATGGCCTGGATGGTTCGCTGAAGGGCATGCCGGAATTCGAAGGTGTCGAAGACTTCGAGCGCGCTGACAATGGTTTGCTTCCAATCCGTGTAGAAACCTGGGAATGTTTTGTGTTCATAAACCTTGATCCGGATGCGATGTCGCTCAAGGAATTTCTGGGCGGACTAGTACGGCGTGTCGCGCCTCTGAACATCAGCAAACTGCACTATTTCGACCGGCGCTCCTACGACATTCAGTGCAACTGGAAAGTTTATGTCGACAACTACCTCGACGGCGGATATCACGTGCCCCATCTGCACAAGGGTCTCAGTTCCGTTCTCGATTACAAGCAGTACACGATCGAAAATGAAGATCGCTACTGCCTGCAGTCCAGTCCGATGGTGGCATCCGACGAGGACGCCGCGACTGGAGCCACGCGAAAAGGGGACCGCGCCCGGTATTTCTGGCAATATCCCAACCTGATGATTAACTGCTACGAGGGATACATGGATACCAATTATGTGATCCCCGTCGACGCCGATCATTGCACGGTGGTATTCGATTTTTATTTCAGCGATGTAAGTGAGGCGCGTCGTGCGATACAACACAGAGTCGGTCAATGTTGGAAACCGCGTTCAGGATGAAGATCTCGGGATCTGTGAAGATGTGCAGCGCGGGCTGAAATCGAGAGCCTATGGCGCCGGCCGCCTCTCCGTACGGCGCGAGGCCGGAGAGCAGTTGTTCCACCGCTTGTTAGCGACGGACTTGAAGGCGCAATCGCCCGTACTCGTAGAGACGTAGCTAGCTACGTCTCTACTATTGGTGGTCCCGCGGAATGGTTTCCTGCCAGCTCTTTGTCTTCAACATCTGGCCGTCCTTCAGCAACTCACGGGTATATTTGTAATAGAAGTTCTTCTGGTCTGTGGTCACGAGCAGATGCCCGCGCCATATGAGGGTGCGGTCCTTCAACGTGAACACACTCTCTGCTTCTCCGTGAACTGAGCATGTCTCCGGATGAGCATCGTCACCCTCATAAGTGAGGCTTTCAAAATCATTTTGTTTTCCCCAGGGATATTGATATCCATCTTTGCCCTTCCAATGCACCGTGGTTTTCTGGCGCGCTTCATCGCGTTCCACCGTCCACTCTCCGGGCCAGGGAAAACCTTCACTCTTGATGTCGCTGCGTCGCTCCATAGGTTCAGGCGCAGAAAATTGCGGTGCCGGCGTGCCGCTCACAGGGACAACCGGCAGCACCAGGCGCGATCCACTGTCTCCACCAAGATCCAGAGAGGTAGTCATGGGGTACGGAGTCGGCAGAACCATCGGCCACAAGGCATTCGAAATCGCAACTCGGATACGGTGCCCTTTGGGAAATACCCAGGAAGTCAAATGCATTTCGATGTTCAGGGGATAAATCTTGTTTGGCTCGAGATCACGCGGATTGGCCATGGACTCACGCTGCGCTCCATTCAGGCCCGCACCTGTGATCTGCGTAACGGTTCCGTCCGGAGCGACGTCGGAAAGTCGGGCGAACCAGTTGGCCTGCGTGGCCGTCGCGGAAGCTTGTAACAACGCTCGTGGACGACCAAGAATCGCCAATTCAGTCTCGAGCGGCTGTGAATCGTAGACGAGACTGAAGGCGTCTACCGGGCGCGGATCGCTCAGCAACTCGCCCCACCAGAAGCCCGCTTCCACTCCGATCGTGGGTACGTATTTCAGCTGATGTTGCTGAGGCTTCGCGGCTGAGTCGGAGAGAGTGTGATTGCCCTGAAAGAAGAGCGTAGTGTCGTGGGCAGTGGAAGGCGGCCAAACGTCTTCTCGCCGCCATTCTCCCGGAACCTCCGACAAATTGGGGTCAGGAGGATGCCAGTGCTGCATGTAGATCACAAGCCGCGGATCATTTTCTACGCCAGTGTCGCGTCCCCTCAGCCAGTGATCGAACCAGCGTACGGCGTGGTCCCGCCACTCCATGCGAGGTCCGAAATCAGCATCGTTCGGAAAAGAATGATTCCACGGTCCGACGATTGCTTTGATCGGTGCCTTGGATTTCATCAGCATGTCAGGAACGTTGTCGCGATATCCGTCCTGCAGCCCCCCAATCAGGAAAGTCGGGATCGTGATTTCGCTGAGAGGACGCACCCGATCTCTCCAGAAGGAACCATCGTGCTGGTGTTTTAAGTAGAGCAGCGACCAGGGAGGAGAATCAAAACGCGGTCCTAATGTTTTTTCATCCAGAGAATAGTCCGGGGCCCCCACCCAGCCCTGAGCCAAGTCCATGTTCAATTCGAACTCGTCGACGTGTGCCATGCCGTCGATGTAGTGAACGTCATCATGGAAAAGTTCGCCCGTCGCATGCACGGCGATAATGGCTTTCAGTCCGGGCGCATGACGCATTGCCATTTGTAACGCAGTGAACCCGCCCCAGGAAATGCCGAACATGCCTACGTTGCCGTTAGACCACGGCTGATGTGCGAGCCACGCAATTACCTGCTCTCCATCCTGCTGTTCCCGCTCGGAGTACTCGCGCTCTGGCGGGGCGTCCTCACTGGCGCCGAATCCACGAATGTCCACACGTACGCTCACGTACCCGCGGCGCGCAAAGTAGGTGTGCTTGGGATAATCCTCCGCAGCGGTGCCGTCGTCCTTGCGATAGGGAAGATATTCGAGCAGGGCGGGAAACTTCTCGCCCGGTTTTGCACCCTCCGGGATGTACAACGTGGCGGCGAGGCGTACGCCATCGTTCATCGGAATCCACGCCTGCTCCATACGAACTCCGTACACCGGAGCGGACGGAGCCTCAACTGCCGCGGTACAGGCGGAGAGCAACGTAAGAAGGAAAAGGATCCGAGCAGTTCTCGGCAAGGCGGTCTCCGAATTTCTACTGACTTGGAGTCACTCTGTGGCGCCTTGATCGCGGCGCAAGGCGCGCACATCGATTCCAAGTTGCTCCGCCTTCTTATACAGGTGGCTGCGCTCAAGGCCAAGAGTTTTCGCTGCCATGGTCATGTTGTTCTGAGTACGCTTGAGCTCCGCCAGGATCACCTCGCGCTCGAACGATTCAACACGATCTGCCAGCGGTCCTGATGTAAGAGCGCCCGTAGCGGGTCCGGTGCCACCGCCCTGCGGCAAAGCCATCTGAACAGTCGCCAGATCAACTTGCCCCTCCGATAACAACATCAGCCTCTCCACGATATTGCGCAGTTCGCGAACGTTCCCCGGCCAGGAGTACGCTTGCAGCGATTTCATTGCGTCGGCCGAGAAGGGAATAGGCTTCCACCCGTTCTGAGCGCATACCTGTTCGGCAAAATGCCCGACCAGACTGGGGATGTCTTCGCGACGCTCGCGTAGCGGCGGCAGTGCGAGCGGGAATACGTAGATGCGATGAAACAAGTCCTGCCGGAATTTTTCTTCGCGGACGCGAGCTTCGAGATCGCGGTGGGTTGCCACCAGCACGCGCACGTTCACCGCTAGAGGTTTGTCGCTCCCAATTCTTTCGATTTCGCCTTCCTCTAACACGCGCAGAAGCTTGGCCTGCATGTTGAGTGGCATATCGCCGATCTCATCCAAAAAAAACGTGCCCTGATCGGCTTGCTCAAACTTGCCAACGTGTCGTCCCGTGGCGCCCGTGAACGAACCTTTCTCATGTCCGAATAGTTCCGACTCAATCAGTTCTGCCGGAACGGCCGCGCAATTCAGCGTGATGAATGGTCCGCCTGACCGGGGGCTTCGTTCGTGGATTGTTCTGGCCACGAGTTCCTTGCCAGTGCCAGTTTCTCCGAGAATGCACACCCGGGACTCGCTTGCGGCAACCCGTTCCAATTGCGCCATGACACGGCGCATAGCCTCACCCTGCCAGACAATTTCATGTTTCCCGAGACGCTGCTTGAGCTGGCGATTCTCAGTTTCGAGGCGCTGCAACTTAAGCGCATTGTCTACCGTCAGCAGCAGTTTGTCGGTCGAGATGGGCTTTTCCAGGAAATCGAGCGCTCCCAGCCTGGTTGCGCGGACGGCCATTTCAATGTGCGCCTGGCCCGACATCATTACCACCGGAGCGGTTACGCCCTGCTGCTTGAGTTCTTCGAGTAGTGTCAGGCCGTCTTTACCCGGCATCACAACATCGGAAAGGATCAAGTCGAACTTCTCCGCCTTCGCCAACTCAAGCGCCCTGGCGGCGTTGTCGCAAACGGAAGCCTCATGGCCAGCGAGACGGAAAGCGCGCGACAACGACGCCAGCGTGTTGGCTTCATCATCCACGATCAGCAAATGCGCTTTGGACGGCAACTCTCCTCCTCCACTCAGCCGCGGATCGGCTCGCTTGTTTCCGTGGTCTCTTTTGTTGCAACGCGAGCCGCAGGTCCAATATTGTCCGGCAATTCGATCACAAAGGTCGTTCCTTTTCCTGGCTCGCTGTGAACGTTGATTCGTCCGCCATGATCGCTCACCACTGACTGTACAATCGCGAGCCCCAGTCCAGTGCCGTGCTGCTTTGTCGTGTAATAAGGCGTGAAGATGCGCTCGCACTCTTCGCTAGTCAGGCCCGAGCCGGTATCAGCGACCTCGATGACAAGTTTTTGATTTTCGCGATGGCTGCGCAAGGTGATGGTCCCCCCCTCGGGCATGGCGTCCATTGCGTTGAGCACCAGGTTCGAAACGGCGCGATGCAGCAATTCCGGATCAGCAGCGATCGGCTGAATATTCTCATCCAGTTCGAGTTTGCACTGAATGGCTGCTTTGCCTGCGGGCGCAAACTGCGCCTGAAATAGCTGGGCTACGCGCCGGAGCACTTGGTTCACCTGCACTACCTGCACCTCCGGCTGAGGCATCCTGGAGAACTCACTGAATTTACCGATGATAGCTTTCAGGTTAGCGAGCTCGGCCAGCAGAGTCTGCGAACTTTCGCGAAACACTTCTTCAAACTGTTCCGGTTTCTGCGTTCGGGCGCGAATCAGATTCTCGACCGTCAGTTGCAAAGGGAACAGCGGGTTCTTCAATTCGTGCGCTAATCGTCTGGCCAGTTCACGCCAGGCTGCAACCCGCTCTGTCTGCACCAGCCTCTCTTTTTGCGCGAGCAACTCCTGCGTCATCTGGTTGAAGGAATTTGCCAGCTGCCCGAGTTCGTCATCGCCCCGAACTTCCACCCTGGTATCCCAGTCTCCCGCGGCCACATCTTGCGCGGCTCCCGCCAGTTGCTCGATAGGCCGAGTTACGCGCGCCGCCGCCCAACTGCTAAGTAGAATCGCCAGAACGATACCGCCGCCGCCTGCCAGCAGAGCCGCATCCCGGATGCGGTGCTTCAGTTCGACATACGAACGGCGCGAGTGCCCCACCAGCAAAATTCCCAACAGCGGATGATCCTTGGCCACGCCTCGCAGCGGAATGGCGTGAAAGAGCTCTTGGTCCGCCTCATCGGATGACCAGTTCACAATCGCCGACATTTCCTGGTCATTACGCCGAACTGCCTGCACCAGAGAAGCAAACTGTTCCGCTGGATGGGCCGCGTCGGGAGTGCTGGACGGCGAAGGATCCACCAGCAGATCAGCAGAAAATCCCTGGCCGCGATTCTGATAGAGGAGGACACGAACATCAGGAGCCAGATTCAGCGCAGAGAGAAAGCTCTTATCCAGTCGTTGGCCCCCGAAAACGTAGACTGGATGTTCTCCGGCGCGCGTCGTGCGCACGGCAAACAGGCCCAGCGCCGACGAGTCCTGCAACTCCTCTAATTTCAAAAATGCGCTCTGGGTAGCGGAGGCCGAGAGAGTCTCGAACGACGTATCGGAATATCCAAACTTCGCCGGCCACTGTGCGGAAGATATGATATTTCCGTGCCAGTCCAGCAGTTCAAGGAAATCGAGTTGATGACTTTCCGCCAGATTGCGGGCAAGATCCAAATACTCTGCAGATTCGGTGGATCCTCCGCCGAGGGCAGTTGCCATGCGAATCAACGCGTCTGAACCCGTGACTCGCTCCACTCGCCGGACGACTTCCTCGCCTTGTCGATTGAACTCACGCTGAAACTGCGTGACTAGTGCGGCCGTGCGCTCATTTTCGTTTTTCTCGAAAGCCTTTCGCGTGACTTCCTGAACGAGCCACGCCACTCCCGTCACGGACAGCAAAACGGTGAATGCGAATACGGCCAGGAGTTTTCGCCGAAAGCTCATGGCTGCTGACTCTTCAACCAGGCCTGCGCAAGGTCCAGGCTTCCGTCGGGCATTACGACCCAGTCGCGGAGACTGACCGTGGAAGCATACGCAAGTGGGAGATAAAACAGGGGAATCACGCGCCCGCTCGCCAATGCCGTTTGCTCGGCGCTGAAGAGGTCTTCGATGGACTGCGATTTGCTTCTGATTGGCGGCAGTCCCAACTGATTGTTTAGAGTTTCCAGCGCAATCCGAGGATTGGAAGATGTAAGCGGAATCCGCAGCAGGCGAAAGTCGGTGGTGTCCGGATTCAGTTGCACCCAGAGCCCGGCATCCTTCGCATTCAGAGCGATGCGTTCGGACAACAATCTTGCCATTGGATCATTCTTGTCATAGCCCATCGTCAGAGTTGGGACCCCGGGAACCTGATCTCTCAACTGGCGGGCTCGAGCGAGGTCCGCTTCGGTGGAGAATACAAATGCGTAACCGCTCATCCAGGTGGGAAGTAGACTCGCCGAGGTCTGTCCTGCGCCTTGCAGCAGCACGGTGTGCATTGAATGGCGCTCGACGCTAAAGCGGAGGGCGTCGCGAACATTTTTCTGTTGCGCGGAGGCCGCCTCGCCTGCGAATTTCAATGCGACCAGTTCCATGGGACTGGAATGCAGCAACTCATAGCGTTGCGAACCGATGCGGTGCATCTGCTCCGGAGCGACTTCCACAAGGTTCGCCCTGCCGCTTTCCAGAGCATTCATCTGATCGCGGAAGCTTCGGCCCATTTCGATTTCGATTTGGTCGAGAAAGGGGCGTCCGCCCCAATAATCCTCGTTCGCGGTGAGCGTCAACTTTTTTCCGGCTTGCCAGTCAGTGACATGAAATGGACCCGTCCCGATGCTGCCGACGGTATCTCTCCTCGCAATGGCATTTCGCGGCAGCGCGAGTTCTTGCAGGAGTTCAGGAGCCGAAACTCCCGACTCGATGGTAACAACGTCCCCGGCGGCCGTGACGTTCCATCCCGGGTTTCCCCTGCGCAAGGAACCAGCCGCAGTCTCGCTGGTGAGCGGGCTGCCATCCTGAAACTTTATGTTCTTCCGCAGACGAACTTGCAAGCGCTGATCCGGGGGTGACATTTGCCATGACTCCGCCAAGGCGCCTTGCACACGACCGGACGCATCCGTTGTCACTAGCGTATCGAAAAGCAGCACAATGACATTACGGCCTCCAATGTACTCGGAGATCTCAGCAGGATCCAAAGACGAAGGATTCGCTCGCATGGTGACGTGCAAAGTTCCGCCGTATTGTGGACGCGTGGCGGCGTTCGCTGCTGACATCAGAATCAGCAGAGCACTAATTGCAGGCCATAGCCAGCCGCAAAGCTTCATAGCTCCCAGTTTCTCGATCCCTTACGATTGCGATCGCGGTATCACCGCTTGACTCGGTCCATAATTCTGAGAGCGTGCCTGGCAAGTCCACAGTCGAGCTCACCGCCACCGGGTCACGGTCCGGAAACTCATAAGCCCGCACAGAATCGTCCTTTTCGGTGCTCGCAGCGGGCGCCAGCACTTGCCAGCCTGCGCCGCACGCCGTTCTCACCGTGGCAATGTCGCTGCCCCATTCGATGGCCGACGTCTGATCGCGAATGCCGTCGATCATGTGTACCTTTCCATCCATTCCAGCGAACAGCCAGAGGGTGTATTTGTCCCGGGGCACGAATGCAGCGGAATAGAATTTCGTTACGGTGCTGAACTTCCCTATCGACGGACTGATCACGCCGGTGAAGAAGTTGCGCCGGGACGCAAAGAATCCTGTCAGAAGCGCATTCCCATTGCCAGTGGAAGGATTTGCTGTCGCGGCCAGCGGCCAGGGATCGTCGCTCTCACGGCAGTTCAGGGTGATGCTGGCCATCGCTGCGCCACGACAGATCACGCCGGGCAGGTAGGCCTCCAGCGCATGATCCTTCGTCCAAAGCAGCCTGCCGCGCAGATCCAGCGGCCAGGGCTGCGCATGATTGATGGCAACGGTTTGTTCTGCCTGCCACTTTCCTGCCACCATTCGGTAGAACGAGATGTTCTCAGGATTGAGCACCGCAATCCGAGTTGGGCTGTCGGTTCCTTCCAAGATGGCCACATCAAGGATGCGGTCACGGCCACTCCACAGCAGCGTTTTTCGCAGTGTCATCGGCATCGAATCGGGTGCCCTTGCCGTTGGTGCTGGCCGTGGTATTGAGACCATGACGACGGCGGCGTCGGAAATGCCCTGCCGGATTTCCGCGACCCACACGTAAGAAGATTCGTTCTCCGACAGCGAGAGGGCAATCGAAGCAGCTGCCTGCTCGCTGTTCACCAGTCGCACGCCGGCCTGCGCCAGCGCGCTCTGCAGACCGTTTTGCACGATATCGGTATCGCGCCTGCTCAGCGATGAGCGATTCTGCACCACCAAAGTAGCCGCGCCGGGCCCCGTAACCGCAGCTATCTTGTGCGCCAGTTGCTGCTCTGCCGCATTCCAATCGGAAGTTAAAGCGCAAAGCGATGTCACGGCTGTGAGGCAACACAGAGCGAACCCGCCACAGCGGAGAGTGCGTGCCGAGCCAAGCGCGCGCCGCATCGATTTCAAAATGAGCTTTGGAATAGTCGAATTATAGATTGCCCGCCGCATCGCATCGTGCTCCCGCCTCTGTACTGTTTGGACACCGCCCCCGTTCGATACGCTACGCTAGGCCGCCACCCTTGCCGCATTTGGCAGCGAGGATGGAAACTGCGTGTCGGACACTAACGCGGCTGCGCTTCGCCCTGTTCACTCTGGCTGGCCTGGTTCGCCATGTTCATGCCGCGCAGCACGTCGTTGGCGAAGAAGAACTTGCCATCCGCCGGCACCATCATGATCTGCAGTTTGTCGGACAATCGCTCAGCTACGATCTTGTTGATTAGCAGGGGATTCTGCTTCAAGATGGCGGCCTCGCTGCTCATGCGTTCGGCATCGGCGGATGCGGTCACTCGAATGCGATCCGCTTCGGCCTGAGCTAAAAGCTTCCGGCGTTCGGTTTCAGCTTTGCTGTCGATGACCTTGGCCTGGGCTGATGCTTCCGCGTTCTGGATCGTCGCTTCCTTGCGCGCCGCCGCTTCGAGTTTGCTTTGCTGAATCTGTTTCTCCTTCAATGGCAGGGTGTATTGCATAGCATCGGCTTCACCTTTCGCCTGCAATACGCGGACCCGAGCCTCGCCCTCGGCGTGCTTGATCTGCTGGACTTTGCTGGCTTCCGCCTCTAGCTCTGCGATCCTTACCTGCTTCTGCTTGAGTTCGGTTTCCACGCCCATCTGATCATTTTCCTGTTCTTTCAGCAGGAGCGTTTCTAATCCCTTGGCGTATTCCTCGGGTAACTGAATGTCTCGCAACATGACTTCCTTCACCACGATGCCATCCACCGCGAGTTTCTGGGTGATGAGACCCGCTGCGCGCTGCCTGACTTCCTCGCGCTTCGCCGAGAAAACGTCTCGCACCGTGTAATGCGGCACAATGTCGCGCCACACGCTGGCAACCACCGGCGGCACAATTTCTTTCTCTACGGGATGTGGCAGGTTGCTCTGGATGTAGTCCAGGCGTCTGGCATCCAGCCGATATCGCACCGTAATGGCCAGTCCCAGAATCAGTCCTTCCTTGGCCTGCACATCGAGAAGTTGCGCTTTGGGCGGAGCTTTCGGCGTAGCAGCGGGCTTTCCGTCATCCAACGCTCCGGTAGTGAATACCTGATCGCGAATGTCAAAGATCGCGACATCTTCCACCAGAGGTGCGATCAGATGCACGCCCGGATACAGTGTCCCAGGCCGCGTGCCACTGCTTTGGCTCACCCGAATGCCCGCCATCCCGCTCGGAACCACGACGATGCTGAAGGCCAGCAGAATGGGTCCCCAGGCAAGCAGCAGAAGCGCCAGCGAACGGCGCCAGCGCCAAACTGGAGCCGTCGCGATCGGAGTTACACCGGGAGTGGCGAGTGCCTTTCGATAGAGAACTTCGAGATACAAGTCGTAGCCCAGAATGGCTATAGCCACCAGAACCATCCCAAAGCCGCCATACATGAGCAAATTTCGCAGTACCAGCATTGTCGTTCTCCTTCGCGCATCAGCGCTTTTGCCCGGACTTTACCGCTTCCGACTGGCGGACAAAAAACAGCCGGAATACCTGCCCAAAAATCAATTCCTCCGCCAGCAGAGCCACCGCTAGCGAGAACACCATTCCTCCGATCACTGCCATGAATGTGATTGCCATTTGCATAAAATCTCCTGAATTCCAATTGCGTTTCGTTTCCCTCGCGTCCAGCCCGCTACTGTCCTCCTGCCGCAGTTGAAGGAATGTCGTTCTCGGCAATTTGTTTCTGATCCCCGGTGCCTACAAATCGCGCAATCTGCTCATCGCGAGCGCCGTGGATCTCCACACGATCTCCTATGCGAACCATGGCGAAAAGGCGTTCGATATCGCGGTTGCGCAATCGAATGCATCCATGCGAAGCAGCCTGGCCCACCGACTTCGGAACGTTTGTGCCGTGAATGCCGTAGCCCTTCTGGCTGAGCCCAAGCCATCGCGTGCCAATCGGATTATTCTTCCCGCTGGGAATTACGGTGCCTGGATGGTAGTAAGTCGGGTTGACGACGCGGTTGACGATCTGGAACTCGCCTGTCGGGCTGGGGCTCTCGGCCGCTCCCACCGCGATGTCGAAAGTAGCGATTGCGTTCTCATTTTCGATCACAACTAGCTTGCGATCAGGAATACTCACCAGGAGAAGTCGCTGGGAATGCCGGTCGACTGCTTGGATTGAGCTTTGTGCAAAAGCTGGGAAACTGATCACCAGAGCTAGCAGGCAGAGTGGAATGTTCAGTTTCCGTATCCCGTTGCCGTAAACCGTCGACATGTGCCTTCTCCTCGCCGATGCTTTCGTTATTTGAGAAGGCACTGCAAAGACCAGATCGTATGTGTCTGGAAACAGTCGGGTTATCTGCAGGAGAAGAGGTGAGGACCGTGCCCCGGATGCCACGCGTGTGTCGCCCAAGACACACAGACTGGCACCATCACAGCAGAAATAGTTGCCGGCTGACAGGAGAAGGGGGAAGGGCTTCCATCTGAGCCTTCAAGCGCCCGGCTCCCGCCGTCTGGGGTAACGGCTTGTGGGGTTCTGTGGGTTGGAGCCGGGCGATCCTATGACTAGAAGGCCTAGTTCAATTGTGCCTATTTAAACCCTATTGCCCCTCGATTTCTGTGACCATCGTCACACTTGATAGTGATCCTCATCATGCGAAGGTCGCACACTGCCCATCGGATGATTTTCTCGCCTAACACCTGCAATCTTCATCGCATGACGCACACCAGGATGTGATCGTAATCACCGCCATTGCTACGTTCCCTTCATAGACTCGTTGTTGAGCGAGTGAAGTACTCATTCCAGGAGACTGATTCATCATGGCCTACGTAATAACTGATACCTGCATCAAAGACTCCCTGTGCGTTGAGGTTTGCCCTACCGATTGCATCCATCCCAAGACCGATGAGCCCGGCTTCGAAGCCGCGAGTCAGATGTATGTAGATCCCGAGGGATGCATCGACTGTGGGGCATGCGTTCCGGCTTGCACTTCCGACTCGATCCACGCGCTCGAAGACATTCCTGAAGATAAGAAGGAGTTCATCGAAAAGAACGCGGACTTCTTCAAGCACTAACCCTGAACTGTTGAGTCGATCGCTCGGGATGCAGCTACCGGGCAGCGGACGCAAGGTGAACCAGCCCTGTCCGGTTGCCCGGCGGTTCTGCATGGCTCTTTATATTCTGGCCCGCGCTTTCGCCGTATCAACATCGTTAAGCAATGGCACGGCATCGCCATTCCAGCACATGTTGGAAGCAGTTGGTGAAGACTGCAGGGGATGATACAACCATGCCTATATCGAAAGCCGCTCGGAAGTTGTCAGGCAGTTCCGCTCCGGCTTTCCGGGGCAGCCGCAGCCCTGGCAAGCGCGCGTCGCAAGGGCACCAGAGTGATTCCTCGCTCGCCATCGTAAATCAGAGTCCAATGCGGTGCGCACTCGTCGCACAGCCAAAAGTGCTCCACCAGTCGTTGCCGCTGCCGGGCACGCACAAACGGTGGAGAAACAGATTCGCCGGGCTTGGCGACGCGATCAGTCTCGACCAGGAAAAGCTTGCCCTCTCTTAGTTTCAGAAAAGGCTTGCCGCACTGCGAATTCGCACATTGACTCAGCATCTTTGGGCTCACTTGGGACAGAATTCGGGAGGCGAATGAAGCTGAATCCGAGCAGGTTTCTTACCAGACTTGAACTTTCACCAACACGTTAGTTCTAGTGCCGAACCTTGCTCTGAGGACCCGGCACATTTGCCGAAATTTCGGCAGCCAGCGCCGAATACAAGGCTCCTCCTTGCCTAGCCTCCATCACGCCGTCTACCATTCTGTTGTTATGCCCAAGGTGCTTGTGTGTCCACCGGATTATTTTGATGTCGTGGACCAAAAGAATCCCTACATGTCCAACGAATGCGCGGTGGACCGGGTAAAAGCGCGCACACAGTGGGAAAATTTCTGTGGTGTATTGCAACAGAATGGCTGTGAAGTCCACACCATCGACCCTGTCGAAGGACTCGAAGATATGGTGTTCGCAGCCAATCAGGTTTTTGTAGGCGAGAAACCAGGATACGGACGATTCATTGTTCCCAGTCGCATGTTGTATGCCTCGCGCCAGCGCGAAGTTGCGCATTTTGTAGAATGGTTCCGCGCCCGCGACTTCCGCATAATCGATATTGCATTCGCACCAGATGAGTATCTGGAAGGCCACGGCGATCTGCTCTGGCATCCTGACGGATCGCGGATATACGCCGGGTACGGATTCCGCAGCACGCGCGGCGCAATTGAGAAGTTTTCCGCAGCCATGTCCGAAATGGGAATTCCTGTGGTGCCGCTCCAGTTGATCGATCCCTACTGTTATCACCTCGATACTTGCCTTTGTCCCTTGAACAATGAAGCCGCACTAATTTTTGTGGGGGCATTTTCCGGTGAGTCTTTGGGATCCATTCACAAGTTGTGGAAACGCGTCCACCTGCTCGATGCTGAGGAAGCGCATGAATTCATAGGAAATGGAATCGTGGTGAATGATCGCTATATCGCTCCGCGCATGACGCCGCAGATTGAAAGAATTCTTGGTGAGGAGGGATTCAGTCCTGTCATCGTGGACACTTCAGAGTTCGAAAAATCGGGGGGAAGTTGTTTCTGCATGAAAACATTCTTTCCCTGATCCGCTCTCATGATTTCACCCACACTGACTCAAGAAGTTGCAGATAAAGTCGTGCGCTGCGCTCGGCTGCAGGGTACGCGTGCATTGGCGTGGGACGGCAACACGCTGTACATTTCCCGTGCTTATAAACTGCTGCGCGCCAGCATCGACAACTTTTCTGCTCTGAAGTGGCAAGAGGTAGGAGAGTTCCGCCCTCCCTGGGCCCGCAGGCTCTCGGTTTCGAACCGCCTTACAGCCCGGTTGTTGCGCGACGGCTTTCATGCGCTGGCAGTACTGCCGTCCGGGGGATTGGTTGCCGCACTGCCGGGAGTGATAGGCACACTCGCTCCGGGTGAATCGGAGTTCCGCGAAACGTATCGCATCAGGCGCGGAACGCGTCCTCTCCACATCACCGCAGTGCCCGGCGGTTCGGTTTATTGGGGAGAATATTTTGACAATGCTTCACGGCAAGAAGTGCACGTGTACGGTTCCAGCGACGCTGGCCTGACGTGGGATGTCGCCTACACTTTTCCCAAAGGCGCAATTCGCCACATTCACAACATCGTGCATGACCCTTGGCAGAATTGCCTCTGGGTTTTTACGGGCGATTATGGCGACGAATGCCGAATCCTGCGTGCAAGCTGCGATTTCAGCAGCGTAGAGGTTGTGCTGCAGGGCAAACAGCAGGCTCGCACAGTTGCCGCTATTCCAACCCAAGAGGCGCTGTACTTCGCATCCGACACTCCGCTGGAGGAAAACTCCATTTGGCGTCTGGATCCCAAAGGCACATTGTCGCGTCTGGCTCCAATCAGCAGTTCTTGCATTTCAGCGGCTCGCGTAGGCTCCCACATGTTTTTCTCCACGATGGTCGAACCCAGCGAGGCCAACCCGGATCCTATGGTCCGCGTGTACGCGAGTGATATGCGCCATCCCCAGCGATGGAATCCACTCCTGAACTGGCGCAAGGATCGTTGGCCGATGAAATTCTTCCAGTATGGAAACGCATTGTTTCCCGATGGCCAAAACACTACGCAATACCTTGCCGTAACCACGATCGCCGTCGAAGCCGATGATGTGGTCACATCGATTTACGACATGAACCGTGATCGATCCTCTGCCGTATGATGAATGCGAACTGACGAGACCGTGCGCTGGGAGAACCGTAACTTTAGCCAAACGTCATGCCACCGCTGCGCTACTATCGTCGAATTTTCAGCGCTTATCTCCTCGGGAGCAAAAGCCACCTGAGTTTCTGGCACGAAACCCCGACAGAAGATCCGCAGGCGTCAACCACAGAGTTAGGCCAGTACTACATGGGATTCGCCGAGAAGGCGCAGTACTCTGGCCCATTCGATCCCTCCGGTATCCCCCTGCTCGATTACCACGGCCACATCGGCGTGCAATACAACCCCATCGCCATTGCGCAATATGGACTGGGTAATTACAACCTGTGGCGACGAACCGGGAACCCCGCGAGCCGCAAAAAGTTCTTCCTCGTGTCCGACTGGCTCCGCGAGCACTTGGAAACAAATGCAAACGGACTGCCCGTGTGGAATCATCATTTCGACTGGGAGTACCGCGACATGCTGAAGGCGCCGTGGTATTCAGGACTGGCGCAAGGGCAGGGAATCTCCGTGTTGGTCCGCGCCCATAAAGAATCGGGAGACGCAGCATATCTGGAAGCTGCCAATCGCGCGTTCGCGAGCTTTCAAAAGCCGATTGCGAATGGAGGCGTGGCTTTCACCGACGAATCCGGCGACCTGTGGTTCGAGGAGTACATTGTCTCGCCTCCCACTCACATTCTGAATGGCTTCATCTGGGCGCTGTGGGGCGTTCATGACTACTCCCTCGCTACGTACGACGGTTCCGCACAGCAGCTTTTTGCCCGTGGAGTTCGTACCCTCCTGCACAACCTGGACCGTTACGACCTCGGATTCTGGTCTCTGTACGAGCAATCCGGTACGCGCTTACGAATGGTTGCGAGTCCCTTTTACCATCACTTACACGTTGTGCAACTGCGCGTGATGCATCGCCTCACGGGCGAAGGGAAGTTCGCCGATGTCGCCGATCGCTGGGAAAGTTACATGCGCAGTCGCTCCAAGCGCACTCGAGCCTTATGCTACAAGAGCGCTTTCAAACTTTGTTACTACTGATCCCGCCGATCAACGTAGCGCTTCACCCGCAATCGACACGCGAGAGATCATGTCTTCGCATCGCCTATGCCGAACGCCTAATCATGAGATACCCTCTACATTCGCGTGAAAATTCTTTACGTGTCCCAATATTTTCCCCCGGAAATGGGAGCGCCCTCGGCTCGCGCGGCGGAACTTGCCCAACACTGGGCGGGCGCTGGACACGAAGTTTCGGTGCTCACCGGTTTCCCCAATCATCCAACTGGCATCGTTCCGCCCGAATGGCGCAGTCGCTTGCGCCGCCTCACCTATTCCGAAAAAGTTGGTCGAGTGAATGTCTTCCGCACCTGGCTGTGGCCCCTACAGAACCGCAAAGCGCACGAGCGGATGCGCAATTACGCTTCTTTCTGCATTTCTTCCGCTTTCCGCGGCCTCACGCTGCCTCACCCCGATGTGATCATCGCCTCCTCTCCGCAACTCCTGGTCGGACTTTCGGGTTGGTGGCTCGCATACACGCGGCACGTTCCACTTGTCTTTGAGGTGCGCGACCTGTGGCCCGAGTCACTCACCGCGGTAGGAGTCGGCAGCGAAGACTCTCTGCTGTACCGAACGTTGGCTGCGACCGCAAAATTTCTGTATGAGCATTCGGCTCGCATCGTGGTCGTCACCCCAGCTTTCAAGGATCACTTGGTACGCCGGTGGCATGTTCCGGCGGAAAAAATCCACATCGTTGAGAACGGCGTAGAGACGGATCTTTTTGCTCCCGCCCACCCCGCCACGAACTTAGCCCTGAGAAGGGAACTACGCGCCGAATCGCGGTTCCTGGTTTCTTACATCGGCACAATGGGCATGGCCCACGGACTTAAAACCCTGGTTGATGCCGCCGCAAGACTCAAGTCACAAAATCCCAGCGTGCTCTTTCTCTTGATTGGAGAAGGTGCGGAGAAGGAAAGCATCAAAGCTCTCTCCCAGTCGCGCGGCTTGGCCAATGTGCAGTTCCTTGATCAACAACCACGCGAGAAGATCCCGGCATTCATCTCGGCGTCCGACGCCTGCGTTGTCTTGCTGAAGAAGAGCGAAGCATTCAAAACGGTCATTCCCACCAAAATGCTCGAATTCATGTCCTGTGCGCGTCCGGTGATTCTCGGAGTGGAAGGCCAGGCTCAAGAAATTTTGCAGGAGGCAGGAGCCGGACTACTCGTCGAGCCGGAGAACGCAGACGCCCTGGTTTCTGCAATTAACCAGCTGGCTACCAATCGCGAGTTGGCTCGAGAGCTGGGAGAGAAGGGAAGGACCTATATCTTGCAGAATTACTCGCGGTCCAGCACCGCACAGAAGTACATCGAAGTGCTGCAACGAGTGATTTCTGAGGGTTGAAATCTGCGGGTGAGTGATTGCACTCTTTTCGCTGACGTACCCAGCCTGTAATCAGCAGAACTCTGCGCAGAGTCACGTTTCAGGTTAGTTTTCCACAGCTTTGTCCAACTGAGAGATTGAACTCACGAGCCCTGCCTGTTAGATTTCTGGCACTCTCGAAACTTTGCGGGAATGTATTCACTCACTATCAGCCCAGGGGTAGGTGTGGCACTGCTTTTCTGTCCAACGCATCTGGCGTTGCTGTGCGGCAACGCCCGGTTTGAGGATCCCACGGCTTGACTCCCATATTCCTCGCGACATTTTTCCTGGCGCTGTTTCTGTCTTTTGTCTTGACGCGCTCCGTCCGGGACTTCGCGAGGGCGCGTGGATGGCTTGCAGCCCCTTCCCACGACCGTCATCTGCATGCCACTCCGTTGCCTCGTCTCGGTGGTGTGGCGATCTTCCTGAGCTTCGCCACCTGCATGGGACTGGCTGCTGCCTGGGCATCTCGTTATCCCAATCTGCATTCTGCAACGTTGTTTGCGACGATGAAGACCATTCTCGTTCCGGCCGCTCTCGTATTTTTGCTGGGGGTTTATGACGATGTTCGCGGAGTCGGTCCCTACGTAAAGTTCACGGTTCAGGCCATTGCCGCCTCGATGCTATATGCAGGTGGACTGCGCATCATCAATATTCCCGTCCTGTTTGGCGACCGCCCTCTGCCCTCGTCCGTCGAACTACTGTTCACCGTGATCTGGGTGCTGGCCATTACGAACGCCTTCAATCTGATCGATGGACTTGACGGCCTTGCAGCCGGCTCGGCCCTGTTCTCCACGATGGTGGCATTCGTTCTCGCGGTTTTTCACGGTCCTGTCCTGGTAGAGGTCATGACGATCGCTCTCGCCGGCGCGATCCTGGGATTCCTTCGCTTCAATTTCAATCCAGCGACAATCTTTCTGGGTGACTCCGGCAGCCTCTTCATTGGTTTTCTGCTGAGCGCCCTGGCGCTTCACGGAGCACAAAAAGCTCCAACCATAGTCGCAGTCGCCATTCCGATCGTCTCCTTCGGTCTGCCGATCCTTGAAACCGTGCTCTCCGTCATTCGCCGCTTGATTAGCGGTCGCCCGGTATTCACCGCTGACCGCGAGCACATTCACCACAAGCTCCTGCAGCATGGCATGTCGCATCGCCAGGTAGTCATCCTGCTGTATGGAGTCTCCGCTGTCTTTGCCATGCTCAGCCTGTTTTTGCTTTGGCCTACCGGAAGCTCACTTGGACTGGTCATGGCTGTTTTGGGCGTGGGCATTTGGATCGGCGTGCAGCACTTGGGCTATCTCGAATTTGGAGAGATCGCCCGCGTCGGACGTCGGACGCTGGATCAACCGCAGATCTTTGTGAACAATCTAGCGATCCGCCGCGCCACTGAAGAATTGAAAGTGGCCCGCGATTACGAACAGGTTCGCCGCATTTTGACCGCGGCCTTCAGCAGCAACGATTTCGATGGCTTCGAACTCAATCTGGACTCCCTCGCCGGCCACATGTCAACGTTTGGGGAGATTCGCCATTCGGAGGCAGCGGAAAACACTTTCCGCTGGCTCAAGCCGGGTCTCAGAAATCTGAATAGTTCTGCAGTGTGGACCATCGCTCTTTGCCTGTTGAGTTCGTCCAACCGTGCCCGCGGAACTTTAATGGTTTATCGCCAATACGCACGCCGCGACCTGCAGGTAGATGTCAACCTACTCACAAATGTCTTTCCTACCGCCTTGGCTGATGCCTTGGATCGTACGCTGGCGCATCCGGCCGAGATCATCGCACTTCCCGAACAAGATGGTTCGTTATTGCCGGCGCAGGCTGGATAGCTGACCTCTAGATTGCGGCAGCTATACGCTGGCTGCGAGCACATGCAAATCGCTGTCCAGTTGGTGCGGTCTGAATTTGATGAAAGCAGCACTCGCGGCACCGCTGCGGTGCATTCAACGAGAAACCTTATCAGTCAGGGAGAGACGTCCGAGCGCATCGCGCAAGTGATCATGCGCAATCAGGCTCGCGAGGTTCGTAGCAGGGGCGCAGCGCAGGCTTTACAGTTACAGTTTGGCGCTGGCGTAAGAGTTGATCTCGCAGTTGAGGCAGACTTCTTCGAAAGCAGGTGCCGTCCAAGTCATGATTCCCCCACCGGCCCAACATGGGCCGCGAATGTGCATCAAGCATAGCCGAGCTCCGGCTGCAAATCAAGGCTCCACTCCAAAAATAAGGCCGGCAAACTTCCCGGTAGCTTTCGCAACGGGTGCGGCGCTCGAGTTTGCGGACTTTTGGAGATCATGCCCGACCACCCAGCAAGCTGAAGCCTCTTTTCCACACCCCTGAACCAGTAGCGTTACTTTTGTACCCTGCGTACTGTATTTACCTTCAACTGCACCGTGGACGGGAAGCGAGGTTTCACCAATTATGTTTGGCAAGACTGTGTATGGCTCTACTTTTAGGGACGCCAATTTTGTCCCTCTGCAGTCCGCAACCTTCTGTGTTCAATGCGAGCTGATCAGCACCAGCACTAAGCCCCATTGCCTGGCTTGCGGAAGCCAGTCTGTTTTGAGTCTGTCGCGCGTGCTCGGGGGATCCCTGGGCAGCCAGCAGACGGCGCACCTGATCACGGATATGGAATTAAACAATCTGGTTCGCGATCTCTTGCGAACCGTTCCCGATCCAGAAGCGCTTACCATTGACAGCCGCTCCCGGATGCCCTCCCTCGCACAGCGCAGTCAGCTCCGCGTAGCCAATGCCGCTCATCCAGCGTCAGGTTTCAGAGCGGTAGCCATTGACAACGAGGAAGTTGAGATTCATCCCGCCGAACTCGATTTGGAGCCGGCCATCAGCGCAATTACGGAGCGTGCCCAGCATCTGACGGCAGCCACGGGGGCCGCGATCGCCCTGCGGGCGGGAGATGAGATCGTATGTCGGGCTCGGGCTGGCCGTACTGCGCCGGATCTGGGTGTGCGCCTCCAGACCGATGCCGGTATCTCTGCCGAAGCAGTACGAACGGGCGAGATCATGCTCTGCCACGATGCAGAGCGAAGTCCCCGGGTTGATCTGGCGAGTTGCCGCCGCTTAGGGGTTCGCTCAATCCTGGTATCTCCTTTACGTCATTACCGCCGTACCCTGGGAGTTTTTGAAGTCCTCTCCTCGTCTCCCGGCGCGTTTGATGAGCGTGATGTCGCCACCATGCAGCTGCTATCCAGCATGATGGTCGCGGCCATTTCCCGTATTTCAAGCATGAAAAGGGCAGAACTCCTGCAACGTGCAGGATAGCCAGTGCGCCTGGGGAGCGCTTGTCGGGGTAGGCGCTGGGTATCGTATTTGCTCCGATGATGCCGGTTCTTGGCAAATCCCTTTCTTCGTTGCATACTTTTCTGTGGTCCCGCGCTAATATGTACCCGAGAGCACTCGGGCCCCATCTCCATGTCAGCTATTAATTCGACCCCTGCGCCCGCGGTCCCAAATCGTCGACGGCGCGTGCGGCACAGAATTCAGACGCCTGCTTACGCAAGTTTCACCCCCAAGTCGCAAGGCGCGATGCTCGATCTCCACGAGATCGTAAACATCAGCGAAGACGGTATGGCGATCCAGTGCCACTCGCCTTTGCAATTACAGCAAACTGTCAATGTTTGGCTGGAGCTCGCGGATTGTCCGCAACACATCTGCACGACCGGCCAAGTTGTTTGGTCGAGCCCCTCTGGCCGCGCTGGTGTGCGCTTTTCAGGCCTTTCTCAAGACTCTCTGTCGCGCCTCCGCGAGTGGCTCTTCGTGAATGTCATGGCCGGAGTGGCCAACGGTGAAACTGAGGTTGCGGCTGTGAGTCTTTCTCAGGACGCAGCTCCTCCCAGTCCGGGTTACACCGATACCTTGGCAGCAGTAAGCGCTGTGCGGCGCCAGGTTGAAGTGCTGGGTTCAGATTTCCGGCGCGCGCTGCAGTTGATCGCGGAACGTGCTCAGTTGCTCCTTACGGCGTCCGGCGCTGCCATAGCCTTATCCGACGGCGAGGCCGATTCTATGGTCTGTTGTGCAAGTTCCGGCCCGGATGCGCCGCCCATTGGAGCCCGTCTGCAGGTTGGCTCCGGCTTTTCCGGAGAGTGTGTAAAGCGTTCCCAACCCTTGCGCTGCGACGATAGCGAGACCGACACTCGGGTGGATGCTGCCAGTTGCCGCGCTTTGGGCATCCGTTCTCTTCTCGCCGCACCGATTCGTGTTGGGGAAAAGGCAGTTGGGATACTGGAAGTTTTCGCCGGTCAGCCTCAGGCATTCTCCGAAGCCGACGGAACCGTTCTGCAGCGTCTGGGCGATACCGTACTTGAGGCTGCTCATCGCGCCGCGAGCGTGGAGAATTTACCATTCCTCAAACCCGCGGAGAAGAAGGCTGCCGCGCCTATACCAGGAAGCGTCCTGTTCGTCGCCCCCGACTCGAAAGAAAAAAAAGAGGAATCAACTAACGAGGAGACGATCACCTCAGCCATCGGTTTGCCACGGTCGCACATTATGATTCTCATGTGCGCAGCTGCTACCATCGCGCTGGCCCTGGGGTGGGGCATGGCTCCATGGATCCAGAGTGAGGCTGCGCCATGGATTGTGAGCAAGCTGCACTCTCGCGGCGGCTCTCAATTGCCGACTGTTCTTGCATCTTCTCAGGTCCCGAGATCGGAGACCCTGCGTCTTTCTGCCGTTCCCATGGAAACAACATCGCTCGATCAACTGCTGCAAGTGGCGAGTAAAGGCGATCCGGTTGCTGAAAACGCGCTGGCTCTTCGTTATGCCACAGGACAAGGAGTCAAGCTTAGCGAGGCAGAAGCGGTTCGCTGGTTTACCAAAGCAGCCGAACAGGGCTACGTTCCGGCTCAAGCCAAGCTGGGTTCACTCTTCTACAGCGGACGTGGTGTCCCTCAGGACCTTAACCGCGCCTATTTTTGGATGGTTGTCGCCCGCTCGAGCGGGGATGAAGCTAGCAACACGCTGGCTCCTTCTGTTCGCGCACGCCTCACTCGGTCGCAAGCGACGTCCATAGAATCGAACGCGGTGCGCTGGTCCCAACAGCATCGGGCTAACGGCAAGCCCGCCGCTGGCCAGTTCAAAATCGAGGCGCTCGCCACACATCGCTCGCAAGCCTCGCGCTAAAATGTAGCTATAGAGGTTTCTGTGCCTGCACTCCGGGACATTCTCGACCAGAGAGTCCGCGAAGCCGATTCATCTCTCTACGAGCAACTCGGCAACGATCGTGTTCGCTGCTTCTCCTGTGGTCACTGCTGCCCCATTCCTGAGGGACAGGCTGGGGTGTGCAAGGTTCGTTTTAATCGCGGCGGCAAGCTCTACGTTCCCTGGGGATATACGGCGGGCATGCAATGCGATCCCATCGAGAAGAAGCCATTTTTCCACGCCTATCCCGGCGCCTTGGCCTACAGCATTGGCATGCTGGGTTGCGATCTGCATTGCGCCTACTGCCAGAACTGGGTGACCTCGCAGGCTCTGCGTGATCCGCGAGCTGTCTCGGCGCCTCTGGAGGTTTCGCCTGAGACTCTGGTTCGCGAAGCCTTGGACCAGGGCGCGAAGGTCATGGTTAGCACCTATAACGAACCGCTGATTACCAGCGAATGGGCAGTCGCCATCTTCAAGGAAGCCAAAGCGGCTGGCTTGATCACTGGATTCGTTTCGAACGGCAATGGAACGCCCCAGGTGCTCGAATTTCTACGGCCTTGGCTCGATCTGTATAAAGTTGATCTGAAGAGCTTTGACGACCGTCATTATCACGAACTGGGCGGGCGCATCGGTCCGATCCTCGACAGCATTCGCCGCATCCACAGCATGGGTTTGTGGCTGGAAATCGTGACTCTGTTGATCCCAGGCTTCAACGATTCTGAGGATGAATTGCGGAAGCTGACCGAATTTGTAGCCAGTATTTCGCCGGATATTCCGTGGCACGTGACCGCGTTTCACGGCGACTACAAGATGAATGATCCGCGCGACACCACGCCTGAAGATCTTCTACGCGCGGCCGACATCGGGCGGCAAGCGGGCCTGCGTTATATCTATCCGGGGAACCTGCCGGGCATGGTGGGCGACTGGGAAGACACTCATTGCCCAAATTGTCGCCAGACATTGATTCGCCGTTACGGCTATCTGATCCAGGATTACAACCTGACGCCGGACGGCCATTGCCCGCAGTGCTCCGTCGCAAATTCCCGGCCGCTGGGCTTCCGGGTTCGATGGTCAAATCGCCTCTCAGCCTTTCCTTCCACACAAGCGCTCGCGTTTGTTTACAATCACAAGTCGCTAAGAACAAATGGGCACGGAGTCCGCCCAAAAGTTATAGGAACAGCCGTCCTCGGCTGTCGGCGCCGGAAGCTTAACTGTTTGAGTGCACACGCGATCGTGCGAAGCAAATTCAATCTCGTGCCCTTGATCCTGGTTGTATTGACTACCTGCTCTCCTCGCGATTTTCTCACCCGCCGCCTCGCCACAGACCTGGTCTCAGCCTCTCCTGAATTGAAGGCTCAACAGGAATTCATGCTTCGCACTGGAATTGTCACAAGCAAAGACTACCCATCGCCGGAGTACATGGTTCTCCAGCATCGCGGCTGGATTACCTCGAATGTGATCGCATGCTCGCCCGGTCTGGCGCCATCACCTTGCTGGAACATTATTCTGACTCCTTCGGGAGTAGAGACCGTGCGCACGTTGATCGCAGCGGACCAGTCCGGAAGATCTTCAATTTCAATTCCGGTCGCCAGAAGGGAACTGCTGGGAGTGACGGGCATCACCAAGCAAGACAACTCGGCTGATGTCGAGTTCGAATGGAAGTGGGTTCCACTGAACGAAATCGGCGCCGCGCTCTATACCCGCGACCTTCGCTACCGATCGATGGTTGGGTTCCGCAAATTCGACGATGGCTGGCGGCTCGTTCAGAGCGCGACCCATCCCTTCCAAACCATGGATGAAGCGCTGAAAAATGCCGAGTCAATCCCGTGATCGCGCCGGCAGCGGTCCTTTCATTTGCAAAATGGCTTACTCCAAAGCGGATACGTGCGCAGGCAGTTGTTCTGGCCGTCTGCCTGTGGGGAGTATTCGCCGTGGATTTCTCAACAGCGGGCTTGTATGACCGGGCCGGCAATATCAAATTTCAGGATTTCCTTCCGTTTTACATTTCGGCTCGCTTGATCGCACAGCATCGCGCTGCCGAACTCTATGATCCGAACACCCGCGCACAGGAACTGCAGTCGATACTGGGCAAGCCCACGCAGGTGCGTTTGTCCAACCTTTATGGACCTCAGGTCGACCTGCTATTTATTCCGCTTGTCGATCTGCCATTCCTGGTTGCGGCTCGCATCTGGACCATGCTCAGCCTGGTCTTGTATTTCGTTTGCATCTATTCCGTCTGGCGACACTTGCGGAAGCTTGGGGCATTTCGAGGCCTGGTTTTCATCGCTGCACTCGCTTTTCCTGCACTCTTTCACCTCTGTGCTCGTGGACAGATCTCCGCACTCGTCTTACTATGCTTCACCGGCGCGCTCCTCGCTCTCCGCAAAAATCGCAATTTGGCAGCTGGCGTTGCTTTTGGTTGCTTGATGCTTAAACCGCAATTCCTGGTCGCCATTCCGTTGCTGCTGCTGATTTCCGCTTCCTGGCGAATCTTGGCCGGACTCGTTCTATCCGCATCGGCGCAGCTTGTCTTCGCACGCTTCTACTTCGGATCTTCGGTCATGCACGCTTACTTCGATCTCTTCCTGCATCCCCTGCGATGGATCGATGTTGCCGAACTCAGCCTGGCGCCGATCCAGATGCATTCGCTTCGTTCCTTCTGGTCATTATTGATCCCATCACAGAGCGCGGCTCTCGTACTCTATTTGCTTAGTTCGGCCATTGCGATTGCGCTGGCGGCGTCGGTCTGGAGATCAGGATTTGCGCTCGCAATTCGCTTCGCTGCTTTGACATTCGCAGCAGTTCTGATCAACCCGCATCTGTTTGTCTATGACTTGCTCGTCCTCGCGCCGGCGCTGCTCCTGCTTATCGACTGGAGCCTAAGTTCCGAGGATTCGTCGAGCAACCCCGTTTTGTACGTGCTGTTATATCTCGCCTTCGTTCTTCCCCTCGTGGGACCGCTTTCTCGCTGGACTCACGTTCAGTTGTCTGTCATCGCCTTCGCTTTGATATTGGCTCTGCTCTATCGTTTGAGCATACGCACTCGAGCACTTGCCTCCAGCGAATCTCTCGTTGTATAAACCTTCTTCCCACCGGGAACCCTATGACCCACAAATTGACGCTGTTATTGTTGTGTGTCCTCAGTTGTGTGCTTTCCGCCCTGGCTGAGAAACCGAAGCTGACTCTCGACGAATTTTTCAACACTGTGAGTTTTCGTACCGTCGACGTGTCGCCTGACGGAAACTCCGTTGTCATCGCGACGGACCGCGCTGATTGGGATCAGCAAATCTTCCGTGGCGATCTCTGGCTCTACGACGACAATCCGAAAACTCTGATCCAGTTGACTCAATCGGGCCACGATTCCGAGCCCAAGTGGTCTCCCGACGGGAAATGGATTGCCTTTCTCTCCGACCGGAAAACAGAAGCAGGGAAGAGCGGCGACTCGGATTCCGATTCGAAAGATGACACCGTCAGCCAGATTTATTTGATCTCTCCGCGTGGCGGAGAGGCACTTCGTATCACCCAGGGCGAGGAAGACGTCCATGCATTTTCGTGGTCTTCCGATTCGCAAAAGATCTATTTCGCAACCCGTCAGCCCTGGAGCAAAACGCAAAAAGATGATTACAAACAGCAGTGGAAAGACGTCTTGCAATACCGCACCGCCGAACGCGGCGACTCCCTTTTTGAATTGAACTTGTCTACCGCCCTGGCTCACAACATGAATGGTCCTGAAAAAGTGGAGAAGAAAGAGGGAGAGCCGGAAAAGAATCCAGATCTCACTCCAGGCGCGAAGGCAATCGCAACCTCTCCCTTGCGCGTAGACCACATATTTACATCACCGGATGGCATGAAGCTGGCCTTCGTGAGTAATGCGATCAACCAGCGCCAGGAAAAATACGAAGACGTAGAAATATATATCGTCGATCTTGGCGGAACGCCCAACTCTCAGCCCCGTCGCATCACTCACAATGAAGGCGTCGAAAGCCAACTGCGCTGGGCCAATGACAATCGCCACCTCTTCTTCACCATAGAAGTGGGAGACGTTGCAGGATCCTATCGCGATCTTCAACCTCATCTTTACTGGGTCGATACAGAGAGCGGGGGCATCGAGCAATGGGGTAAAGATTTCATCGGCCCCATAGGCAATTACGCAGTCGCTGGCAATTCCATTCTGGCCTCCGCGCGAATCGGCACGGAGGTGCAGTTATATTCCAGCAGCCGACCGCCCGAGTCACTAGCTAAGCTCAATGGCTGGGAAGGTACGTACGAGGAGGTTTCTTCTTCTCTGCACTCCCCGCGCTTTGCCTTTGTCTATTCATCTCTGGGCAAGCCCAGCGAAGTGTATCTTGCCGATTCGCCCGACAAACTCGACGGAGCCCACGCGATCACCTCCTTCAACAAGCTCTTGACCGAACGCGAACTGCCGCAAGGCAAGCCTTATCGCTGGAAAGCCGACGATGGGACAACCGTTGAAGGGATGTTGATCTATCCTCCCGGAAAGTTCGAAGCCAAGCATCTCCCGATGTTCACTCTGATCCACGGCGGTCCTGCCGATGCTGACGGCAATCATTTCGAAGCCGACTGGTATCAGTGGGCAGCTCTCGCCGCCACCAACGGCTGGCTCGTCTTCGAGCCTAATTATCGTGGTTCGACAGGATACGGCGACAAGTTCCTCATGCAGATCGTTCCCGTAATCGTCTCGCGGCCCGGAAAAGACATTCTGGAAGGCGTAGACGCTCTGGTGAAAGACGGCATTTGCCGATCCCGATCACCTCACGATTGGCGGATACAGCTACGGCGGATACATGACAAATTGGCTAATCACCCAGACCACGCGTTTCAAAGCCGCTGTCACCGGCGCAGGCGCCGTCGAGCACGTGGGCAACTGGGGCAACGATGACACGACTTACGATGACGCCTATTTTCTGGGTGGACGTCCGTGGGAAGCTCCGCAGCGCTATCACGACGAAGCCGCCATCTTCCAGATCGATAAAGTGAAGACCCCCACCCACATGGTCGCAGGCTCGGCGGATATTCGCGTGGCAGTGCTCGAAGATTACTTGCTGGAGCACGCGCTCCATTCTTTGGGCGTTCCCAACAAGTTGCTCGTCTTTCCGGGCGAAGGACACGGTCTGGGAAAAAATCCCTGGCACGGCAAAATCAAAGTACGCGAAGAACTAAACTGGCTGCAAAAATACGGCGGCATCCCATCCCCCAACTGAAGGTATTTAGGACTTGAGGCGGCCCGTAAAAGGGGTGGCCGTAGGTGGCCGTAAAGGGTGCCCCGTCCTTGTCCCGCCCGATTTTGGCGGGACAGGGCGGGGAATTTGATCTGCTATCTCTCGTTCGGAACATCAAACCCCGGCGCCGACCGCAAGCCCAGTCGCTCCTGCAACTGCGCACGATAGCGACGGCTCAACCGTAATTTCTCGCCGTTGTGCAACAGAACCTCAGATTCCCCTTCCGCCCCGGTTTGTAGGCCAGCCACGCGATTCAGATTCACAATCGCCGACCGATGAACACGACAAAAAGTGGCGGGATCGAGTTGGCTCTCAAGATCCGCCATGCTGCGCCGCACGAGGTGAGTCCTGTTACCCACGTGCAGGCAGGAGTAGTAATCGGCAGCCTCGACCCAATCGATCTCTGCATACCTGACGAACAGAACCTGGCCGGCACTCTTCACAATGATGCGCTCCGGTCTGTGAGGCAGAGTCCTATCTGTTTGCAGGTTCTGTTTTGCGCGTGTCAGTGCCCGCTCGAAGCGTGCGTTGTCGAAAGGTTTTTGAAGATAATCGAGAGCCCCAGCTTCAAAGGCGCGCACCGCATATTGGTCGTACGCGGTTACAAAAACAATGGCGCGTGGCTGATCTTCCCCGAGTTGTTCCAACACATCAAAGCCGTCGCATTCCGGCATCTGCACGTCGAGAAAAACCAGGTCCGGTTTAGATTTACGGATTTCGTCCAGCGCCTCAATCCCAGAACCGCACTGACTGACGACTTCAACCTCCGGATCCCGGCGCAGCAGCACTAGAAGGTTGCTGCGCGCCAGCGGTTCGTCATCCACGATCAAAGTTCGTATCTTAGCTGCTGACAACAGGCTGCTCCTGCAAGGGCACGGAGATCGAAACTTCCACTCCGCCTGGTTCTTGATTCCTCAGGGTCAAGTCGAAAGCATCCCCGTAGAGGCTTTTCAGCCGAGTTCGAACGTTTGCGAGCCCGATTCCGCCCTGCTTTGTCTCCCAATCATGCGGCAGCGTAGGGCCATCGTTATACACGCTCACGGTGACCTTCTCATCTTCCGGAAATGCACGGATCCTTATCGCGCCTCCCTGAATCCGTTTTGCGATACCGTGCTTAACGGCATTCTCGACCATCGGCTGCAAGATGAGGCTCGGAACCCGCGCGGAATATAAATCGCTCGGAACACTCACGCTGACCTGCAGTCGCTCGGCGAAGCGCACCTTCTGAATATCCAGGTACTTGAGCGCGAACTCCAGTTCTTCACCGAGCGCGACTTCCTGCCGGTTCGAATCGTCAATGACTCTTCTCAAAAAGTCGCTCAGCTCCGCTATCATGCTTATTGCTGCATCGCTTCTCTCTTCGCGAACCAGCCCTGCGATCGCATTCAGAGCATTGAATAAAAAGTGAGGCTCGATCTGCCTCCGCAACAAGTTGAGTTGTGCTTTCGACAGCTGCTCGTTGAGGCGCGCCGTTTCGGTTTGCTGTCGAGCCAGACGCTCTTGCGAGTCCAGAATGTGACCGACTAGAAGAATTACGCCATAAAGAATCACGAACGAAAGAAGCCCCCCAAAGAACTTTTCCCACCAGAGCCGCAGAAACGGATCCACCGACGCGAGCGCAAATGGGTTCAACAATTTGTCCCAAATGCTTATCCACCCGGCGAACGCGCAACCGACTGCCGCGCACGCTGCCATGTGTCGCAGCCAGAAGCCAGCCTCCTTCCAGTGACTCGCAGAATGCTTTGTTTGAAGGCGCAGCACGAGTGGAGTCGCGATCGCCCACGGAATCCATGACAGCAGCGACGTTACGAAAAGAGCCGTCCAGTTGTGGTGCATGCCTTCGGCGCGCATCGCAAACACCGTCTGTGTTGCATCGAACAGGCCGATCCCCAACCAGAACAGCGCGATCCAGAACAAGCGCGGCGCCTGAGACTTCATGCGATTGTTATCTAGGGCCCGTCCATCCATAAATGGATGGTAATGTACGGCTCTCTCGGGCAGCAATAAAAAGCAGCCAATCGACTCGGCGCTGCAGCGGGTGACAAACATAACGACCGCTCAATGTATCCCGAGCTTTACTTTCCCCGTAGAGACGTTGCTAGCAACGTCTCTACAGTCAGCTTCAGGGTGGGGCCACTCAGCGCGGTGGAGAATGCAGTGGAGAGACGGCGCGATGCAGCAAGAGGTCTGGATTTTTGTGGCCGCAGCAACGATACTGCCGCACATGATGATCTCCGCAAAAGCTGTTCTGCTCAGCCTGCTGGTCTTGGCTTCCTCGTTGGCGCTGCTTCTGGGGCAATCCATGCCGGCGTCCGCTCCCGCGTACACCGACGACGGTCAAATGAAGCTGCCGGAGAACTATCGGCAGTGGACTTATCTGACCACAGGTTTCGACATGAGCTACAACCCGGGGCTGATGTCCATGGACCATCATATGTTCGACAACGTCTTCGTCAATCCGGAGGCGTACAAGTCGTTCGTCGAGACCGGTACTTGGCCGGACAAGACGGTTATGGTGCTCGAAGCTCGCAAGGCCGAAGGAAAGGGCTCCATTAACCAGAAGGGCAACTTTCAGGGCACCGAGTTGATGGGACTGGAAGTGCATGTCAAAGATGAGGCACGCTTTCCCGGGAAATGGGCATTCTTTGGCTTTGACGAAGGTAAGACCGCCAAGATGACGCCTACTACAGCGAACTGCTACAGCTGCCATGCTGAGCACGCAGCGGTGGACACAACCTTTGTCCAGTTCTATCCGACGCTGCTGCCGATCGCCAAGACGAAGGGCACTCTCAGCGCTGCGTACCAGAAAGAAATCACGGCAGCGCCTCAGAAGTAGGCCGATGTGCGCGGACAGCACGATCGGGGGGCGGACCATGGCGTCCGCCCCCTACACGCTGCGCGACGGGCGTAATATGGCAGCCATGCCATATTCCAACTTCTCCCGGCGTTCCTTTCTTGGCATAGCAGCGGCCTTGCCGTTTGCGTTGCGCAGAGCAGCCTCTGGCCTGGCACCCTCAAACAAAATTCCGGTTGGCTTAGAGCTTTACTCGGTCCGGGATTCGCTGCAAAAAGATCCTGAGGGCACCATCCGCGCCGTCGCGAAAATGGGCTATCAGGATGTGGAATTTTATGCTCCGTATTTCGAATGGTCCGAAGCTCAAGCCAAGCAGATGCGTAAGTTGCTGGATGACCTCGGTCTGCGCTGCTACTCCACCCATAATGACGAGGATTTCTTTAGCGCGCAGAAGATCGACAAAGCCCGCGATCTGAACAAGATCCTTGGCGCAAAATACCTGGTGCAGGCCTGGAGCGATCCCAAGCCTGGTCTGGACGCATGGAAGCAGGTTGCGGACAACTTGAACGCCGCAAGTGAGAAGCTCCAGTCTTCCGGACTGAATGTGGGTTATCACAATCACGATGCCGAGTGGAAGCCGGTGGAAGGGAAGCGCCCGATCGAAATCATCGCGAGCAACACCAAACCATCGGTCATGCTTCAACTGGATGTAGGCACCTGCCTTGAAGCCGGAGCTGATCCAGTGGCCTGGATCAAAGCCAACCCGGGCCGTATTCGCTCCATTCATTGCAAGGACTGGTCGCCCGATCCAAACGTCGGCTACAAGACGCTGTTCGGGGAAGGCAAAGCCGACTGGAAAGGCATTTTCCACGCCGCCGAGAACGGCGGCGGAGTCGAGTTTTACCTGATTGAGCAGGAAGGCAGCCGATATCCGGAACTGGAGACGGCACGGCGGTGCCTGGAGGCATTCCGCTCTACGCACGTGTGACGATAGAATAGGTACATGCGGAGTCCGATCCTTTTCCTGATGTGCTGCTGTTTGGCGGGGTGGGCGCAGAGTTCAAACAATTCCGCGCCGTCGAACTCCCAGGCATCGTCGAAATCCACTTCGACGCGAAGTCCTAATCTCGCGCCGCCGCGCTCCGACAGAGTTGATGCCAGCACTTTGCCCGATGATGGCCGGAGTTCGAGCAAGGACACGCAAATCGATCTCAGTCCACCGTCCGATGACGCCAAGGCTCATCCGAAAAGTTCCGAAATTCTGATAGATGAGGGCAGCGGCGAGGCTAACGAAGTCCACCCGTGGAATCCGCATAAAGCGGCGAAGGATATCGAAGTCGGCGACTTTTACTTCAAGCGCAAGAACTATCGCGCGGCGGAAGACCGGTATCGCGAAGCCTTGTATTACAAAGACAACGACGCGATTGCCACATATCATCTCGCAGAATGCCTGGAAAAACTGGATCGCCCGGACGAGGCTCGGGCTCAGTACGAAAGTTATCTGAACATCCTGCCTCACGGTCCCGAAGCGGAGAACGCGAAGAAAGCGATCGAGCGCCTAAAAAGCACGGCGGCGAAAGCGGCGAAATAGGGTAGTGCACACCTCAGACCTTCGACCCAGGCCTCGGGCTCGGGCGAGTCGTTGTCCGGGCTTTACTGCGGCACACAGTTATCAACGCTAAGGGCTGAGGACACCTCGCTTCGATTGCCCGCGCAACTCGCGGGCGCAACCAGCCTCAACGGCGAGATCTACTCCTTTTCACTTTGTTCTGCAGACGCTCCTCGTCGCCATTGCCGACTCGGCTGCGCTCGCCTTCGCCCAGGATCAGAGTAGGCGGCCATTTGGGCCCGGAATATACCAGTCCCTTGCCCTTTTTGGCTGCCAACAGAATGGTGTCCACTGTGTCGAGGCATGCCCGCATAGCTTGGGTGCGCAATGGTCCTTCGAATCCTCCACGGATAATCAGCATGGCGGTCCCGTGCATGAGCGACCAGATTGCAAGAATAAGGCGATTGTGCTCGCGTGGAGTTCCACCAATCTCACGCGCCAGCCGCTCCCGCATCAGATTGAACGAGGGCCAAGGCTCGTGCAGGGAAGGAGCCCGGCCTACGCCGTCGAACAGTACTTCGTAGGCATGATGGTTTTCCAGGGCAAATTCCAGCTGCCGCTCGATAGCATCATGCAGCGTTTGCGTGCGCGTCAGTGCGGCAAAAAGCTCGCGCCGCGTCCTCAGGCGTAAGCCCCTTAGGATGTCATCGCGGTCGCGAAAACGTTCGTAAACCGTGGGGGTGGTGGTTCCGGCTGCCTTGGCGACAGCGCGCATGGTGAGTAGTCTCTCGCCTCCGCGAGCCCACAACCGCGAGGCTGCGGCCAGGATGCGCTGCTCTACATCGGGATCGGGACGGCGTGGCAAGTTGCCTCCTCTTCTCAGAACTAAAGCGAATTAGTTGTTTGCACGTTGTATAACTAACGACGTATAATAAACCCTCATTGAAGAATCAAGGTTGTACCCGCAGGGCGGGGTTCCGCGCACCGGAACGGCAGCAGCCCTCCCCAAAAGGCCCGAAGCCCGCCTGCGAAATTCTTTAAATCGTAAGGAGCCGTAGGAATGCAGTCTGGAAGTAAGAATCCTGCCGACATTGCCCGTCTCAAAGCCGATCTCACTGCCGCCAGAATTGAGTTACTCAGCGCACACTGCGCCACTGACCGGATACGTCTCCGTTATTCCATCCATGACCTCGTGCACTTTGGCGAGCGCAACGACCTGAAAAAGGCGATTAGTTCCGCCAGTTCCTTGTGCCGTTTCTTTGCTCAGCTCGAGGCCCACATCCAACACAGGGAAGAAGGGTGAAGGCCATTTCTCGACTACGGGGTACTCCCCAAGCAGAAATTATTTTTCGACGCGGATAAAGGCACCGGTGGAGGCGTTCACTGCCACCGTCAACTTCGCTCCTTCGCGGTTGGCGCCATAAATCACGTGCCACACCAGTTCGTTAGTGTTGTGGTTCCAGTCGCAAACATAGGTGACCGGGGTGTCGGGAGATTTTTCCAGAACTTTGTCGCCGCCGTGCTTCTGCGCTTCCGTGAATGCCTGGTCGGAGTCAATCTTCAAAAACGCCATGTCCCAAACGTGCGTATTCGCATTCGTCGGACTATAGCTATCCTCTGTTCCGCGGTTGATACCCTGCGACGGTCCTCCCTGGGCAGTACTTCCGGACCAGGTGAAAGTGATCACCCTCTGCGCTGACGGGGACCCGAAGCTGCCCACCCAAACCGCCCACTTGCCGTCATGGCCGTTGCCGTCGCTGGTTGCCACCGAGGCGAGACGGTAGGGGCGCGCATCCTGATTCCAGCCGCGTGCCGCGATGTACACTTTCTGAAAGCCGGAGCGCGCCGTCATGAGTTCCGGACCTTTATTTTCCGGCTTGGCTGGCTCTTCCGGCTTGTTCGATTCCGAGGAACACCCGGCGAGCAGCAGCATCAAAACTCCGCAAAGACCCAGAACGATGAACCCCAGCATGCGTGCGCGAAACGCTTTCTCAGAAGAAGATGTCTGCGCTTCTTCACCCGCTATAAACCGGCACCGCGGATCTTTTAAGCTCGCCGTCTTCATGGAATCCTTCCTGTTATAAGTTGTATCCATATGTGGTTGCGGCATCATTCTAACCGAAACGCAAGCAAAGGTGAGTAACGCACCATGGACCCTCGTCTTAGAACATTGCAGCTCGAGATTGCGCAATCCATCTCAGATCTGGACAAAGAGCGCCTGACCTTCCACGAGTCGGACCGATGGTGTATCGGCGAAATTCTCGAACACCTCTATTGGACTTACACCGGCACGATCAAGGGCTGCACGCGATTGCTCGAATCCGGGAAGCCACAGGTCTCGCGGGCAACCTGGAAGAATGTGGCGCAGTCAATAATCGTCGTAGGTCTCGGCTACATGCCATCGGGGCGCAAATCTCCCGCTGTAGCGCAGCCCCGGGGACTGCCTGCTGAAAAGATGGCTAAAGAGATTCAGGCAAAAATCACCGAAATGGATGGCGTGCTCACGGAATGCGCGGCGAGATTCGGCGTGCGCGTGAAAGTGTTGGATCATCCGGTGCTCGGTCCATTTTCAATCGAGCAATGGCGGAAGTTTCACCTGGTCCATGGGCGCCATCACGTGAAGCAGATCCGCCAGCGGCGAGCGGAGGGAGAGATCAAGAGATTGCCCGTTATCGCCGTGTAAAAAAATAGCGCCGGAATCTGCTTCCGGCGCGGTTGCCGTTCTGGGAATTCGTTACTGCTCCTGAACAGAAGTGGGGGCGCCAGCTTTGCGCGCATTTTCCTGGAGGTCTTCCAGCTTCTCCTTGGCCTCGTCCACTGCTTTTTGCTTGTCCGCGATCTGCTGTTTGTACTGGGTGTCCTGCTTGTCCCAATCGGCCTGATTGCGGAGTCGATTGCCGGCATCGGCATACATGGCGGCTGCGCGGATCTGGTACTCCCGTTGCAGCACGTCGAGTTCGCGCGACAACAGGTCAATCTGCTGCTGCTGCGATCTGATCTTGTCGCCCCACTGTTTCCACGCCGTCTGCTTAGAGGCCTCATCTTCAGGAGCTTTGCTCGCGGGAGTCTTCTCCGTGGTGGCAGGCTTGGCTTCGTTCGAGGCTTCGCCGTAGCCGCCGGCGGCGCATTCTCAGTTTTTGCTTCGGTCTGGGGCTGTTCATTCGCGGGCGCCTGCGGCTTGCCTACGATAGATAGGTGATCCGATTTCGGCAAATTATCATTGTCGAAAACCTTAGGCTTGTTGCCTGTTTCCGGACTCTTGCGCACCTGGCGCGCGTAACTTCCCAGAGACTGCCCCGAGGCAGTGGTTTCGCTGCCGGAGGGAGTTTGGTTTTGTGCTTTTGCCGGTATTCCGGCCACAACCAGCAACAGCGTCAACCCCATTGCACAGCTTGCGATCGGTTTCATAGTCCACCTTTGTTGGTTCATGTCTAATTTGGCGCTCGCGCCACGAGTGCGCGTGAGCTTTACGAGCCTGCAGCGGCTGTCGCCGCTTTGTCCGAATGTGCGCCCGCAGAAACATTTCCGATCATGCGATGTATTTCAGCGGCATTTTGCGTAATAGCGTTCGCCAACTGCTCGATTGTCTCTGGATCTCGGCTGGTTGCGAGCCGGTGTGCGGCTTCTGACAACGTGCGCAATGAGTTGCGCAATGGAAGCTCCGTTCCAGCCGGAATCACATTCACCGGGTTCTGCTGGCGAAGGCGTTCAAGCTCGCTGACATCATTGATCAAACACGCGACACCCAGCAGACTGCCATCCGATGCCGCGATAGAAGAGACCGTCATGGCAATGAAGCGATTCTCGCCCGCGGGAGTTTCGTATGCACTTTGACATTCTCTTCGCGGGCACCGCTCGCGCAGTACCGTACGAATCTCCTCAGCAGCAGAAACGGGCTCGGCGGCTGCACCCGGCTCAGGCTCTTCAGAAGAGGGCAGTGTGCCTATGCGCACGACTGCTCCCCGAAAAACGTCCTCGGCATTCATTCCAGTCATGGACGCAAATCCCAGGATCGTCTTTGCCGCTGGATTACTAGTCCTCACCAATCCATTGGGCCCAAAAATAAGCACTCCGCAGGGTAATTCCGCCAAGACAGCCTGATGCAGGGCTTCACTGGCCTTGGCGCGCTGCTGTTCCGACTGCGATTGCACCAGGATTTCCTGCTTCTGCTGTTTCAATTGCTGGATCACTGTGTTGTAAAGATGCATGGGCAACGCATCCAGTGACTTGGGAGTTTCGTCCGACACATCACTTTCCTGGGCGATCTGCTGCCGCAGAAATCGGATGAACGCCAACCCGACCACAAACGCAATGACCGCGGAGAAAAGCACCACCAGTGCGCGCAGCAACGCTGGATTAGCCAGAATTCTCACCAAAACCTCCCATACCACTGCCACAAGCGGTTGCCAAAGAAGGTTGCGACGATGGCCATGGCGCCCAGGAACACACCGAAGGGCATCTGATAACTGCGGTACACCACCTGCGCAGATTGCCAGGCACGCTGGCGCGCGGCGCGCGCATTGGCCAAACGCTTCATAAAGCGACGAGTCCGTTTAAGCCAGACGACGAATACGGTACCTAATCCGAACAGGGAACCTGCGAGCGAGGCGGTGAAAATCGTAAAGACGGTGAGCTTGATACCCAGGAACGCGCCGACCATCGCCATCAACTTCACATCGCCAAATCCCATGCCTTCAGCCTTGCGCCATCGCAGGTAAATTGCTCCGGCGCCGTAAATGAAAGACGCGCCGACCATCGCTCCGAGAAGCGAATCTAGCAGGGAAATCAGCCGCTCGGAAACCTCTCCGCTGAATGGCAAGTTCACCATGCCAGGCAGAAATTGAGACGCCATATCATTTACCGGCACGAGGATGCTGAACATAATTCCAAGAGCCAAACCGGGGAGCGTCATCTTGTCTGGCAAGAGCTTGGTTTCCGCGTCGGTGTAGATGAGTCCCAGCAGCAGGAAGGAAAACACGCAGTACTTCAGCATGGAAAGCGTCCATCCGAAGTGCCAGTAACACGCCAGAAACAGCAGTGCCGTTAGAACTTCGACGACCAGATAACGGGGCGAGATGCTCGTGTGGCAGTTGCGGCATTGGCCTCTGAGAATCAGCCAGCTCAATACTGGAACGTTGTCATAGAAGGCGATTGCTCTTTTGCACTCCGGACACGCCGATCCGGGCCGCACCACCGACAATCCCTGCGGCAGGCGGTAGATACACACATTCAGGAAGCTGCCAAAAGCCAGCCCCAGAACGAAAATCATCGATGCAAGGACAAGGTCCACACAATCTCGCAGTATTGCCAGGCAGGCGCGCACCATGCGCGAGCCTCTCCTGAAGAACGCTGCAAATTGCCGTTCTTGGTTGGATTATAAGTCGGGAATAACGGGAGGACGAAGGTACTGAAGTCACTGGCCAATTGGCCAAAGGAGCCAGTAACTGGTTTCCATTCTTGCGATTACGTTCAGCAGATGCAGCCCCAGCCCAAGTCAGCGATATGCAAGGCAGACCGACCTCGACCTCAATCCGCTGAGTCGGAGTGAGGTCCGAGGTCTACCTGAAGCTTCACTTTGCCTGCACACCTTCGATGTAAGTGACCAAGTTGGTGACTCGCTGCTGCACCTGCGCTTGGCGTCCCTGGCTGATGCTGGAGAACAAAGGTCCCCAGACCGGCATGTCCTGGCTGCCATGGGATGGCGTGCTCGCCTGTCCTCGAATGACGGCAGCGACGTGGGCTGCGGGGTATTTTCCCCCAGCGTTCTTGGCAAGTTGGCTGAGATCGGTTGGCGCAGTCTTCATGGCCGAAGCTGCGGGACCGTTCCCCTTCGCATCCTTCCCGTGACAAACAGCACAATAGCTGTCGTACATTTGCTTGCCCGAATTTGATGGGGCGTTAGTGATGGGCACATGCTTCAGAATCGGAGTGCTCTCAGCAGGCGCCTGCTGCGCCACAGCCAGAGCCGAAATCATTACTAGAATTGCGGCTACACTGATGAATTTCATTACACGCATATCTTCCTCCAGGGGCTGCTCAGCCCGAAACTGCCACAACAACGCAGTCTAGGCGTGGCAGATTAGGAGGAAAGTGATCGAGATCACAAGAGTCTGTGACCTGTAAGCACCACTGCGCGTTCGGCTTGTTGTCTGCGCCCCGACAGGTCACAACTACGGCAAAACGAATCGCAGAACGTCGCCTTCGAGGGTACGAGCGGAAGCTTCATTGGCCGGAAATTTTCCTTCCCACTGGTTCCAGGCGGCGGGAACCAGCCGGGTCTGCGGCGTAGGATTCTCGATCCAGCCCGCAACCGTTTCCTCGCGGATGAACATGGCGAAGGCAGACTGCGCCGGGGATTCCGTTTTCCACTCATACAGGCTTGCCGCCAGACTTTCAGTAAGCGATTCTCGAGCATCCAGGCAGAGAATCCATTTGCGACCTGCCGCGAGCCTGCCCAAGCCTTCTGCGGCCACGCGATCTACTTGCGTGATTCTCGCCCCGTATTCGTTGGCGACGCGGAGAGTGCCGTCATCTGAGCCATGGTCGATGATCAAAATATCATCGCAGGGATAGAGCGTTTCCAGGCATCTCCCGATTCGTAACCGATCATTATGGGTGTGAATGAGGGCAGTGATACCGGGCATGAGAAAAGAGTGTAACCGAAGAGTTCTGTTGAGAGGAACGAGCTGAATGCCCCACCCCTCGCGCTTTTTATGCGCGGGAGGTGGGGACTGCGGCGTTGCCGGTTATTCCGAATTGCTCAACTTCTGCCGGTTTGAGGCGGCAGCCTGCACGACGGTGATAGGAGCCTGGAGCGTGAAATTCAGGATGGTTTCAGAGGGCAGCTTGATTTGCTGGCCTTTGGTTGCGGCCTGAACTCCGCCTCCGACGCCGGCACCTGCCGCGGCTCCTATGGCTGCGCCTTTTCCGCCGCCAGCCAGCGCGCCGATGATGGTGCCAATCGCGGCCCCGCCTCCGACTTTGGCCGCAGTATTCTTGCCTCGCGAGCTGCCGGTCTTCTTGTATTCATCACTTTGCAGGGTATAGGTCTTGCCTCCGGAAGTCACGGAATCAAGCTGCAGGACCACCTCTGATTGCCCAGCAAACTTGCCCGCGCTCTTGACGGACACCAGATGCCCGACAACGTCCACTCCTGCCGGCAAAGCTTCCTCTCCATCCGAAGTCAAAGGGGCATTCAGCGTGGCGTGAAACGTGTCGCCGCTCTGATTTTTCTCGCTGTCAATTGCATCCACCAGACGCACTGCCAGCTGAGTTCCCTGATCGATGATCAACTTCTTCAGCGCAGGCGGTGGAGGCGGAGGTGGAGGCGTATTCGCCGCCGCAGCCGGTGTGCTTGTCATTGCTGGTGGCGGATTATTGGCGGCCGTCTGTTGCTCAGCATCAGCGCGGGTCCGATCCTGATCCGCATTCCGGGCCGCCCGCGAATGCTTGGGTTCCCTTGCCTTTGAGCGCTTGGGCTCAGTTCGCGGCCTCTCGTCACTGACCGCTTCGATCGCGGGCGCCGGTTTCGACGGTGCCACGTCGGCAACGGAGTTCCCGACCTGAAGGTTGTTGATGACGGTTTTCACGCCAGGAACTGACGCCGCTTGCTGCGCGGCGGCGTCCCGCTGTGCCGCGTTTTCCACGGCGCCTGAGAGTGTGACTACTCCGTTGTTGGCCTGCACCGTGAGCTGCTTCGATGCCAGGCCCGAATCCTGACTGAACTTGTTCTGAATGTCGCTGGACATCTTGGCATCATCCAGCTTTCTCGCGCAGCCCACCCCGAGCAACAAGATCAATGCCAGAACGCATGAATTCAAAGACCGCTTAGAAATGTTCATACTCGACTCCTTGCAAAACAGGGATGCCCGTCCCCGTGCAGATACAGTTTAGATGCTTCGAGCTTCTTGTGCAGATGTAAATAGCGAATGCTGGCGGAAACCGCAAGGCGTGTCTTCTTGGTATCCAGCCCCCCAAATGATTTTGCAGGGCGGGTACAAAGACGAGCCCAAAAATAGGGAAGCTGTTAAGTGCAGGGTTGGGGCTCTGTTTAATGTGGGATTACTGCGGAACCTTCATCCGGGCTCAGTGGATGAATTTGTAGTCGACGATCGAAGCCGCTAGCGCTGGATTCTCCTCTCCCTGCGCTCCTTCTTTGAATCGCATTACGCGTCCCTGGCAGACGACATTACTGTTCTTCTGTCCGGAGATCTCCTCAGGCATTTCGAAAACCATTTCCACTAACGCATTTACCGGCAACTGCTGCGGTCCATGGAACAGGACTCCACTCTGGCTGATGTTTTCGATGGTGCCTTCGAACCAGGTGCTGGTCTTGTTCACGCGATAACGCAGCTGGATGTCCAGCTTCAAGCGGCGCGCACGGGGTACCCACGAGGGACGTTTCTCGCGCGTGTGGTTCCGGCGAATGCCCGTATCCGGCTTGGCATGTTCCACACGCTCGGTGCGGCGCATGGTGGTCCAGTCGTACTTGTATTCCGCGGCGCACAACAAGCAGACCTGATAGTAGTCGCCATCGGCCGCACGGCGTGGCCAGGAGAACTCGTGGGAGCAGCGCCCAAGCATAAGCACATCCATAAATTTCTGTGGCATGTCGGATTACTTTCGGGTCAATGAGGCCTCAGACGCATCCCCATCATCGCTCGACTACAACGGATTGGAAAGTTACTTTCGTGCACTTCTGGATTCCTTGATTTACATAAGTTGCAGAAATCGCGAGACTTAGGCGTCTGCTGAAGCGTACTGGTACAGTCCTGGGAGCTTCGATTGTACTTATTTCGTCGCGCCGGTTTACGAATCGGCGTCCCGGCAATCAGCTCCAAAGCGGGCTGCAGAGTGATTTATCATCCCCTCTGTATGTGCACCCCCCAGCCCGATCTCAGTGCTTTCGTTCTTGCCGGTGGCAGAAGCACCCGCATGGGGACGGACAAGGCATTCGTGATGCTGGCCGGGGAAACGCTTCTCGCGCGTGCCCTTCGACTCTGCCGCGCGGTTTCGAGCCAAGTGCTGATCGTCGGCGATCGCAGAAAGTTCGCGTCTTTCGCTGCTGTAGTTGAAGACGTTTTTCCGGGATGCGGTCCGCTCGGCGGGATCCACGCGGCTTTGCGAGCCTCGCAAACAGATTTAAACCTTGTGCTCGCTGTTGACGTGCCGTTTGTCTCACCAGCACTTCTCAAATTGTTGGTGGCCAGAGCGCGAGATAGCAGCGCCGTGGTCACGGTGCCTCGTGCGCTGCACGGGTGGCAACCCCTATGTGCAATCTACAGGCGAGCTTTCGCCGACGCTGCTGAGCACGCATTGGGCTCGGGTCGGTACAAGATCGACACCCTCTTCAAAGAGGCTTCTACAACGGTGATTGAAGGAGATGAGTTGCAGGCAGCGGGATTTTCACCGCAAGAATTTCGCAATCTGAATACTCCGGAAGAACTGGAGCACGCACGTCTCGCCTGACGGCGATGGGGCTAGACAGCGTGACTAGCTGCGCCCGCAGTTACCGCTCGGCCAGTCCGGTGCGCGGAAAAATGTCGTATGGGCTGCCGATTTGCAAAACGTATGCTTCCGCCTTCTTCGAACCACCCTGAAAGCCGCGGAAGATCGCAACCGTGTCCTGCAGTCCGTAGAAGAAATCCGGGTTCTGGCTGGCGTGCGCATAACAGGCGGCTTTCTTCGTGGGAGCAACCTCGCTAATGTCGACGTAGTGCGTCGGTGCAGGGAACTGCGTTGTGTCCTCGCCATCGGACACTTCGTAGTAGTACAGCGGAAACCCGCGCTTCAACTGCTTCCATGACTCGAACGTGAGATTTGCAATTCCGCGGTGGTCGGGATGATTGTCGATGGGCCAATGGGTGAATACCGCATCCGGATTTTCTTTCTCGATCAGGGACTGGAACGCCTGATAGTGCGTGTTATCCACAATCGCATGGCCGTTAGTCTGATTTGCATACGCCGGACGCGCCTTCAAGATTTCGCACGCCTTCTTCGCCTCGCCGATGCGCACGGTCGCGGAAGTCTCCCATGCTCCATCGTTCATGTACAGCAACACGACTTCGTGCCCGAGAGCAGTGAGCCGCGCAATAGTGCCGCCGCAGCCATACTCTGGATCGCCCGGGTGTCCTCCGGTAATCACGATCTTGTGCTTGCGTGTCGTTTGCGAATCGCTCCGCGAAATTTGCGCGGTGCTGTCCAGTGCGGCGGCGCCCAGAGAGAATCCCGACACTTTCAACATCTCTCGACGATTCATGTTCAACACTCCTGCGAGCCAGTGTAAAGTGAGTCTCCGCAGGTGGCCAATCTCGCACTATGCTCGGGGGAGGATTTCATGCCCGAAAACGCGGTTCCGGCAGTATGTGGTCGGTTTCGGGAGCATCTTGCTCACGTAATTTCCGCCACGTTGCTATCAGTTTTACTCTGTGGATTACCTTGGCCTTGCCTTGGGCAGGATGGTGCTATGAACAATAACAGGATTGCGAATTCAATGGAGCAAGCCACACGCAGCGCGATTGACAAGTTCAACGATGCCTTCAACCGCCACGATGCCGATTCATTGGCAGCGTTCCTGACCGATGACACTGTTTTCGAAGATACGTCTCCAGCGCCTGATGGGCGCCGTATCGAAGGAAAAGCTGCGGTAGTTGAATTCTGGCGCGGATGGTTCTCGCGCAATGCTGACGCGCACTTCGAAGCCGAAGAGATGATCGTGAGTGGAAACCGGGCCGTCGTGCCCTGGGTGTACCGCAAGATGCGCAATGGACAGCCCTGGCACATTCGCGGAGTCGACATTTTCACGGTTCGCGACGGAAAGATTGCCGCCAAACTCGCGTACGTGAAGGGCTGACTTTGGTAAGGTAAAAGAAGAAATAAAACCGGGAAATCCAGGCCGAAGCTTTGCAATGACCGCTTATTGTGAGAGCGCGGCCTCAAAGTCCATGCCCGACGAAGCCAAACCCGTCCCTTATATCGCGTTCCATGATGTCTGCAAAGCTTTTGGCGACAACGTAGTTCTCGATCACGTGAGCTTCGAAGTCCTTTCTGCGGAAACGGTTTGCATCCTGGGCCGCAGCGGAGTGGGAAAATCGGTGTCCCTGCATCACATTATGGGATTCCTCAAGCCGGACTCCGGCCGTTTGATCGTCGCTGGACAAGACATCACCGACTACGCGGAAGAGCAACTCGAGGCCATCCGCAAGAAAGTAACTATGGTATTTCAAAACGGCGCCCTCTTCGATTCTCTGACAGTGGGGGAGAACGTCGCGTTCCCGTTGCGCGAAACGCAAGAGTTGAATGAAGAACAGATTTATCAGATTGTGGACGGCTTGCTGCAAATGGTCGGCGTTCAGCAGATGCGTGATCTGCTTCCTTCCGATCTTTCCACTGGCATGAAACGTTCCGTGGCTATTGCTCGCGCGCTGGCTGCCCGCCCTGAATGTGTGCTGTACGACGAGCCCACTACGATGGTGGATCCATTGATGGCGCAACTTCTAGGAGACCTGATTAAGCGGCTCAAGATCCAACTCAACCTGACCAGCATTGTCGTGACCCATGATATGCGCCTCGCCAAAAAGCTGGCCGACCGGGTGGTGTTCCTGCATGAAGGCCGCGCAATTTTCTTCGGGCCCTACTCCGAGATGGAAAAATCAACGGAACCCATCATTCAGGAATTCCTGGAACTGGACGAACTGAAAATAGAAGCCTGAAGATTAGGCAGTCACAAGTAAGAACATCGTTTAGCAATGGAGATTTAAGTTTCGATGCCGATGAGAGATATTTTTCGCCATTTGCCGATCAGCCCCCTGTTTGCCACCTCCACCTTCGTTTCGACCAGCCAGGAACGCGATCGCAGCAAGATCCCAGACGAATACAAATGGGATCTCGGCGCGATCTATGCGTCCGATCAGGCCTGGCGTGAACAGAAGGAAAAGCTTGCCTCCGAATTGCCGCAGTTCGCCACCTTTCAAGGGACATTGGGATCCTCCGCATCGAAGATGGCGGAAGTTCTGGAACTGCTGAGCCGGCTGGAGAAGGAACTCACACGCCTGTTCCTGTACGCCAGCCTGAGTTCGGATCAGGACACGCGAGTGAGCGCGTACCAGGCTATGGAACAGGAGATGATTCAACTTTCGTCGGCGCTCGGCACAGAAGCGGCGTTCATCGAGCCTGAGATTTTGAAGATGGATAGCGCAACCATCGAGCGGTTCCTCTCACAAGAACCCCGCCTGCATGTTTACCGTATTTACTTGCAGGATATCGCGCGTCGCCGCAATCACACGCTCAGCAATGCCGAAGAGAAACTTCTTGCCGGTGCATCGGTCATGGCAAGCGCGCCCTCCACCGTGTTTGGCATTTTCGCCGATGCGGACTTTCCTTACCCGGAGGTGACGCTGAACGACGGGAAGACTGCAAAACTGGATAAAGCTTCGTTTCCGCTTCATCGCGCGTCGCCCGTCCGTGACGATCGCGGGAAAGTCATGGAAGCATTCTTCGGAGGCCTGGGGAAATATCGCGCCACCTTCGGCTCGTTGATGAATTCCAGCGTGCAAACATCCACGTTCTATGCGCGTGCTCGTAATTACAAGAACGCTCTCGAGGCGAGCCTCGACGGGCCTAATATTCCGGTCTCAGTCTACTCGCGGCTGATCGAGGGGGTGGGTCGCAATCTTCCGGTGTTTCACCGCTACCTCAAGCTGCGCAAGCGGATGCTGGAGATTTCCCAACTGCATTACTACGATTTGTACGCGCCGCTCGTATCCTCGGTGAATACGCAATATTCCGTCGAAGAAGCCGAGCAAAACATTCTCGAGGCGCTTACTCCGCTTGGTTCTGAGTACGCCCTGGGGGCAAAGCGCTCCTTCACCGAACGTTGGATCGATATGTTTCCCACGGAAGGCAAGCGATCCGGCGCATATTCGGCCGGAGACGCCTACGATGTTCATCCCTACATGCTGCTCAACTACAACGGGAAATATGACGATATGAGCACTCTGGCCCACGAATTGGGCCATACGATGCACAGCTACTTTTCCAATAGGACGCAGCCGTATCCGCTCGCCTCGTACTCCATTTTCGTCGCCGAGGTGGCCTCCACTTTCAATGAAGCGCTCCTGAACGACTACATGCTCAAGAAGATCAAGGATGACGCAACGCGCCTCTCCTTACTGGGTAATTATCTGGAGAGCATCAAGGGAACCGTATTTCGTCAGACGCAGTTCGCCGAATTCGAACTGCGCATGCACGAGATGGTGGAACAAGGACAGCCTCTCACTGGCGACACGCTTTCCAGGCTCTACGCTGAAATTGTGAAGAGGTATTACGGGCACGATCAAGGCGTTTGTATCGTCGACGATTACGTCGAGAACGAGTGGGCCATGATTCCTCACTTCTACAACGCGTATTACGTGTTCCAGTACGCGACTTCATTCACCGCATCTTCGGCCCTATCCGAAAAAGTACTTTCCGGGCGAGCCGGGGACGACCGAGCGGTACTTGGCATTCATTTCAGGTGGCCACTCAAAGTATCCCATCGATTTGCTGAAGGAAGCGGGTGTAGACATGACTACCGACGAGCCATTGGAATTGACGGTCCAGAAGATGAACCGCGTCATGGATCAGATGGAAAGCATGTTGGAGAAAAGGGACGCGCGAAAAGGATAAGTGGCTTCACCAGTGCAGACTGATGAAGAACGCCTCTGTTTTGAAAGGGCACGAGTTTAGAGGTTGCGGAAAAGGTGGAGATGGTTGGGAAGGGCACGACTTCAGTCGTGCCGCAAGTACCGCAAGACTCGCGGCTTTAGCCGCTGGGGAAGTCTCGAAACAGACGAACTGACTTTTTCCGCCTCGGGCCTCAGCAGCAAGTCCCCATGAAACAAAAACCCGGGTCTGGGGGTGAGCACCGAGACCCGGGCCGGCTGTCCCACGCAGGTGCGAACCATCGGAGGGGAAGACCGGCGATCCGGCTGGGCCAGGAAAGCCGGCGAGCGGATCACTCACCCTCTTCTCTACGGCGCCTGGGGTATGCGGCGCCGGGTTCGCTTCTGGTTGGAACAGCGATATTGATCTGGAACTTTGCTGCGCAACTGTACTGCAACTCTCACGACCGGCGCGCAGGATTTTCGCTTTACTTCTTCTGTTGCTCGCGAAGGTAAGCGATCACCATCTTCACTTGATCGGGCGACATGCCTTTATTCGCATAGGCGTGGGCAGCTTTCTTTGCCTTTCCGCCGTTAGCGATTGCGTCTGTCAAATCTGCGTCCGAAGCGTTCTTTGCTTCATCAGAGATCAGGCTCGGAGCTTTAGCCGCGGGCTTGCCGGCTAAGTCCGCCCCGTGGCAGGCTGCGCATTTCGCTTTGTAGAGGGCTGCGCCGTCGTCGGCCGCCCACGATAGCTTGGGGAGGATCAGAAACAAGGTCACCGCGATGGCTACGATTGCCAGTACTAGTTTTGCAGTCTTCATGAATGCGTTTCCTTTCACTTCCGTATCTAGCAAGCGACCGGCCAGAATCAGCCACGGCCGACTTACTGCGAAGGCTGTTATGAAAACTTGCTCACCGTATTGCAGTTTCCACGGAAAGGGGGAAGGCGGTCAGTGATTTCGATCACCTGCGCGCGTGATCGTGGTCGGCAGGTAAGTCGAACAATCTTCGGCAGATCGCGTGAAAAAACTCGCAGTGCGCGTAATATGCCGCACTGTTCGCGAAAATCGCCATGAGGCATTCTTCATCAGGTCCCGCAATGCATTGAAAACATTGCCTGCTTTACTCGCAATGTAAGCCCGGGCTTTGGCAGCGGGGTTGCGATTCTTAGAAATGCAACTTGCGGCCGAGGTGTTCGTCTTGGAACCCACGCTGATGGTGATCGGACTGAACTACCGTACGGCGCCGCTTGCGATGCGGGAGCGTTTCTTCATCGGGGAGAAGCATCGCTACGAGGTGCTGCGCCGACTCAGCAGTGCCGAGGGCATTGAAGAAGTTGTCGTCCTATCGGTCCCTTGCCGAACAGAATTCATCATTTGGGCGAGCGAGCCGACGCTGGCGGCCAATTCGCTCTTGCATTTCCTGGGAAAAGACCACGGCCTGAAGTTGACGGAATGGGAACACTTCTACCGGCTACTGGATGATGCGGCCCTCAGCTATCTCTTCCGCCTCGTCGCTGGCCTCGACTCCCTGGTTTTAGGAGAGCGTGCCATTGCCGAGCAGGTTCAGGCTGCGTGGGAACAAGCGCGAACTGTCGGCGCGTCTGGTCCCTTCCTGAACGCCGCCATCGAGAAGGCGCTGCAAGTCGCGGAACAGGTGCACCGCGAAACCAAGGTTGGAAACCACGCAGTCAGCTTTGCTGAGGCAGTGCTCGAATCCGTGCGACAGGTTTTCGGATCCATGGAAGGCCGCAAATTGTTGTTGCTCGGGACCGGGAAGACCGCCGAACAGGCAGGACGGCGATTGATCGAGAATGGTGCGGGGTCCGTTGTCGTGATTGACCAGTCGCCTGTGCGCGCAGCTGAGCTGGCGAAGACCTTGGGCGGTTCAGCGGCGACCCTGGGTGAACGATGGAAGTACATGTTGCGTGCCGATATCGTGATCAGCGCCACAGGATGCCCGCATGTAGTTTTAACGCGCGAAGAAGCCGAGCGCATCGCCGAAGAGAGAAATCGCGTGGCGCTCATGATTCTGGACATTGCCATGCCGCGCGACGTGGATCCCGAGGTTCGGCGGGTCGATGGAATCCTGTTGTACGACCTGGAGACACTCGAGCGCACGCTCCGAAACAGCGCGGAGCTGGATTTAGAGGCCGCCGAGGCCGCTGAAAAGACTGTCGAGACTCAAGCGCGTACCTTCCGCACTAAGTTGCAGGCTCCGGGAGCGCTACCCACCACCGTGGCGCTCCGGCTCAGCCTGGAAGAGTTATGCCGGCAAGAACTGGAGTCCTTCATAGAAGAACGAGGGCCGTTTACCCGGGAGCAGGATCAGTCGCTACACGCAATCACAGCACAAGTCATTCGGAAGATTGCCAGCTCCCTGGCCCGCGAACTCAAGGAACTTCCAGAGAAGGAGGAGCAGGAGCGAATGACCGCGGCGGTCACACGACTGTTCCACCTGGATTCGCCAAAGGTGGCGCTTGCCGGCACCACATTGGAGAGAAGGAAACAGGCCCGAAGCGGCAACAGCAACGCTATTGCAATCCATTGAATCGAGCACGCAGCGCCGGCGATAGAGGCCATTTCAGCATTGGATAATTTGGTATTTTGGAATTGTAAGCCGCGTTCGCGTCTACGTTTGTTTTGCTAGTCTTCCGCAGCAACGGAGTCGGCGCTCTCTTCCTCGCCGGCGCCTACGAGTTCGAATTTTTTCAGCTTGTAGCGCAAGGCGTCGCGGCTTATGTCCAGCAGACGCGCGGCGTGCGTCTGATTTCCGTTGGCCTGGCGCATGGCGAGTTCGACCATGGCGCGCTCGACTTCTTCAAGCGATGTGCCTTCTTCAGGGATGTAGAGGCGCGGCAGCACGCGGCCGTTGGCGAGTTGCTTGCCTCCGCCGCCATCCGCGGGCGCGCTGCTAGCCTCGAAAGCGGTTAAGCCGCTGCGGGCGGCTTCTCCAACAGCGAAGGGCAGGTAGCGCGGCGTCAGGGTGGATTCGTCTTCAAGAATCATGGCGCGCTCGATGGAATTCTTCAGTTCGCGCACATTTCCCGGCCAGTTGTGAGCAAGAAGCAGACGGCGGGCTTCCGGGCTGATGCCGCGAATCGATTTTTTGAACTTGCGGTTATACCAGTCAATGAAGAAATCCAATAGCGGGAGAATATCTTCCGTACGTTCCCGCAACGGTGGGATGAAGATCGCAATGATGGCCAGTCGATAATAGAGATCCTGGCGAAAGTGGCCTTCGCGGACAGCCTTTTCCAGATCGCGATTGGAGGCGGCGATGACGCGTACATCCACCTGCATGTCGCGGACGCCGCCGATGCGGCGGATTACCTGGTCTTCGAGCACGCGCAGGAGCTTGGCTTGTAGCAGCGGCGACAGTTCTCCGATTTCATCGAGGAAAAGCGTGCCCCCGTTAGCCGTTTCGAAAAGACCCTTCTTCAGCGCCTTGGCATCGGTGAAGGCACCTTTTTCGTGGCCGAAGAGTTCGGCTTCCATCAGCGTTTCGGGAATGGCTGAGCAGTTGATGGCGACAAACGGACCGTTCTGGCGCGCGCTCTCGTAGTGGATGGTCTTGGCAATCAGATCTTTGCCGGTGCCGCTTTCGCCCTGAATCAGGATAGTGGTGGCCTCGCTGGCGGCCACTTTCTGCACGAAGCTCATGAGCTCCGTTGTCTTGGGAGAGACTGCGACGACCTCGTGATATCCAGTGTGGCGGCGGACCTCTCCACGCAACGACTGGACTTCGGTGCGCAGGCGGGTAGCCTCCAGCGCGTTCTGGATGGTGACCCGTAGTTCCTCGAAATCCAATGGCTTACCAACAAAATCGTAAGCTCCAAGTTTAATAGCAGTCTTCACATCATCCAGCTGCGGGTCGGCGGTAATCATGATGACGGGCGGAGCTTCGGGAGCTTTCTTGATCTGTTCGAGCACCTGGATGCCGCTGAGGTCAGGCATGCGGACGTCAAGCAAGACGAGATCAGGAGACTCATGCTGGGCGAGGCGGAGGCCGGGGTCTCCGGCGGCGGCTTCCAGCACCTGATAGCCCCACTCCTCACACTTCTGGCGCAAGGACCAGCGCACCAGGCGCTCGTCATCCACAATAAGGATCTTCTCTGCCCCAGGCATGCTGCCTTAGCTTACTACGGATGAGGAGCAGGTGATAAGGAGACGGAAGTGAAACGCCGCGCGTGGATGGGCTGCAGACGATTCGTTTCTCTTCCGGCGCAAGAGCACACAAGAGATATACGCATTGACTCTGCAGCTGGCTGAGATTCTATCGACCGTAATTCACCTCTGCTGGCTTCCACTCGAGGGGATGAATGGTTTGAAGAAGCTACATCCTAGCCGTGGAGCTTATGTTCGACTAGCATTACACCAGAGAACCTGCGATGAACGTGCTCGTCCTGAACGCCGGTAGTTCCAGCCTGAAATTTCAAATTATCGCGACCGATCTGGAACAGATCAAAGACTACAAGGACGATCGCCTCTGCCGGGGAGAAATAGAAGGCATCGGCGGAGAGGCCATTCTCCGGATTCGGTATCGTCAAGAACCGACACGCACAATCACTGCGGCGCTGCACGATATGGACGCGGCTCTGGATTACCTGGTCCGGTTCCTCGCATCCGATCGGTCCGGCATAAAGGAAATCAAGAGTACCGCCGACGTACATGCAGTCGGACACCGCGTGGTGCATGGCGGCGAGCTTTTCCATGTATCCACTTTGATTGACGATCGGGTGCTCCAAGGTATCGAGGAGTGCATCGATCTTGCGCCCCTGCACAATCCGAACAATGTAAAGGGAATCATTGCAGCCCGGAATTTATTGGGCAGAGATATCCCTCAGGTCGCGGTTTTCGACACGTCCTTCCATCATTCTCTACCGCCGGAAGCTTATCTCTATGCCGTGCCCTATCATCTTTATCGCCGCCATCGCATTCGCCGCTATGGGTTCCACGGCACCTCCCATCGGTATGTGGCATTGCGTTACCGGGCTCTGCGCGGCTTTTCCCGCGAGCAGACGAACATCATCAGCTTTCATCTGGGTAACGGCTGTTCCGCCGCCGCTATCAAGGCCGGAAACTCCGTCGATACTTCGATGGGCATGACCCCTCTGGATGGCCTGGTGATGGGCACGCGCTCCGGAGACCTTGATCCCGCGATCGTTGGCGTGATCGCACGCAAAGAGGCCATGTCCTCCTCCGAAGTGGACGCTTTGTTAAACACGCAATCAGGCCTGCTCGGCCTCTCAGGACTCACAAATGACATGCGCGAGCTGCTGTCGGAACTGAAGGAGCATGACGACCGCCGGGTACGGCTGGCGATTGAGATCTTTTGCTATCGCGCACGCAAATACCTGGGAGCATATCTCGCCGCCATGGGCGGCGCCGATGCGATCGTGTTTACCGGCGGAATCGGTGAGAATTCGCCGGACGTGCGGGCCCGAGTCTGCGCCAGCATGGAATGGGCTGGTCTAAAACTCGACGCGGCAAAGAATCAGGAGATGGTCGGCCGCGAGGGCATGATCAGCTCCGAGGATTCCCGCTTGCGGGCGTACGCAATCCCTACCGATGAGGAACTCCTGATCGCCCGCGATACCGTGCAGGTGATCAGAGGAGATCCCCACCCGTCATAGTCGATTCCGTCCTAGTAGGGCCAAATCCAATCCGTTGCCTCCGGCTTGTCAATGCCGAACTGATGAGCGTAGTTGCGGCACTCGATCTGCTGATTCAGAAATCTCTCCTTGGCGTGAGCTCCTATCCTCTGCAACCTGGGCACCCGATCAATGACATCCATTGCCAGGCTGAAACGATCTACGTTGTTGTTGATCGCAAGTTCCAGCGGGGTGTTGATGTTCCCTTGTTCCTTGTAGCCGCGCACATGGATGTTGTGATGGTTCGTGCGGCGGTAAGCCAGGCGGTGAATCAACTGCGGATAGCCATGGAAGTTGAACATCACCGGCTTGTCGACCGTGAAGAGTGAATCGAAATCGCGATCGGGCAGCCCGTGAGGATGCTCGGACGTCGGTTGCAGCTTAAACAGATCGACCACATTGATGAACCGAATCTTCAGGTCTACGAACTCCTTGCGCAGCAGGGCCGTAGCTGCCAGAGCTTCTTGCGTCGGTATATCCCCGGCGGATGCGATGACTACGTCTGGCTCCCCAGCCTCGTCATTACTGGCCCAATCCCAGATTCCGATCCCTTTCGTGCAATGGGTGATGGCCGCGTTCATATCGAGATATTGCAGGTGCTTTTGTTTGTCGCTGACGATCACGTTCACATAGTTCTGGCTTCGAAGGCAATGATCGGCAACCGACAGCAGGCAGTTCACGTCGGGTGGCAAATAGATGCGCGTGACATTCGCGCTCTTATTGACGACAACGTCGAGAAATCCCGGATCCTGGTGGGTAAAGCCATTGTGGTCCTGGCGCCAAACCGTGGAAGTAATCAGCAGATTCAACGATGCAATGGAATCACGCCAGGAGAGGTGATTGCAGATCTCCAGCCATTTAGCATACTGGTTGAACATGGAATCGATGATGTGCACGAACGCTTCGTAGCACGAGAAGAATCCGTGGCGTCCGGTCAGCAAGTATCCTTCGAGCATCCCTTCTAACGTGTGCTCGCTGAGCATTTCCATGACACGCCCGTCGACTGACAGATTTCCGCCGTCATTGTCCTCGGGAAAGCGCTCCTCAATCCAGAACTTTTTGCTGACCGCGAAAATGTCATCGAGTTTGTTGGAGGTAGTCTCGTCAGGACCGAATACGCGGAAATTATGCGGATTCAGCTTCATGATCTCGGCCAACATACGCCCCAGTGGCCGTGTATTTTCGGCCAATGCCAGGCCGGGTTTTTCGGTGGGATTGGCATACTCTCGAAAGTCCGGCAGGCGGAGAGCCTTCTTCAAGCGTCCGCCATTTGTATGGGGATTCGCGCTCATGCGGCGCGTTCCTTGGGGTGCGAGTTCTCGAAACACAGGGGCAAGGCCGCCGTTTGCCTCGAAGAATTGCTCAGGCATTTGTGAGCGCATCCACTTTTCAAGAATCCGAAGCTGCACAGGATCTTTCTTCGCACCCGGTAAAGGAACCTGATGAGAACGCCAAAATCCCTCGAGGAAGTGGCCTTCCATCTCGCGAGGCGCGGTCCATCCTTTTGGCGAGCGCAGCACAATCATGGGCCAACGAGGCCGGGTTGACACGCCGTTCCTGCGCGCGGCCTCTTGATGCTGTCGGATTTCGCGCACGCAGTGTTCCGTCGTTGCGGCCATTGCTTGGTGCATGCTGTCGATATCCGAACCCTCCACAAAATAAGGAGTCCAACCATAACCACGCAGCAGATTCTCAATTTCGTCGTGCGAGACTCGTGCCAGCAGCGTCGGATTGTCGATCTTGTATCCGTTCAAATGAAGAATGGGCAGAACCGCTCCATCGCGCGCCGGATTCAAATACTTATTGATGTGCCACGATGTCGCCAGCGGTCCCGTTTCGGATTCTCCATCGCCGACCACGGCCGCAACGATCAGTTCGGGGTTATCGAAAGCTGCACCGCAGGCGTGCGAGAGAACGTAGCCGAGTTCGCCTCCTTCGTGAATGGATCCCGGAGTCTCCGGCGTGCAGTGACTGCCGATCCCGCCCGGGAAAGAGAATTGCCTGAAGAACTCGTGCAGTCCCTCAGTATCCAGACTCTTTTCCGGATAGATTTCTGAGTATGTGCCTTCGAGATAAGCCGGCCCAAGCACTCCAGGTGCTCCATGCCCTGGTCCGGCAAGAAAAATCATGTCGAGATCGTATTTCTTAATCTGCCGGTTCAGATGAATGTAGATGAACGACAGTCCCGGACTCGATCCCCAATGCCCGAGTAGCCGATTCTTCAGGTGTTCCGGCCGCAGTGGCTCGGTGAGCAATGGATTATGCTGCAAATAAATCATGCCAAGGCTCAGGTAATTGCACGCTTTCCAGTACGTTTCAACCTTCCGCAATTCGTCACTACTCAGCGGCTTCGCGCTGACCGTGGAGCGGGTTGGTGCATAAGGACTGAGTGCGGTGATATCGGCGGGGACCGGGGCTTCGATCGTGCTCATAGATACTCCTTCTCGATAGCCTATGCTCCAAGCCATGCGAGTGACAACGGCTGAAGGTCAATTTCTCTTGAATATTGCCAGACAGGAAGTGCGACTCGGCGAAGCGTCTACAGTAATATCCTTAATGATGTTCCGCTACGTTACTTTTGCAGCTTGAAGATTCTCTCCATCAACAGCCATTTCTCTCCCGCTCTCGCTTGCGGCAATGCTTGCTGGAAGCGCCACATCAGCTTCTCCCATTCCTGAACTTTGGGATTGAGTGCGTCGGATTTTGCTTTGGCTTCGAAGGAAAAACTTTCGTTGACCTCCATGATCATGAACATGCGCGTCCCGAGCAGGTAAATTTCCATATCTTCAATGCCGGAGCCCCTGATGCTGTCAGCAATTTCGGGCCAAATGTTTTCGTGGTAGCGCTTGTATTCGGCAATTAGCTCCGGATCGTCTTTCAAATCCAGTGTCAGGCAGAAGCGTCGTCTCATTCGACCTCTGAAATTGGAGCAGGGAAGCTCGCAACCTGCTGAGCGGCGGCTGGACGATATCCCCACATAGCGAAGTAGAAAATGTAAGCGTGGCACACAAGCGGCACAATGAAGGCACGCTGGATATTCCAGGCGTCGGAAATGCGGCCCATGATGGCTGGGCAGACCGCTCCTCCAATGATGGACATCACCAGCAGGGAGGATCCGAGCTTGGTGTACGGGCCCAAATTCTTCAGGCTGAGCGCAAAAATCGTCGGAAACATGATGGAGTGGAAGAAACCGATCAGCACGATTGCCCAAGCGGGTGCTGTTCCCGTTGTCAGGAGGACTACCATCAGGCTGATCAGTGAACCGGCAGCAAACAGACTCAGAAGCCGGGGTGCGGCAATCTTTTGCATGATCGCTGAACCGGCAAAACGGCCAATCATGAATCCCAACAGGTGCGCTTGCAGATAATGCGCAGCAGATTTCTCGTGAGTGCCCGGAAGTGTGAATTCGCTGAAGCGAATGATGAAGCTCGCCACTCCGACCTGCGCTCCCACATAAAGAAACTGTGCGATGACTCCTCTGAGCAAGTGGGGATGCGCAACGGTGCCGCTGAGCTTCGCCCCTCCTGCTCCGTCAGAGTGTTCTTCGCGAATCTCGGGTAGCTTCGTCAGGAAAATCAGTAACGCCACCAGTAGGAACACCACCGTGATGCAGACATACGGCAGCTTCACCATGTTCGCTTCCGAGATCTGATACGCGGTTAGCTGCGCAGGACTCATGGCGACGAGTTCAGCTGGCGTGTGCTCGATGCCAGAAAGAATGAACCGGGAGCCGAGTAGGGCAACCAACACCGCTCCCATGGCGTTAAACGATTGCGCCAGGTTCAGCCGCCGCTCCGAGCTTTGCTCTGGACCCAGCGTAGTGACGTACGGATTCGCTGCGACTTCCAGGAACGACTGCCCACAGGCCATCACGAAAAGCGCACATAGGAAAAATCCGTACGCCCTCACCGAGGCAGCGGGAATAAACAGAGCGGTACCCGTCGCGCATATAAGGAGTCCGATTAGGATTCCGCGCTTATAGCCGAGTCGCTGCATGAGCCATCCTGCGGGCAGTGCGGCAAGGAAATAGCCTCCGAAGAATGCCGATTGAATCAGCGAAGACTGAAAATCCGTCAGGCCAAAAGCCTTCTTAAAGTGCTGGATCAGGATGTCGTTCGCGTTGACGCCGATTGCCCACAGGAAGAACAAGCTGGTGACGAGCACCAGCGGTACCGCGTAGCGTCGTTCGGTAATCGGGACCGAAGTCTTCATCAGAAATCTTTATGTCAATGCGCGATCGAGATGAACATAGCCACCATCCACAAACAAGTGCTGCCCAGTCGTATGGCTTGATCGGGGCGAGATCAGGAACACGACCATGGCCGCAATCTCTTCTGACGTGGTCATCCGTTTCTCTAGCGGTATCTTCGAAAGTATGTTCGTCAGTTTCTCTTCCGGATTCGGAAATGTGTCGAGCCAACTGCGATACAGAGGGGTCATCACCTCTGCCGGAATCACCGTGTTCACACGAATACCGTAGGGCAATAGTTCAGCCGCCCACTCTCGGGTGAGCGCCATAATTGCGCCTTTGGACGATGCGTATCCCGACGTGCTGCCCTGGCCCGTGACTGCGGTTTTCGAGCCAATGTTCACGATGCTCCCGAGCGCCCGCTTCAGGTGAGGCAAAGCGTAGTGCGCCATCGCGTAATAGTGCACGAGATTGCGCTTGAGAGAAGCCACATACTCCTCCGGATTGCCCTGCTCTAATCCAACCTTATCGTTGCGCCCGGCATTATTCACTAACGCATCTAACCGCCCCAACTTCTTGACCACATGCTCGACCGATGCCGCACAATTCTCCGACGTCGAGAGCTCGGTACTTATCAGCTCGCAGCGGCCGCCTTTTTTCTGGATGTCACTCTGGACGTGCGCGCCTGCCTCCGGGTCGCGACCAACGATCACCGGGATGGCGCCCTCGGCGGCGCACGCTTGCACAATCGCTGCGCCAATCCCTTTCGCGCCCCCCGTGACGATCACCACTTTATCTCTGAGCTGCAGGTCCATTGATTAACCTCGAAGGTTACAGAATCCGCCGTCGAGCGGATAATCCACTCCGGTGATGAATCCCGCCTCATCCGAGCATAGAAATAAGGCAAGCGAGGCTACCTCGGCGGGATCCGCCATTCTTCCGATCGGCTGCGAGTGCGCCAGCTTTTCGAACATCTCTTTCTCCCTGCCGGGATAGTTGTTCGCCAGATATTTGTCGACGAATGGAGTGTGAACACGGGCTGGTGAGACACAGTTGCAACGAATGTTATGCGCCAGATAGTCGCGGGCAACGGAATAGGTCATTGCGATCACCGCGCCCTTGCTCATCGAATAGGCGAAGCGGTCGGGCAGCCCCGCGGATCCCGCGATGGAAGCCATATTGAGTATTACGCCGCCTCCCGATTCTTTCATGTGGCCGACAATCGCGTGCATGCAGTTATAAAAACCTTTGATGTTGACGTGCACGATGCGATCAAAATCCTCTGGAGTTGTCGTTTCCACCGTTCCGATGTGCGAAATGCCCGCGTTATTCACCAAAATGTGAATTCTGGTCTGCCTTGTGAGGTCGTCGAATGTTCGCTTCACCTCGACTTGGTTCGTGACATCGCATGTGTGTACGAAGCCAACGCCACCGTTTGAAGCAATCTGCTCGCACGTTTCCTCGGCTGCCGATTGGTTGACGTCAAAAATGTGGACAGCCGCTCCGCTCGCCGCGAACTTCAGAGCAATCGCTCGTCCAATGCCACTGCCCCCACCGGTGACCAGGGCGGCTTTGCTATCAAGTCGAAACGATTGAGCACCGATCCGTTCCTGGCTCAGAGCGATACTCCTCGTTTCCAGGGAATAAAATCTTCCTGGGCCTTCAACTCCGCCTTGGTCCGGATTTCCCCGCTCGCGACCTTGACCGTGAAATCTAGAATCTTCTCTCCCATCTGCTGAATCGTGCTCTCTCCCACCACAATCGCTCCCGTGTCGACGTCGATGATGTCATACATCCGTTGGGCGAGGTCGGAGTTGGTGGAGAGCTTTATAACTGGCGCGATAGGATTACCGGTAGGCGTGCCGAGTCCCGTCGTGAACAGCACAACCGAAGCTCCGGCGCCGACTTGAGCAGTGACGCACTCCACGTCGTTGCCCGGCGTGCATTGCAGGTTCAGGCCGGGTTCAGACGAGTACTCCGGATAATCGAGCACGGCGGTAACCGGAGAAGTCCCCCCTTTTTTCGCCGCTCCAGCCGACTTCATTGCATCCGTTAGAAGGCCGTCTCGCATATTCCCGGGTGAAGGGTTCATTTCGAAGCTTGCGCGTACTGCCGCGGCCCGCGCCGCGTAATCGCGCATGAGTTGGATAAAGCGGTTGCCGACCTCCGGATTCTTGCCGCGATTGATAAGCTGTTGTTCAACCCCACACAGTTCGGGAAATTCCGAAAGGATTGTCCGCCCGCCCAGTGCCGCCATGAGATCGGCCGTGTGCCCGATAGCGGGATTTGCCGAGAGTCCCGAAAAGCCGTCCGAGCCGCCGCATTTCAATCCCACGCACAGTGCCGAAACCGGAGCAGGAGTGCGCTGAACCTTATTGACCTCGACCAGCCCAGCGAAGGTTTGCCTTATCGCCTCGGACATCATGGCAGCCTCAGATCCGCTTCTTTGTTGTTCGAAGATAAAAAGGGGCTTGCTGAAATTCGGGTCTCGCTTGCGGATTTCCTCCCGCAGGATTCCGATCTGCGCGTGCTGGCATCCCAAACTCAAGACTGTGGCGCCGGCCACGTTGGGATGATGAATGTAGCCGGCCAGGAGACCGCATAGATTGCTCGAGTCCTCTTTGGTCCCGCCGCATCCTCCCTCGTGAACTAAGAAGCGGATACCGTCCACGTTTGCAAACAGCCGCTCGCGTTCGGTGGAGGCCTGCTCTGAACCGGTCATTGGAGTTTTTCTGTATGTCTTGGCCAGTTCGGCTACCTGCCGCCGGTACGGCTGAGGAGCCGCAAACCCCAATTCCTCTTCCAGCGCTTGTTTCAGAACTTGGATGTTCTTGTTCTCGCAAAAAACCAGCGGAACCACCAGCCAGTAATTCCGTGTTCCAACTTGACCGTCGGAACGGCGATATCCGAGGAATGTCCGCTCTTTCCATCCCAAAACATCAGGCGGGGTCCAACGGTACTGTGTGGACTGCTCGCGAAATGGCAATGCCTGATGTTGAATATTGCTCGTGCTTAACAGTTCTCCGCGAGCAATCCGCGTGATCGCCTTTCCCACCAGTACGCCGTACATAATGACGTCATCGCCAGCTTCAAGTTGTAGAGTGGCAAATTTGTGCTTGGCGGGAACGTTCCTGGTGAGAGTGTATGTGTCGTGCCGGAATTCGACAGACTCGCCGGCTTTCAAATCTGTGAGCGCGATTAAAACGTTATCGCTCGGATCAAGTTGGAGTACTCGGGATCGCATCGATTTCACGCTGAATGTTGTGTTCTCAGGCTGAGCCAATTTCGTCGCGCTATTTTAAAGCATTCTGGATGCGGAGCGGCTAACGTGCCTGCAATCGCCAGAATCGCTGTGCATTTCCGCCCAGGACGTTGCCAGCGTGCTTTGGAACTCGTTCAGAAATGTAATCTTTCACTATGCTAATTACCTTAGCGTAAGAAGCCGCCACCAGGCATACTGGCCAGTCCGAGCCAATCATTAAGCGGTCGGCCCCGAATGATGCGAGCGCAACATCGAGATATGGGATGATCTCTTCCCTCGTCCACGACTTCCAGTCGGCTTCAGTGACCAATCCCGATAACTTGCAAAATACATTGGGCATCTCCGAAAGCCGGCGTATGCCGCTGGCCCAGGCGTCAATTTGCCCATTCCTGATCGGTGGTTTAGCCATATGGTCAAGGACAAACCGTTGCCGCGGGAATTTCCGCACAAACTCGTCAGCGACTGGCAGGTGTTTGGTGTAGATCAGGATGTCGAAGGCCAAATCAAAATCCTCCAGCATCTCAATGCCGCGAAGGAATTCGGGCCGCAGTAGAAATCGATCGTCGGGCTCGCTCTGCACAATATGACGCAGGCCGACGAGTTTGCGGTGCCCGCTCAACGTTTTCAACTGCGATCTGATATCGGGGCCGCGCAGATCAGCCCAGCCCACGACTCCAAGAATCGATTCATGCGCGTCGGCCAGCCCGAGAAGCCAGTTGGTCTCCTCGAGTGTCTGCCGGGTCTGCACGACGACTGATCCTTGAAAGCCGCTGGTTTCAGTTCAGGACCCAAATCCTCTGGCAGAAAGTTACGACGCAAGGCTGCCATCGAGTCGTCGATCCAGCCGAATTCGCGGTTGTTGTAGATCCAGAAGTGCTGATGGGCGTCGATGTGCATCCCGCGCCAGAGTTTACTTCATCGGCGTGCGGCATGGAGACGATACTTGGGCGGAAACTCAAACACGGTGGCCAAAGGCGAGCAGCAGTGCTAAAGTTCGGACCGGGATTTCCTTGCGCTAGCTCGCCGCGTTGCTGGCGAAGGGGACTTAGCACGCAAGCGATCGCTGATAATCCCCGGATTCCTGGTAAAGTTCGTCTATCTTTTCTCGATAACGCTCCTCGATCACTTTGCGGCGAAGTTTTAACGTGGGCGTCAGCGTGCCGTCGGTCGCGCTGAACTCATCCGCGACCAGCAGCACTTTCTTGAGCGTCTCATATCGCGCCAGTCCGCGGTTGACGTCCGCGACAATCTCCTCATAAAGCGCTTTCACCTTGGGATGGCTGACCAGCGCCTCCCTGCTGGAGAACGCAACGTCATTGGCCTGTGCCCATTCCTCCAGCAAAGGGAAGTGCGGAGAGATCAGCACGGATGGAAATTTCCTGCGGTCCCCAACTACGACCGCCGTTCCGATCAGATTATGTAGCTTCAAGGAATTTTCAACCGGCTGCGGCGCGATGAACTTTCCACCAGAGGTTTTCAGCAAATCCTTCTTTCGATCTGTCACGCTGAGAAAACCTTCCTCGTCAATCGCGCCAATGTCGCCTGTCTTGAACCAACCATCGACGAACGCGTCCCTGCTCTCGTCAGGCCGGTTCCAGTACGCGCCGAAGACGGACGGCCCGCGCACCAGAATTTCGGAGTCTTCCGCAATGCGAACCTCCACATTCTCGAGTGGGCGTCCCACCGTTCCCAGTTTATGAGCACTGGGAGTATTGAGTGCGATCACAGGAGAAGTCTCGGTCAACCCGTAGCCCTCGTGAATGCGGATTCCGAGGCTCGCATACCATTCCGCCAGTTCTTTCCCCAGAGGGGCGCCTCCTGAAATGAAGAACTTTACTCGGCCACCCAAACGCGCGCGCAGTTGTGAATACACCAGGCCGTCCGCCAATTTCCATTGCAATGACTTTGGAGTACTGCCGCTCAAGATGGTCGGCCGGTGAGTATCTCCGACAGATCGTGCCCATTGATAGATGGCACGCTTCGCCTTTCCATGAGCGCCTTTTTCCACCTGCTGGTAGATCTTTTCGTAGACCCGGGGAACGCCCACGAAAATCGTCGGGCGAATCTCGAGCAGCACCTGAGGCAGCTCTTCAAAGAAAGGACAATAGGCCAGAGTCACCCCATTGTGAAGCAGAGCGATGTCTACATGTCGAGCCGTCACGTGCGATAACGGTAAAAAAGACACCGTGATGTGGCCAGAGCCAACATCGAAGCCTGTGAGCGAACTGGTCACGTTTGCGGTCAGATTGCGATGACTGAGTTGAACTCCCTTCGACGTTCCAGTTGTGCCTGAGGTATAGATAATCGAAGCCAGGTCGTCTTCTGTGATCGTCTTTGCGCTTCGTTCCAGTTCCGGATCGCGGCCGCTGGGCCCTTTATGCATCAAGTGCTGCATAGGCACGGTCTCGGCGCCCACTACGGAATCCATAACCACGATTCTTTCAATCGCAGTCTGATCTTTGATCGAAAGCACCTTTTTCAATTGATCTGCGGAAGAGAGGAAGACAATCTTTGCTCCAGAATCACAGAGGATGTACGCCGTCTGCTGCGCCGTCAGAGTTGTGTAGATGGGAACCACCACCGCACCCAACAGAAAGGACGCGAAATCGGCAACCGCCCACTCCGGACGGTTTTCACTGAGGATCGCAACCCGGTCACCCTTCGAGACCTCCCAGTTCCCCAGAGCCCGTGCGACTCCAGCCACGTTGCGGTAAAAATCCTGGGAACTGATGGGAAGCCACTCGGTGGCTTCCCGAGCCAGCATCAAACATTCCTGCCTGCGATCCACAATCCCAAAAAATATGTCGTTCAGCGTTCGAGGTTTCATCGCAGGCTCCTCTACCAACTATTGGCTTTGTTTCAGTTTTCCCCAACGGAAGGTCGGGCCTACTGAAAAGCGAACATAGTTCTGTCGCGGTACCAGCAGATCTGAAAACAAATGCGTATTGACCCAATCGCCCGCGAATCGGAATCCCACGGTTCGGGAAAAATTCAGGTCGAAGCCTGCACCCATTCCAAAAAAAAGCCGCGTATCGCTCTGATGCATAGCCGGCGCGGGGACACCCAAGCCTTGGAACAGCAAGCCCAAGTTTGCCGGGAACATGATGTCCGCCCTTTCGTGCATGCCTCCAAATCCCGGGCGAATAAGGAAAGTGATTTTTTCCCACCTTCGTATATAGAACTGCGGTCCGGCCGCGAACGTGTAAGTGGTCGAGTTAAATGGAACGTGAATTGAGCCCGCGGCGCGTGGTCCTAACAACCCATTCACCGCCGGAGCGTATACAGTCTCGGTACCGGTAATCGTGCCCGCTCCAGACAGGACCCCAAGGTCCACGCCCAGTCCCAACCAAGGCTTTGCGGTCACTCCAAAATCAGTTTCGAATCCGCGCTCGGTAAGATTTCGAGCCGGACTAATCATGTAATCGAATCCGGTGAACAGAGTGTAGCGGTTGATGTCAGTGTTCTGAGCCAACGATGGAAGACAGCCAGAGAGAATGAAGAGAGCGCAAAGAAAAAGTGGTACGCGTCTCATAAACTTTACCTCGTGAGATTGAATTGAGCATGCAGGGGGACGGCATTGTGAAACTACAATTGTGCGGCGTAGTGGAAAACACACTATTCCGCAATAAAATCGTTCGGTAACGGCCCGGGGCGAGTTGATGAGCTGACTCGGTCCACACCCGTGATCTTGCCGATCAAGCTACGACGACCTCCGTCGTTACGGAAGCTGGCGCAGGTTCGGGTTTCCGTTTGGATTCAGGCACAACCGCCGCGACAACTGAAATCGGTTGCGCTTTGGCTGCAACTCGAGCGGCTGGCACCGCTCGCCGTTGGCTTTTAACTCTGCCGGTCCGCGGTGGCCTGAGATTCACCGCTTCTCGCAATTCCGTAAAGCTGGTTTGCAACAACTTCTCCATGCGCTTCAAATCGGGTGCAGCCTGCACGTCGCCGCTGAATCCGAAATATATAGTCCCGTTGTAGCTCAGAATGGCGCAATTCACCGCCATTTCCCCGCCGACTGGAACGTACGGATACCACTCCAGCATCTTGTGTCCGAGCAGGTATAACGGAAATTGCGGCCCGGGTACATTGGTACAAACAAGATTGAAAGGAGTAATAGGCAACTGGCTGGCAATCGGTCCGGCCAGGCCTTGAATCGATGTCGGGAACATTCCGATCAGTCCGCCAGCCAGGCTCACCAGTTCGGCCGCGTGCACGCGCTTCAGGAACTCCGTTCGCTTGTGCACAGCAGCCAGCAGCTTTCGCGGCTGCCGAATGCTGAGAGGGATCGTAACCGGCACCAGCGAGATCCGGTTGCCTAAGTCGGTGGGATCGCTATCGCCCCGCAGATTCACTGGAACCATCATCCGCAAGAGCCGTCCCCTTACCGGATCGCCATGCTGTTCACAGTACCGGCGGACCGTGGCCGTCACAATCGCCAGAATGACATCGTTGACGCTCGTGCCACATCGTTTGCGGATCTCTTTGACGTCATCCAGTGGGATTGCCGTGTAGGCGAATTTTTGCGGCCCGCGGTAAATGACGTTGAAGCGCAGCCGCTCCGTGAATGCCGTGATTTCCGGGAATAGATCGGCGAACTCGTTCGCCTCGACGTTTCCGCCGTTTGCCGCCACCCGCTCGGCCATGCTGAGCACATCGGTCATCGCCGACAGGATTCTCTTTACGAAATCCGCATAGGACTCAACAAACCCGGATGTCAAAGAGCTGAGCGCGTCTCGACGTGGTGGCACCCGGAATTTTAGTTTCCGCTTGGGCAAAATCGATGCCTCGGGATTTGCGTCCAGGAGCACGTTCATCAGCCCCACTCCGGCAATCCCATCGGTCAGGCAGTGATGCATGCGGAGGATGATTCCCGTTCGATCGCCTTTCAGTCTGCGGACCAACGTTATGTCCCACAAGGGGTGGCGGCGATCCATCATCGTACCGAAGAGTTTTCCAGCAACCGCTTTCAGTTCCGTTGCCGTACCATACCGCAGTTTCACCTCGCGGATGTGGCGCTGAATATCGAAGTCCCGGTCGTATTCCCAGCTCGGCAGGCCGACCCCGAACGGCGGGGACATCACGTACTTCATGTAGCGGGGAAGAAGCGGCAGTTTCGATTCGACAAACTGGACGCAATCCTCAAAAGAGATCTCTCCCTCAAACGTGCAAACGCTGGCCACATTCAGCGGCATGCCCTCGCGCTCCAGGTGCAGGAATACGGTGTCTCCCCAGGAAAGGCGGTCACTCTGCGAATGGTTCTGCATGAAATCTCCTCAATTCGCGAACAAAAAGTGCCGCGTCAGCCGCGCCAGTTTTAGCATTTTGTACACGTTCGCGTTCACGCCCCGCAAAACTACTTTGACCTTTTTCTCATCTGCTCTGTGAGCAAAATCCTGAATCGCGTTTAACCCGGCAGAGTCGATCCGGTGGACGCAAGAAAGATCCACACCGAGTTGCTCTGGCTCGCCGTCCAGAGTCTTTCCCGCGGTTTCGAAAGCCGAGGTCAAGTTTCCTTCGTCGATACTCAAGAATGCCGTATTCGTTTCCATAGCCACCATCCGAACAGCTAGACAGCTTGTGTTTCAGCTACAGCCTGCTTGGCTGCGCCGCGACCTGCGTAAGCTTTCCAGAAGAGTTCGACCAGTTCCTCGATCAAGGGCATGCGCGGATTCGATCGCCAGGAGGGGTCGTCAAACGCGGCCTTCACCATCTCTGGTATGGCGCGTTGGAATTCGTCTTTAGTGATGCCTAGCTCGGCGATTGAGCGAGGGAATCCGAGTTGGTCCAGCAACTGCTCCGTCGCGCCAATCAACTTCTCGACCTTCTCTTGCACCGTTTGTCCACCCAGCCCCAACAGGTCGGCAACCGTGGCGTATTTCTTGTGCGCTACGTAGCCCTGCGTGTACGGGGACGGCATGAACTTCGTGGGCACGGCAGCGTTATATGCAATTACATGTGGCAGAATGAGAGCGTTGGCTTTTCCATGCGCTACCTTGAAACGAGCTCCGAAAGCATGCGCGAGGGCATGATTCACGCCGACCGAAGCATTCGAGAATGCCATGGCAGCGATACACGCGGCATTGTGCATCATGCACCGTGCCTCCTCGTCCCGCGGGTTCCCGTAAGCGATCGGTAAATATCTGAACACCAGCCGAATTGCCTGCATGGCGCTCGCATCGGTATAGGCGGACGCGTAATTTGATACCCCGGCTTCCAGTGCGTGCGTCAGGCAGTCGATGCCTGTATCGGCGGTCAGACCTTTAGGCATCGACATCACAAACTGCGGATCCACAATCGCAACGTCCGGAGTCAGTGAATAGTCCGCGAGCGTGACCTTGCGTCCTCGTTGTTTATCGGTGAGCACAGCAAATGGTGTAACTTCACTGCCGGTCCCACTCGTAGTTGGAATGGCGACGAGACGTGCCCGATTTACTTTCTCCTTCGGGTATTCAATCACGCGTTTGCGCAGATCCAGGAACGGCGCTGCCAGCTCTTCGAGATCCGCCTCCGGCGATTCGTACTTCAGCTTCATGATCTTCGCCGCATCAATGATCGAACCTCCCCCCAGCGCGATGATCTGATCCGCCTTATAGAAGCTAAGAGCTTCGACTCCCTGTTGAATCACATTCACTTCGGGCTCGGCATCCGGGATAACGCAGACATGAACGTGCGTCTTGGGGCACATGTGTCGCCTGACGATATCGACGTGACCGATATGCTCCAGCGCTGGGTTCGTGACGATGATCGTGGTCCGGGAAGGGAATTGCCCCAGGTTCTCTACCGCGTTCATGTTGAAGAAGATCTGGTTGGGAACGCGGAACCACATATGAGTTTGTGTCCTCCGGGCGACGCGCTTGATATTGAGGTAGTGATAGATGTTGACGTTATCCGTGGTGCTATTGCCGCCGCCCGTCCCGCAGCCGAATGAGAACGTCGGAACCAGATCGTTGTACACCGCACCCAGCGCGCCAATCGCCCCGGGAGAGTTCACGATGATCCGCCCGGCATTGATCACGTTTCCAAATTCGCGTATGACCTGCTCGTTCCGCGAGAAGATGACCGCTGTGTGCCCAAGCCCTCCTGCATGGTTCACGTCAATGCAGACCCTTAAGGCCTCTGGCACCGACTTCGCTCGATACACCGCCAGCACCGGAAACAGCTTCTCGACCGAAAGCGGATGCTCGCGTCCTACTCCATGAATCGGTGCGATCAGCAACTTGGTATTCGCTTTCACTGACAGGCCGATGAAGCGGGCGATGTCCGCGGCTTTTTGCCCGATCGCCATGGGCTGCATGAATCCGGTCTGCGGATCGATTACGGTTCGTTCCAGCAGCTTGGTTTCTTTCTCGTTGCAGATGTGTGCACCGAGATCAGCGAATTTCTTCAGCGCCGCGTCGTAGATCTCGTCATCGATGACCACCGTCTGCTCGGAGGCGCAGATGGTTCCGTTGTCGAAGGTCTTCGAGATAATGATGTCGACCACCGCGGTATTCAGGTCCGCGCTTTTCTCCAGGTAGACGGGGGTATTTCCCGCCCCGACTCCCAGTGCCGGCTTGCCGGAACTGTACGCCGCCTTCACCACTCCCGGACCGCCGGTCGCATCGATCAGGCCGACGTCCTTGTGGTGCATCATGTAAGCGTTGTCCACGAGCGTGGGAGACTCAACGCAGGTGAAGACTCCTTCCGGCGCGCCGTGCTTTACCGCTGTTTCGTACATGATTCTCACTGCCTCGGCGCAGCACCGCCATGCTTTGGGATGAGGACTGAAAATGACTGCGTTTCGCGTTTTGACCGCGACGATGCACTTGAACAGAACCGTAGAAGTGGGATTTGTAATCGGGGTCAGCGAGAACAAAACTCCAATTGGTTCTGCCATCTCCAGCAGGTTGCGTTCGGGAATCTCGCGAATGACGCCAACCGTGCGCTTGTCCTTTATGTAGCTGTAGACGAACTCGCTGGCCACCATGTTCTTGATGACCTTGTCTTCCACTACTCCCACTCGGGTTTCTTCCACAGCGAGGTGAGCAAGATGCTGCGCCTGTTCGAGACCCGCCAGAACCATTGCCTTGACGATGCGATCGACATCTTCCTGGGTGAATTGCGTGAACACCGCCGCTGCAAGTTTGGCTTGTCCAACAAGAGACTCCAGGTACGCGATTCTTTCTGCGGTGGGGCCCTCAGCAGGAAGGGGAACCTGTGCCCGCTCATTCAATTCAGTGGCAATCATGGCTACCTCCCTGGCATGCTCCAGGATGATCACAGGCGTGGGTGTGTGCTGGAGAAAGGCATCCCGGCGAAAAGGGCTGGAGAGAACCGGAGTGCCGCCTGTCTTGGGCTCCGGCGGACACGCAACTCACCCTCGGTTCCAAAGTAGAACTCCAAGAACGCCGGCGGTCTGCAACCGCTGTCACGCCTCATTGTGACGGATGTCACAAGTGTCCTTGAGGGCGCACCGGCAGAATCAGCGCGAACTCTAAGCGGCGCTCCGCACCCGATGCCACAGTGCGGTATCGTTCCACCTCGTGTCGGTTGCGAGGGGAATAAAACTCATTGCCCGCTCCGACAGCGCGGTGATGGTCAAACTCGGGTTCACGCCCAGGTTCGCCGCCAAAACCGACCCATCGCAGATGTACATATTGCAATATCCAAACACGCGATGGTGGCTATCGACAACGCCGCGTTCCGGCGAATCGGCAATCACGCAGCCTCCAATGCAGTGCGCCGTGCCGGGCACATCAAAAAGGATCTCGGGCAGCATGCTCATTCCTGTGCCGCCGGCGATTGCTGCGAACTTCCGAGCGAACTGATTCGCTTTCGGAATATACGTTGGCACCTTGTCGCCGCAGCTGGACAGCATCTTGCGAAATGGCCAAAACCAGCGCCGTTGCCATCGCATTTCTATGTGCCCTTCGAGCGCTTGCATGCACAACAGGATGGTGGACTCTCGTGCCCATCCCCACAGGCGAAAAAGCCGCAGAGTCTGCATCGGATGAAAGATCAGGGAACTCACAATGTTTTTCGCCCATAGTCCAATTCGTCGCGGACCCGGCTGGCCGTCGGTCAGCATCGTCGTGAGAAGTCCCATTACATCTGAACCGTTGGGGTAGCGAACGGCTTCAATGTGGGTATGTTCGTCAATATAAATTCCCGAGCCAATCGCGATGCCTTGCGACAAGTCGTCGGCGCATTGCGGTACGCGCGCCCCGATGATCGATTCCGAGTTGGTGCGCACAGGCTTGCCTAGAGTCCGACTAATGCCGGGCATCGAGCCACTCTCACGCAGACGGAACAGCAGTTCCATGGTGCCCAGCGCCGACGCAGAGAAGACAACTCCGCGGCAGGTAAATTTCCGGGGCTGACGCCGCATCCAGGCCGTCGATTTCTCTGTGAGCACTTCGTAGCCCGAGAGGCCGTCGTCTGATGGGGAGAGTGGTCTCACATCTACCACTTTCGTCTCTGCAAAGATTCGTGCACCTTTCTTCTCGGCCAGGTAAAGGTAATTCAGGTCGAGCGTGTTCTTTGCCCCGTAGCGGCAGCCCATCATGCACCCCCCGCAACCCGTACAAGTCGCGCGGGACGGCCCTTCGCCCCCAAAAAATGGATCGGGCAGCTGCTGGTTCACGGTGTTTCCATCAGACGACTGTAGTATGCCAACTCGAGTTCGATAGAAAGTATGGCCGCAGTTGTTGGCGTCTGCCGCGTACTTCAGCAAGTGGTCAGCGGTTCCCAGAATCTTGTTTTCGGAGACCCCCAGCATCTGCGCCGCAGTGTGGTAATGAGTACGCATTTCAGCGGTCCAGTGCGCGAGACCCCGCCACGATCCTGAATGCCACACGTGATCCGGAGCCGGAAGCAGTGTGGCGGCATACGTAATTGATCCACCACCCACAGCGCACCCGTGAAAGATAGTGGCGTGCCGGAACAGTCGCATGTTAAAGAAGCCATGCAGCCCAAGACTGGGACGCCACAACCAGCGATGGATATACCAACTGCTGCGGGGAAGAGAATGGGGCGCCCAGCGGCGCCCCATTTCCATCACTGCAACTCGATAACCCTTTTCAGTAAGCCTTAGAGTCGAAACACTGCCCCCGAATCCGGATCCGATCACGATGAAATCGAAATCGAACTGATCGCCGCCGGTTACCATAACCGCTACTCTCTGCTTTCGGACCTGCTGGGCGCAGGATTATGCGACCAGGTACTTGCCACGCTCAATAACACTTTTGCGCAAGCGCTTGCCTCAAGGCCACCGTATTGAACGGTTCATACTTGCTCAACCTGCGGAGAATTGCCAGCTGTGAACGCAGCATGTCTCCTTCGGCGCACGCCGCAATGACCATCTTTGCGGCACTCTCGATTCGCTCCATCGCGCCGGAGATGTAGACCCGCGTCATAGCGATGGCATGCTCGCAATTCTGCTCTCCGTTCCTTATAGCCAGTTTTTGCGCACGCAGAACGGCTGATTCCATGGCATAGGTTTCAATGGTCATGTTCGCGATTGCGCCCATGATCTCCTGCTGATCCTGAATCGCCTGCATATACTTCTGCGTAGCAATTCCCGCCGCAAACAGTCCCATCTTTTTGGCAGTCGCAACCAGCTTGCGTTCTGGACCCATCGGACCTTCGCTCATCTCCTCAGAGCTTCCCGATAAGACTTCGTCCATGAGCTTTTTGATCGCCGCCATCAGCGGTAATTGCCCACTCATCGCCCGCTTCAGCAAAAATCCTGTGATCAGCAGCCGGTTGATCTCGTTGGTGCCTTCGAAGATGCGATTCACACGGACGTCCCGGTAATTGCGCTCTGCTGGATACTCTTCTACGAAGCCATATCCACCATAGATCTGGACGGATTCATCAACGACGTAGTCGATGAACTCCGATCCCCAAATCTTCAAAATCGAGCATTCCACCGCGTATTCGTCGATGACCTTGCGGACCTGGGCCATGTCTGCGTGTTCTGCCCCGAGCTGTGCGATGGGCATGGTCCATCATGCCAACGGTTCGGTAAGCCATCGCCTCGCCCACGAAGATTCCCGCGGCCATGTTAGCGATCTTCTCCCGAATCAACCCGAAGTCGGCGATCACTTTTCCGAATGCCTTGCGCTGCTTGGCATAGGCGATCGCGTTTTCAATGCAGTTGCGCGCCGACCCGACGCAGCCCGCGCCCAGTTTGAACCGTCCCACGTTAAGGACATTAAATGCGATGTGATGCCCTTTGCCGATTTCCCCGAGCACGTTCTCCACCGGGACCTCGGCAGTCGTTCAGAATCAGCGGACAGGTTGACGATCCGCGGATCCCCATCTTGTGCTCTTCGGCGCCCACCGAGAACCCGGGAAAGCCGCGTTCGACGATGAAAGCCGTGAACTTCTCGCCATCGATTTTGGCGAAGACGATGAACAGATCGGCGAACCCGGCGTTGGTAATCCACATCTTCTCGCCGTTCAAGATGTAGTGCTGACCCTCGGGCGAAAGCTTCGCCTGGGTTCGGCAATTCAACGCGTCGGAACCGGACGACGATTCGGACAGCGCATACGCCCCGACCTTCTCTCCGCTCGCCAGCCCCGGCAGATATTTCTTCTTCTGCTGTTCCGTGCCGAAATACACGATCGGAAGCGTGCCAATGCAGGTGTGCGCGCCCCACGTTGTGCTGAACCCCCCATACTTCGCGATCCGATCGGCAATAATCGACGAAGTAACTTTGTCCATCTCCATTCCGCCGTACTGCTCGGGCACATCCACGCCACTCAGCCCAAGTTCCCCTGCCTTACGCACCAGTTCCCGAATCACGGCGAAATCCTTGTGCTCCATCTTCTCGATGTTGGGCACAATTTCCTTATTGGCGAATTCTTCTGCGGTCTGCGCAATCAGCTGATGCTGCTCGCTGAAATCTTCTGGTGTGAACACTTCGTCGGACGTGCGTTCCTCTATCAGGAAACTGCCGCCCCGAATCTTGCTCCCCGGCATTGCTGTGAGCGTAGCCATATTGCGCCTCTCCTAAATGGTTCCCCTACCTCGGATGAGCAAAGGACGCCGGCTAAATACATCACCCAATAGCCCCGGCCTTCGCAGGGTGTACGTTGGAGTCGATTTCTCGCGCAGCCTGTTTGTTACCGGCTCGCTATCTAACCTGTACTAGACTGGGATCAGATCCAAGCGTCTTCGGGCGATGCTAGCGGCGTCGCTCGAAGACGCAAAGATCACATTTGATGCCCAGTACCTCGCAGCACTTCAAAGCACCTCAGCCATTCTCATGGACAAAGTGTCCCCTTCGCGCTTACAGGCCCCGCTTCAGAGAATGACTAACCCTCAGGCGACAGCCACTGCCGCTTTCGCTCGTTTCGCCGTCTTCTTGGGCATCACTGGTTTGGCTCCGTTCGGCGCCTTTACCATCACATCCATCAGCGACTTCTGGGCGTCGACATAGCTCTTTACCACCTCCCGAGTAAGTTCATTCAACGGGAGAAACGGGAAGGGTTTCAGCAGTCCCAGAGTCTTGCCAGCACTCTGTGCCCCGGCATTGAGCTGTTTCCCCGCAACATCCACAAGCCGCTTCTGTGCCTCGATCAGCGAGTCGGTCGCTTCCTTCGCCAGGTGTGACAGTTCCGTCGGTTTCTTTTTCCCGGCGCCGTTTGTATGCTTGCCCCCGGTTGCTTTTGCAGTCTCATCGGCCACGACATCGAGGAATTTCTTCTGTGCTTTGGCGAAGTTCTCCATCGCGTCGCGTGCCAGATCGATGACATGCTCCGGCTGATAGGGTTTCCCGGCTTTGGCCGACTCCAGCCAGGTGTGCGTCTGCTTGCTCGCCATCTTCAGGTACTCCTCCTGCATTTCGATGAAAGTGTCGACGCTGCGCTGCAGAAGGCTTATCAAGGCGTGCCGTCGCGGACAGTCTCCCATCCGCTCTTTCACCCCGTTCAGCAGAATTTCATTTTGCTGCTTCCCGAGTTCTAGCAGAATGGTCTGGCCTTCCATGAAGTTAGTCATGCCTTCCTCGGCAACCTCGCTGAGAATGGCTGTGGGGGAGCGATGAGGATCTGACAGTTGCTGCCGGACTGCGTGCATGACGCTGGCATTCTGCCGCATCGCCAGATCGAGGAGAATTCGTTGCGTGGCAAATAAAGTTTGTACTCCCTGTTGTCCCCAGCCCGAGAGCAGGGACAGCACCGACGAATCTTTCCGATAAGTGGATTCGTGCTTTGCTGCTGGCATATGAAGGTACCTCCGCAATGCTGCACTGCAGCATCAGCTAAACTGTACGACTGCAAGGCCCCTGTGTCAAGATGTTCTTGTGTCTTGTGCACAGCAACATAGAGAGCGATGAAGCCTTCTGTGATTCTGATCAAAAAATATGGGAACCGCCGTTTGTACGATACGGCCGGCAGCCGTTACGTCAATCTCGACGATCTGGCGGCGCACGTCCGAGCCGGCCGGGAAGTGCGGGTGGTGGATGCCAAAACAGGGCAGGATCTGACACGCGTTACCTTGACCCAAATCATCACCGAAGATGCGAAGGACAAACCTACCGGGCTTCCTCTGGAACTGCTGCGACAATTGATCATTGCTTCCGACGAGGTCCGCCAGGAATTTTTGATGTGGTATTTGAAATCAGCGTTCGATACGTACCAAAAATTGCAGGACACCGTGCAGAACAGGCTCAGCGAAGTTCAGTCCGCGGTGTTGTCCCCGGTTGACATGATGAAGCGTTTTCTAGGTGCCGCGACTCCCTCGCCTTCTCGGACAACCGGCAGGGAAGAAGTGGAATCCCTGCGCAAACGCATAGCGGAACTGGAGGCCCAACTCGAGAAAGATAAGGCGCCCAAGCACACCAAGCGCAAAAAACATTGACAACACCGATGTTTACTCACGCAACCAATCGCTCGCAAATCGGCCTTGTCAGATGAAGGTACGTGAGTATAATTGTGCGGCGCAGCATCGCAATCTTCGCAGGCTAGATGCGGAGATTTGCAACACCCGAACGAAATTGCGGCCCAAAACGAAAAAAGTGAAGGCGCGTCCTGCCGCCACCCGGCGCACATCCGCTCGCCAACCCTATCCCAAGTCCCATAGCTCGCCTTTTTGGACCGAAGCCCTCATCGGAGCCGAAATCCTGATCTTGCATGCAACTCCCGTCTATTACGGCCTGGGAGTCCCACACGGCGACGGTTCGGCGGTCGTCATTATTCCAGGCTTTTTGGGAACTGATCTTTATCTCACCGAGTTCCATGCCTGGCTTGGCCGCATCGGCTACAGTCCCTATTTTTCGGGCATAGGACTTAATGCCGAGTGCCCCAACCTCTTGATTCAGCGTCGTCTCAATCAGACAATCGACCAGGCGCGCCGCGAAACCGGTCGCAAGGTGCATCTCATCGGACACAGCCTCGGCGGAGTCATCGCCCGCTCCGCAGCTGCTCAGCGTCCGAAGGATGTAGCCTCGGTGATCACGCTGGCAGCGCCGGTTCAAGGTACCGTTGCTCATCGTGGCGTCCTCAATGCCGCCGAGGCAGTGCGTTTGCGCATCCTCGAGGAACATGGCAAGGGTGTGCTTCCGGACTGCTACACCGGGCGCTGCACTTGCAATTTTGTAGGATCCCTCCGTCGCAAAGTTCCTGATGCAATGCTCGAGACCGCCATCTATACCCGACAAGATGGCATCGTGGACTGGCGCTATTGCTTGACCATGGATCCCGAGAAAGATGTCGAAGTTCCTGGAACCCACATCGGAATGGCCTTCAACCCGGCGGCCTATGTGGTCGTCGCTGAGCGCCTGGCTAAGGCCCGGGCTTAGCCCACCATTTCCAGAACAGCTCCAGAGCCGGTCTGCAGCGTTTCACGCGAACCGTCGGGCCTAGTGACGACCACCGACGCGGAAGCAAGACTGTTATTCGAGACCTCGAAAGCTCCCGAGCAGTTCGTCTTGAGGTAAGGAAGTCGGTGCAGGCTCGGCCCACTGCCATCAAGCGCAACTTCAAGCTGGAGGTCATCGCGACCTCCTGTGAATACCCATTGCATCTCTTCACGGCGGTTTCGCAGTTCTCTTAAGTTGTTAATCATGTATGAGCGCGATTCATGCCACAGCACCGCTTTTCGAAACACGAATCCCAACGGCATTTCGTAGACCAAAGCCTCAAGCGTAGTGGTCGGCTTTCCGCTTCGAATGAAGCAGGCATGCGCCCATCTCCAGAAATTTCGATGCCGGAATCCGCAGTTGTGCCCCTGGACTCCGAATCCCAGCGGATCTCCTGCGAACCTACGGCCATCCAGCGTGATCTCGCCCGAAAAGACGGCATCGGAATGTGGCGTGCGTGAAAAGCCAATCCATCCCTTGCTGCTCAAGCTAACCCGAAAAGTTGATCGGTATCGCAGATCCCACGTAATTCGGTGGCCGTCAACATTCAGAGCGCCGCGGCAGAAGTTCTCACCAATTTCGTTCTCGTCCATTTTCAACCGGAAGGGTGACTCGCCCTTGCGGCTGAGTTCGAGGCCAGACGGCGGAAATCCCTGGACAAAAGTTCGTGGCTTATCGCCCGCGGGGAACCATGTGGCCCAGACTTGAACCGGCAGTCCTTGCGGACTTTCAGCGCAACCTCCGCGCCCCGGATTCATCAGCAAATAGCGGAACCACCATGCCCCAGTGCCATCGGCGAGACCCAGGCGCAGAAACCACACCTCATAACGGCGCCGGACTGACAGCGTCGAGAACGCTTCGTTCAGAGTTCGCACAGTGCCTCCGCGCTCGCCAGCAACACTATCTCACAAGCGTCCTTCGCCTCCGGTGATGGCGGTCACTGCGAGTTCTTCCTACTCGGAACATAGTTTGAGCAGTCACACCTCATGCTTGATTCCTCCCCCATTGCCGCCGGGTTAGGTCAACTCGCTCCCCAGCAGTTGCGTTCCATCCTTGCGAGTTATTTTCCCCAGGGCGCAACCAGCGCAGAGAAGGTGCGCACGATTGAGGCCGCACTCCGCAGCCCGCTCGGACAATCCATTCGTCAAACCATGGCGCGGTGGATTGTGGATGAGATTGTTCCCGTTGAAAGGCTCGTTCCAAGAGAGTATCTGCATTGGCGCCCGCCAGTGCGCGATTCCATGATGTTCGTAGTCGCTCGATTGTCACCCCAGCGTCTCGCTCCAAAACTCCTCGAGCAGATGGAACTCCCTCTCGATACGCCGCCTGAAGTGCGATTATTGCGGCTCATCGCTAAGGTGCCTGGATTGCAAAAGCTTGGCCAGGTGATCGCGCGCAACCAGCATCTCCATCCCGCTCTGCGAAGAGCCCTTTCCAAGCTCGAAAACGGCATCCGAGACGTCGAGCCCGCAGACGTTCGTTCCGTGATCTTGAAGGCGCTTGGGCCCAAAGCAGAAAAGTTTGATATTGAGGTCTCTACCCGGATATTAAAGGAGGCCAGTGTCAGCGCGGTCATTCGTTTCTCGTGGAAGAATCCACAAACTGGGCATCGCGAACGCGGCGTCTTCAAAGTTCTAAAGCCGCACATCCCGGCGTACTTTGCCGAGGACATGGATTACTTGCAGGGACTGGCAAACTACTTCGGCGAGCGCCATCACACTTATGGTTTCCCGGCACATCTGATTCCCGACACTTTTCGAAAAGTGCGCCGCTTGCTTCGCCACGAGGTGAACTTTCGCCGTGAACAAAAGACCCTGGCGGAAGCGGCGGTTCTTTACCGCTCCTATCGGGGAGTCCGGATTCCCAGAGTCATTCAGCCCCTGTGCACGAACACGATCACGGCATTGAGCGAGGAGCGTGGACTCAAAGTAACGAATGCTGTGCTCCGGCTCTCCCCCAACGCGAGGCGGAAAGTGGCCGAGCGTCTCATGGAAGCTTTAATCGCAGTGCCTTTGCTCTCAGCGTTGCCGAACGCGGTCTTTCATGGCGATCCCCACGCCGGCAATCTCCTCTACAACAGCCACACAGGGGAGCTCGTCATTTTGGATTGGGCTCTACGGGAGAGGCTTGGCCGCGAGCAACGCCGTCATCTCGCACTTTTGTTTCTGATGGTCACCTTGCGCGACCCGGTAGGAGTGCACAACGAAGTCTTGGCTCTGGCTCAACACAGGCCTGGATCCGGCTCGCATCTTTCACGCAGAACTCGCGAGGTCGTCACCGAATTCCTGGACGCGCTGCCCGCGTCCACTCTCCCCGGCGCCGCCGATGCCATGCGCTTGCTGGAAAGTGTCGCCATGCAGGGAGTGAAGTTCGCGGCATCTCTGATCATCTTGTCGAAAGTGATGTTTACGCTAGAGGGGATTCTTGGTGCTCTGGTGGGCTCCGATATCACCATGGGTCTTACTGTTGCCCGCCATGTCGCGCTGCACTGGCTAGGCAATCGGTCCGAATTCCGTTTGCCTTTAATGAGGAGAGACTGGATCACCCTGCAATGCAGCGCACTCCTGCTGGCGAGCCGGCTCGGAATTCAATGGCAGCAGACGATGCTGAATCGTTGGCTGAAGCCCGATCCGGCAACGGCTGCTGCCAGTTGAGGACGGCTGCGATCACTCCCAACCCATAAGCTGATCCGGTGCGAATTACACTGCGACTGGCTTATGCGGTTTACTGCGGCGCCGGCCTGGTTTTGCACGGCCCACAGGCTTTGCTTTCTTCGGATTGATCAGCGAGCCGATCAAGTCACTTTCGTTTTTGAAGAAATTCTTTACACCTTCTTCTGTCAGGCTCGCGGTCGGCATCAATCGCGCTGGCGACATCATCTCAAGCGACTTAGTCGAGAGATCCAGATTGACGTTCATCTGCTGGCTCATCACGTCGAGCAACCGCTTCTGGGCCTCGATGAACGCGTTGGCTGCTTCCCGCGCAAGAACGGCCACCTCCGTCTTCTGAGTACTCTCCTCATGATGCCGGGCCTTGCCGCTCGTCACCTTTGCCGACTCCTGCTCAACCACCTGCAGAAATTTCTGTTGTGCACGCGTGAAGGCCTCGACAGCCTTCCTGGCCAATTCCATCAACCGGGTGGACCGCTGGTCCTTTCCGGACTTTTCAGATTCGATCCACTGCATAGTTTGTCGCGTTGTAGCCGTCAGCAGCTCGTGCTGCATCCCGATGAGCGTATCCACGCTACGCCGCACCATGTCGGTCATGGCAATCCCAGGCACAAAGTTGCCAATGCGCTCCTTCACCCCATTCAACAGGATCTCGTTCTCCTGCTTCGCGAGGTCAAGAAGCGTGCGGTGTGCCTCCACCAGGCTCGACGTGCCCTCCACCGCCAACTCGGTGAGCATATCCAATGGCGAATATTGTTCGTGCTTCGTATGAGTTCGCATCAACCGCCTCCAATTGCTGCACTGCAGCATAGGCCAAATATAGGGCCGCACCGCCAGAGAGTCAACGCCTCTTTCACTGTTTGTGCGCGGCAACAACAGCAACTGTGATCATCGTCACTGGGAGCTGGACGCCTGCAGAAGCAGTCTGTTGGCCACGACTAAATGTCTGACAGAGGCTTGCATGAAAACACTTCCAGAGGTTGAGGTAGCGAAGGAACTGATGACGGAGGCCGCAAAGTGGTCTGTCATGAAATGGCTGCGCGAAAAGAAGCGCGTCAGGCGAGCCGCCGATCAGGCCAATGCTGCCCTCGATAGCTTGAACGCCGAAATAAAACAGCGTTGGCCCGAGAACTTAAGAATGGCCTATGAAGCGTTGGACACCGAAAACGCCGGCGCCAAGGCTAATGGCGAGATTCGTCCGAAGCAGTCATCGACGAAGTCCCCGAACATCTCCGGAATTGCGCGAAGAATAAAAACCGCCGACGACAGGCGCATCACGCAAGAATGCTCGCAGAAAATACGTTCGATGAAGCAGAGAAACGATTGAGTACCAGTCTCGCGCGGCAAGGATGCGTCCAGGCGATTCAATCCTGGGAACTCCACGAGAAAGCCATTCGTGAGGCAGAGAGTTGCGTCGCCTAACTACGCAGTTACAACGTACACGACGCGTGATCCTGCTTACAAGGTTCCGAGTGACCATGCTCACACGCAAAAGTGACAGCGGGTACGGACTTGCTCTGCCAGAAATGGTCTAGTTGTTCAGCACTTTTGTTCTTCGGCCGGAGTCGATTATGCATGTAGCAGAGTGGTCCAAGGCAGAAGTTGAGTACGGCCGAAGGGTTCTGAATTCTGGTCTGGAGGGAGTACGTTCCGGCCAGGAAGCTTTTTTGCATGGTAGGCCTGTTACTCCAGTTTTCCAAGAATCGCTCCGCAACGCATGGAAGCCCGCAGCTCTTGGTGCCTGTATAGGCATCCTGACCGGTTGCCCTAATGACCATCATCGATCGCTGGCAAGAGTTCTGACTTCGGGCCTGCTCGGTGGGTTGATCGGCCTTGCAGCGGGCGTACTTTGGGACACCCGATTGCTGGCCGCAAGTGCGGCTGGCGGTGCTCTCGCCAGGATCGAGAAGGTACGGGACGAGCACTGGCTGGAAAGAAATCCCATCGACTACGCGTAATCGGAAAAAAGTTGGAGCCGGTTAATTGGCCAACTCTCACTTCGTCCAATAGAGAACCGGACACGTCTATCAGGCGACAAGTTCCTCCCAGGAATGGCTCTCCCAGCAATGCAGGGAGCCAGCATACATGGATCCCGTTTCAGCCACTCCACAACTCGTTTCCTGGTTATCCCAAGGATTCGCCCTGTTCGGGTTGGTGCACATTCTCGGCCTGCTGTGCTTTGCATCATTATCTGGCGCAATTCGTCCCCCTCATGCGAGCGCAGCGCGACCTCCGATTTGACCACCCGCTGTTGCGCTTCCGCAACGTCCTCAAGTATTGGTTCGGCCAATGGAAGCATCCTCGCTACAAGCTCGCTGGAAGTCTTCACATCCTCATCTTCGTTGGATTCATCGTCCTTGCTCTGCGTGCATTCACCGTTCTGATCGTGGGCGTCTCCTATGAGTTTGTGATGCCGGGACTCTCCGGTGCTGTCGGACGTCTATACGAGACCATCACTGACTACGCGGCCACCGTCGTTTTTCTCTGCATGATGTTTGCCATCGCGAGGAGGACGCTGTTCAACCCCGCCCGATATGAAGTTCCCGCAAAATTCGGGAAGGCCCATAAAATAGACGCGATCTTCTTGCTGTCACTGATCGCCATCCTGATGGTGGCCGACAGCCTGTTTGAGGCGACCAGGGCATCCGCTGTTGCGCAGTCCCATGCCGGCGAATCGCGAGCGTACTTGTCCCTCCCCTGGGTGCTGCAACTCGCTCTGGTTCAAGCGTCCTCCGCCACCGTTGGAGCTTTGTGCTTCGCGGGCTATTTCGCTCACGAAATAGTTTTTTACTTCTTGCTCTGTTACCGGCCCTTCGGCATTCAGTTCCATGTGGAGACCTCGCTCTTCAACATCTACTTCGCCAAACTCGATCCCGAAAAGCTAAAGCCGGTACGGTGGGGGGTGACGTGACCATTTGGACCAGGTGAAATCCTTCGGAGTGAAGACTTTCGAAGACTTCACCTGGAAGCATATTCGGATTTCTACTCCTGCGCCGACTGCGGACGCTGCTCCGACAATTGCCCGTCCGATGCCGCGGGACGGCCGCTCTCCCCCAGATTTCTTACTACCAAAGCGCGGGACTACGCCTTCCAGCACTACCCCATGTTCGGGAAAGCCGGCAATGGGCAAGCGCTTGTAGGCAGCATTTACTCCGAAGACGAAATCTGGTCCTGCACCACTTGCGGCGCCTGCGAAGCGGAGTGCCCGTTGCTGATCGAGTACATCGACAAAATCGTCGACCTGCGCCGGGGCCTCATCGACGACGGCAAGGTTCCGCAATCGCTGCAGAAGCCGCTGAAGGCACTCGAGAGCCGCGGCAATCCGTACGGAAGAACGGAAAAAAAGAGAGCGGACTGGGCCCTCGACAAGGATTCCTGCCGGCTTGCCCGGTCAAGCGCCTCGAAAAGAGCCGCGGCGCCAATACGCTTTACTTCGTCGACAGCATCACCTCGTTCGACGATCGCACCCAGGCGATCGCTCGGGCCACGGCGCGAATTCTCAGCCATATAGGCGAAGACTTCGGGATTCTGGACCGGCAGAGAAGACAGCGGACACGATGTCCGGCGCTTCGGGGAGGAATGCTTTCATGGCCTTACGGGGCCACAACGCCGACGCCATCGCGAAACTCGGGTGTGAATCGAATCGTCACATGCGACCCGCACGCCTAGAATTCACTGGATCACGATTACGAGACGTCCCCCCGGTCGAGCACATCAGCCAATTCCTCGCCCGGGAGGTCGACGCCGGAACACTTCATCCACGCCCCCTGGCACTGGCCGGGTGTTTACCTTCCACGATCCCTGCTACCTGGGCCGTCACAATCGCGTTTACGATGAGCCGCGCGACGTCTCGACGCCATCCCCGGCCTGAAACGTGTCGAAATGATCCGCTCACGCGACCGCTCTTTTTGTTGCGGCGGGGGTGGCCTGACGCTGTTCTACGAAGCCCGGGAGAACGAGCGGATGGGGGGGACCGCGCGAGTCCGTATGGCGGCGGAGGCCGGAGCGAATGTCATCGTCACCGCCTGTCCCTTTTGCATGGTGAATATGGAAGATGCCATCAAAGTCGCCGGCATGGAAGGAAAAATGACCGCTATCGACCTGGCGGAACTGGTGGACCGCAATTGTCAAGTCACATTCGGGAATGTGAACCATTTTTCAGCCGAACCCATTTCTCAAGAGAGATGAATCGTGGACATTCTGGTCTGTCTGAAACGAGTTCCCGATACGGCCGAAAACGAGATCCAACTCAACCAGGCCCGGCAACGACATCGAACGCGATGACCTGGTGTACTCGGTCAATGAGCCGGACAACTACGCCGTGGAAGAGGCCTTGCAGATTGCAGGCCGCACCCGGTGGAAAACGTCACACGTCACGACGGTCGGCCAGCGACGAAGACGAGGAGATCCTGCGGCGTGAATTGGCGATGGGCGCCCAGCACGCGGCACACTGCTCTCCCACATGAGGCTTTCCCGGAACTGGACGGCCGCGGCATTGCCACCGTTCTGAAGGGCTTCGTCCAACAGGGCCGCTACGACCTGGTTCTCACAGGAGTACAGGCGGATGACGGAGCTGCCCACGTGGGCCGGGAGCATGCTTGCCGCTATGCTGGATTATCCTTTCGCGTCGCTGGTCAACGCCATCCAAGTCCTCGACGGCGGGAAGTTGAAGATTTCCCGCGAGATCGAGGGCGGCAACAAAGAGATCAGCGAGATCGACCTTCCGTGTGTTCTCTCCGTCCAGACCGGAATCAATGAGCCGCGCTACGTCGGAATGCGCGGCATCCGCCCAGGTTGCCCTCCTTCGCGAGATTCCCTTTGGTCCCTCCGACGCTCAGCCCGCCCTCGCCCCGCTCGAGCCGCCTCAGTCCGGCAGTCAGGCGCCTCGATTATTTCATACCCGCCCGCGGGGGGGGCCGGGCGAGAAATGCTTCATAGGCACGCGCGAGGATTATTAGCCGCCCTGGTGCTGGAGCAGATGGCGGCCAAGAAAGGAGGCTTAAACTGATGCCCCGAATTTTTACGTCCAACGCTCACAATATTGACGATACCCTGGCAGATCTCGCTCCCGAGTTGGGCTTGCCACCGCCGCCAGGAGATCGACTCCATCCCCAGCCCCCCGCGTTCGCGGTTGTGACCGGATATGGCCGGGAGCTCGAGGCCAGCTTGCGACTCGCCTCGCACAGCTTTCACGAAGAAGTCTGGAAGATCGGTAGCGAGGAGCTGGAATATCCGAACGCGGAACTGTCCGCCAGGCGCTGGACAAGTCGTGCCGCCAGGCAGCATCGTGTTGGTCGCGCATTACCATTTCGGTATCGACCTCGGCCCGGGCTTTCGATCAAGCTGGATGCAGTGTTTGTCTCGGACGTGGTTGAGGTGACGCCGCCTCAAGGCCAACGCTTTCACGCTGGTCCGCCAGGAATTTGGAGGGCAAGTCAGTGCGCACGTGAGTGCGATATTTCGACAGGCGCGGTCCTCAACTTCGTCCGGGCGCGTTCAAACTCATCGAGAGGGCCACCCCCACCGGCATAGTCCTCGACAAGTCCGTCGAGGTCGGCGCGCTGACCGCGAAGCGCCGCTACCTCAAAACCATCGCCCCGGAAGCCGGTGATGTCGATATCACGCGTGACCCCGTCCTGGTTTCAATAGGACGGGGCATCGAGGACAGACAACGTTCGATCGCGGAAGAACTGGCCGACGCCATGGGAGCTGTGGTCAGCTGCTCCCGTCCGGTAGTCGACGCCCGGTGGCTGGACAAATCCAGGCAAGTCGGCTCCTCGGGCCAGACCGTGCGGCCGAAGATTTATCTGGCCTGCGGCATGAGCGGCTCGTTCCAACACCTGGCCGGTCTGAAGGGCAATCCTTTCATCGTCGCCATCAACAAAAACTCCAAAGCGCCAATTTTCCACGTTGCGAATGTAGGCATTGTGGCCGACATCCTGCAGTTCCTGCCGGAATTGACGAGAAAGTGCTCGAAGACGTGCGCGCCCGCGGCAGTGAGGGGGCGACGGTATGATTACCACTAAAACACTCAATCTCAGCCTGAAATCTCTGCGCGATTTCGCGACGAAAAGGCTCCCCGACGAGGAACTTATTGGCTGGACGATCGCGACGAATGTCCGCTCGAATCGTCCGCCATATGTGCAACCCGGATAAATTTGGCATTCAACTTCTGTTCATTCCGGAAGAGTATGGCGGCTTGGGGGGAAGCACCTGGACGTGTATCTGATCTGCGAGGAGATGGCGGGATCGACCTCGGAATCGCTACGGCGGTGCTCGCCACCTTCCTCGGCAGCGATCCCATCACCTTCGGCGCAACGCCTGAGCAGAAGAAGAAGTGGCTGGGGAAGATCGCCGATGAAGGCATTCTCTTTGCCTATGGCGCCACCGAGCCCGACGCCGGCAGCGATTTGGGTGCGCTGAAGACCACAGCCGATCGCGTTTCTCGAGAAAGACGGAAAGATCATCGGCTACAAGATCAACGGGAGCAAGCAGTGGATCTCTAATGGTGGCATCGCCGACCACTGCACCGATCCTGGCCAACACGCCGGCTGGCCCGACCTGGTTCATCGTCGACACCGGCACCAAGGGCTTCACGCACGACAAGCCCGAAAACAAGCACGGCATCCGTCTCAGCAATACGGCTGCACTGGCGTTGACCGATGTGTACGTCGATGCCGATCGCCTGGTCGGTGGAGTGGAAGGGCAGGGCCTGCTTCAGGCTCAACCGGTCTTCGGGTACACCGCCTGATGGTCGCTGCCTTCGGACTTGGGCGCCGGATGGTCCGCGCTGGACCGCGCCATCCCGTATTCGGTGAAGCGGATTCAGGCGGGAGCCCCGCTTTCCGAAAAACAGGGCTACACGCACAAGCTGATCGTGCCTAACGTGGCGCGCCTTGAGGCGGCTCGGGCCGTGATCGAGGAGACCGCGGAACGGATCGATGCCGGCAAGGAAGGCAGCCTGAATACCGAAGGTGCGATCGCCAAGTACATGTCTACCGAAGCCGGTAACGCCGCTGCCGACGCCAGCATCCAGGCGCTGGGCGGTTACGGCTATACGCACGAGTACATGGTCGAGAAGATGAGCCGCGATGTACGCATCACGCGCATTTACGAAGGCACCTCCGAAATCATGGAGATGACCATCAGCCCGCGACCGCTGGCAGCTTCACCTGAAAACGCGTGGCCAGCACTATCACGATCGCAGGCGAAAGCGTTTGAGAAACTGCACTGCGGTAATCCGACGTGGGCGCGGATATTGCTGCCCTGGCGCTGCATGCCCTTGCCGAGGTCATGGAGAAGGCCCGTATCGCTCGGCTTACCCGTTTCCAGCATGTTCTGCTACGTATCGGCGAACGGATCGCCTATACCGAGTGTGCGGCACCTTCGCTCGTCGCGCAGCACTAGCGGCCGAAGGCAGTTTGCAACGAAAAGGCCAACCGGCGCTTCGATGCAAGGGCCCTGGCTGCTATCAGCAGGATCTTCGCTCGCGAAGCCGCTCTGAAGGTCGCGGCAGGAAGGCCTGCGATGGGTAGTCGCAGGCGCAGGCGTGAGCGGCGCCGATCTCCCTGCATTGGAAGCTGCCTATCGGCTTACCCGCAATTCATCGCGCCCAGGCCGGATTGCATTGCCGACCTGGACTTTGTGGCCGATGTGTTGTACGGCCGTGCTGTCAAACTTCAGGTTGCGGCCTAAGAGTACTTTTTCTCTGAATCGAGTGTGGTCGACAGAAACGCGCTGAATCGTTGCACAACGGGTGTCAGGCCCACTCAGGAGACGTCAATCATGGAGAGCACCGCGCGTCGCGCCATCGCGATCGTCGGGGTAGGAGCGATCCTGCCTGACGCGCCCAATGTCTACACGTTTTGGAACAACATCAAAACAGGGGCGTTACAGCATTACTGATGTCGATCCCGACCGCTGGAATCCCACGCTCTACTTCGATCCCGATCAAGATGCGCCCGATAAAACGTATTCCAAGATCGGCGGATGGGTGCGCGAGTATCCCTGGGATCCGATGAAGTGGCACTTGGCCGTTCCGCCTCGCGTCGTCGATGCCATGGACGGCGCGCAGAAGTGGGCCATCGCTTGCACGCGCGAAGCCCTGGAAGACTACGGCTATCCCAAGCGGCCGCTCGATCCTGACCGCACCGCGGTGATCCTCGGCAATGCCATGGCGGGCGAGAAGCATTATCTGACTTCGCTGCGGATCTTCTTCCCCGAATATGCGCGCGAACTGGAAGCTGCCGAGCATTTCGCCGCTCTGCCCGCGGATTTGCGGCGCGAGATTACAACGCGAGCTGCACGAGCGCATGGGCAAGCACCTTCCCGAAGTCACCGAAGACACCATGCCGGGCGAGTTGGCCAACTGCATTGCCGGACGCATCGCCAACATCTTCAACTTCCACGGGCCGAATTACGTGTGCGACGCCGCTTGCGCATCGGCGATGGCGGCGATCAGCTCCGCAATCGAAGGCCTGGTCGAGCACCATTTCGACTCCGTTATCACCGGCGGCATCGACCGCAATATGGGCGCTCCCACGTTCGTGAAGTTCTGCAAGATCGGCGCCCTGTCCGCCACTGGTACGCGTCCCTATGCGCGAGGGAGCCGATGGATTCGTGATGGGCGAAGGCGCAGCTGTCTTCCTGATGAAGCGGCTCGCCGATGCCGAGAACGATGGCGACAAGATCTACGCCGTGCTTCGCGGTATCGGCGGATCGAGCGACGGCAAAGGAAAGGGCATCACTGCGCCCAATCCCTATCGGTCAGAAGTTTGCCGTCGAGCGCGCCTGGGAAATCGCCGGACTCTCTCCCGCAACCGTCACCTACATCGAAGGTCATGGGACTTCTACGAAAGTAGGGGATGTGGTGGAAGTCCAGAGCATGGTCGGATGTGCTCCAGCAAGCGCATCTCCCCGCAAACTCGGTCGCCATCGGGTCCGTCAAGTCGAATTTCGGACATCTGAAGGGAGCCGCCGGAGCGGCTGGACTGCTGAAAGCAGCCTTGGCGCTGCATGAAAAGGTGCTGCCGCCCAGCGTGCATTGCGAGCATCCCAACCCCGACATCGATTTTGCCCACTCGCCTCTTTATGTGAACACGGAACTGAAGCCTTGGACGGTCCCCGCTGGCGGAATCCGCCGCGCGGGCTTAAGCGCCTTCGGCTTCGGCGGCACCAACTTTCATGCAGTGTTAGAGGAATACATCCCCCACCGGCTGAACGGAAATGGAAAACGTTCAGTTGCCGTCAGCAACATTCCGGAAAAAGTATCGGAGTCAACTATGAACACCAAGCATGCCTCCCCCGCTTCTCCATCTTCTTATGTAGCGCCCGTCTGCAAAGCGCCACTGCGGGGTGCGCTGGCCGTTGGCGCCGCAAGCGAAGCCGCGCTGGTAGAGCGCTTGCGCGTGGTACAGGCGGAGGCAACGGCTGGACGCGCTCCCGCACCCGCCGCTCCGGCGGAAGCCGACTTGCGCGCTCCGTATCGCATCGCTGTCGACTACAGCGATGCTGCCGATCTGAAGGAGAAGGCCGCGAACGTGCTGAAGGCTCTCAACGCAAATCAGCCTGCGATGTGGAGGGCGCTGCGCGCGCAAGGCATCTTCCGCGGCCACGGTCCTGCGCCCAAAGTGGCATTCCTCTACCCCGGCCAGGGATCACAATACGTCAACATGCTCAAGCCCCTCTGCTCGATCGAGCCGATCGTGGCGGAAACATTCGCCGAAGCGGATCGCGTGATGAAGCCTCTTTAGGCAAGCCGCTAACCGAGTTCATCTTCGTGGACAAAACAGATCCTGACGCGATCGCCAAAGCCGAAGACGATCTCCGCCAGACGGCAATCACCCAGCCCGCTGTTCTTGCGACCGATCTCGCGCTGACCCGCTTGCTCGCTGCCTATGGCATCACCCCGGATTTCACCATGGGCCACAGCTTGGGCGAATATGGCGCGCTAGTCGCAGTTGAAGGAATACCTTTTGCCGACGCACTCGAGGCCGTCAGTGCACGCGGCCGTGAGATGACGACTTTCGCTACCGAAGATAACGGCCGCATGGCGGCAGTCTTTGCCCCGCTGTCAGAGATCGAACGCATCCTCAAAACCGTGAGTGGGTACGTCGTTATCGCTAACATCAACAGCGAACATCAGGCCGTAATCGGTGGCGCGAGCGAGCCGGTCACCCACGCCATGCAAGCCTTTCAGCAGGCCGGATATGAAGTCTCCGCGCTATCCGTCAGTCATGCCTTTCACACCTCGATTGTGGCATCTGCCAGCCAGCCACTCCGGAAAGTGTTGGAACGCCTGCACCTTGCCGCCCCGCGCCTGCCAATCGTTGCCAACACGAATGGAGAGTTTTATCCCGTCGGCCTTGGCGTCGTCCCCAGGATGATCGACATTCTCGCCGAGCAAGTGGCCGCACCAGTCCAATTCGTAAAAGGCCTGCGCACTTTATACGACGCAGGCGCTCGCGTGTTTGTAGAAGTAGGCCCGAAGAAAGCTTTGCAAGGATTCGCGGAAGATGTCCTCGGATCTCATGGTGACGTGGTGTCGCTCTTCACGAATCATCCCAAGAATGGCGATTTGCCCGCTTTCAATCAGGCGCTATGTTGTCTGTACGCGGCCGGACTCGGGAAGGGAATACCGGAGTCGAAGAACGATATCGCCCTCCCAGCATCACACACTGGAACTGAGCTTCAACCCGCTCCGATCGTAGCTTCACAAAACAAATCAGCGACACCAGCATCCCTTCCGCTCAACGGAAATCGCTACGTCGAACTCGGCCGCATGTTTGCCGACATCCTGGATAAAGGATACGAACTCTATCGTGGCGACAAGCCCGCGCCTGCCGCAAGACCAGTCGTGATCACCGGGGCGGCACTCGGACTTCCCGGAGCCGAACGTGTCTTCGACGATACCAACATTGCCCGACTGCTTCATGGCGAACAGTTCATCGATGCCATCCCGGTTCGCTTCCGCCAGGCAATGCTCGATAAGCACATCACCCGCCTGGTGAAGAACGATAATGGCGGCGCATTCGAAACCATCACCGACATTGCCGACGTCATTAAGCTCGCAGGCCGCGCTGGCGCATTCGACCTCGAAAATGAATTCGGCATTTCCAGCGAACGCAATGCCGCGCTCGATCGTGTCACCCAACTCGCCATCGCCGTAGGACTCGATGCCCTCCGCGACGCGGGCATCCCGCTGGTGATGCGCTACAAGACAACCACCAAAGGCTCGCAACTGCCCGATCGCTGGGGTTTGCCCGATACTCTGCGGGACGATACCGGTGTCATCTTCGCCTCGGCATTCCCAAGCCTCAACTCCTTCGCGGATGAAATGTCCCGCTATGCCGCGGATCGCGCCCGCCGCGAGCAATTGACAGCCTTGGAGAGTTTGCGTGCTCGCGCAACGGACAGTAATGGCGATTCCACCCTCGCGCAGGAAATCGACCGCCGCATGGAAGAACTGTGCGATGCCATTCAGAACGATCCTTATGTTTTTGATCGCCGCTTCCTGTTCCGCATTCTCACCATGGGACATTCGCAATTCGCCGAGTACATCGGGGCTCGCGGCCCAAACACGGCGATCAACGCCGCCTGCGCCAGCACGACGCAAGCCGTCGCACTCGCTGAAGATTGGATTCGCGCCGGTCGCTGCAATCGCGTGGTAGTCGTAGCCGCCGACGATATCACCACCGATAACTTGATCGGCTGGATGGGCGCCGGTTTCCTGGCCAGCGGCGCCGCTGCCACCGACGACTCCGTGGAAAAAGCAGCCGTACCATTCGATCGCCGTCGTCACGGGATGATTATCGGCATGGGCGCGGCCGGCCTGGTAATCGAGAGTGCAGACTCCGTTCGGGACCGAGGTCTGCAGCCAATCTGTGAAGTGCTCAGTGCAGTGACCGCGAACAGCGCATTCCACGGAACCCGTCTTGACGTGCAACACATCAGCCAGATCATGGAAGATCTTGTAAGCAAAGCCGAGGCCAGCAGCGGCATCGAGCGCCACCAGATTGCTCCCCGCACTGTCTTCGTTTCGCACGAGACCTACACGCCGGCTCGCGGAGGCAGCGCTGCAGCGGAAATCCACGCCCTGCGCAACGTCTTCGGGAAATCCGCAGACCAGATCGTAATCGCCAACACGAAGGGTTTTACCGGACACGCCATGGGTGCTGGCGTCGAGGATGTCCTTGCTGTCAAGGCTCTCGAAACCGGAATCGTGCCGCCAGTAGCCAATTTCAAGGAAGTCGATCCCGAACTGGGCGAACTGAACTTGTCGAAGGGCGGCGTATATCCGGTCGAATATGCTCTCCGCTTAGGCGCCGGTTTCGGATCGCAAATCAGCATGACCCTGTTCCGCTGGATTCCGACGCGCAACGGCCTCCATGCCAAGCCAAACTCCCTGGGGCACGCCTATCGCATCGTAGACCAGCCAGCGTGGAACAACTGGCTGGCCCGTGTCGCAGGTGTCCCAACCCCAGACCTCGAAGTAGTCCACCACACGTTAAGAGTGCGCGATCAGAATGCGAGCAATGCCCATGTAGGGATAGCCCCTCGGGCTCTCCAGTCGAGCGAAGCTCGACCAGATCCAGTCCCATCTACGCAGCATGCCACCAAAGCCCGAGATTCCGCGCTCCGCAGAGCCGGCGCCCTCCAACCCCGTACCGCTTCCAACAAAACTAGAAGTGCAGCTCACCCGCTCCCCCAGTCGAAGCCGTGCAGTTGTCCGAAGCTCCAACGCAACAGCAGAAGCCCGCACCTGCTCCTCCACCCATCGCTGACCTGGTAAAGCAGCGCATCTTGGCCTTGGCCGTAGAGAAAACCGGCTATCCATCTGACATGCTCGACCTCGACCTCGACCTCGAAGCCGATCTCGGCGTCGACACCGTCAAGCAAGCCGAAATGTTTGCCGCCATCCGCGAAATCTATAACATTCCCCGTGATGAGGCTCGCAAGCTGCGCGACTACCCGACGCTGGCGCATGTAATCCGCTTCGTGTATGAACAGCGGCCCGACTTGGCTGCTCCCACTCCTGTCGTAGCAGCTGTTGCAACAGCTGCACCCGCCCCCAGCGGTGTAGAAACGCCGAAGGCAGTTCCATCCGCACCACTTGCGCCCGAAGTGCTTGCGCCAGCGCCACAGGTCTGTGCAGAAGATCCCGTTAAAGAGCGCATCCTCGCCCTGGCTGTCGAAAAGACCGGCTATCCCAAAGATATGCTCGACCTCGATCTCGATCTCGAAGCCGATCTCGGCGTCGACACCGTGAAGCAGGCCGAAATGTTCGCCGCCATACGCGAGATCTACAACATCCCCCGTGACGAAAGCCGCAAGTTGCGCGACTATCCGACGCTGGCTCACGTGATCCGATTCGTCTACGAGCGCCGGCCAGACTTATCGCACTGCCGCGTCCGTAACTGTCTCCCTTCCAGTGGAGCCGGGAATCGTCGACACCCCGGCCGCTGTTGTGGCGACCGCACCCAACTCCGGCCGCCACCTTGACGCGATCAAAGAAACGGTAATGGGCATCGTTGCAGAAAAAACCGGTTATCCAAAAGAGATGCTCGATGTCGACCTCGATCTTGAAGCCGACCTCGGCATTGACACCGTGAAGCAAGCGGAAATGTTTGCCGCGATTCGCGCTACCTACAGCATCCCGCGCGAGGAAAATCTCAAGCTCCGCGATTTCCCTACCCTCGCGCACGTAATCAAGTTCGCGCAAGACCGCTCAGGATTGCTAACGTCGCCAGAGCCGGGGAAGCTTGTCACTGAACCGGAGCCACCCACCGCATCTCCAACCCCCAAGCCTGCGCTGCTGACCTTCGACGCTGCCAACAATATCCCGCGTCGCGTACCCATCCCGGTACTGCGGCCCCCCCTCCATCTCTGCAAGGCAACGGGTGCCACTCTCGAACGCGGCCAGCGGGTAGTTATCATGCCCGATCACTCCGGCGTTGCGGACGCACTCTCCCAGATCTTGAAAGAAAAAGGCATCACCGTTCTGCGAATCGATCCGACCGACGCTCTCACCGAACTCATGGAGAACTGGATCGCCGCTGGCCCAGTGCAAGGAGTCTTTTGGCTGCCCGCCCTCGATATCGAAGGCGATCTCAACCAGATGGATGTCCCCACCTGGCACGAAGCAATTCGTGTTCGGATCAAATCGCTCTACACGGTAATGCGCGCTCTGTACGAGCAGATTGCACTCCCGGGCACCTTCCTTGTCTCTGCAACAGGCTGGGTGGCCACCACGGTTATGACACTGCCGGGGCCGTCGCCCCGCTCGGCGGAGCCGTCACGGGCTTCACCAAAACGTACAAGCGTGAACGTCCCACCGCCACGGTCAAAGCAGTTGATTTTGAGGCAAACGCGAAGGCCTCAACCATCGCCGAGTCGCTGCTCAACGAGACTCTAAAAGATCCCGGCTCGATCGAGATCGGGTACAAAAACGCCCTGCGGTGGGCCATCGCTCTCGAAGAACAACCGGCCGTGGACGGCACTCCGGGTCTCACACTCGACAAAAACACAGTCTTCGTCATTACCGGCGCGGCCGGCAGCATCGTCTCGGCCATTACGGCCGATCTTGCCGCCGCTTCCGGAGGACTCTTCTACCTACTCGATCTAGTTGCGCGCCCCGATCCGACCAATCCTGATCTGAAGCGCTTCGTCACTGACAAAGAAAATCTGAAACGTGACCTCTTTGCCCGCATTCAAGCGCGAGGCGAGCGTGCCACGCCGGCTCTGGTAGAAAAAGAGCTTGCCGCCATCGAGCGGGCACAGGCCGCTCAAGCCGCAATTGACGCCGTTCGCAACGCCGGCGGCACCGCGAATTACTTCTCCGTCAATCTCACGGATGACAAAGCGGTCGCGACAGTCATCGACCAGATACGCAAGCGCCACGGCCGCATCGACGTGCTGCTGCACGCTGCCGGTCTCGACCGCAGCCGCTCGCTACTGGAGAAGCACACCGCCGAATTCGATCTAGTCTTCGATGTCAAAGCGGACGGCTTCTTCAACCTGCTGCACGCGATCGGTGACATGCCACTTGCAGCCACCGTGGCCTTCAGTTCCATCGCCGGACGTTTCGGCAATCCCGGGCAAACCGACTACAGCTCCGGCAACGATCTTCTCTGCAAAATAATCTCGAGCTTCCGCACCACACGCCCAACCACGCGCGGCATCGCGATTGACTGGACGGCATGGGGCGGCATCGGAATGGCGACTCGGGGCTCGATTCCAAAAGTAATGGAGATGGCCGGAATCGATATGTTGCCTCCTGACGCGGGCGTGCCGCTGATCCGCCGCGAGCTGACCGCAGGCGGAACCCGCGGTGAAATCGTCATTGGCCAGAGCCTCGGCGTCTTGTTAAAGGAATGGGACGAAACTGGTGGACTCGACCTCTCGCAACCCGTTTCAAAACGGCCAATGCTCGACAAGATCACGAGCGCTGGCCTGTTTACGCCGTTGACAATTGAGACCACTCTCGATCCGAACCTCCAGCCATTCCTCTACGACCATCAGATCGATGGCACACCGGTTCTGCCCGGTGTCATGGGAGTCGAAGCGTTCGCCGAAGCCGCACTCGCGCTGCTTCCAGAATGGCACATCGAAGCCATTGAAGAAGTCAGTTTTCTTGCCCCGTTCAAGTTTTACCGCCACGAGCCGCGAACCGTAACCGTTGAGACTGTGATCCAGCCCCATGGAGATGCGCTCGTTGCACAGTGTCGACTCATCGGACACAGGTCGCTGCCGAACCAGAATGAACCGAAAGCCGCGACCCATTTCACCGGACGCGTGCTGCTCACCAGGGAATTACCAAAAATCGTTACTGCAGCGCCCGTGAATCCGGAAGGCAACGCGATCAGTTCCGCCGATATCTACCAGCTCTATTTCCATGGTCCTGCCTATCAGGTCGTGCAAAAAGCCTGGTGGAACGGCAAGCAGATCGTCGGCTTGATGGCCGACAAGCTGACCAGCAACCACTCTCCCGCGGAGTTCGTCACCATAACGGCGCCACGGCTGATAGAGCTCTGCTTCCAGACCGCGGGCATTTGGGAAATGGGCATCGACACACGCATGGGCCTTCCGCTTCACATCGATCGGCTCATTATGTCGCCCCACCTGAGCGAGTCAATCATTCCGCTGTATGCGGTGGTCACTCGCAAGCCCGAACAAAACAGCTTTGACGCTGAAGTCATCGATGGCAGCGGCAACCGTCTCCTGCTCCTGAGCGGCTATCACACGATCTCGCTCCCGAATTCCATCGATGCTCAAAAAATAAAAGCGCTGCGATCGGCCATGACGCTCGACCTGATAGCAGCCTGATTCGTAACCCATGATCCTCTTCGATCGAGGGCTTTATGAACTATGAATTTGAGCGCGTCGCGATTGTGAACCGCGGTGAGGCTGCCATGCGCTTCATCCATGCGGCCCGGGAGTTCAATCAGGAGCACGGCACGTCTCTCCGGACCATCGCGCTGTTCACCGAATGCGAGCGCCACGCCATGTTTGTCCGCGAAGCAGATGAAGCCGTCTGTCTGGGCGCAACTCGAGTCTTTGACGCGAACACGCAGCAGTGCAAGAGCAGTTACGTCGAGTATGCCCGCCTGCAGCGGGCGCTTGCGGCGGCACGCGCCGAGGCTGTCTGGGTGGGTTGGGGATTCGTCGCAGAACAGGCCGCCTTCGCGGATCTCTGCCGGCAAATGGATCTCGTCTTCATCGGGCCCGATGGCGATATTATGCGCCGTGTAGGCGACAAGATTGCTTCCAAACTCCTTGCCGAGCAGGCAAGTGTTCCCGTCGCTCCATGGAGTGGCGGTCCGGTCGAGACCATGGCCGAGGCTTCTCGGCATGCTGCTCGCCTCGGGTACCCCTTGCTCATCAAAGCCACCGCAGGCGGTGGCGGTCATGGCATTCGCAAAGTTTTCAGCGAATCTCAGTTGCAAGACGCCTTCGAATCTGCCCGCAGCGAAGCTTTCAAAGCCTTCGGTGATCCCACTGTCTTTTTGGAAAAGTTGCTCACGGGCGTGCGTCACGTCGAGGTCCAAATCATCGCTGACAATTTCGGAACTACTTGGGCCGCCGGCGTGCGCGACTGTACCATCCAGCGCCGCCATCAGAAAATTCTCGAAGAAGCCCCGTCACCCGCGCTCTCCCCCGCGCAGGATCTCGAACTTCGCAACGCCGCTGTGCGCCTGAGCCAGTTTGCTGGTTATCGCAATGCGGGCACTGTGGAGTTTTTGTATCAACCCGAAACTCAGGTTCTTTCGTTCATGGAGATCAATACCCGCTTGCAGGTCGAGCACCCGGTTACCGAATGCACTACGGGGCTGGATCTCGTGAAGCTACAAATTCATGTCGCGCGAGGAGGACGACTGCTCGGAGATCCGCCGCGAACCACAGGTGCTGCTATCGAAGTGCGCCTCAACGCCGAGGATCCGGACAACGCCTTCGCCCCTTCCCCAGGTCTTATCGAACGCTTCAAGATTCCAACTGGCCCGGGCATCCGCATTGATACCGGTGTGGCCGAGGGCGACGTGGTTCCGGCAGAATTTGATTCGATGATGGCGAAGGTTATCGCTCATGGACGGGACCGCAAAGAAGCCATTTCCCGCCTGCAGCGTGCTCTGCGCGACAGCGTGGTCGTGATTAAGGATGGATGCAGTAACAAGTCGTTCCTGCAAGGACTGCTAAGTCGCGACGAAGTACAGCAGGCGGACTTTCACGTGGGTTGGCTCGATCGTCTCGCCGCCTCGGGTGAGCATCTCTCGCGCGAGTACGGGGATGTTGCCCTGGTGCATGCTGCCATCGAGACCTATCAGGCACAGGCCGCTGTTGAGCAAGCCCAGTTCTATGCTTCGGCGGTCCGTGGCCGTCCTCAGGTTCACTGCGAGTTAGGACGAACCGCTGAATTACGTTACCGCGGCCAAATTTATTCGCCCAGGATCTGTTCGCATGGGCCCAGAGACGTACTGCGTGGAGGTTGACGGATCCCGCATCCAGGCCCAATTGGAACGCCTTGGCCATTTCGAATATTGGCTTACTGTCTTCGGTCGAAGATTTCACATTGTCTCTGCCGTCCAGGGCTCCAGCTATCGCATCGAGGTCGACGGCGTTTCCCACAAAATCGATCGCGACGACGGAGGCGTCGTCCATGCTCCCTCGCCGTCGGTCGTGGTTTCCATCGCCGTGAAACCCGGGGATTCGGTCGCGGCCGGAGACCGCTTGCTGGTGCTGGAGGCCATGAAAATGGAGATGCAGGTCCTCGCTCCGTTTTCCGGAAAAATCCGCCATGTAATGACCATGCGGAATGTGCAGGTGGATGCAGGCGCTCCGCTTGTGCAGATTGATCCCAGCGGCGACGATCTGTGTGCCTCCGCCGCGGAGCGCATCATCTTCAGAGCGTCCTCAGAGGAAAAGCAGCAAGCACTTTCGGACGGGTGCAAGAGCTTGGAGCAGCTACGCCAGTTGATGCTGGGCTTTGATGTCGATCCAAAAGAAAGCGCCCGCTTGGTCTCCGAATGGAAGAAGAGCCAAACATCCGATGCTCGTGAGATGCGAGTCTTGGAAGAGCAAGTCTTGAACATCTTCGTCGATATCTCCTCCCTTTTCCGGCGAGAGCCCGAAGTGAGTCCTCTCGCCAGTGGTGAAGAACCCAGCGCGGAAGCCTACCTGTTCTCGTACCTCCGCATGCTCGAGACCGGCGGAGAAGGCTTGCCGCCACTCTTTGTTAAAGCGCTGCGCCGCGCCTTATCGCACTACGGTGTGAATTCGCTCGAAGAGTCTCCGCAGTTAAAAGAAAGTCTGCTCTGGATTTACAAATCCCATCAGCGAATTGACTCACAAATTTCGCCAGTTCTCGCAGTGCTGGAAAACCGGTTGCATGCCGCGGAAGCGCTCGATTTGCAACCTGGCAACTCTTTCCGAGACCTGCTGGATCGCTTGATTGCCGTGAGCAACGGGCAGTTTCTCGCCATCAGCGACCTTGCTCGTGAAGTGCGGTATCGCTGCTTCGACCAGCCGTTGTTGGAGAAAACTCGCAAGCAGGTTTACGACAAGGTCGAAGAACAACTCGCATATCTTTCGGCGAATCCTGACGTCAACGACCGGCGTGAACGAGTGTGTGACCTCGTCGAATGTCCTCAGCCGCTCGCGGCTTTGCTTTGCAGTCGCTGCTCCACAGCTTCTGTCTCGATGCAGAAACTCTTGCTTGAGGCCCTCACTTGGAGGTATTACCGCATTCGTACCTTGCGCAATTTCCGGTCATTCGAAGATAACGGAAACTGCTACGCATCAGCCGAGTATGAGCACGAGGGCAGGCACATCCATGTCTTCGCCACTTATTCTGAATATGCGAAACTGTTGCAATCCGCCCAGGCGATCACGCATCCCCTCGAACAGATTCCGCTCGATCATGATGTCGTCCTGGATTTTTATGCTTGGAAGCCCGATCCAGCAACCGACCCTGACATCACCCAACAGCAGCTGTCTGCACTGCTGAACCACTGCGATTTCGGTCGTCCTCTTCGCCGCGTCATATTCGAAATTGCAAGTGCATCGCCCAGTCAGAGCGTGGGGGGCATGCAGCATTTCACCTATCGTTCCGGTGCCGGAGGATATGAGGAGGAAAAGCTATATCGCGGAATCCATCCCATGATGGCGAAACGTCTACACCTGTGGCGGCTCAGCAACTTCAATATAGAGAGATTGCCATCGATTGAAGACGTCTACCTGCTACGCGCGATGGCAAAGGAAAATCCGAAAGACGAACGACTCATCGCGGTCGCCGAAGTCAGGGATGTAACGCCGCGACGCGATGATTCCGGTCGCATTGCGGCTTTGCCGCATTTGGAGCGCATGCTATCGGAGGCAATCGCCGCCATCCGCATGTTTCAGGCTCACCGGCCAGTGAATCAGCGCCTCTACTGGAACCGCATATTTCTCTACGTTTGGCAGCCACTCACACTTGAGCGCGAAGAATTTCGTGAAATGGTGCGCCGCTTGGCGCCTTCAGTCGAAGGTCTGGGTCTCGAACAGGTCGTTATTCGCGCCCGCATTCCCAGTCGAGCCACTGGCGAGTTGCGCGATATGACGGTTCGCATCTCGGCTCCCGCGGGAAGGGGAATACTCATCACATTCCGTCCCGCGGACAAGATGCAGCCCATGCGTCCGCTCGCTGAATACGAGCAGAAAGTTGTGCGCATGCGCCAGCGCGGAATGATCTATCCCTACGAGATCATCCGCATGCTCACTCCGCCTCAGAAGCATACGCGCGCGGAATTTCCTCACGGCGATTTCCTCGAGTATGACCTCAATGCCCACGGAGAACTGATCCGCGTGGATCGTCCTTACGGGCAAAACAAGTCCAACATCATTCTTGGGGTCATCCGGAATTTCACCAGCAAATATCCCGAAGGCATGGCGCGAGTCATGCTCCTCGGCGATCCCAGCAAGGATCTGGGAGCACTCGCTGAATCCGAGTGTCGTCGCATTATCGCCGCGATCGATCTGGCTGAACAGATGAGCGTTCCTCTGGAGTGGTTTCCGATATCCGCGGGCGCCAAAATCTCCATGGACAGCGGCGTCGAAAACATGGATTGGATCGCTCGCGTGCTGCGGCGACTGATCGAATTCACGCAGGCGGGCGGCGAAGTCAATCTCCTTATTAATGGGATCAACGTCGGTGCGCAACCCTACTGGAACGCCGAAGCTACCATGCTGATGCACACGCGCGGCATTCTGGTGATGACGCCTAAAGCGTCGATGGTGCTTACTGGAAAGCGGGCGTTGGATTATTCGGGCGGTATCTCCGCGGAAGATAACCAGGGCATTGGCGGATACGACCGCATCATGGGAATCAACGGTCAGGCACAGTACTGGGCGCATGACATCGACGAAGCCTGTCACATCCTGTTCCGCCACTACGATCACACCTACGTGATGCCGGGCGAGCGCTTTCCGCGCCGCGCAGCCACTTGCGACGCAATCGACCGCGACGTGCAAGAGTATCCGCATGCCGGCGATGGCTTCGATCGCGTCGGCGACATCTTCAATAATGAAACCAATCCGGGCCGCAAGAGATCTTTCGATATTCGCAGCGTGATGATGGCGACTGTGGACCAGGATCATGCTCCGCTGGAACGTTGGGCAGGCATGCGCGCAGCTGAAACTGCTGTCGTATGGGATGCGCATCTTGGGGGATATCCGGTATGCCTGATCGGAATGGAATCGCGTCAATTGCCGCGCTTGGGCTTCGTTCCTGCCGATGGTCCTGATCAATGGACGTCAGGAACTCTGTTCCCGCAATCCTCCAAAAAAGTCGCGAGGGCGATCAACGCCGCCAGCAACAATCGTCCGGTTGTTCTGGTCGCGAACCTGTCGGGTTTTGATGGTTCGCCGGAGTCCATGCGCCGCTTGCAACTGGAGTATGGGGCCGAAATCGGCCGCGCCATCGTCAACTTCAAAGGCCCGGTTGTGTTCTGCGTAATCTCCCGCTATCACGGCGGCGCGTACGTTGTCTTCTCGCGGGCATTGAATGAACAGCTGGAAGTTGCAGCGCTGGAAGGAACCTACGCTTCGGTGATTGGTGGTGCTCCCGCCGCGGCGGTTGTGTTTGCAGGCGAGGTCGAATCTCGCGCTCGCAAAGATCCGCGCCTGCAGGAACTGACGCAGGCGGTAGCCAAGGCTGATGGTCCAGAAAAGATGCGGCTGCGCGCCCAATGGGATGATCTTTTCAAAGTAATCCATTCCGAAAAACTCGGAGAGATGGCGGCTGAGTTTGATCGCGTGCACAGCGTACAACGGGCGCTCGCAGTCGGTGCACTTGATCGCATTATCCCGCCTCACCAGTTGCGGCCTTACCTGATTGATGCCATCGAGCGGGGAATTGCCAAGGAGGAAGCCAAACTGGGGGAGCAGGCAACAGTTCTGGAGGAAGCCGCGTAACCCGAAACGTCCGGGGGACCTATATGCAGGTTTATTTGATCGAGCAACGGGAAGAGGATGTGCCAGAGTCCAATGACTGGCTGGCGGAGCGCGAACGAAATCACGTTCGAACTCTCACCTTTCTCAAGCGCCGCGCGGACTGGCGTTTGGGACGCTGGGCCGCAAAGTGCGCGATTGCCTCTTTACAAGATATTCCGTTGCATCCCGATCTGCTCACGACCATCGAGATTTGCCCACTTGCTTCCGGTGCGCCGCAAGTGTTTCTCCACAATCTGCCAGCGGACGTAAGCATTTCACTCAGCCATAGATCAGGCATAGCCATTTGCGCTCTTGCCGCAAATTCTGTTCGTCTCGGTTGCGACTTGGAAGTGATCGAGCCTCATAGTGCGGAGTTCGTCGCCGACTATTTCAGCGTTGAAGAACAGGAGTTGATGGAGAAAGTTGCGTCAGCCGATCGCTGGCGCGCTGTCGCCCTGTTGTGGAGCGCGAAAGAAAGCGCGTTGAAAGTCTTGCAGGAGGGCTTGCGACGCGATACCCGATCTGTGGTGATAAAAACCAAAAGCCTGTCGTTCGCCGAAAGCTGGAGCTCACTTGAAGTCCATTCCATCGAAGGCGATGCATTTCATGGTTGGTGGCGGCAAGTAGACGGGATGGTGCAGACAGTTGTCGCGGACCATTCGTTTGCCGCGCCAGTTGACTTGCAGGCGCCGAGTTCATGGCCTCCGAAATCGTCCGCAGACGCAGCGTGAAGCACTGCGCACGAAAATCAATGCTTCGGGCTGGGAACATCAATCCACTTTCGTGCGCGATGACTCGCGAGCACGGAGTCAAGAATGACCATTTGCCGCAGCCCATCCGCGAACTGCGGATACTCAATCGAATCGGGCGCGCTGATCGAGGCATAAAAACGACGAAAAACTTGCTTGAATGTGTCGTCGTAACCCTCGCTGTGTCCGCCAGGAAGATCGGCATAGCCTCGCGCTCGTCCAGTCAGAAGCGACGGATCTTTAATAAAAATTGAGTTGCCGGAATCGCGGTGGCCAACCCAAAGTTCGTCAGGCCGTTCCTGATTCCATGCCACAGAAGACTTAGTGCCGTAGATTTCGATGCTCAAGCCGTTTTTTCGTCCGGCGGAAACCTGGCTGGCTGTCATGGCGCCACGCGTGCGATCGCCCATGCGGAAGACAACGGCACCGAAATCCTCGGTTTCTACGGGCGTCTCAACGTAGTCTTCCGGGCGCATCATCTTATTTGCGAACGTCTCGACCGAGCCTTTGGGCTGCTTGCGCGTTTTGTGGAATGTTTGGAGATCCGCGCATAACGAACTCACGCGCAATCCCGTCACGTGTTCCGCCATGTCAAAAAAGTGGGAGCCTATATCGGCCATCGCGCGCGAAGCTCCAGCTGCTTTCGCGTCGACGCGCCAGTTCCAGTCGGTGTCATACAGGAGCCAGTCTTGCGAGTACGTTCCTTGCACGACGAGGATTTCGCCCAGTTCGCCTGCCTCGCGTAGCGCGCGCATCTGCTGCACTTGAGGGTAATAGCGCAGGTTGTGGCACACGCCGTTGCGGAGTTTTGTGCGGGCGGCGAGGGCAACAAGTTCTTCTGCTTCCGCGACGGTTGTAGTCAACGGTTTTTCGCAAAGCACGTGTTTGCCTGCGGCGAGAGCTTCCTTGGCCATGGAGTAATGCTGCGCGTTCGGCGTGCAAATATGCACGGCGTCAATCGCCGGATCACGAAAGAGTTCGCGGTAATCACTTGTCGCTTTGGGGACGGAGAAGCCGGCAGCCAAGCGCGCGCTTGCATCCGCGTTCCGACCGAAAATCGCGGCAGCTTCCACAGACTCAACCCGCTGCACCGCTTCGAGGTGGACGCGACCCATAAATCCAGTTCCGAGGATTGCTGTTCTGATTGGTTTCATCCGGAATTCCTGTCTTTTGACGTTTGTTAAGACCACCAAGCGGCCGCGGGTTTCTCGCGCACGACAATGCTGTTGAGGAAATTCGCCGCCTTGGTCAAACCTTCTGCGGGTGACAGCAAGCTGTCTTCATGCTCAATCGAGAGGACCGAGTCGTAACCGAACATTCGCAAAGTTGAGATAAATTCGCTCCACCATTCGGCGCCGTGGCCGTATCCGCAAGTGCGGAAGATCCAGGCTCGATCGCGTTCTTCGGTGTACGGTTTGGTGTCGAGCACGCCAGTGCGGACAAGATTGTCGGAGTAAAGCTGAGTGTCTTTCGCATGGACGTGGAAGATGGCGTCTTTGAGGATGCGAATGGCTCGGATGGGATCAATCTGCTGCCAGAAAAGGTGGCTGGGATCATAATTACAGCCGACGTTGTTTCCCGCAATGGAGCGCAGCCGCAGCATGGTTTCGGGATTGTAGGCGACGAATCCGGGATGCATTTCGACTGCGATCTTTACACCGTGATCGGCGGCAAACTTTGCGTGTTCAATCCAGAATGGAGCGACGATTTCGTTCCATTGCCATTCGAGGACCTTGCGGAAGTCCGGAGGCCAGGGACAGGTGATCCAGTTGGGAGCGGTGGCGTTTGGGGAATCTCCGGGACAACCGGAGAAGTCGATCATGACCGGGACGCCGAGTTTTTCTGCCAACAGGATTGTCCTGCGGCTGACATCGCGATGCTGCCGCGCGATGTCTTTATCGGGATGCAGCGCGTTACCGTGACAGCTCAGGGCGCTGATGCTGAATCCGTGATCGTCGAGAACTTTCTTGAATTCGCTCAAAGCCGAAGTGTTCTCGAGCATGGTGAGCTTGCAGTGCGCATCGCCAACGTAATTGCCGGTCGGCAGTTCGACGGTATGAATGTCGAGGCTTGCGATTCGTTTGAGAACCTGTTCGAGCGGGAGTTGCGATAACAGCGGGGTGAAGACGCCTATGCGCATAAGAGTTTCCGTTTTATCGAATTGAAGGGGACAATTTTACACTTCCTGCCGGGTTTCATCCCGCGTCGGGGGCTGCGTCCTGCAACTTCAGCTATTTCATTTCTTTTCCATCGCCTTTTTGTAGATCTCGTCTGGAATGTTGGGGAAGAAGTGTTTGCGGGTCAGGGCATCAATATCCTGGTCGAATTCTTTTTGGGTTGGATAGGGTTGTTTTTTGGTGGGTGGTGTTTGCGGTGTGTTGCTTGCCGACTTTGGCGCGGGTTGAGGCGGTTTCGGGGTGGCCGAGTTAGCAGCTGGACGAGAGTTCAAGGGCTTGTCTGCATTCTCATCGGATGGTTTGAGCTGCGGATGGGTGGCGTAGAACTCCTTCATATGCTGTTGCCGCAGCTTTTCCTTGCGGTATTTTTCACGAACTGCTTGCGCCGCGCATTGGGCCTCGGCCTCGATGCGGGTGGATTCGGGGTCGTCGGCTTCCTCGTCCTCTTCTTCTTCGAAGTCGTCGTCTTCCCATAGATTCGAGTCTAGTGGTGTATCGGCAGCGTCGCGCGGGTCGAGGATGGTGTCGTGCTTCAGGGCCTCGAACTTGGTCAGGCGGAGGTTGGAGCTGGCGGTTTGCAGCGCGTAAAGAAGGAGACTGGCGGTTTTGTGGTCGATGTCGTGGGAGACGAGCAGGCGCATAACTTGCATCAGGGACATCTGGATGGAATTGGCGTCTTCCAGAACGGGCAGGATGAAGGTGGCGATGCCGCGGCGTTTGCGGTCGACGGCCAGGCGGATGCGTTCGTCCTGGAAGCGTTTGTGAAAGAAACAGAAACGGTTGCGGCGCAGGGCGGGCGATCCGCACTGGGTGCCATTGATTTTCAGGTGCTGACAGCGATCTGGATAGGATGACATTTTTGCCTCTACCCCTCCCCCCTGGGTCTTATGGAATCAGTGGGTTGGGGGAAATTTTAAAATTAGTCTATGAGCTGCAATCAGTTGCGGGGAAAATCTTGAGCTGCTGGGGGTTATTGGGGTTTTCCCGGAAGCAGTGGAAGTCAAAATCCCCACCCTCTCGCGAAAGAGCGCGAGAAGGGTGGGGCACCCCTTGCGTTCTCTACTCCGGATGATTGCTGGCTCATAGAGGGAGTATTCGACAATTGGAAATTTCAGTAAAGGTTGTTTGTCACACTGCGCGAGTTTTTACTGTGGAAAACTTTCGGGGGGCGCCGATATGTACGGCAGGCTCGGCTAGACGGTCGGGCGAAACTGGCCCAGCCGCTAGTAGAGCGTCAGCGAAAGCCCCACTTCTCGCAAAGAACGCGAGAAATGGGGCACCCGGCAATGGAAGTCAAAATCCCCACCCTCTCGCGAAAGAGCGCGAGAAGGGTGGGGCACCCCTTGCGTTCTCTACTCCGGATGATTGCTGGCTCATAGAGGGAGTATTCGACAATTGGAAATTTCAGTGTAGGTTGTTTGTCACACTGCGGCGAGTTTTTGCTGTGGAAAAATTTGGGGGCGGCGATATGTACGGCAGGCTCGGCTAATGGGGAGATTCAGGCCACTTTCTGCTCAGCGCTCGGGGGGGATGGGTGAGCGTCGAGCAATTCCTGGACCGCCGGGATCAGCAACGCCGATTGTGCTTTATCCACCAGCATGTTGATGCCGTGATTACACGCCTCCTGCCTTACCGCAGAAGAATACATTGTGAACATGATGATGGGTACTCGGGGGAGAAGTGTCCTGATGGCTGAGGCGGCATGCAAGCCGTCCATCTGAGGCATGGCAAAATCGATGACGATCAGATCAGGTTTGAGTTCCAGCGCTCTCGTGATCGTTTCTTGTCCGGTGACGGCGTCTCCGCAGACCTCCCAACCGGGTTGCGATTCCAGCATTGCCCTGATTCGCCGCAAGACCGACTCGTGATCATCCGCAATGAGGATACGCTTGGCCAAAACTATACCTATTTACAAAATATAGAGGAACTTTGACATGGGCGGCCATACAGGATTAGGGGTAGTTGGCGCATTTTGGCGCTACCTTTAGCGGGTCTGAACCCTTATTGTTAGGGGTACAGAGTTTTTCAGTCCCAGGATCCTAGCATGCCTCAATTACAAAGACCTGCCCGCCCGTGGCGCGAAGTCGCCGCCGAAGTCACCCAAGAAAGAGACTGCGATAAACTCCTAAGCCTCATTCAGGAACTCAATGAAGCTTTGGAGGAACAGGGCGTAATGAAAACGGCCGACGAGAGTTTGCCGGAAAAGACGCAATAGCAGCCCGCAACAAAACGAAGCCCTTTCTACGCCGCCATCCAAGCCGCTAAGTCCTCAGTTCATGCTGCCGCAATGCCGGCATCGCACATTCGCGTTGTCTAGTTGAACCGTCTATCCTCTGCCCATCTGGGGGCTGCTGGTCCTCTGAAAGGCGAGAGCTAGCATGCAGGCAGAATCAGGACCTTCCCGATATTGGAGTTCCCCTGCAGACTCAACTTGGAGTCGCAGCATGGGAAAGCTTATCTCGCGTTTTGCTAATATGTCGGGGCCGTCTGATATTTTGCCGGGAGAGACTACTTGCGCCACATGCGAATCGTTGCTTGCCTATTTTCCTTCTTTTGCTTTTTCTGCGCGATGGCCGCTACGCAGGACGCGGCGGTGGATCCTTCCATGCCGCCGCCTCCACATGACAAGAAGATCGTTCTTAAACATATTCTGGTGATTGGTGAGACCAAGGGGTTCGAACACGACTCGGTTTCCGATGCCATGGCGGCCATTTACAACATGGGGCGCGAGACTGGATTGTGGGAAGCAATGTTGCGCACCGATACCGAGCTCATCACCAAGAAGGAACTTTCGAAAAACGCCAAGAATCTTAATTATTTCGATGCCCTGATCTTCACGAGCACCACGGGCGAACTTGATCTGGACGACGCGCAGAAGAAGGACATGATGTCGTTCATCAAGGAGGACGGAAAGGGTTTTGTTGGGGTTCATGCGGCGCTGGATACGAATTACAAATGGCCGGAGTATGGCGAAATGATCGGAGGATGGTTTGATGAGCATCCCTGGTCGCGGTTCAATGCTCCGATTATCAATGAGGATGCCAATTTTCCAGCGGTGCGGAATTTTCCGCACGCGTTTGTGAAGTACGACGAAATCTATCAAGCGAAGGAATGGTCTCGGGAAAAGGTGCACGTTTTGCTGAGCCTGGATCCTGCGAAACTGAATTACAACAATCCACGAGTGCACCGGCAAGACCATGATTTCGCCGTGGCGTGGGACAAGATGTACGGGAAAGGGCGGGTGTTTTATTCGACACTGGGCCACACGCAGGAGTCGTGGAGCGATCCCGACATTCGGAGGATGTATTTGGAGGCGATCAAGTGGGTGCTGGGGATGACGGAAGGGAGTACCGAGACTCATCCGCGGCCACAGACCTCGGGGGGGCAACGCTGACATGAGTGCAGATCACCGCAGAGGGCTTTGGGTTGCGGCATTCGGGACGTTCCTGCTGGCGAGCGTTATGTGGTGTGCAGGGCAGGCGAATAACGGTGCACAAGCGGGCGGGGAAACCCAGCAGAAGGCGACGAAGGGATCGAGTTCATTTCCGCCCGAGCTGGTGGAGCAGGGCAGCGGGTTATTCCAGCGGGACTGCGCCTTCTGTCACGGGCGCGATGCGACGGGAGGTGAGAGCGGGCCGGACCTTACGCGCTCGAGGCTGGTGCGCAGTGATGTTGGCGGGGAAAAAATTGGGGCAGTGGTGCGCAGTGGGCGTCCGGGGAAGGGGATGCCACCCTTCGATCGATCGGATGAGCAAATTGCCGCGCTGGCGGCCTTCATTCATACGCAGCAGAAGAATGCAGCGAACCGGCCGGGAGGGCGCAAGGGCGTGGACGCTTCCGATCTGCAAACCGGGAACGTGGAGGCAGGGAAGCGATATTTTGAAGGCGCCGGGGGTTGCGTGAAGTGCCATTCAGCGAACGGAGATCTGGCCGGGATTGCCACGCGGCATCAGGGGCTTGAACTTGAAATGCGCATGCTGTATCCGGAGAACGCCAAGTCAAAAGTCTCAGTGACGCTGGCTTCCGGAGAAGTGGTGAACGGGACGTTGGAGTACCTGGATGAGTTCACGGTGGGGCTGATCGATGAGAGCGGGACGTATCGCTCGTGGCGGACGCGCGATGTGCGTTACAAAGTGGATGCGCCGGTGAATGCACATGTGGAATTGTTCAGCAAGTACAGCGATGCGGATATTCATAATTTGATGGCTTATCTGCAGACGATGCATTAGCGATCGCGGGTATGCGAGTGTTTTTAAATTTGCGAATGAGAAGACAAAATTGATTGAGCAGAAATGCGGGTGCCCTCGGGGGCTAAAGCCCCCGTCATTATGGGCTGCTGGCGGCTCGGCTGAAGCCGAGCCCTTTCAAAACAATGTCAGCGGGTTGGGCCCTGGGGGGCTAAAGCCCCCGTCGTTATGGGCTGCTGGCGGCTCGGCTGAAGCCGAGCCCTTTCAAAACAATGTCGGCGGGTTGGGCCCTGGGGGCTAAAGCCCCCGTCGTTATGGGCTGGTGGTGGCGGCTCGGCTGAAGCCGAGCCCTTTCAAAACAATGTCGGCGGGTTGGGCCCTCGGGGGCTAAAGCCCCCGTCGTCATGGGCCGCTGGCGGCTCGGCTGAAGCCGAGCCCTTTCAAAACAATGTCGGCGGGTTGGGCCCTGGGGGGCTAAAGCCCCCGTCGTTATGGGCTGGTGGCGGCTCGGCTGAAGCCGAGCCCTTTCAAAACAATGTCGGCGAGTTGGATCAGATATGACACAGCATCTCAGCAGGACTTTTCTGAGGTGGGTTGTTCTGGCATCGGTGAGTGCGACCTTGGCGATTGCGGGGTGCGGCGTGATGCTGGGGCAAGGTGCCGATGAGCGGATGCTCACTGATCCCGGGAAAGATAGTTGGCCGGGATATCATGGCGACTATTCCGGGCGACGTCACAGCTCGCTTACCCAGATCAATCCAGAGAACGTGAAGAATCTCAGCCTGGCATGGGCGTTTCAGACGGATCAGAGTGCGCCGATCAAGGCTTCGCCGCTGGTGGTGAATGGCATTGTGTACTTCACGGTGCCGGACAACATTTGGGCGGTGGACGCGCGCTCCGGCCATCAGATCTGGCATTACACCTACCCTCCGAATAAAGGGCTGCACATTGGGCATCGCGGGGTAGGGATGTACAAGGGCTATCTTTATTTTCTATCTCCCGATGCGCACCTGGTATCGCTCAATGCCAAGGATGGAACGGTGCGCTGGACGGTGGAAGTGGCGGACAACAAGAAAGGATATTGGACGACGATGGCTCCGCTGGTGGTTGGCAATCACGTGCTGATTGGGGTGTCCGGCGATTTCGATAATCTGAGCGGATATATTCGGGCGATTGATGCGGAGACGGGGACGACGCAGTGGCAGTGGGATTCCAGCCCTCCAGCGGGAACTCCCAATCAAACTACCGGCGGAATGACATGGATGACGGGAACGTATGATCCCGAACTGAACCTGGTGTATTGGGGAACCGGGAATCCGACGCCGGTTCTCAACGGGTCGACTCGGCCGGGGGATAACCTTTATACGTGCTCCATTGTCGCGTTGAATCCGGAGACGGGGAAGCTGGCTTGGGCTTTTCAGGTTTCGCCGCACGACACGCATGACTGGGATGCGGTGGAGACTCCCGTGCTGGTGGATGGAGATTTTCATGGTGCGCCGCGGAAGATGCTGATGCAGACGTCGCGCAACGGATATTTCTTTGTCCTGGATCGGACGAATGGCAAGAGCCTGCTGACGGTTCCGTATGGGCCGGTGAATTGGACGTTGGGAATCGATAAGCAAGGGCGGCCAATCCCGAACCCGGCGAAGGAACCGGCGCCGGATGGGCGCCTGATCGCTCCCGATGAAGGTGGAATGACCAACTATCGTTCTCCCAGCTTTGACCCGAAGAATGGGTTGTTCATCGTGGATGCTCATCCCAGCTATAGCATCTACTTCGCCAAGCCGGCAGATGGGACGTACGGTTGGGCGGGCGCGGACTACACAGTTTGGGGGGTTGGGCTACTCGAAGCGATTGATTACCAGACGGGCAAAATTCGCTGGAAGCATGATCTTGGCCCAGGTGGATCAGGGGCGGGGGTGCTGAGCACGGACTCGGGCGTGACTTTCAGCGGAGATGCGATGGGGAATTTTCTGGCGGTGGATTCGAGCAACGGGAAAACACTTTGGCACGCGGGCTCCGGGATCGCAGATTCATAGCTCTCCGATAACTTATGAACTGGACGGGCGGCAGTATGTGGTGACTAGCAGCGGAGGCGTGCTGTTCGCCTGGGCTCTCCCGGAAAACCAAAACTGATTATTTCGAATGCGGGAGAACTCTCCCGCGATAATCACAAGGAATGTTCGGCAGCGAATAACGCTCGATCCCGCAGTCTCAGGTTTTCTTCCCATCCATGCGCTGCTCATAGAATCCGCGCCAGAGCGGTAAGCGTTCGGTCATATTGAGCGCGGCGATGTACTTCTCGTCCAGCTGCACATCTTGAAGAATGAGTTGCGGGTGTAAGGAGCTGACCAGCGCGTCGGCCGCGTGGATGATGGTCAGGGAGGAGAAGCTGTCCTCGATGCTATCGGAGGGGCAATCATGATAGGCGACGGCGTGGATCAAAGGATGAGGGAGTCCCCAGATGCTCATAAGGTAGGCGCCGAGTTCGGCATGGGTGCATCCGAAGTGTTCGCGTTCCGCGGTAGTCAGGCAGCCGGGGGTCTTAGTGACCGCCGCCAACACCTCGGCGTACTGACGGGGCATTTCGGCGAGCAGCACCAGTTTGCCGATTTCGTGCAGGATGCCGGCGGTGGAGCATTCGTCGACCACGGACTTGGCGCATTTTTCACTGGTGGCGATGCGCTGGGCCAGGCAGGAAACCGCAATGCCGTGTTCCCATAGCGTCGCACAATCGGTGGCAGAGGGATCCTTGAATTGGGAGAAGACGTGCACCGAGAGAACCAGAGCGCGGACCATCTCGGTGCCGATCAGGGTGATGGCCTGGGTTGGATTGGAGACGGTGAAGCGCGCGCCCATGAAAGCTGAATTGGCGAGCTGAAGAATCTTGGCGGTCATGCCGGCATCTTTGGAGACGGTGTCGGCAATTCTTTTCAGGGAGACGTCCTCGGACTGCAGTTCGGACTGGATTTCGTGATAGAGCGCGGGTGGGCTGGGGATGGATTTGAGTCCGAGGACGAGGGCGCGGACGCTTGAGTTTTTCAGTAAATCGCGCATGAGGAAAGCCTGCGCGAGGCGGGTCTTGAGTTCTTGCGGGTCACAGGGCTTGGAGACGTACTGGTGCGCCGGTCCGAGAGAGCGCAAGACGGTTTCGCGGTTGGCTTGCCCGGAGAGCACCATGCGCACTACCTCGGGATATTTCTCCTTGACGGCCTCGAGGAGTTGGGCGCCATCCATAACGGGCATTCTCATGTCGGTAATGATGGCGTCATAAGATTCGCGGGAGAGAGCTTCCAGAGCGGCGCCGCCACTCTCGACGAAGTTCATGTCCCATTGCGCGCGCATGGAGTGAAGAGAGCGCTTGAGGCCCTGCAGGACCAGGGTTTCATCATCCACAAATAAGAGACGCCTGCGGGCCGCTTCGGGGTTGGGAATCGCTGCATTCATAAGCAGGGTGCGATGCCGCCAAGTTGTTCTTCGGAACAATGGGATGAATGGTTCAGAGACTCTGGGTATTCGGCAATGACTTTGGTGCATGGTGCGACTGGCAGAGATGAAGACAACACGCGGGTTGATTTCTGCGATACGACTCAACTTCCAGTCTCATCCGGTCGATAGTTAGAACATGCAAACCAGGCAGGTGCTGGAGAGCAACGAGAAGAGATTTCGGCGAATCCTGACCAATGCACCGGATGTGTCGTGGACATCAGATATTGACGGGTGCACGGTTTACATCAGCCCGAAGGTGGAATCGGTGCTGGGCTATACCAAAGAGGAGTTCTGCCGCGAGCGGCAATTGCGGATGGGGCGTATTCATCCCGCGGACTTTGACCGTGTATTCAAGGCCTACCAATCTCTATTCCGCAAGCAGAGCAGTTTCGAGGTCGAATACCGCTTCCGGCGCAAGGATGGAACCTGGGTCTGGGTACAAGACCGGGCCACAACCATTCATGAAGAGAATGGCGTGCTCTACGCTGACGGATTCCTTTGCGATATCACGCGCAGAAAAGAGGAAGAAGCCGAACTGAAATTCCAAAAGGCTTTTCTGGAGGCGCAGGCGAACTCCACGCTGGACGGCATCCTGGTGGTCGATCGCGAGGGACGGACGCTGTTGCGGAACCAGCGCTTTGCGGAGATCTTCAAGCTGCCGGAGGAACTGCTGGAAATGCACGAGGACGAGAGATTGCTTCGCCACGTCGCCGCGCTGATGAAGAATGCTGAATCGTTTCTGTCCCGAGTTGAGCATCTCTACATGCATCCGAATGAGACCAGCCGCGATGAGCTCGAGTTGAAGAACGGCGCGTTCCTCGATCGATATTCTTCCCCGGTGGTGGACAAAAGCGGGGTGTATTACGGGCGGATTTGGACATTTCGTGACATCACGGAACGCAGGAAGGCGGAAAGGGATCTTCGTCTGACGCAATTTTCGGTGGACCACGCCTCCGAGGCCATCCAGTGGCTGGATGCGAAGGGCCGGATCGTGTACGCGAATCACGCCTTGTGCGCAGTGACTCAGCGTTCGCGAGAAGAACTCATCGGACTATCGATCTCTGACATAAGCCCGGCAATTTCCGAAGAGCACTGGGAGACGCTGTGGAAACGACTGAAGAGTGGCGAGTCCATGACGTTCGAAAGCCAGTTGCAAGCCAAGGCCGGCGAAAGCGTGCACGTAGAGATCAGCGCCAATTATCTGATGTTTGACGGGCAGGAATATTGCTTTACCTTCGCGCGCGATATCTCGGAGCGTCGCACATTGGAGTCGCAGCTGCGGCAGGCGCAAAAACTGGAGGGGATTGGGCATCTGGCCGCCGGGATTGCGCACGAGATCAATACGCCCACGCAATTTGTCACCGACAACCTGACGTTCATGCAAGATTCCTGGAAGTCGACGCATGAACTGCTGGAGAGCTATCGCACGATGATCCGGGATTTTGGGAGTGCGATTCCTGCGGATGCACTGGCGGGACTTGAAGCAGGCGGAGGAGCGTTGCGATGTGGATTTTATTGCGACCGAGGTGCCGCGGGCCATCGATCAGAGTCTGGACGGAGCCAAGCGGGTGGCAAAGATCGTACGCGCGATGAAGGAGTTCTCGCATCCTGATTCGGCGGAGAAGACGGCTACGGATCTGAATCGCGCGATCGAATCGACGATCACGGTGGCGCGAAACGAGTGGAAATACGTTTCCGAAATTGTGATGGAATTCGACGACACCATGCCTGCGGTGGTTTGCTTTCCGGGTGATATCAACCAGGTGGTGCTGAATCTGATTGTGAATGCCGCGCACGCAGTAAAGGAGAACGTGAAAGATGGGGAAAAGGGCCGCATTACGGTGCGGACCCGGAACGGCGGAGAGTTCGTGGAGATTTCGGTGCAAGACACAGGGACGGGAATTCCCGCAGCGATTCAGGGAAAAGTGTTTGATCCCTTCTTCACGACCAAAGAGGTGGGAAAAGGAACGGGGCAGGGGCTCTCATTCTCTTACACGGTGATCGTCAAGAAACATGGGGGGAAGATCTGGTTCGAGACCGAAGTGGGGAAGGGCACGACGTTCTTCTTCACCTTGCCGATTCATGTGGACGAAACAGGAGTACAGGAGTGAGAGGGAAACATCATGGCGGAAAAAATTCTGCTCGTGGATGACGAACCCAACGTTCTGGACGGGTACCGGCGAACCCTTGGCCGGGAGTTTGCGCTGGAGACAGCGGTGGGCGGACAGGAAGCGCTCGGACTGATCGCAGAGAAAGGTCCTTATGCGGTGGTGGTGTCGGATATGCGGATGCCGGGAATGGATGGGATTCAACTGCTGAGCCGGATCAAGAGCGCGTCGCCGGATACGATCCGGGTCATGCTGACCGGACATGCCGATACGGAGACCGCCATTAACGCTATTAACGAGGGTAGTATTTTCCGCTTTCTCAGCAAGCCCACCAGCAAAGAGATGATGGCTAAGACACTGACGGCCGCACTGGTGCAGTACGGGTTGGTAACGGCAGAAAAGCAACTGCTGGAACAGACGCTCAGCGGTGCGTTGCAGGTCTTGACCGAGGTGCTCAGCCTGGTAAATCCGGCGGCGTTCAGCCGGGCTTCGCGCGCCCGTCGTTATATCCATCACGTGGTGACTTCCATGAAGCTAGGAAACCCGTGGCAATATGAGGCGGCAGCCATGCTGTCGCAGTTGGGATGCGTGACGCTGGCGCCAGAAACCATAGATGCGGTTTACAAAGGTGAAACCCTTCCCGCTAATGAACAGGCGCAGTATGACGCGCATCCAAACGTGGCTTACCAGTTGCTGTCGAAAATTCCCCGTCTGGAGCCGATTGCATGGATGATTCAGCACCAGAACCGGAGTGTCTCGCAATCGGAGAGCACAGAGATGCCTGACATGCGGCGGGCCGCTGAGATTCTGAGGGTAGTGCTGGCGTACGAAGAAGCTACGCATGATGGAACTTCGAGAACTGAAGTGGCGCACACGCTGGCGCGGCAGAATACCGATCTTGGGGCGGAGTTCTTTGCGGCTCTGGTAGCACTCGATCCGAACGCAGAAGAGGGGCAGGCCAAGAAATGTGGGATCGAAGAACTGTATCCCGGGATGATCATTCAGCAGGACGTTCAGTCGAATAATGGAACGCTATTGGTATCGGCGGGGCAGGAAGTGACTCCCGCAGTGATCTCGAAGCTGAAGAATTTTCATGCGCGGGGGAGCATTGACGGGGCGGTGAAGGTCTCGGCTCCGAGGTCTAGTCTGTCGTTTGTGAAGGGGGCTACGTCGTAGACCAACCCGGAGCGGGGAAGCGCCTGAGGCGCGGCTCCGCTCCAGGCCCTTCGAGTCCACCACTCCGACTCAGCGGGCACAGGAAAACCCTGCCCCTAATCCGGTTGCTTCCTTTCTCCCTATAATTGAGAAGTCATGCGCCGGCGTGCCGCGTCATTGTTCGGGTGGCTTTTTGATGCGCGTCTGGGGCCGTCCGACCGCCTGAGGGCGCGCTGGCTGTTTCTTCGCGCTCTGGCTGCCATCTATTTCTCCGCTTTTTACTCCCTGGTGTTTCAAATTCACGGCCTGATTGGACCGCAGGGAATCCTGCCAGCTCAGAGTTACCTGCAGACGGTTGCTCAATCACTGGGGCATTGGGAGCGGCTGTGGTATGTCCCGAGCGTGCTCTGGATATCGAGCGGTTCGGGAATGCTCAGCGCGCTTTGTTGGATCGGTATGGTGGCGTCCATTCTCCTTTTTCTGAACCTGTGGCCGCGTGGAATGCTGGCGATCTGTTTTGTACTGTTCCTGTCGTTCGTGAGTGCGGCGCAGGATTTTTCCAGCTATCAGTCGGATGGAATGCTGCTCGAGGCTGGGTTCATCAGCCTGTTTTTCGCGCCTCGTGGGGTGCGCCCGGGATTGGGAGCAAACCATCCGCCGATTCGAGCCAGCCTGTTTCTGCTGCAGTGGGAGTGGTTTCGCATTTATTTCGAAAGCGGCGTGGTGAAGCTTTTGAGTGGAGATCCGCAATGGCGGAACTTTACTGCGATGGATGACTACTACCAGAATGGACCATTGCCGACATGGATTGGCTGGTACGCGCAGCATTTGCCGCACTGGTTTCACGCGGGCACGGTGTACGCCACGTTAGCTATGGAACTGGGCATTGTCTGGATGCTGTTTTTGCCGCGGCGGTGGCGGATCGTTTGCTTTTTCATTGTCACGCCGTGGCAGATTGGCGTCATTCTGACGGCGAATTATGCCTTCCTGAACTACCTTGTGTTATGCATGGGAATTCTTTTGCTGGATGATGGATTTCTTTCTTATTTCTTGCGTGGCAATTTTAAAAGCCGTGTTCAGATGCCGGCTGATAGCGGGATGCGCGCGGATGCTGCTGCGCGACGCTGGCCGGAGGCGGTGCGACGCTCGTGGAAGGTCCCAGGCTTGGCAGTGAGTGCGATCATGCTGACCTGGATCGCCTATGCGACTACGGCGGAGATGATGTTATTGCGAGTGCCGCTGCCCCGACTGCCGATCATCGCCCTGGAGCCATTTCGCATTGCCAATCAGTATGGACTGTTTGCGGTGATGACGCGGGGGCGCTACGAGATCGAATTCCAGGGCTCCTCGGATGGACAAACTTGGATTGCCTATCCGTTTCGATACAAGCCACAGGCTCTGAATGAAGCGCCGCGGATCTACGCCCCTTATCAGCCTCGGTTCGACTGGAATCTATGGTTTGCCTCGCTGGGTTCCTGGCGGCAGTATCCCCTGGTACCAAGCACGGAACTGAAGCTGCTCTCGAACGATAAGGAGGTGCTGAAGCTTTTTGCGGGAAATCCATTTTCGCAGCAACCGCCACAGCAGATTCGTGCATTACTCTGGCAGTACTGGTTTACGTCGATGGCGGAGAAGCGCAGCACAGGCATGTGGTGGCGGCGAGAGTTGCTGGGGCTTTACGCGCCGACGATTGAACGAACGGCTGACGGTCAGATCCAGGTAGTCGAATGGCCTAAATCGGAATCTCCCCACGAGTGAGCTGAGAATGGCAACTGCAATCGGATGGTTAGAACTGGGCAGGGTGAGATGACAGGAAGAGCTTGCGTGGTGGGTTCTGGTCCCAACGGACTGGCGGCGGCCATCGTTTTGGCGCAGGCCGGATTGCAGGTAGAGGTGTTCGAGGCGCAGCCTACGGCAGGCGGCGGGGCGCGCACGATGGAATTGACCCTGCCGGGGTTCTTACACGATTTCGGATCGGCGGTGCATCCTCTGGGAATAGGCTCTCCGTTTTTCTCGTCTCTGCCGCTCCAGGATTATGGATTGGAGTGGATTCATTCACCGGCTCCGGTTGCGCATCCTCTTGATGATGGCAGCGCCGTAGTGCTGGAAAGAAATTTGGAAGATGCCCAAGTTTCGTTGGGCGTTGATGGAAAAAGATGGCGCAGGCTCATGCAGCCGTTCGTAGAACAGTGGCAAGAGCTTGCTCCGGAAGTATTGCGAGCGCAACCGGCGATTCCGAGGCATCCGTGGTTGATGGCACGGTTTGGGATGACGGCTTTGGTTGGTGCGGAGACGATTGCACGCCGATTTCAGAGCGAGCGGACGCGAGCGCTATTCGCGGGACTCGCTGCCCATTCATTTCTTGCGCTGGACGAGCCGCTAAGCGGCGCTTTCGCAATGTTGATGGCGGTGCCTGCACATGCGGTGGGCTGGCCTATACCCCGCGGCGGGGCTCAATCGATTACGAATGCGTTATGCGGGTTGCTGCAGAGTCTGGGAGGGAGCGTCCGCACATCCTCACGAGTGGATTCTCTGGACGCGTTGGCCGACTTTGACGTGATTCTGTGTGATCTTACGCCACGACAACTTCTTGCTGTAGCCGGGAATCGTCTCGCGGACTACTACAAGCGGCGATTGCAACGTTATCGCTATGGGCCGGGCGTATTCAAAGTGGACTACGCATTGAGTGCTCCAATTCCGTGGCGTGCGCCGGAGTGCCTGCGCGCCGCGACGGTGCATCTTGGGGGAACGTTCGAGGAAATAGCGGCTTCGGAAAAGGCGGTGCGTACGGGACGCACTGCTGAGCGACCGTTTGTCTTGCTGACGCAGCCCAGCTTATTTGATTCATCGCGCGCTCCGGCTGGAAAGCACACCGTATGGGCGTACTGCCATGTTCCGAATGGATCGACTGAAAACATGCTTGAGAGGATTGAGGATCAGGTCGAACGTTTTGCTCCCGGATTTCGGGAGACAGTTCTGGCGCGGAGGGTTTTCTCACCCGTGGAACTGGAAAGCATGAATGCGAACCTGGTCGGAGGCGACATCAATGGCGGGGTGCTGGACCTGCGGCATTTTCTGGCTCGACCGACCTGGCAACACTACTCGACCTCGGCAAGGGATATTTTCCTGTGTTCGTCTTCAACGCCGCCCGGAGGTGGAGTGCATGGGATGTGCGGTTATCATGCTGCCAGAACAGCGCTCCGCCGTGGAAAGCTGGGCATGGCCGGAGTAGGATAAACTGCACAGATACGGAAGGTCTTAAGCTTTGCCTGCCCGAGTGGCCTGAATCAGAGTTAGGCTATACAACTGTATCGGGTCATCGGACATTACCTGAATAAATCAAGGCGGGAGCGATCATGTTGAGGTTTGCACGTACAGTGTTGCTGTTGACTCTGCTCGTTTGGGCAATGAGTTCGCATGTTTTGGCACAGAATCAAAGCACGGAAAAGCCGAGGCCTCACGTCGTCGTAGTGGGCGTGAACGGGATGGAGATGGACGTGATTCGTCCGTTGATCCTGCAGGGAAAGATGCCGAACCTGGCGCATGTGATCAAGAAGGGGAGTTATGGAAAATTGCGGACGGTCTCGGCTCCCAATTGTCCGCGCGTGTACAGCACGCTGTTTACCAGCACGACGCCCGAGGAGCACGGGGTGAGCGGCTTCGTGGTTGGCGGAATTACGGCCAACACCAACATGCTGAAGGAAGAGCCGATCTGGTCGATTCTGTCAAAGAATCATGTCACGGTTGGAATGGCCAATGTTCCCGCCACGTTTCCCGTAATGCCGGTGAATGGATACATGATCAGCGGAATGCTTACTCGGGGGAAGAATTGCGAGGACGGGGTGTTGTGCGCCCCCAAGCTTTCGGAGGTCGAGGGTGGAGACCCCGTGTACCCGTCTGCGATGAAAGCGGAGTTGCTGAAGAATGTTGGCGACTTCTACGTGGATTGCGAGCGGATGCCTTCAGCCGAGCAGTTGAAGGGTCATGAATCAGAAGTGATCAATAGTTGGCTGAAGAAAGTGGATGTGATTCGTTCGCAGCAGACGCAGCTTTTTGATTATCTTCTGACGAAGCATCCGACGGAGTTCACGTGGCTGGCGCAATCCTGCGAGGATCGCACTGGGCACTGGCTCTATCCGATTGCGCCCTACAATGCCGGATACAATCCGCAGATCAATGGGGTGCGCACGGATGCTTTTCCCAATCAGTACGTCGCTTTTGACGGTGTTTTGGGGAGCATCTTGAAACATATGGATGACAATACGTATCTGTTCATCGTGTCCGATCACGGCATCAAGCCTTTGCGCGAGTTTGAGCAAACAGATCCTCACGCGCACATGGATCACGAGAAGACCACGCCGGTAATCGCGAAGCACGATTTCGCGGATGGTGATGACGTACCGGGATCATTCTTCGCGATGGGCCCGGGAATCAAACAGGATTTTCGCTTGATGGGTTTTGAAGCGAGCGTTTACGATCTCACGCCAACGATTTTGCACCTCTATGGAATTGAGCAGCCTAAGCAGATGCACGGGCATGTGCTTAGCACGATTTTCGAGAACTCGACGGACAAGGTGGCGCAGAAATAAGCGGCGTTCGCGCATGCGTCCATTCGCGTTCCTCAGCGGCTTTGTATGCGACTAGTGCGCGTCTCTTGCATTTCTGGGAGTGTTTTTGATTAGAGCTTTTGCCCGGAGCCTGGCGCGATCAGCTTCCGCCGTCTTCCCCAGGCCTGCATAGGCTTGCGCGAGCAGTTCATAAATCTCTGCGTTTGCGTGGGTGCCTTTGGCTAGCGGTTGGAGTTGCTGCACGGCATCTGCGAAGCGCTTGTCGAGGATCTCAGCTTGCGCGATTCCCAATTGAGCATCGGTGCTTGCCGGGTTGGTCAAGAGAGCGGCTTCGAATTGATCCTCTGCGGCTTTGGGGTCTTTCAATCCCAGATAGACCCGGCCCAGCAGGATTCTGGCGTTGCTGGACTGTTTGGGATTGAGCTTGAGGCTGGTTTCAAGGGCCTCGCGGGCTCCCGCCAGGTCTCCCGATTTCTGTAACGCTTCGCCCGAGTACAGGGCTGCCGTTGCGTCTTTCGGACGTAGGTCGCGAGCGCGCTTGAGATAATCCGCAGCTTCCCCATATTTTGCATCGTGCAGTTCCAGGATGCCTAATTGTGTCAAGGCCGTTTCAGAATTTGGGTTCCGCTTCAGAACACTCTGCAAATCGCTTCGCGCGTCTGCAGGGCGTCCATCTTCTGAGGCCAGCATCGCTCGATGAAGCAGGTTCTGTTCGGCGATCTTGTCTTTGGGATCGGGCAACATTGAGGGCTCGGGGACATTGGTGGCGCTCCCGGCATCCGCCGGGCCGAGGTATCCCAAAGCTTTGAGTTCATCGAGAGTCCCGGTTCCCACGGTTGCGGCCGACGGTTCCGCAGCGGGGGTGCGTGCCCGGAGATCCGCAAGCGTTTTACGCGATTTCTGCACTGTCGCATCCCACGGTTCATATTTGTTATTCAACTCACCGGGATCATCGTGCAGGTTATAGAGTTCGGGGCGCGGTGCCTCGATGAATTTGAAGCCATTCGATCGAACCGAGCGCAATGGAGCCCAGCCAAAATGGAGGGGATAATCGGTCTCGCCGAGGAGAGTGCGGCCGGAATCAGGTGTGCCGTTGAATACAGGCTTCAATGACTCACCCTCCAGTTCCTTCGGTGCTGCGATGTTCAGAAGTTCGAGGATGGTGGGCACGATGTCGATGGTGCGCGTCTGGGTCTGCACCAGCTTTGGGGCCTGCTCGCCCGGAAGTTTAAAGATCATGGGCACATGCAGGGTAGAGTCATAAAGAAATATTCCGTGCGTCTCTTCATCATGCTCTCCAAGACCTTCGCCGTGATCGCCGACCACAATGATCAGGGCATTGTCATACAAGCCATGCTGCTTTAAATGAGCGAGGAAGCTTTGCAGAGCGGAGTCGGCGTAAGCGATCTCTCCGTCGTAGAGACGGCCTTTGTACTCTGCGGAGTAAGGTTCCGGGGGCTCGTAGGGGTCGTGGGGATCGTACAGGTGAATCCATTCGAAATGCGGGCCGGCGGCGTGGGAATCGCGCCAGGCTTCAGCTCTTCGAACTACGTCTGCGGCGCGGCGTTCGAGGCGACCCCATCTGGACTTGGTGTGAGAATGCTCGGGAAAATTGTCGTAGTAGTCGAAGCCTCGATCGAGCCCAGGCGCTAAGGTTCGGCTGTCGAGTACGACGGAGCCGATAAATGCCGCCGTTGAGTATCCGTTTTGCTTCAACAATTCGGCGACAGTCGCATGATCGGCTGGTAATGGTCTGCCGAAGTCCGTAACCCCATGGGAAGTCGGAAGGAGGCCGGTCAAGATGCTGGTGTGAGAAGTGTTGGTGATGGGACTTGGGGTAAACGCATTGACGAAACGAACGCCGTCCTTTGCGAGAGCATCGAGCGCGGGCGTCTTAATGGGGTTGTAACCATAACAGTGAACGTGATCAGCACGAAGGGTGTCGATGGTGATGAGGTAAACGTCGGGTCTGCCTGTGCTTTTGGTTTGAGCGACGTCACTTGCCGCGACACAGCCGCTGGCCAGCGCGCAAATGATGAGAACGCCGAGGGCCCTCATGCGGCCAGACTAGCACGTCGGTCGCAGCGTTCGCAGATGTCCGCAACGAATCATGGTAGACAACATTTGTTTGTTCTTTGACTCGCGGTCATCTTCGAAATTGCACATTTTACTTGACTTGAACCGCCTCTGCGGTCGAGCATGCCGTCACCCTTTTCTCTGTGGGATTGCAGTACGGACAACCTTGGGGGTCAAGATGGCAGCGGACCGTCTTCTGCGGGCAGTGTCTGTGTTCCTTGTGACTGGCGTGCTCTCCTGCATTCCTCTTTACGCACAGAAAATTACCGGCGATATTTCGGGCACGGTGAGCGACGCTAGCGGCGCGGCAGTGAACGGAGCCAATGTGCGCGCGGAGAATGTTGCCACCGGAGAGAAACAATCCGCCACGAGCAATGAGACTGGGTTCTTTCGCATCCCGAATTTGAATCCCGGGCAATACCGGCTGACGGTGGAGGCTTCGGGGTTTAAGAGCATGTCGCGGCAGGCGAGCGTGGATATCGCACTGGTGACGCAGGCCAACTTCTCGCTGCAAGTTGGATCAAGAACGGAAACGGTGGAAGTACAGGACGTTGCGCCTTTGATTGAGACCACTGAGGACCGGCTGAGCACTCTGTTCGTGCAGCGCGAAGTGGCGGATCTGCCCAATAACGGTGGGGACTTTAATAATCTTCTGGACGGCGTACCAGGAGTACAACGGAGTCCGGGCGGCGGATTTCAGAGTCTGAACATCAACGGACAACGAGCCACATCGAACAACTACGCGGTGGATGGGATCCCCAATAATGACCGCTACTACGGTGAGTCTTCGCTTGGCCAGGCGGCGATTTCGGGTACGGCGGCTGCTCTGATTCCTCTGGATGGCATTTCTGAATTCAACGTGCAATCGAACCCGGGTGTGGAGTTCGGAGTTAAGGGCGGATCGGTCGTCAATATTGGGCTGAAGAGTGGGACGAATGCTATTCACGGGAACCTATTTTGGAACCGGCACACGGATGCGTTTGACGCAAAGAACTGGTTTGCCAGTTCCGTCACGCCGTTTCGTTTGAACCAGTTTGGCGCGTCGGCGGGCTTTCCGATCAAAAAGGATAAGGCGTTCGCTTTTATTTCATACCAAGGCTTTCATCTTAAGGACGTCTTTCCGTCCACGGTGAATCTGCCTGCGCAAGCCGAGATAAATGATGCCTTGGGGTGCGTGCAGAATGGAGTTAACCCCAACAGCGTTGGCGATCCGAATCCAGCGACTTGCATCAATGACGGGGTTCCTGGACCCGGGCCAGATCAAATCGTCGGAACTGGCGACGACGGAACGCCGAGCACGATAGGCACCAATCTGCTTTCATTTGTTCCATTGGCACCAAGCCCCGGGGCTCCGGTAAATATCGCAGCCAATAACGCTCTGGACCTAAACAATTTTCACGTTAAGTTTGATTACGTATTCAACGACAAGCATCGAGTTTCCGTGAAATATCTATTCGGCGACAGTCTTCAGAACCAGCCACCCGCTCCAGGTGTTCCGAAGTCAGTAGGACCTCTCGCGACGAACGCCAATATGTGGAACTCCGTCGCTCCGACTAGGGCGCAATTAGCGGGAGTTAACTATACGTGGACGATCACGCCCAGCAAGGTTTTGGAGAGCCGCTTCGGGTATCAGCGTTTCTCGCAACGTATCGGTATCAACAACAACATCGATCCGGCAGCATTAGGTCTAAATACTGGACCCTTGGGCGCTGGCCCTGACGACAAAGAAAACTTTGAGGTGCCTAGTCTGTATGGGTATTCGTTCGGAAATACCACCTATAGCTTCGTAGGTGGTGTTCAGGGCTACCCAATTGTTACTCGTCCGAACGCCTCGTACGATTGGCAAGAGCACTTCACCATGATCAAGGGGAACCACACGATCAAAGTTGGCGGGCAATATCAGGATGCTTACACGAAGTCACGCCGTGATCGTGCCCATACCTCACTCTATTTCTACTATCTTGGTAATTACTACGACACGGCCGGGGCAGTCCCTGCGAACATGGTTGGGGAAAGCGGGCGAGTTGCGGCGCTGAACGAATTACTTCTGGGTTTTGCGAGTTACGCGGGAAGGTCGTTCGGCGTAACACAGCGTCACTTTTTCCAGAAATCCGTTGGACTGTATGTGCAGGATAGCTGGAAGTTGAAGCCGAATTTCACGCTGGAAGCGGGGGTTCGTTGGGATGTTGCGGGAGCAATGGGTGAACGGGACCACTTGGGCGCGAACTTCCTGCCGGATGACCCCAAGGCTGACGCCGACGGTTTTGTGAGCCTGGCGAAACAGCCTCTTTATGGCGTGGATAAGAATAACTTTGGCCCGAGGGTGGGGTTTGCGTGGGACGTTTTCAGGAATGGCAAGACCGTGTTGCGCGCCGGATACTCGCTCAATTACGACTTGACCAACTTCGGTACGATTGCCGCGCCACAGACTTACTTCAATATGTGGAGCAGTACTCGATCAGGATTCTTCACGCAAGTAGCGAATGGGATTTTTTCAATCGGCGAAGGCTCGACTCCGGGTGACAATGCAACGATGTTTACTGGAAACGACCTCTGCGGCTCATATATTTGTATGGCGCCCGGAGTGAATATTTACGGGCAGAGCGTAACTCCAAGCCCGCCGTTCAATGTTGTCCAGTTAGTGCGTAACTTTCAAACGCCCATGAATCATGCGTACAACGTGACGATTGAACAGCAGTTGAGTAACAAGACGGCATTTAGCGTGGCCTATGTGGGCACGAAGGGACGCGATTTGATCAATTGGCGAGATCTTAATGCCTGTACTGTGAGTACGGTAGCCTGCGATGTGACTCGCCAGCCGTTTGGGACACGTTTTCCGAATTACGACCACATCTTGCAACTGAATAACGATGGGTATTCCAATTACAACAGTCTGCAGCTTGCTTACAAAATCCGCGATATTCACGGATTCACTGGGCAGGTAAACTACACGTGGTCGCGCGCGTTTGATACTGGTTCGGCCAATCGCGGTGGGACATTTCTTTCTGATTACCAAAATCCGTATAACGTCAGTAAAGGTTACGCACCGTCGGATTTTGATACCCCCTGGAACGTCAACTTTACAGTGGTCTACGACATCCCGAAGATACACGGCATCCCGAAGTTGATCGGAGAAGGATGGTCGATCAACTCGCTTTTCCGTGCTCAGGATGGACGTCCGTTTACGATTTATCTGCGCGGCGACCCCTCAAATCAGGGGTTGAGAGAAACCTATGCGGAGTACACGGGCGCACCGTTGAATTATCACTACCATGTGAGTAACAGCCAGGAAAACTTCTTCAACACAGAGGCATTCGTGACTCCCGCTGATGGAACAATTGGCAACGCGGGGAGAAACTCTGTGCGCCAGCCCGGCATTGCGCAGCTTGATATCGGTTTGTTCAAGAGCTTCAAATTTCGAGAGCGCTATGCGGTGAAATTCAAATGGGAAGTGTTTAATGCTCTGAACCATGCCATGTTCGCGTACGAGACCGGAAACATCAATAGTGGTGGTTTCGGGAAATATTTTGCGACGCCGGACGTGGGACTCGGCTTCAATCCGGTCTTGGGCACCGGGGCACAACGCAACATGCAATTTGGAATCGGCGTGGACTTCTGAAAGATCTTCGCGGCATCGCATCCGGGAGTTTACCGATGGTAAACTCCCTTTTTGTTTATGCGGCGTTTGTTCTTCCTATTTTCTTTACTCTTTATCGGCAGCGATCTACTGGTGCGCGCCGATGCGCCTAATATTGTTTTCATCACTGTCGATACAACGCGGGCAGACCGCATGGGCTTCCTTGGCAACACCAAGGGGCTGACTCCTAACCTGGATGTGGTGGCCCATGAGGGAGTGGTTTTTGAAAAGGCCTATTCGCAAGCGCCATTGACCCCCGTGTCACACGCTACGATCTTCACGGGCACCTATCCTCAGTTTCACACGGTTACGGATTTCGGATATTCATTGCCCACCTTACTGCCGTACGTGCCTGACATTCTGCAGAAGGTTGGATATCGGACGGCGGCGTTCGTCGGTTCGCTGATTCTTGATCCCCATGCGGCCATCGCTCCTGGTTTTGATCGCGGGTTTAGTTCGTTTGACGCGGGATTCCGCCCTAAAACTGATCCGGAGGAGGACCGTTATTCGACGGTCGAGAGGCGTGGAGGCGATGTCGTCGGGCATGCCATTACGTGGCTCAAGGGGAATCCGAAATCTCCATTCTTTGTGTGGGTGCACTTGTACGATCCGCATGCGCCTTATGAGCCGCCTTCGCCATATGACAAGCGTTTCAAAGATCCTTACGACGGAGAGATCGCTTACGCGGACGCCTCCCTAGGCAAGCTCTTTACCTACCTGCGACAGAAGGGTCTGTACGAGAACACGATGATTGTCATGATGTCGGATCATGGGGAGTCACTCGGCGCGCATGGCGAAAGCATGCATGGAATTTTTCTTTATGACGAGACTATTCACGTTCCTCTCATCATGAAGTTGCCAAGAGAATTGCTGGCCCGGCATCGCGTGAGTGCGCGTGTGCGCCTGGTTGACGTAGCACCCACTCTTCTTAGCATGCTCAGTCTCCCGCTGCCTCCGACATTTCAAGGTGAGTCCCTGGTCCCGCTGATGAAAGGAGATGCGAAGGACGCGAAGGATTTGCCTGCGTATGCGGAAACCGATTATCCGCACCGGGCATTTGGGTGGAGCGCGTTACGTTCGCTGCGATCGGGCAGGTATCTATTTGTGCGAGCGCCTAAGCGGGAGCTATACGACGAATCGCGAGATAAAGATGCCGGGCACAATCTTGCAGAATCGTCTCCCGCGGTGGCGACTACGCTGCTGGCGCAGATTGACGAGCTTCACGACAAGACTGCGATTGTCTCAGACAAAGCACAGCAGCCACAGCTCACCGGTGATCAGGCCGATAACCTCTCTGCGCTGGGATATGTGGCATCGACAGCTGGCGGACAGTCTCAGGACGTTCTTGAAGGCGCCGACCCAAAGGATAAGATTGGCATTTCGAATATCCTGCAGCAGGGAATGATTGCGGTTGAGGATGGCCGGTACGCAGATGCCATTCCTCTTCTGCAGCAGGTTTTGGCTGACAGCCCTCTGGTGACTGCGGCGCAACTGCAGCTGGGAATCGCGCTGGCGAAAACGAAGCGCTACAACGAAGCCATTGGAGCTCTGCGTAAATCCGTGGAACAGATACCTGATTCGGTTCAAGCCCAGTATGAACTCGGGCTCGCGCTGTTCGAAACCGGATCGCTGCGGGATTCTGTTCCGTACTTCGAGTTTGTGGCCAAGAAACGGCCCAAGTGGGCTGACGCACAATTTTCGCTGGCGGCAGTTTATGCGCGGACGCAGCATGTGCCCGAGGCAGTCGATCTTCTGCACACGGTAATTGAGCAGAATCCGCAGCATTTTCGCGCCAATCTGCTGCTTGGCCGCATCCTCACGCTGCAGAATCATGCCGCGGATGCTGTGCCTTATCTGAAGCAGGCAGTAAGCTCAGAGCCACGGAATTTCGAGCCGCATGCGTTCCTGGCGGACGCCTTGGAACAACTTGGCGAAAAAGAAAATGCGGGAGCGGAACGCGCGCGTGCCCAGGCGCTGAAGGAAGGCACGACACAAAATTGACGGCTCATGTCCCCCGGAATTTGTAATGCTCCGGCATCGCGAGTAAGATTCCGAATTCTCGTATCCTAAAAAGTCTCTCCACAGGTGCCGAAATGAAGACTCTTCTTGGCCTCACGACTCTGGCAATTGTCCTCAGTGTTCTTGGTCAATCTGGAACTGCGCAATCAAGCTATGATCTGCGATCGCCGGATGGGCGGATCGAAGTCAGAATCCGGACGGCGGGGCAGGTTCGATATGACGTGGTTTTAAAAGGCAGGGCGGTGCTGGAGAATTGCACGCTGTCTCTGGATGTCGAGCACAAGAAGCTGGGTACACAGCCGAAGGTAATCGGGGCGAAGCCAAGTTCTCATGATCAAGTCGTAGAGCCCGTGGTTCGCCAGAAGTTTGCCAAGATTCGAGACCACTACAACGAATTGCGTTTGAATCTGGAGGGTGGGTATTCGATTGTATTCCGTGCCTACAACGAAGGGGCGGCGTACCGCTTCGAGACCGCACTGCCCGAAGAGAAAGTAAAGATTTTCGGGGAAGAGGCTGGCATCAATTTCCCGACGAACTTCATTGTTTATTATCCGCAGGAGGACAGCTTTTATTCGCATAATGAGCGCAAATATTTGCCGCAGCATTTGAGTGAGATTGCACCGGATTTTATTGCTACTTTGCCGGCGGTGGTTGACGTCGGAGGGGGGGCGAAACTCGCGATCGCTGAGTCGGACTTAGAGGATTACCCGGGGCTGTGGCTGCGCGGTACGGGCGGGAACGGGCTGGCAGCAACCTTTCCGGCGTATCCAACGAAGCTGGTACAAACGAGCGATCGCGACTATAAGCCAGAGGAAACTGCGGACTATATCGCTGAGAGTGCGGGCAAGCGAACATTTCCCTGGAGGGTGATCGGGATCGCTGATCACGATGGAGATTTGCTTACGAACCAGATCGTGTATCTGCTGCAGAAGCCGTCGCAGGTGCAGGACACTTCGTGGATCAAGCCGGGCAAGGTGGCGTGGGACTGGTGGAACGATTGGAATGTCGATGGAGTGGATTTTAAGGCGGGCATCAACACGAAGACGTACGAGTATTACGTCGATTTCGCTGCCAAGTACCGGATTCCTTACATCATTCTGGACGATGGCTGGTACAAGCTGGGCAACCTTCTGGAAGTGACCCCTGAGCTGAATATGGAAGATTTGGTTGCGTATGCGAAACAGAAGAATGTGGGAATCATTCTGTGGGCGTCCTGGAAGACGTTGGACGATCAACTGATTCCCGCGCTCGATCAGTTTGAGAAGTGGGGCGTGAAGGGAATCAAGGTGGACTTCATGCAGCGCAGCGATCAGATCATGATCGAGTATTTTTATCGCGTGTGCCGGGAGGCGGCCAAGCGTCACATGCTGGTCGATTATCACGGTGATCAGAAGCCTGCGAGCATGACGCGTATCTGGCCCAACCTGATTAACGCCGAAGGCGTGCGCGGGATGGAGTGGAGCAAGTGGAGCGCGGAATCTGAGCCGAAGCATAATGTGACGCTGCCGTTTACCCGGATGTTCCTGGGTCCGCTGGATTACACGCCGGGTGCGATGCGCAACGCAACCAGGTCCACATTTCGGCCCATCAATAATCAGCCTATGGCCATGGGGACGCGGTGCCATCAACTGGCGATGTATGTGGTATATGAAGCTCCGTTGCAGATGTTGTCGGACAGTCCTTCGAATTATCTTCGCGAAGCCGAGACGATGGAATTTCTTGGAGCGGTGCCGACCGAGTGGGATGAAACTAGAGTGCTCGACGCCAAGATTACCGAGTACGTTGTTGTCGCCCGACGAAATGGGAAGGATTGGTATATCGGGGCGATGAGCGACTGGACGGGTCGAACGCTCGACATCGATTTGTCATTTTTGCCGGACGGGAATTTTACGATGGACGCGTATCAGGATGGGCTCAACGCGGATCGAAATGCGAGTGATTACAAGAAGAGTACTCAGCAGGTGAATCGGGGCACTAAGCTGAAATTGCAGCTTGCCAGCGGTGGCGGGTGGGCGGCGAGAATTCATTAATTTCAGCAATGCGTTCGGCGGTCAGGGGGAAAGGAAGTCAACGGGAAAGGAAGTCAACGGCCCCACCCTCTCGCAGAGAGCGCGAGAAGGGTGGGGCACCCTCGGGATTCGAGTAGATCAGCGGGATTTTGGGAGAGCATGGACTGCGCCGGTGGAGATGCCGCCGTCGACTAACAGGGTTTGGCCGGTGACGTAACGGCTGGACTCGGCGGCGAGGAAGACGACGGCGGATTCCAGGTCATCGGGGCGTCCGGGGCGTTTCAGCGGGATGCGGTCGGATAAATATTCCACCCACTCTTTGTCTTCGTAGAGAATTTTGTTTTGTTCTGTGCGAAACCAGCCGGGGGCGAGGCAGTTCACGGTGATTCCGTGTTTGCCCCAGTCGTCGGCGAGGCTCATGGTGAGCTGCCGGATTCCTCCGCGGCTGGCTCCGTAGGGAGCGAGACCTGCGTAGCCCGCGACACTAGTAACGGATCCGATGTTGATGATGCGGCCGTAATTGCGAGCAATCATGCGGCGGGCGACCGCTTGAGCGACGAAAAAACTTCCGCGAAGATTGGTGTCGAGAATCTGATTCCAATCATCCCAGCTTACGTCCAGCGCCGGCTTACGAATGTTGCATCCGGCATTGTTCACGAGAATGTCGAGACGACCGAACGCTCTTCTCAGCTGCCGCCGCCATTTGCTCGATGCTGTGCTGATCGCGGACGTCAAGGTCGAGGGACACTGCGCGGCGACCGAGCGCTTTGATTTCATCCTCAAAGGGCGCGAGGGAAGCGCGGTTCGCGGCTGGTGAGGACAAGATCTGCGCCTGCCTTGGCAAGAGCGCGTGCGAACGATTGCCCGAGTCCACGGCTGGTGCCGGTCACGATGGCAACGCGGCCGGTCAGATCAAAGAGCCCTCGGTCTGCGGAGTTGTCGTTCATGAAAGCTTGTCGGGCGTGAGGACAACTTTCATCAAATTCGGTTCGCGGGCATAGAGACGTTCAAACCATTGTGGGCCTTCGGCGAGAGGCGCCACGGCGCTGATGAGAGGCTTCACTTGAATGGCTCCGGTGGACATGAGTTCGATGGCCCTGGGGTATTCGCCAGCGGAGGCGCATGACCCCTGCAGGCGCAACTGGCGCGAGACCACTTTTTGCAGAGGCAGCGAGATCTCGGGCGAAATGTTGCCGACCAGAACGATGCTGCCGCCTTTGCGGACGCTGTCGATTGCCGTATTCACGGCTTCGGTTTTCCCCACTGCTTCGATGGCAAGGTCAACACCGACACCATGGGTGAGTTCCGCGATCTGCTGGGGGACACGTTCCGACAGAGTTTCGGTCGCCCCGAGTTGCTTACTGAAGGCAAGGCGAGTGCGATCGATGTCCGCCACAAAAATGCTGGAGCATCCTGCTACTCGTAGAGCCTGCTGCAGCAGGAGGCCGATCATTCCGGCGCCCACTACGAGGGCGGTACTGCCCGGCGCGACGGGGACAAGCGAAACGGCATGCAACGCTACCGCGACGGCTTCGAGCAAGGCGGCTTGCTCGAAGGAAAGATTCTCAGGAAGCGGTGAACGATGCGGGCCGGAACAGTGACGAATTCAGCGAATGCTCCTGCACGGCGGTAATCTCCGCAGGAGACTCCTAGAACTTCGCGATGATCGCAGAGATTGACGTCTCCGCGGAGGCAATTTGCACAGTCGCCGCAGTAAACGGTTGAGTCGAATGTGACTCGATCGCCTTTTTTAAAGGCGCTGACACCTTCGCCAACTCCGGCAACGATGCCCGCGGCTTCGTGGCCCATCACAATGGGAGGAATGCGGCGGCCGGATGAGCCGTCGTAGCCGTGCACATCGCTACCACAAATGCCGCAGGCAGCTACGCGAATCAGGACCTCCCCGGATTGCGGCGCCGGCGTGGCAAGATCTGTGAACTCGAGATGACGGTACCGCGAGAGCAGCAGCGCTTTCATTTGCTAGCCTTCGCCGGCGAGGCGCCTGGTTGCACAATGCCGCTGCCTTCGCGAATGGTAAGAATCTGATTCGCTTTCACGTTGGTGAATCGCTCGGTCTTCTGCGTGGTCGGCCACTTCACTTCGACCAGGTCGATGGTCTGCACCTTACCTAAACCGAAGTGAAGGCGCAAGTCGCTCTGCGACATGACGCTGGATCCGCTGCGCACTTCGTCCATTTGGGTGTGGTTGGCAGTTACGACCCGAACGCGGGCGCCGATCGCAGTCCGGTTGCACTTGGTTCCGACGAGCTTGATCTTGATCCAGTTCTGCTTGTTGCCGCCGTCGTTGCGCAACAACGAGGGTACGTCGTTCATGTTGAGAACGAGCGCGTCGATGTCGCCGTCATTGTCGTAATCGCCGAAAGCGGCGCCGCGGCTGGAGTAACGTTCGGTGATGCCTGGACCCATGGTCGAGGACACGTCTTTGAATTGACCATTGCCCATGTTCTTGTAGACAAGTCGCGGATTCTTGAAGGTCTGGCCGATTTCGTGGCCGGCGATTTCGGGATAGACGTGTCCGTTCACCTGGATGATGTCTGTCCATCCGTCATTGTCGTAATCGATGAAGCCGCAGCCCCAGGCCACATATTGATTGTTGATGCCGATGCCAGAGGCGAACGTGACGTCACTGAAGGTGCCGTCTCCGTTGTTGTGATAAAGGTTGCAGGTATCATCGGCGAAGTTGGTTTTGAAGATGTCGAACCAGCCATCGCAATCGTAGTCGGCGATGGCGACGCCCATTCCGGCTTGTTCGTGACCGTTCTCGCTGTAGGCGCATCCGGCCATGACGGCAATATCGGTAAAGGTCCCATCGTGATTGTTGCGGAAGAGAATGCTTGGCTCGGAATCGACCGCAACATAAATGTCGGGCCAGCCATCGTTATCAAAGTCGGTGGCAACCGCAGTGATAGAGTAGCGCGGACCTGGCTTGAGAATGCCGCTCTTCTGCGAAACGTTGGTGAAGGTGCCGTCTCCGTTGTTGTGGTACAGCACGTTGGTGTCGCCCGTAAGGCCGCGCGGGCCGCACATCACGGGGATGCCCTTCCACTGACAGCTGGCGGCTTCTCCGGGTGCCCCAGTTTTCTCGGGATCCAGCTGAATGTAATTGCAGACAAATAGATCGAGGTGACCGTCGCGATCGTAATCTACAAACGTGCAGCCGGAGCCCCAGCGCACGCGCTCATCGAAAACGCCGGCTTTGCGCGTGACATCGGTGAAGGTGCCGTCGCCGTTGTTATGAAACAGAATGTTGTGTCCCCAGAAGCAGCAGAAAAGATCGTCCCAGCCATCGTTGTCGTAATCGCCGACGCAGACTCCCGTCTGCCATCCGTTGCGGCCTATGCCAGATTTCTCTGTCACATCGGTGAAGGTTCCGTCGCGATTGTTTTTATAGAGACGCGACGTGGGCGCCTGGCCGGCGGGCCATTTCTCGTTGAAGCGCGTTCCGTTGGTCAGATAAATGTCCAGCCAGCCGTCCTGATCGTAATCGAAGAAAGCAATTCCGCTGCCTTTGGCTTCGATGATGTAGCGCTTGCGGTCTGCGCCTCCCCAGACGTTGGGAGTGGTGAGGCCTGCCTCGCGCGCTACGTCGACGAATTGAATTGGGGAGTCCAGGGGTTTGGAGACATCGCCTTCGGCGAGGGCGGACGGAGGCGTCCGCCCCTACATGAAGTTCGAGGCTTTTGTTCCAACGGTAGAGAGGGGTGGTAATGGCATCCAGGAGCGTGCTGCCAAGAACCACTGCGGAAGTGCCTAGAAACTGGCGGCGGGGAAAATTCATTTGGAGCTCGGGATCTTTGGGAACTGGCGCGGCACGATGCCCGCGCCCTCTTTCACTGCGATGATCTGGTCGAGCGGTACTTTTGTTAATCGCTCGACCTGCCCGCTGGGCCAGGTAATGTCGAGAGATTCAACCTTAGCGCGCTTTCCCAGGCCAAAATGAATTCGGGGATCGCTGGCTGACATATAACTCATTCCGCCCTTCGCCTGCTCGACTTGAACCGAGCCTTCGGATTTGAGTTTGAGGGAGGCGCCGAGTCCGTCGCGATTGGATTTCGTTCCGATCAACTGCACAGTGAGCCAGTGATTCGCGTTGCCACCATCGTTGCGCAGCAGAGAAGGGAAGTCGCCGCGGTTGTTAGTGACAATGTCGATGTCGCCGTCGTTATCGTAATCAGCGGTTGCGAGGCCGCGACCCACGATGGGACGCACGAAGTCGGAGCCGAGCGAATCTGAGACTTTATCGAATTCGCCTTTTCCCAGGTTGCGATACATCAGCAGCGGCTCTTTATAGGATACTTCGCCATGGTAAAGGGAAACATTGTCGAGCATGGCGCCATTTAGCTGGAGGATGTCGTTCCAGCCGTCGTTGTCGTAATCCAGGAATTTCATGGCGACTCCACTCAGGAGAACGGCTTTGTTGCCGATGCGGGAGCGGAAGGTCTCGTCGGTGAAGGTGCCGTCCTGGCTGTTGCGGTAAAGGCGATTGAGTTCGAAGTCGAGATGGGTGATGTACACATCCATCCATCCGTCACCGTCAACGTCGGCGGCGTCGATGCCCATGCCCGCCTCGTATTTGCCATCTTCGCTCGCCGCTAATCCGGAGACGAGTGAGACATCTTCGAAGGTTCCGTTGTGCTTGTTGATGAAGAGGAAGTTCGGCCAGGAATCATTGGCGACGGCAATATCGGGCCATCCGTCGTTGTTGAAGTCGGCGAGGACGACGCCCATGCCTTTGGCCTCGGGCTTGCCGACTCCGGATGGATCGCTCACGTCGGTGAAAGTTCCGTCGTGATTGTTGTGGTAGAGCTTGATGCGCTGGCCTTTATAGTTTCCGGGATGACAGTAGGAGCGATATCCGGGGCGCCGCTCGCCGCACCAGATGTTGTTTTTTGGGCTCCAGTCAATGTAGTTGGTGACGACGAGATCGAGCCAGCCGTCTTTGTCGTAGTCGAACCATCCTGCGCTGGTGGACCATCCACCTTCATCGGTGACGCCGGCTTTCGCGGTGACGTCAGTGAAAGTGCCGTTGCCATTGTTGTGATAGAGAATGGCGCGCTGGTAGCCGGTCACGTACAGGTCGGGATATCCATCGTTGTCGAAATCTCCCACGGCGACACCTTGGCCGTAGTGCCCATCGCCAGCGACTCCTGCTTTGTCGGTTACATCAGTGAACGTCCCATCGCCATTGTTGTGATAGAGGGCGCTACGAAGGGGATGCGGCGGCTTATAAATGTCGGTGGCGGCGGATTGAACGAAGTAGAGATCCATCAGGCCATCTTCGTCATAGTCGAGCCATGCCACTCCCGTGCCCATGGTCTCCAAATAATATTTCTCTTCGGTTTGGGTGGAGTCCTGCTGGAAAGTGATCTTCGCCTTTTCGCGGACATCGGTGTAGTGGACGGCGATCGAAGCGTCTGGCGATTTTGAAGACTGCGCCGCAAAGACTGCAGCAGGAATGTTTGCGCCCCCTGTGAATGAGAGAAAAACAACGCAGAAAGCGAGCAAACGAATGTTGACGCTTGAGATTTGTCGCCGTTCTCACAAGCTGCGGTCCGCGATGAGAAGCGCAAATTGCAGCATTTGTTGGCGAGCCGCCAGGGGCATGGATTGCTGAGAAGCAGAATCTTGCGTCGGAGCCTTGGACAACGCTTGTTCGATTCGACCGATATCGAGACCACCAGCATTGCTTCCCTTGAAGCGATTCAGCACTTCCCGCGCTTTCTCAATCTGTCCGGTCTGATAATAGAAAACGCCGAGCGTGGAATAACTGCCCGCCCACTCCGGCAGCAATTCGACGGCTCGCTCCAGCTTTTCAGCCGCGATGCTGGTGTTGCCCTTCATCACCGAGATGACGCCTTGCCCCCAGATAATCTTTCCCGAACCCGGGATCCGGGCGAGACCTTTCTGCAAGGTCTGCTCGGCGCCGGGAAGATCGCTTTCGCGAAGCTGTACCAGAGTCAACGATAAATAGTATTGATCGTTGTCAGGGTTGCGGTTGATGGCCGATCGAAAAATTTCCGTCGCCCTGGCAGAGTCGCCGAGATGCGCTTCGGTATCGCCGAGCAAGGCCAGGTACGCGTCATCTTGCTGACCTGCGCTTGAAATCGTTTGCGCGGTGGAAAGTGCCTCGCGGTATTGTCCTTTATGAAAGTAGGCGTTCGCCAGATCGAACTTCACATCGTCCGAATCGGGATTCGCCCGCAGTGCCGCCTGGAAGTGCTGAATGGCATCGTCATACACGCGATAACGCGCAAGCAAGACGCCGACCCCGGTTTGCGTGCGGTAATCTTCCGCACTGACTTGATCGAGCTGCGCGATGGTTTCCCTGGCCTTGGCGATATCGCCGACTTTCAAATAGCTTTCGGCCAGGAGATACAGATCCTGACTCTGTCCGGGATGTTTCTTGATCTGCTCATTGAGTTCTGTGATGTCGAGTTGGCTGCGCGCCTGCGCAGAAAGCCTGGTGCGATTATCCAGGTAGTCGAACAGGTGCTGATAAGGTACCGGGCCGGTTGCGGAATTCTTTGAGAGGGTTTGAAAAACATTCAGATCCCTTTGCGCGGCCGCGGTCTGGTGAAGGCTTCTTTCCACCATGGCCAACTTGTAATAACCGGTAGCGGCATCGCGGCTCACTTTTACGTAGCGTCGAAGAAGGTCGGCGGCCTCGGCATATTTCTTCTCGCGTGTCCGGAGATTGGCCAGTTCGAGCAGAGCTTCGGAAAAATCCGGATTGGAGCGAAGAGCTTGCTGGAAGAGGCGATCAGCCTCTGCGTAGCTGCCCTGCCGCTCCTGAATATATCCAATGTTAAACAAGCACGAGGGGTTGGCAGGATCGAGTTTCAAACCCTGGTTGAAATATTTCAGGGCTTCATCGAAGCGTCCTAAATGGCGGTATGACAGGCCCATGAAGGTGTAGGAACGTGCCGAGGGGTCAAGGGCGATCAGGGTTTTGAACTCGTCGATCGCCTTTTCCGCCTTTCCGGACATGAAGTAGCTTTCACCGAGAGCGGCGTGCAGATCGGCGCGCTGGGGGGCGATTTTCAGTCCGGATTCAAGCAATGGGATGGCATCTTCGTAGTAGTCCTGGGTCATACTGACGCGCGCCATCAAGAAGATCACGTCGGTATTTTCGGGGGCTAATTTATGAGCGCGCACCAGCAATTCGAGAGCATCGAGGGGACGAGATTGTTCTGAGTAAGCCTGTGCCAGCAAATAGAGTGTCTCTGCCGAATCGGGCTTCAACTTCAATGCACGGTTGAGCGTGACATCAGCTTTGTCGTAGGCGCGGGAACGCAAATAGGCCTGCCCAAGATTGTGCAGGATCTCCAATGTCTCCGGCTGTAGAGCGTTGGCCTGCTCTAATTCGAGTTGCGCGGCTTTGTATTGCTTTGCCGAGGCTAAGAGCACACCCAGTGTGAAATGCAACTGGACGTCTCGCTTGTGCGCAGCGGAAAGAGCGTGCGCCTGCTGCAAGGCAAGTGCCGTCTTGCCCGCGGCGAGATAAGCGCGAATGAGGTTAAATCTAGTATCGCGGGTCTGAGGAGAGACTTGCTGCAAGTGGCGAATCGCCGCGAGTGGCGAGCCTTTTGCGAGGAAGAGCAGACCGAGGTTGTAGTGGGCGTCGCGATTCGTTGGAGCGATCTTCAGAACAGTGCTGAACTCCTGCTGTGCGGCATCAAGCTTCTGCTGGGTAAGGTAGAGATTGCCGAGATTATTGTGCGTCGCAGTGGAGTTGGGGTCGACTTTCAGGGCGCGTTGGAAAGCTTCAAGAGCCTGGTCATAGTCTTTCTTGTTGGTGTCGACGATGCCGAGAAGGTTATAGGCTTCGACGCTTGAGGGATCGCGCTGGAGTTGCTCTTCGATGAGAGTTTTGGCTTCATCTAATTCGCCATTCTGGATCAGCTGTTCGGCCTGGCGGAGAGAGGGAGAGAGGCGCGTCTGGCTGACATGATTGGAAGGCTTCTGTTGCGCGACGACAGTGGTGGCGGTCGCGACTGAAATCAGGATGATAATGCCGAGCGAGCGCGACCTACGGTTGAGGCGCGGTACTGAAATCGAAGCGGTCCCAGAGATCCCCACATGCCCCTCTAAAGGCCTCAATATAGCAGTTGAAGCATCTGTTGGGCCATCTTGTGATCTGGTTGTTTTTGCAGAAGAGCTTGCAAAACTGTCTTCGCTTTGGCCTTATCGTTGAGAACAACGTAGAGCCTGGCCAGATTGAGGTATGCCTGATCGAAGGCCGGGGCTTTTGTGATGCAGTCCTCCAGATGTGCCTCCGCTTCCGGATAGCGGTGCTGCTGAATCAAGAGGACTCCAAGATTGTTCAGGGCATCGGAGTAGTCGGGGCGTAGTTTGATGGCGTTCGTTAAATATTGCTCGGCGTGGGCAGAATCATTGCGGCGCGCGTACAGCATGCCCAGGCTGTAATTGGCTTCAGGATTGGCGGGTTCGCTGTCATAAGCGCGTTTGAGAAGCGATTCTGCTTCCGCAAAATTGCCCAGCTGGCGATAAAGATTTCCGAGATTCAGCAGAGCGGTGCTATAGCGAGGGCGCAATTCGATCGAGCGCTGAAAATTCCGGATGGCCTCTTCATTGTTGCCCGCTTGCGCAGCCAGCATTCCAAGGTTGTTCCAGGCCTCGGGATAGTTCGGACGCAGTTGCAGCGCGTGTTCAAGATTTTCTTTTGCGGGTTGCTGTGCTTTCTGGCGCAGATAAAGCGTTCCCAAATTGTAATAAGCTTCGACTTCCTCCGGCTTGGCTGCAATCACCTGTTGGAACGCTAGCTCGGCCTGATGCAAATAGCCATGCTGGAACAACGCCACTCCATAGCTGAGCGAGTTTCTCTGAAAATCTCCCTGCAAAAGAGTGCCTGGAAAAGGAAGAGCTTTGGCGATGCGATCCGATGAATGGTTTGGCAGCGAAACGGCATCTTGCGCGAGGAGGTTCGGATCGAGCGTTCCCTGATAGATCTTGATGATGCTTGCTGACGGGTCAAGCAACAAAGATGTTGGAAACGACAGGTCGCGATGACGATCGAAAAGATATCGGTAGACGATGTTGTAGATGCCCGCAATTTCCGGCGTCGCCAGCAGAAGCCGAAAAGGTATCCCTTCTTTGCTGGATAAGGCCTTTACTGTCTGGGGGTCTTGAGGATCATCGAAGTTCAGGGCTAAGACTTCAACTCCACGGCTGCGGAGAACATCATGAGATTTGCTCAAAGATTGCAGTTGTTCCCGGCACGCCGCGGATGCGGTTCTCCAGAAATTCAGCAGAACTAATTTACCCCGGAGGGAATTGAGTTCACATATCTTTCCGTTCACGTCGGGCAAGGAGAACTCAGGGGCGGGCAAAGGTTCGACGAGCCATGTTCCCCAGGAGTTGGGGAAGGTTTCGCCGGGCGCAGGTTCGATCGGATGCGACCAGGATGGGGGCGAAGCTGGGAATGGTTTCGCATTGATTTCAGGAAGGCCCTCACGGATCTCAATGCGAGTGTTGACCGGCAGATTCTCGAAACTCCTGGGTCAGGCCGCTGGGCCACCGTATGCTGGCCTTGAGTCCATCCGAGTGTGTTCCCAAACCGAAGAAAAGTTCTTTTGTATGTTGTGAGAGAAATGCAGATCCAGCTTGGACATACTTGGTTTGTCGAAGCGAGCCGGCTGTCAGTGTGGCGGCAGCACCAATTGAGTCCCTATTGCTTTTGTCGCCGCGCAGGCGCAACACAACACAGTTGCCCACGTTCTTCATGTTGTTGCGAAAAATACGGAGTTGCGGGGCGGTTCGATTTTTCAGAATGAGTTCTATCCGGCCGTCTCCATCGAGATCTGCGAGAGCAAAGGCGCGGCTGTCGTCGCGGAGATCCAATCCAGCGACCGCCGAGATGTCGGAGAAAGTTCCGTCCCGATTGTTGGTAAAGAAAACGTTTCGCTCGTTGCCATTCCAGGTGGCATCCGAGCGGATGAGTTCATTGATAGCGCCCCATCCACGTTCATAGTCAGGTGAGGGATTGGCATCCTGAGGAGAGTGCGCGACCACTTGACGCCAGAAGAAACTCGAAACATCTTTCAGGCGGTCGAGTCCCGAGATGTATCCATTGGCGACGTAGAGATCGGGATACCCATCGTGATCGAAGTCCCAGGCGTCGCTGGCCCATGACCAGCGGCCCATCTCGACCCCTGCTGTTGGTGCGCAATTCTGGTAAGTGCCGTCGCCCTGGTTGCGGTAAAGCGAGTTTCCCGCCATGTGCCGGCGATAGAGAGAGCGAATGCTCTCAGGCTCGCCCGGGTGAAAATGCTGATCATCAAAAACTCTCATGCCGGCAGCAACCCACATTCCCGCGGCATAGATGTCCTGCTTGCCGTCATTGTTGAAGTCCAGCCAGCATGCACTCATGCCTGCGCCGGCTTCATTTACGCGGGCTTCGCTGGAAACGGCCGTAAAAGTTCCATCGGCGTTGTTGCGATAGAGAACGTTGCGGCCAAAATCGTTGACGACGTATAGATCTGGCCAGCCGTTTCCGTTGGAATCTCCCCAACAGCACGCGAAACTGTAGCGGTCGTTTTCAACATTCAGCCCAGCGGCTTGCGTGTGATCCTCAAAGGTCCAGTTGCCCGCGTTGTGGAAGAGATAATTGGCGGGACCGTTGCGTGCGTCGAAATACGGAACGGGATAGCGGTACTGATCGAGTCCCTGGTAGTAGGAGTAAAGGCAAAAGTAAATGTCGAGGCGACCGTCACGATCGTAATCAGCAATGGCGGCGTGAGTGAAGGATCCCTGAGGCGGGCGTGCGAAAGCGAATGCATCTTTCTTGAGAGAGAACTTGCCTTTTCCATCGTTCACAAAGAGCAGAGGGCCGGTGGAACAGACAACCAGCAGATCTTGAAGTCCGCGATTTTCGAAATCGGCGAAGAGCGCACATCCTGAAAAATCGAGCACTCCCACCCCCGCTTGTTCGGTCGCATCCTCGAAGGTACCGTCTCCGCGGTTGCTGTAAAGACGATTGGGCAGGCCGGCGGGCTGGCAAACGTAAATATCATCGCGTCCGTCATTGTCGTAATCCCCAACAGCAACGCCGTTGTTGCCGTAGACGTCGACGCCGATGGCACCGTCTAGAATCGTGCGCCAGTAGTCGGATCCGTGCAGTAGTTGCTCTTTGTAGGATGGATTTCCGTTGAGAGCCTGAGGCGTGATCTCAGTAAAAAGGCGCGCGGAACTTCGGGTGACCGTTTCGGCTGCAGCGTTCCACCGCAGGATCTGCCAATGGCCGGAATCATTCCGCGCCCATTGGGTGTGCCATGATCCTATGCGGCTCTCGCGCGCTTTGTCGCTTGTGACCGCGACCAACTCATATCGAATGCTGACTTCCAGAGTGAGCGGCGACGGGTTCGTCTGACGGCATTCGTAGATTTCGAAATCCGCAGTCTCGATACGGCGTAACGCACTCAAATACTGCTTGAACTCCTGAAGAAAACGTTCGCTGCCGGTGAAGATGCTCGAATCAAATTCTCTACGCAATACTTCCACCTCACCGCCTGAGCGAATGATGGTTTGGCGAACGGCATGCAGCGGATTCGCTTGCAGGGAGGGCGAAATGAACTTCTGGACGGCGGCTGTGTTTGCAGGATTCGTCCTGAGCGCATCGCCCCACTGCTCAAGCAGCCTCATCAACTGAGATGCGTAGCCCTCGACTACGTATTCGTCCGTGCCCGGAGCGGCAAGGCTGAGCACGTTATCGAGCGGCGAGCGGTCTGGATAATGCGGAATGAAATGAATGTCGGCGGAAGGGAATTGCGCGAGAGGGCTAGCATGGTTCGGTCGCGAGCCAAGAGCAAGAAAGGAACTGCGGATGGGCGCGGGAATGAACAAAACGGGCGCCCAGCTTATCTGCTTCAGGAACGTTCTGCGTGAAGGAATGCGCGTTCCGTCTTTTGGATCATGGATCCCCAATTGGACAGCTCAATCCGAACTTGATACTGGCATGCTAGCACCGAATCCTTGTGCCACCAGTAGTTCTGGAGCGGGTCCGGTAGAGGCCCCGATGACCAATTCGGATCCGATTCGATACTCCTTGCCTTGCGGACTCGCCGTGCTCGAGAGTTCATGTAGTGCGTCAGCCGCAAGACGACCCAGCGTCTCGCGATGGATGTCGACCGTGGTAATGGAAGGATTGCAGTACTCGGCAAGACGCGTGTTGTCGAATCCGGTAACTGAAATATCCTGAGGCACGCGGCATCCCGCCGTCAGCAAGCCCTTGATCACTCCGACTGCAGTCAGGTCATTGACCGCCATGACTGCGGTAGGGCGTGGGGAAAACTTCGCGATGGCAGCGCCCGCGGCGAATCCTCCTTCGAAGCGAAGATCGCCGGGGAGAACTGGGCCTGGTTCTAAACCCAAGCGGCGCATCGAATCCTCGTAGGCCTGCAAACGTTCGAGATTCGACTTGAGTCCTTCACGACCCGCCACAAACGCGATGCGCTTGTGACCGTTTTGGTGGAGGTAATTCACGATCTGCTCCACTCCCGAGGGATAGTCGATGCGCAAATTACTTGTGTAGCCGTGGACTGGAGCGAGATCGAGAAAAGTGACGGCGATCATTCGGCGTCCGAGTTCATGCACCAGGCGCATGCTGATTTCAGAGGTCATGATGGCGACGCCCCGAACTTTGTGTTCCATCATGCGCTCGGCCGCTTCTCGAGTCCGGCGCGGGTCGTAGTTGGTGTCGCTCAGGATTGCGTCGTAACCAAGTTGCCGTGCCCGAGTTTCGAAGCTCTTTATCACTTCCGGGAAAAATGGGTTCTCGATATCGGACACGATAATCCCGAGAGTGCGCCGGTCATGCGAGGCGAGATGGCGGGCGTGCGCATCGCGAATGTAGCCCAACTTTTTGACCGTGGAAAGGACGAGGCGGCGAGTCGCTGAGCCGACTTTACCAGTGTTGTTCAGAACGTTGGAGACGGTTGCGGTCGAAACCTCGGCGGCTTTCGCAACGTCACGAATAGTTACGCTCATGATCGAAATTCCCGGCGCGGAAAACGGAAGGAGTTGTAATGCCGAGACTGCGCGGAGTATAGACGAGGAGAAAATTCTTGACAACGCTGTTGAGCGCGTGATATTTCCCGAACACACCAAAAGCTAGTAGGAACCTACTAGCGTGAGGGTGGGTTAAGCGGTTAATCAAAACGGCCCCTATTTCGGGGCACCGCGAAACTGGGGTTGTTCACAATCAAAGTTGCGGGCGAGCCTGCCATTGGCATGGCGGATCGTCAATGGTGATCGGATGTGTCACCAGGCTTGTGCGGTGGCTTGCCTGGGGAAAGCTCAAAGGAGAGCTCATGAACCGGTCGGCGTCCTCTTGGATTCTGCGTAGCGCTTTCGTCTTTGCTGTTTCTGCTGTTCTCGGCATCCTGCCCCTTCAAGCCCAGGTCGACACCGGTTCGATTACAGGTCAGGTTACCGACCAATCGGGAGCCGTCGTCAGCGGGGCGAAGGTAACGCTCACCAACGAAGGCACCGGCGCCACCCTGTCTGTGAACACGGGGTCGGATGGAAGCTATACGTTCAGCCCGGTCCGAATTGGCAGCTATAAGCTGGATGCTACGGCACAAGGTTTTAAGACGGTCAGTCAGACCAACATCGTGGTTAACGTCAGCGCAAATGTACTGGTTAATTTAAAGCTGCCGACGGGCAGTGTAAGTGAGACGGTAGAGGTCACATCCGCAGCTCCCATTCTGCAAACGCAGGATGCATCCGTCGGCCAAGTGATGGATACGCGCAACGTCAACAACATGCCTCTGAACGGGCGCAATTTTACATTTCTGGCCCAGCTTTCTGCCGGCGTGAACTCGCCGCAGGCGGACACACGCGGAAATGCTGCGACTGGGGCTTTTGCTGCAAACGGTCTCCGCCCCGCGCAGAATAACTACATGCTGGATGGAATTGACAACAATTCCGATACGGTAGATTTTCTGAACGGCACTAACTTTGTCGTTCTGCCTCCGGTGGATGCAATTCAGGAGTTCAAGGTACAGACCTCGGATTTCAGCGCCGAGTTCGGCCGTTCGGGAGCAGCTGTTCTCAACGCAACCATCAAATCGGGAACGAACCAATTCCACGGTGCGGCGTGGGAATTTTTCCGCAACGACAAACTTGATGCTGCCGACTGGTTCGAAAATTTCCATAACATCAAAAAAGGGGAGCTTCGCCAGAATCAATTCGGGGTTTCTGGCGGCGGTCCGATCATAAAGAACAAAATATTCTTCTTCGGGGATTATGAAGGCCTGCGGCGCGTTCAAGGCACGATTCTGACCGGGTCGGTGCCGACAGCGTTGGAGCGGAGCAGCGGATACACCGACCTTTCCGATTTGATCACGGGGCAAGTAACGTCGAACCCCAACACAGAGACCGATGCTCTTGGACGGACAATTCCTCTCGGAACCGTTCTCGATCCTGCAACGACTCGGCCTGTAACGGCAGGCGTGATGGACTCCGTCTCGGGGATAACGCCAGCAGCTTCTGGATTCGTCCGAGATCCTTTTGGTACATGCGCGCCCAGCACGACGGTATTCACGCTGGCCGCTTGCGGCCTTAACCGACTCCCGGCGGATCGATTGGATCCGAACGCGATCAAGCTTTTGGATCTGTATCCGGCGCCGACCGGTGGCTCGCTATTCTCAAATTACGCGAATTCGCCAAAACTCAGCGAGCACCGCAATGCTTTCGACACCCGGCTGGATGTGAACCTGAGCGACAAAGACCAGACGTTCTTCCGGTTCAGCTACGTGGATGATCCGCAATTTATTCCAGGGATTTTTGGTGGAGTGGCCGACGGCGGGGGGTTCCAGCAAGGAGATCAGACCGCACTTGCGCAGCAGAGTGCTTTGGCATGGACCCATGTCTTCTCCCCAAACACCGTCAACGTAGCGCGTGCCGGCTTGAATTACTTGCACACAACACGGGTTTCGCCCGAAGCTAACAATCTTTCTGATCTTCCTTCGCAATACGGCATCCCGGGCATTCCGCAGGAAAAGGAGAATGGTGGCCTGCCCGCTTTTGGCATCAACGGTCTCGCCACTCTGGGCAGCAACGCTTTTCTGCCCTCTGATGAAGTCAGTTCCACAATCCAGGTGACCGACGACTTCACCAAAATTTATGGAAAACACACCTTCAAGATGGGTTTCGAGTATCAGCACGTAAAGTTCTCGACGCTGCAACCACCGTGGTCTCGTGGGGAGTACGATTTCGGTAGTACGTACACGGATGTCCCAACTGTCAGGAACGGCAATACTGGTCGCGCGCAGTTCTTGCTAGCTCCAATCCCTGCGCACAATGGTGGGACCATCGATTACGTTGGGGGCCCATCGACGGGACAGGGCAAGAACAGTATTTACGCTTCTAACATTTCGCTGACCGACAACGGAAAGAACTATTACGGAACTTACATTCAGGATGACTGGAAGATATCCCCGAAGCTGACCGTTAATATCGGACTGCGTTGGGATTTCTTCGGGCTGGTGTACGAGCATCATGCGAATCAGGCTAACTTCGTGCCCTCGGGACCGCCTACTGGTTCCCCGATGTACATCCTTCCGCCAAATCCGGGTGACGCGTTTCTGGCGGGCACGCCAACCTGTACTCCGACTTCGACCGATCTGCCTTGTCTGCTGCAGAAAGATGGAATCGCTCTGGCGATTACGAACAAGTACGGCAAGGGACTCGGCAAATCGCAAAAGACGAACTTTGCGCCGCGATTCGGTTTTGCGTACCAGGTCAGTCCAAAACTTGTTGCGCGCGGCGGATTTGGGATTTTCTACAACGGCTTTGAGAACCGTGGATTTTCACCCAATTTAGGCGAAAATTATCCGTTCCAGTTCAACTTTCAGTACCAAGCGAATGACGACGGCCACCCCATAATTTACCCAGGGTGTACGGCCAGCGGCACTCCAATCGGAAGTGCTACGCTAGAAACAGGGTTTGCTTGTACACCGCTCGATCCCAGGTTGGTAAACGCCAGCGGCTTGGCTTTGCGGGGCATCCAGTTTGACTACATTACGCCCTACTCTATGGGGGCAAATCTGACTCTGCAATACCAGCTAACACCTTCCTTGAGTGTGCAGGCAGGTTATGTCACTTCCCTGGCGCGGCATCTGGAGTCATTTCCTGGCTCGAATAACGTCACCCGCATCTTAGATACGAGTCAATCCACGAAAGTGGCAGTGCCATTCCCAGACTTCGGCCAAGGTTCGAGTTACGCAGTCACGGCGGGCAGTAGTCACTATCATGGGTTGCAAACTAAAGTCGAAAAACGTTTTGCTGGTGGTCTGAGTCTTCTTGGGACGTATACCTGGTCGCAAACCCGCTCTGATGCCGGTGACCTGCTGAATGGAGGGAGCCTGCAAGGATACCGAGCACCGGATGTGCCTGGTGCGGGAATTCGTTTCGATTACGGTCTTGCGGCGTTTGACATTCGCAACGTGCTCCATCTTAGCGGTACGTATGAGTTGCCAATCGGCAAGAATAAGAAGTTCCTGGGTGGTTCCGGCGGAGCGATGGACAAAGTCCTTGGTGGTTGGAGTGTCAATTGGGCCGCGGTCTTGCAGGGAGGACAACCGATTACGTTGCCCTGCCCCTCTAACACAACCAGCGGAACCGGTTGCTATGACCTTGTGGTTCCGGGGCAGGACCCGAAGCGGGGATTCCACATTGATTCGAACGGTGAGCCGAGTTTCTTTGGCAATCCTGCGGCTTTCAACCAGCCTTGCGTGCTGGGTGCTGGAGGAGTGCCGGACCCATCCAAAGTTTCGGGATGCGTTCCTCTCACCGGGCTGGCTGTATTGGGTGGTCCTCCCTCGCAGATTGCTGGGCCGCCTTTCAAGCGACTAGACTTTTCAATCTTTAAGGACATCCGTTTCGGGGAGCGGTATACGCTGCAGTTCCGCACGGAGTTTTTCAACATCCTGAACCATCCAAATTTCAACGCTCCGGGGTTTGGGGGCAACGGTGTCGTAGCGATCTCTGGTTCAACGAATTTCAAGAACTCGAGCTTTGGCGAAATTGGATCCACACGCGATGCACCCTATGATCCGCGACAGATCCAGTTTGCTTTGAAGTTTTACTACTGAGCACGAGGGTTTTGCCGCGTGGAAGGCGCGCGATGGCGCCTTCCGCGGGGCTTTTCGCGGCGAGGGGCGCTGTCGATCAATTCGCGGTGTTAACATAGCAACGCTGTGACCTCCCGACGACGATTTGTATGTTCCGTGTTTGCGGGGCTTGCCGCGTTCCTGATCGCTGTTAGCGCCGGTGGCTGGTGTCAGAACACGACCTCCGACGCGGGGCAGCTTGATCGCAAATTTCAGATGGCCTCTGCCGAGTTCGAGTCGGGACATTTCGCCGAAGCCAGAGTCCACCTCGAAGATTTGCTGCGTCAGGCTCCCGACAGCTTTGAAATCCACGAACTGCTGGCGCTAGCCTACTCCGCTCAGTCAGAGGACACGAAAGCCAATCCACACTTCGAAAAAGCCGTGCAGCTCAAGCCAGATTCAGGAGCGGCCCGGACGAACCTGGCTACAAATCTGGTGCGCCTCGGGAAGTACGCGCCCGCTGAGGAGCAATTCGCCCAGGCGGTGAAGCTGGAACCGCGGAGTTACGATGCGAATCACAACTTGGGAGAGTTCTACGTTCAGGCCGGAAAGATCTCCCAAGCCACTCCCTTTCTGGAGCGGGCTCAGAAGGTCAATCCTGCCTCGTATGACAACGGCTACGATCTCTCGCTGGCCTACGCTGAGACTGGCAAGCTCTCCGATGCGCGGCAGGTCATTCACAACCTCCTGAAGCAGAAAGATACGGCCGAATTACACAACCTGCTTGCGCAAGTGGAGGAGAAAGATGGACAGTTTGTTACCGCCGCCACCGAATTCGAACTCGCGGCACATATGGATCCCACGGAGAGCCATCTTTTTGATTGGGCCAGCGAGATGCTTCTTCATCGAACTCTCGATCCCGCGATTAAGGTCTTCAAAGAGGCTACGGAGCGGTACCCGGCTTCGCCGCGGCTAGCCATTGGTCTTGGCATCGCACTCTATTCGCGTGGCAATTATGATGATGCGGTCAAGTCTCTGCTGCAAGCGGCAGATCTCAACCCCGGGGATCCGCGGTGTTATCTCTTCTTATCGAAAGCCTATGACAGTTCGCCGAGCCAGGCGGATGAAGTGATCGAGCGCTTTCGCCGGTTTGCGGAATTGCAGCCGGATAACGCACGCGCGGCCTATTATTATGCGATCAGTCTCTGGAAGGGAAAGCGGGCCCAGGATCCTAACGTCGATTTCCAGAAGATTGAATCTTTACTCAGGAAGGCAATCGCGCGGGATGCAAAATTTGCCGAGGCTCACTTTCAGCTGGGAAATTTGCTTTCCGATCAGTCTCACTATGCCGATGCCATTCCCGAATATTTGAAGGCACTGGAGAACAATTCGGATATTCCTGATGCTCACTACAGGCTAGGGCAGGCATACGTACATACCGGACAGAAAGATAAGGCACAAGCACAGCTTGCCATTTACCAGGAGCAGCGGGCGCAACACCTGGCCGATCTTGACAAACAGAGAGCGGAGATCCGGCAGTTTGTGTATTCGGAAGAAGGCAGCGGGTCAAGCAAGCAGTAAGGGACGCTGCGGTCATTCGACGTGAGATCTTGTTCCACCTGAAATGAAGTTTTCAGAACAGCATCGAGAAGATCCTTTGCGATCGCTGATGCGGAATGCGTCTGGCGACCGGGATGTGAGCCGGCTTTTGTCTCGCACGCGTCGCGATTTCCTGCGCGATGCGGCCGGAGTCGCAATGGGGAGCGCCTTGTTTCGGCCGTCGTGGGCCCGTGCCGCGGCATCTCGTCCCAAGCGAAAAGTAGTGGTGGTTACATTCGGAGGCGGGGCTCGCGATCAGGAAACGTTTATGCCAGAGGGGCAGGAGAATATCCCTCATCTGATGCGTGAACTGATTCCGCAAGCTACGTTTTTCACGCAAGTGGTGAATCATGGAATCCTTGGGCATTACGTTGCGACCGCGAGTTTGGCTACAGGAGTGTACGAGACGTTCAACAATTTCGCTGCCGTGTCACCGCAATCTCCTACGGTTTTCGAATACTTTCGCAAGGATCTGAACCGGCCATCGTCGGACGCCTGGGTAGTGGCGCCCAGCAACGGTTTCAACCGCATCGGTGAAAGCAGTCATCGCTCCTACGGCATGGGACTGGGCGCACGGGTGATCTTGCCTAAGCGTTTGCTGACGGCGGCCACATCCGGTGGCAGCCATGATTATCAGCATCTTTTGCGCGACAACTATGAGACCCCCTACTTCACGCCGGATGTGGCGGGCGGCGAATTTGAGTTGCAGCAGTTGGAAAGGATCCTGAAGCTCTCGGTGGATGATTTCAAGACACACGCCGAGACATTGTCGAGCCCGGATGAATTGTCCGTGTACATTGCGCGCCAGTTGATGCGCCAAGTGGCGCCTAGCCTTTTGTGGATCACATTGCACGACATCGACGTGGCTCATGCGGGCGCTTACTCGCTCTACATCGAAGGAATTCGCAGGACTGATCGCCTATGTGGGGAGTTGTGGAAAGCGATCCAGACTGAGCCGGAATATGCGGGGAACACGACACTGTTTATCTTGCCGGATTTTGGGCGCGATTCCGATGATGACGCGGGAGGCAACGGCTTTCAGCATCATCGCACCGGGGATGCTCTTTCGCGTACGACCTGGCTGCTGGTTGCGGGGGCCGGCGTTCGTGAGAATGTAGTTTTCGACCGCGCAGTCGATTCCACTGATCTCGTCCCTACGCTAGGAGCAATGATGGGATTCAATCCCTCACTCGCGCAGGGCAAGCCGATCAGCGAAGTCTTGTAAGCCTCATGCTTCCAGGTGATCTCAAACCGGAGAAGTTCGCCACCTATCCTCCAGAGGCGCGCAAGATTGTTCATCATTACCTGGCCACTCTGCGACTGATGCCGCTCAGTTTTCTGCCGGGATTGCTGCGGGAACTCATCAACTTCGATTTCAAGTTTCCTGCGGAGAGGAAAGCGCACGAAAGGGAACTGGACTATCTCAGTGCGCTCCCGGCTGCGCAGTTGAAAGAGACTGGTTTCAGGAGTTTTTCGCGATATCCAGCTGTCGCAGCAACTCGAGGAGTTCGACTGGGTGAAGTCACCCGCACAGTTTGTGGAGCGGCTCTCGGCTCACCTGTGGAGCACGCATCAACTGGATGCTTTTCGCCAGGCGTCAAATGATTACGGCGAGCGGCTCCGAGCCGCTGTACCGCCCGAGGCGCCTGCCATTCCGAGACTCGGTATCAGCATAGTCGGGCAAGGCGTCGCGTCCTACAACGAACCGCTGTTCCGCAAACTTCGGGCCCATGGCGCGTACTTTACGCGAATCAATCCGGAGAATGGAGTGCGTCAATTGCTGGACGCGGTAGTTGCTCGCGCGAAATCGCATCCGGTTCCCTACGCGCACTGGTATATCGATGGTGGAGAAGCAGCCCAGTGCGATCCATCGATGACTTGTATTTCCTACAATGCACTCGCATCGGCACGCTCCGCGCTGCTGCGGAAAATGCAGGAAGAGATTGATCGCCCGGGAATGGGCCCGGAGGCTTTGCGTACGCTGCTTGCTCAGATGCGTCCGTCCGATTTGGACATGGGTCGGGAGAACAATGCGGCGCGGCGTGACGAAGTGCTGCAGCGATTCGAAGTCAGCGTGCTCACGGAGGGTTCCGGAACGCAGATCTTCAGCACCGTCTTCGCGCAGTGGGCGGCGCGCGAAGCATTGCGGCGAGCGCAGCCGCTTACCCTGCTGGTACGATTTGCTCCACGCCAGCGGCATAAGCCGATGAATGAACTGTTGTCGGCAAGCAACAAGGTTCCTGCGGAAGCAGATCCTGTCGGTTCTTTGATCGATGCTGATTTCGGCGCATATTACAACTGGCTGAATCAGCAACGTCTTCCGGGGGCCGAGCAGTCGTGCTTCCTGGTGTGGTTCGAGGGGCACGGGCAGGCATTGGCGATCGGACCATCGATGGCGCGGGGTACGGAGTCAACCTCGGAAGCCGACCTTCACCAGGTGCTTTCCTGGATTCTGTGATGTGCATTTGACGTTGTCGAACCTTGCAGCGATTTCTGCAATGAATGATTTTCTTGGGGGCACGAATACATGGATCGACGCACTTTTTTGCAGCAATCCGGCACATTGATCGCCGGAGCTGCTCTGACACCGTACGCACTTCCGCAACAAGGAACTCCAGCTAATTCAACCTCAGGCCAGCGTTTGATTTTGCCAATCAATCGGAAATGGCGCTACAGCCGAACCGTTGTAGAAGGCGCGCATGACAGGAATTTCGACGATTCCAAGTTTGATGAGGTCGTCATTCCGCATACGAACATTCCGCTGCCGTGGCATGGCTTTGATGAAAAGACATACGAGTTTGTCTCGCTGTACCGGCGGCGGTTCAAGCTTCCCCCGACGGCGAAAGGGAAGCATGTGTTTGTGGATTTCGAAGGGGTAATGACGGCGTCCACAGTCTGGATTAACGGAACTCGACTGGGGGAATACAAAGGTGGGTACACTCCATTCTCATTCGATCTGACTCCGCATCTGGACTTCGATGGAGAGAACGTACTAGCAGTCGATGTGGATTCGAGCGAGCGCGCCGACATTCCTCCTTTTGGATATGAGATCGACTATCTCACTTTCGGAGGCATTTACCGGGAAGTCTCATTGAGAATTGTGCCCTCGACGTTCATTGAGAACCTGGTGGTGCGTACGAGTAATGTACTCACGAATAGTCCAGGTGTTGAAGTCGTCTGCTTCGTGCAGCATCTCGAGCCGGCGAAGGCGAGTTCGACGCTTGAAGTTGAATTGCTGGATGGGGAGCGAGTTGTGGCCAAGTCTTCGCAGCAACTGCCCGCTTCCGGCGCTGCGAACGAAGCGGCCGCGCATTCAGTACGGCTGGATGGGCTGAAGGGAATCAGCCTCTGGGATTTGGACAAGCGGAATTTGTACACGGCTCGCGTACGTTTACGGCGAGGGAGTGAAGTGATCGATGAAGAATCGCGCCGCTTCGGATTCCGCGAGGCGCAGTTTACGGATCATGGATTCGAACTAAACGGCAAAGTAATCAAGTTGCGTGGGCTGGATCGGCACCAGACATTTCCCTGGGTTGGTCAGGCGATGGCCGCGCGGGCACAGCGGCGGGACGCGGATATTTTGCGAAACAAGCTGAAGTGCAATATCGTTCGCACGTCGCACTACCCCCAGTCGCGCCATTTTATCGATGCCTGCGACGAAATAGGGCTACTGGTGCTGGAGGAAATTCCCGGGTGGCAGCATATCGGTGATGCCGCCTGGCAGGACATCTCGGTGGATAACGTGCGTCGCATGATCCGCCGCGATTGGAATCATCCGTCCATTATTCTGTGGGGCGTGCGCATCAATGAATCGCGCGATAATCACGACTTCTACACGCGCACGAATGCGCTGGCTCATCAACTCGATCCCACGCGACAGACGGGCGGCATCCGGTATTTCCAGGAATCCGAGTTCCTGGAAGATGTTTTCACGATGAATGATTTCGGGTTTCCGTTGAAGCCACCCAATCATCCGCGTTACTTGAATACGGAGTTTGTCGGACACACGTATCCAACCAAGACGATTGATCAAGTCGAGCGTCTGATGGAGCACACGATCCGTCACGCGCGGGTACACGACCAGCTTGCGTCGAACCCACAATATGCAGGGGGGATCGGCTGGTGTGCGTTCGACTACAACACGCACGGAAATTTCGGCGCCGGCGACCGCATTTGCTATCACGGCGTGACTGACATTTTTAGGGAGCCCAAGCCGGCTGCGGGCTTTTACAAGTCGCAATGCGATCCCTCCGATGAGATCGTGCTGGAGCCTGCCTTTCACTGGGCGCGAGGGGATGCGTCAGTCGGATTCTCAAAGGCGGTCGTGTGCTCCAACTGCGACCACCTGAAGTTTTACATCGATGACAAGCTGGTGGCTGATGTGGATCCAGACCGAAAGCAGTTTGCTCATTTGAAGTACGCGCCGTTTGTAATCGAGCTGGGCGAGCTGTTCCACAAATGGGGAGACCTGAAGCTCGAAGGTTACATTCAAGGCAAGCTGGTGATCACGAAGCGCATGTCGGGATCGGGAGTGGACACCAAATTCCTGCTCCTGGCGGATGACTCCGAGTTGACCGCGGATGGAGCGGATGCGACCCGTGTAGTGTTGCGGGTGACGGATGAGTTTGGGGCGGTGCGGCCATTTGCGAACGACGCCATCAAGTTTGAACTCGAGGGACCGGCGGAGATCGTAGGGGATAATCCGTTTTCGCTGATCGGCGGGACCGGCGCAATTTGGATTCGGGCTCAGCTAAGGCCGGGGAAGGTGCGACTGAAAGCGATTCACCCGAGTCTAGGAGCGCAACAGGTGGAGATCAACATTGCCCCTGGTGTGGAGGAAGTCGTCTGAGCCCGTTCGCAGGTACGATTCCGTCCAACAGGTTAACCAAGTAGTTAGCCAGGCGCCGCTGGGTCCTGCCTGCAATTCACCTGCATTCGTTGACTTCAAGGTCCATTGCTCCTAACATAAGACTCCACCCCGGTTGCATTGCCCGCGCGAACTGTGGCGCGCGAACATGATCAACCAGACCATCTCGCATTACAAGATTATCGAGAAAATCGGTGATGGAGGGATGGGCGTCGTTTACAAGGCGATGGACACTCGCCTGCAGCGCCCTGTCGCTCTCAAGTTTCTTCCTCCCGACCTTTGCCTGGATGCACAGGCCTTGGCGCGATTTCAGCGAGAAGCCCGGGCGGCGTCGGCCCTCAATCATCCCAATATTTGCACCATCTATGACATAGGAGAGCAGGATGGGCAGGCATTTATCGCGATGGAGTTCCTCGACGGGACAACGCTGAAACACATCTGTCGCGGGGCTCGGATGGATAACGAAAGGCTTTTGAGCCTTGCACTAGAAATTGCGGATGCCCTGGACGCCGCCCATAGCGAAGGGATTGTACATCGGGATATTAAGCCTGCAAACATCTTCGTGACGAAGCGCAATCATGCAAAAGTGCTAATCGCCTATGCGCGCGCCAATTTTCCCGATACCGGGAAATACAGCCTGTTGACTGTGAACCTGGACGGCAGCGATGAGCGGTCACTTTGGGTGGCTGGTCCGGCTTCGGACATTCCGACTGCCGTCGGGTGGTTTCCCGATGGCAAGGATGTTGGGTACCGGTTGTTCAAACCGGGAAACGCCTTGGGGGGAATCGGACTTTTCGAGATCAGCACTGGCAAGACTCGGCCATTCGCCACTTTCAACGAAGTCATGACCGGGGAATTCAAGTGGCTGCCAGAAGGACGGGAACTGCTTGCACTGTACTCACAGAAAGGACCGGACTATTTCCAGCGATCTCAGATTGGACTCATCACAGATGGCGGTGGGCACTTGAGTCCTATCACGCGGGATACGAACAGCTATGCAAGCTTGACAGTGTCGGGCGACGGCAAGACGATTGCGACGGTGCAGACTAAGCTTTCGCAAAATTTGTATGTGGCGCGAGCCGTAGATAATAAGTTCCCGGACGCAACGGCGGTGTTACCCCAAGGGCAAGCGGTGAGCTGGTTTGATTGGACGGCGGACGGCAATTTAATTTTCTCGGACTACTCTAGGGTGCTGCGAACGGGCATTGGTCAAAGCCTTCCGACGCGGTTAGTGGGAGACCCAGCGGCCGCACTAGTCGAAGTAGCCGGCTGCGGCAGCCACTTTCTCGCTTTCTCCTGGGCTTTTCACGGCGGCACAAACTCGACGAATATCTGTCGCAGAAATATCGACGTTCAAATACGGTGAAGTTGACGGAGGGCAAGAATGATCGCAATCCGGTTTGCTCGGCGGATGAAAAATGGGTTTATTACTGGAACCTGGACCAGCAGCAGCTCTGGCGGGCGCCGCTGAATGGATCTGGGGCGCCATCTCTGGTGCCGGAAAGCGTCGTGGCCCGTACTCTGCCGGCAGGAATGGGGCTGAGCGTCTCGCCGGATGGCAAGACCCTGGCCTACGTCCTTGCTACTTTACCCAGCCCGCCCGGTTGTGCGTGTCAGCGCGGCGGCAGGCCCCGAGGAAGCATTAGCGATTATCGTCAACCAATCTAATCCCGTAGAAAATTGCTCGTTTGACGAGCTTCGAAAAATCTTTCTGGGAGAACGAAGCCATTGGCCTAACGGACGCCGCATTACAGTCGTCATGCTCGACCCGGCTCAGCCGGAGCGGAAAATTGTTCTGCGTGAAATTTATGGGATGTCGGAGAAGGATCTGAACAATCACTTTATCCAGGGAGTATTCACGGGCGCGGTTCTCGCGGCCCCCAAGACTCTAGCGAGCGCGGCCGATGTTCGAAAATTTGTGTTTAATGTTCCGGGTGCAATCGGGTACGTCCGTGGCGCCGAACTAGATACTACGGTTAAGGCCCTCCGTATTCGTCGCCGGCTGCCGGATGATAAGGACTATCGATTGCGGTTGCAGCCGCGCTCTGGCAAATAGTAAATCCTCGATGGGCAAGGATAACGAGAAGCTGTCTGTTCTCAGTACCCCTGTGTCTTGTCTACGATGTTCAGCAGGGTTTCTCCACGGCGGAACCTCTCGAGTTGCGTCAGGAAGAAGCGCATCGAATTCTCCAGCCAGTCAGGAGTGTGATCGGCGCAGTGCGGAGACAACAAAACATTTTCCATGTTGTAAAAAGGATGGCCTTTCGGTAGCGGTTCTTGATCAAAGACGTCGAGGGCAGCACCCCTGATTCTATTTTCGGAAAGCGCCTTGATCATCGCGATCTCGTCGATCACAGGACCGCGGCCAACATTGATGATTACGGCATCTTTCTTCATGGCCGCGAACTCAGCCTCGCCAATTAGACCCCGAGTCTGCTCAGTCAAAGGAAGCGTCACGGCCACGTAATCGCAGCGCGACAGCATCTGCAAACGCTGCTCGGATGGGTAGACTTTTTCCGCAAGAGGATCCTGGCTGGTTTGTGAAGAAACCCGACGCCGGAGTGCGAGCACATTCATGTCAAGCGCACGGGCGCGCGCAGCAATGGCGCGTCCAATGCTTCCGTATCCAACGATGCCCAGGGTTCGGCCAGAGATCATGGTTATGTCAAACGGCTCCCATTGGCCTGCCATCTGATTGCGAATCATGCGGCGAAAATCCTTGGCGAAATACAGGATTGCCGCCAGCGCAAACTCACCGAGTGAAGGGCTGAAAACACCGCTGCCGTTGGTCAGCAGGACGTCGCTGGCAATTAGTTCTGGAAAGAGGGTCTGCTCCAGACCCGCAGACCGGGAGTGGATCCACCGTAAACGGCGGCACATCAAGAACACCTCCCGGAGGAGAGGAAGAGAACCCGACCAATTTAAAACAATTTCGGCACTGACCGCAGCCTGGCCAAACGCCTGCGCGGTATCTCCGACCACGACAGTTGCAACCTGACGGAGGTCGGATAGCAATGGGATGTCGTTGTCGCCAGTTGCTGTCAACACCAGGAGCGGCGTGTCGTTCATAAACATTGATCAAAGGCGCGGGAGTGCCCGAAGGCGGACTTCCTGAAGTGCATTCAATCCTTCGTAAGCGGCGCGAGCTTGGATTTGTCCGCCTTGCTCAACGGCAGGGCGAAATAATCTGCAGCATTCCTGAAGCAAAGATCCGTGATTAATCTCGCGATGAGACCTTCGTTGTCCGGCAGCAAACCATTTTCCACATCGGCGCCAATCAAATTGCAAAGTACGCGGCGGAAATATTCGTGGCGCGGATATGACATGAACGATCGGGAGTCGGTTGCCATGCCTATAAAACGACTTAAAAGGCCGGTATTGGATAATGCGTTCAGCTGCCATTCCATTGCTTCTTTTTGATCGAGGAACCACCATCCGCTGCCAAATTGAATTTTGCCCGGAACCGTTCCGTCCTGAAAATTTCCAATCATCGTGGCAAAGACGTAGTTGTCCGATGGATTTACGTTATACAGGATCATCTTCGGCAGCGACCCTTCATGCTCAAGATGGCCGAGGTAGGCGCCGAGCCGTTCTGCATGTCGCCAATCTCCGATCGAATCGAATCCTGTGTCGCGGCCAAGCGATTGAAGCATGCTCAAATTGACGTTGCGGTAAGCACCCAGATGTAGCTGCTTCGTCCAACCTTTCTTCGCATCCAGGCGGCCGAAGAACAGCATCATGTAGCCGCCGAAGTGGTCCGCCTCGCTATCGGTAACAGAGTGGCCGGAACGAAGCTTGGCGAAGATGGAGTGTGCTTCATCTTCAGTAGAGAAATTCGCATAACAGTAATTCAAACCATGATCCGACAGCCTGCAGCCGTTCGCATGGAAATGATCATGCCGCTGGCGCAGCGCTTCGAGATAGTCATCGAGCTGAGCGATTTCAACATTGGCGCGTGCGGCAAGCCGATCAAGCCAGGCATTGAATGCGGGTACATCCGAAATCTGCAGGGCCTTATCCGGACGAAATGTCGGATAGACTTTTGTGGCCAAACCAGAGCGGGCAATCTTCTTGTGCTCCTCGAGGCTGTCCGTGGGATCGTCGGATGTGCAAACTGCCTTGACATCGAAGCGGCGCAAAATTCCGTGAGCAGTGAGTTGATCGTGCTGGAGGGCTGCAGAGGTACGGTCCCAAATGGCAGGCCCGGTAGTCTCGTCCAGCAAGTCATCGATGTCGAAGTAGCGCTTCAGCTCAAGGTGGGTCCAATGGTATAGAGGATTGCGAAGCGTGTAAGGCACAGTTCGCGCCCAAGCCATGAACTTGTCATAGGCGCTGGCGTCTCCCGTGCAATAACGCTCCGGCACTCCATTCGCCCGCATGGCGCGCCATTTGTAATGATCGCCTTCCAGCCAGATTTCCGCCAGGTTGTTGAACCTGCGATCATCGGCGATGTCTTTTACCGGTAGATGGCAATGGAAATCGAGAATGGGTTGGCCAGAGGCGTACTCGTGATACAAGTGCCTGGCCGTCTTGTTCAGTAGCAAAAAATCGTTGTGGATGAAGGCTTTGCTTTGGTGGTTCATCAGAAGAATTGATGGTACAGCAAGCCAACGGGCTTAGTGCAAGCCTCGATGTTCAACGTTCAATGCCTCTCGCGATATTCTACGAAACCTTTACCGGCTCCAGCCGTGGCGCGAGAAGTTGGATAGCAGCCAAGGCAATCAGATATGCGAGACCGGCCATGAAAAATGGAATCATGTAGCTGCCAGTCCACTGCAAGACGTAGCCAACTATTTTTGCAATGAGCATGCCTCCGATTGCTCCGGCCATCCCTCCCATTCCGACTACCGACGCGACCGCTTGCGCCGGGAAGGTGTCTGAAGTGATGGTGAAGAGGTTGGCCGAAAATGCCTGATGTGCGGCGGCTGCGATGCCGATAATGAGAACCGCTGTCCAGAGACTCTCGACACGATAGACAACCAAAACTGGAAGCACGCAGAGCGCGGCGAGAAGCATGGTGGTCTTTCGAGCCAGGTTGACGCTGCGACCTTTTTTGATCAGAAGCGAGGAGAGCCATCCTCCGCCGACGCTGCCGAGATCGGAAATGACGTAGATCACCATGATGGGCACGCCGATTTGCAATAAAGTGAGCCCATGTTTTCGGATCAGGAAATCGGGAATCCAGAACAGATAAAACCACCAGATCGGGTCGGTTAGAAATTTTGCCGCGATGAATGCCCAAGCTTCGCGGTAGGAGACCAGAGTGACCCACTTCATTGGTTTAATGGGGATCGCAGGATCGCTACGAATGTGGTCCAGTTCTGATTTCGAAACTCGACGGCTCTCCTCCGGGCGGTCGTAAAGGAGTAGCCAAAGGATGAGCCAGGCAAAACCAATGGCTCCGGTGATGAGAAAGGCCCATCTCCAGCCCCAGTGAATCGTGATCCAAGGCACCACCAAGGGAGTGAGAATGGCGCCGAAGTTCGTTCCGGCGTTGAAGATTCCGATTGCGAGCGATCTTTCTTTCTTCGGGAACCATTCGGCGACAGCCTTGATACTTGCGGGAAAGACTCCGGCCTCACCCAAACCTAGAGTGCTCCTGGCGACCAAGAATGTAGTCAATGAGGAGCCGGCTGCGTGCGCCATGGATGCCAGGCTCCAGAAAACCATGGTTACGGCGTAACCCACCTTTACCCCGAGTCGATCTACAATGCGGCCGACAACGACCATGCCGATTGCGTAGGCTGCCTGGAAGGCAAAGACCAGGTTGCCATAATCGATTTCATTCCATCCCAGATCATGCTGCAGCGTGGTTTTTAGAACGCCGAGCACCTGGCGATCCATGTAGTTCTTGGTTACACCCAGCAGCAAAAGAGCGCAGATGATCCAGCGAAAATAACCGGCGCGCGAGGGCGTGCTTTGGGAAGATGCCGCCCGATTGACAACCTCTATATCCGACAAGGATCCCGTCCTTGATGCGAACCGGACTCACTCGGGCTGGCAGGGACGATCTCAGGCTTCTGCCAGCTCACCCGTGCAGATGATCCGCTGTCGAGACCTGGATCAGCGTAATCGGTATTGTTATACACGACTTGAATGGAGTGGGTGAGAAAGGGCGGGAGCAGGGATGTCTGCTGTGTTGCTGGTGAGAGGCAAAGCCGGAGCGGTTAGCTGCATATATAAAGTAGATGCATTAATAGATTCTATGTATAACATACACTATCCGTAGCTAGACGCTTCCTAGTCCGGCGAGATTTGAGGCCTCCGACTGTCAACTTCGTTTGACAGAACGGGAATGCAGTCGTAAAAACGTTGGCAAAACTTAGAGGAGGTGCGTGATGTGTCTGACGAGAAGAGAGGTCTGTGGCCTGATTCCGGCGCTGCTGGTGGCTGGGAACTCCAAACCTGTATTTGCAGCTGAGGACGACTCACTGCCATCCGCAAGTTTTTCGTTCGACAGTCTGCCCGTCCAGGAATCGGATCACGCGCAAATAAGGGCAATCATGAAAGGCAAGTTGGCGACTGGGGAACACATTGAAACCCACGAGACGACGTTGCCTCCAAACGGATACCCTCACCCGCCGCATCATCATGTTCATTCGGAGATGTGGCTGATCCGGGAGGGAACGGTTGAACTCACAATCAATGGCACCCGTCATCGATTAGGCCCGGGAGGTTTAGGGTTTGTTCACTCGAACGAGGAGCATGGCATCAAGAATGTCGGCACAGGACCCGCCAGCTATTTCGTTGTCGCTATCGGTCCCGGAGCGGACTCCCAATCGTAATCTGCTATAGTTCCGGCAAACAACGAGCGAACGAAACAGCTGGTGCATGACGCCGAAAATAGGGACGAGGAACTCAGGACTGGCGCGCAGAGGCCTGCGGAGCGCCGTCTGAACTCAGGCATCGTGCGGCTCGCCAGCTTGAAAACCGTCGACAGGTTTCAGGAGCACGTGCGTTCACTCGGCGTGAAGATCCCTTGCGATCACGAACTCATCTGTGGTGATGCATCCCCATTGCGGCAGCCACTGATTCGCGGTCCCCTGAAGCTCCGAAATCGCATCGCCGTTCAGCCGATGGAGGGCTGGGATGGCACGGCGGATGGAAATGCAAGTGAGTTGACTCAGCGTCGCTGGAAACGTTTCGCTCAGGCTGGAGCAAGCCTGATCTGGGGCGGGGAAGCGGTTGCAGTTTCTCACGAGGGGCGAGCCAACCCGAATCAACTGGTGATTGCTCCGCATACGCTAAACGGTCTTGCGCAGCTCCGAAAGACTCTGATTGATGAGCAGCGGAACCTGTATGGATCCGAAAGCGTGCCATTCATCGGTTTGCAGTTGACGCATTCCGGGCGTTATTGTCGTCCCAATGCTCATCACAAATCCGAGCCGCGCATTGTGTACCGCCATCCGGTTCTCGATGGCCGACTTGGCTTACGTCACAACTACCCCGTCCTCAGCGACGGCGAAATCGATGCGATCGTCGAGGACTTTCAACGGGCTGGCGCCATGGCGGCACAAATTGGATTCGACTTTGTTGACATTAAACACTGCCATGGCTATTTGGCTCACGAATTTCTTAGTGCCTACACACGTAGTGGCGAATACGGCGGCAGTTTTGAGAATCGCACGCGATTTTTGCGCGAAGTAGTTCGAGGGATTCGTTCTGGGACTCCGGGTCTTGAGATTGGGGTGCGGCTGTCGGCCTTCGATACCGTGCCGTTCCGTCCCGACCCGAGTCAATCAACGCCGGGGCGACCTGGGGTGGGAATTGCTGAGGAACACGAAAACTTGCTTCCCTACCAATGGGGCTTCGGAGTAAGACGGAACAATCCAGTGGAACCTGATTTGGATGATGCGATTGAATTCTTATCTCTGCTGCTTGAATTAGGCATTCGCCTGGTGAATATCACCGGAGGCAGCCCTTATTACAATCCTCATATTCAGCGGCCCGCGTTGTATCCGCCATCCGACGGCTATCAGCCTCCCGAAGATCCGACATTGGGAGTGGCACGGCAGATCGATGCTACACGGCGCCTGAAGGCACAGTTCCCGGAAATGATCTTTGTGGGTTCTGCCTATACGTATCTGCAAGAGTTCCTTCCCGCCGTAGCGCAAGCCGTCGTTCGCGAAGGATGGGTTGACCTGGTCGGACTCGGCAGAATGGTTTTGACGTACCCGGAGATTCTTTGGAGCGCGTCGGAAGGAAAGTCAGTCGACCGCAAGCGAATTTGCAGGACTTTCAGCGATTGCACGACTGCGCCGCGAAATGGACTGCCGTCCGGTTGCTATCCTCTCGACAGCTGGTATCGGGATTCGGCATTTGCAGAGAAGCTCCAAGTAGCCAAAGGCTTGACGCCAGGTAAGCCTGCCGGCGGTTGAGCACGCAGAATAGGATGTTGGAGTGCATGGATCATCCCACGATTAAGCAGCTTATGGCGTACAAGCGACCTTGCCGCAAAGTGCAGGGCATAGCTGCGACCCTGTTGCCATACGAACCCTCAGGCAAGATTGCGGTCGAAGCATTCCAGCAACATGTCATAGCTACCCATCGTTCGGGGCTGATGAACGCTGTCAACATGGATACCGGGTACGTGAATCTTCTTAGCGATGCGGAAAGAATCGATGTGCTGCGGTGGACGCGGCAAGCTCTCGGCGATCGCACTCCGTTTGTGGCCGGGGCCTATATTGAGAACCAGAACGGGGACGTCGTGAGCCTTTATCGGACGCAAATCGATCAGATAGTCGAGCTTGGAGGGATACCGATACTGTTCCAGACAGCGCGCCTTCACGGCAGTTCGCCGGCCGAGAAGGCACAGGTCTATCGAGCGATCTGCCGTGGGTATGACCACATTCTGGCTTTTGAACTTAGTTCAAGATTTGCACCCAATGGCGAAATATTCGACGACGAAACGTTTCGCCGCGTGCTGGACGTACCGGAGATCAAGGGCATTAAACACTCGTCCCTGGATCGGCAACTCGAGCTGAATCGGCTGTTCGTACGCGACACTCAGCGTCCCGATTTTCGCGTGTATACAGGGAATGACCTGGGCATCGATATGATTGAATACGGCTCCGACTACCTCCTCGGCCTGGCAACCTTCGCGCCGGAAAAATTCGCGGAGCGCGATCGATGTTGGGAAGTCGGAGATCCGGCCTATTACGCGCTGTCGGATGCGCTGCAGTATCTTGGAAATGTGGCTTTCCGAGAGCCATTGCCGGCGTATAAACACTCCGCTGCCGTCTTCCTGCATGCGGCTGGTCGGATACCCAGCCCTTTGGCACATCCGGGAAACCCGCTGCGTCCTGCATGGGAGGCCGCAATATTGAAAGATTGTGTGCGCAGGTTGGGCTGCCACAATGAAGCGTTGGCGGGTGGATCGTTTCAGTGATACCGCGATGCTGGAGTGCGCGTAAATGACGAAAGTGGGCGCGCGCCTTGCACGAGCCGTCACGATCGAGGATCTGCGTGAACTGGCGCGCCGCCGTGTGCCGAGAATTGTTTTCAACTACATCGATGGTGGCGCGGAAGGTGAGTTCACGCTCCGGGAAAACCGGCGCGCCTTCGACAGGGTCAGTTTCCGGCCGCGCCACGCGGTTGCAGTCCCTGCATGCGATTTACGAACCCGCGTGCTTGGCATGGAACTTTCCATGCCGCTGCTACTGGCGCCAGTAGGTTATTTGCGCGTAATGCACCCTGAGGGTGAAATTGCGGCGGCGCGTGCCGCCGGCAACGCTGGCGTTGGCTTTATTCTCTCAACCGTTTCTGGTCACCGGCTCGAGGATGTTAAGGCCGCCTCTAAAGGGCAGGTCTGGTATCAGCTCTATCTGACCGGCGGTCGCGAGGCGGCCGAGGATGCGATGCGGCGAGCCATGAATGTCGGTTATACCGTTCTTGTAATTACCATCGATTCGGCCGTCATAGGATTTCGAGAGCGCGAGACGCGTGACGGAATGGAGCAGCTTCTGCGCGGTAATCTTTGGTCGCAAATTCCTTTCACACCGCAGATATTCGCACATCCCCGCTGGCTCGTGCACTTCCTTCTCGATGGCGGTCTTCCCAATATGCCCAACATTGTCAGCCCGGAGAGAGGGATTCTCAAAGTTCGTGATGCACACACTGCCATGAAACGAGCGGCGTTCTGTTGGGAAGACATGCGGTGGATTCGTGAGCTCTGGAAGGGGCCGATCATTATCAAGGGCGTTCTCTCGGCAGAGGACGCGAAGCGTTCGATAGACCAGGGGGCCGCAGCGGTGGTGGTTTCGAATCACGGAGGCCGCCAGCTTGATGGTGCTCCAGCAGCTCTGGACGTGCTGCCGGAAATTGTCGCTGCAGTGAATAACCAGGGTGAAGTTTTGATGGATAGCGGCATTCGCCGAGGATCAGATATCGTCAAAGCCATCTGCCTGGGTGCACGCGCCGTGCTCTGCGGACGTGCTTTTGCGTACGGACTCGCGGCTGCTGGCGAGCCGGGCGTCACACGTGCAATCGACGTACTTCGGGCCGACCTGGAGAGGTGCCTGAAGCTGCTGGGATGTCCTTCGGTTAGGGATTTGAATCAAAAATATGTTCGGGTGACGTCGCACTGCTGAGGGGAAACGGCGACTGGCGTCGCACATTGCTCGAAAATCAGGGTGGGAAATCAGGCTCTCCGGTTCTCTCTTGCGGCTCGGTAAATTGACTCGACCAGCGCAATGCTGCGGCGACCTTCGTTCCCATCGCACACGGGCGCGAGATCTTCCTGGATCGCCCGGATAAAGTCTTCTAGAAGCGCCTGGTGGCCGGTGAAATCGCTGACCGTTGGCGATGACGTATTCTCCTCGTCTTGTGACGGAGCGCTTACGCTAATTACGTCCGCGACATTTTTGAGATCCACCTTCACGATTCGATCCTGCTCCAATATTACGGTCCCCTCAGTGCCGGTGATTTCAACTCGTCGGGGATAACCGGGGAATGCGGCTGTGGTGGCCTGAAGAGTACCCAGTGCTCCGCTGGCGAACTCGAAAGAAGCGATTGCGGTGTCCTCGGCTTCGATGGAGTGAAGCGCGGTTGCAATCCGGGCCTGAACTCGGGCCACATCGCCGATGAGCCAAAGCATCAGATCAAGCGTGTGCACGGCCTGGTTGATCAGTACGCCTCCACCATCCAGTGCAAAGGTTCCACGCCATCGGGATTGGCTGTAGTACTCGGGCGGGCGATACCACTTGACCTTGGCATCGACCAGCAGAAGTCTGCCCAGGATCCCTTGGTCAATCCATTGTTTGAGGCGCTTGATGTCCGGCTTGCAGCGATCCTGAAATAAGACCCCCAGCTTGACTCCAGCGCGGTTGGTCGCGGCAATAAGTTCGTCGGCACGGATCGTGGAAATATCGATCGGTTTTTCTGTAAGTACATGCAGACCACGATGCGCAGCCGCCAGTCCGTGAGTTGCATGCAGGCCAGAAGGGCTGCCGATTATGACCAAATCCATCGGCCGATGCTTCAGGAAGGCCTCAAAGTCGAGATACGCTTGGCAGCCATGCTCACGAGAGAGGCGCTCGACTTTGCTTGCGTTCGTTCCGTAAATAGCGGCGATACTCACGCCCGGTATGGCGCGGGCTGCGCGCGCGTGTGTTTCGCTGATATTGCCGCCGCCAATCAGTCCCACGCAGATGGTCACAGGATTATTTATGCCGAAAGCTCGGACGAACGTTGCGTAATGGCGTGAATATATCACGCAGGAACTTCAGACCCTCGGCATCCTCAGCGCGGTTTGCAATCCATTCGGGATTGGTTTTGCCCGTCCATGATAATGTGCTGTCTCACTGAATTTCGTGGTTGGAGGACGCGATGCAGAGACGCACATTTATAAACATGGCTGCCGGCTTCACAACGGCGTTGGCGTTTGAGCCTCTAGGCGTTGCAAACGATCAAGAACGAAAAGGTCCTCTTTATCCCGACCCGGCAGTGGAGGTGATTGATCCGCGTTTTACAAAGTACAAGGTTATCAACGCCGCAGTCGAGCGTCTGTACATCGGTGCGCGATGGGCGGAAGGGCCTGTATGGTTCGGGGATGGGCGATATCTTCTTTTCAGTGACATCCCCAACAACCGGATGTTGCGTTGGCTGGAGGAGACCGGAGAGGTCAACGTTTTCCGTAGCCCCTCTAACTACAGCAACGGAAACTGCCGCGACCGGCAGGGCAGATTGCTCACCTGCGAGCATGACACCCGGCGGGTCACGCGAACGGAATACGACGGGACGACCACCGTGCTGCTGGATCACTTTCAAGGCAAGATGCTCAATGCTCCGAATGACGTTATTGTGCATTCTGATGGCGGAATCTGGTTTACGGATCCTGGTTACGGCATCATGACCAATTACGAGGGGCACAAGGCCACTTTCGAACTGCCTGCGAATGTGTACCGCATTGACCAGAAAACGGGGGAGGCGACAGTTGTTGCCAGTGATCTGGACAAGCCCAATGGCTTGTGTTTTTCCCCGGACGAAAAGAGGCTTTATATCGTAGATACCGGAATGCCAAAGCACAGCGGCGATCCGCGTCCGATTCGTGTTTATGACGTTGTCGATGGCGTGCGATTGAGAAATGGCCGGCAATTCGCAAACATGGCGCCGGGGTCATCTGACGGCATTCGTTGCGATGTGGATGGGAATGTCTGGGCTGCTGCCGGATGGGGTGGTGAAGGCTACAACGGCGTGCACGTGTTCGCGCCTGACGGTACGCTGATCGGAAAAATCCATCTACCCGAAACTTGTGCCAACCTCTGTTTCGGAGGCGCCAAGAAGAATAGGTTATTCATGGCTGCGAGCCAGTCTTTATATGCGGTTTATGTCGATACCCAGGGCGCTCAGATGCCTTGATGCGAGATCTCTGTAATGACTCCTTTAAGAGAGTCGTGGCTTCAAGTCGCCGATTACAAACCAGTAGGCGAGTATTCCGATGAAGAGAACGATCGAGGCCAGTTCGAAACCCGGAACGTACGAACCATATGATGTGATCAAAAATCCCACAGCCAATGGGGCAATGATTCCTGCCAGGTTTCCAGCAAAATTTTCCGCCCCGGTCCAGATTCCGACTGCTTCGGCTGGGGCGCAAGATTGAAGGATGGCAAGCAAGTTGCCGGTAGCAAGGCCGACGAGGGACGCTGCGATCAGCAGCCAGATGGCGAGACCCGTGTGGGCAGTGCGCATAGCGAAAATTAGAAACACGCTCATCACGAAAGCGATGGTCACGATTCCTTTGCGTGTGGCTGTTTCATCCCAGCCATGAGCGATCAACGTATCGGCGATCCATCCGCCGATCGGTTCGGCAATGCCGAATGTGAAAAATACGAGCGACGCATAGAATCCGGCTTGCACGATGCTGAGTTGGCGAACAGTGACCAGGTAGTCGGGCAGCCAGGTCACCAGCACATACCAGTAATAATCAAAGCAAAAGAATCCGAGGCAGATTCCCAGCAAATTGCGATTGAGCAGGGCGGTACTACGTGCAAGCGGGCGCGGGCCAGTGTGAGGTGATTCCGTGCTGCTGTCCACAGCTTGCAAGCGCCGGGGGAAGATCCAGAACCATGGCGCAATCCACAGAAGAGCCGTAAATCCTAAAATGAGGAAAGTGTGACGCCACCCAACGTGGACCAAGAGCCAAGGAACCAGGATGCCTTCCAGGACCAGTCCGGTTCGAGTGCCGAAATCAAAAAGTCCCGAGGGCAAACCACGTTCCTTCGGCCCGAACAGCACGCTGACAATTTTCGTGCCTCCGGGCAGGTAAATGGATTCTCCGACGCCAAGAAGAATGCGGAACATGATCAAGACCGTAAGACTGCCGGCCAGGCCAGTCAGCCCCTGCGCGAATGACCAAACGGCGAATGCTCCGGCATACAGCCAGCGCAAATTGAACCGGTCGGCACACCAGCCAATAGGAATCTGCATCAGCGCATACGACCAGAAGAAGGAAGAAAGCAGCAGGCCCTTGCTTTGCGAGGTGAGGTGGAAGTCCCTGGAAATGAGTGGCAGCGCGAATGAAATTGCGGCGCGATCGAGATAGTTAATCAAGGACGCCGTAAACAACAAAGTGACAATCGACCAGCGGCGCTTATTGGAAAAGCTCGGCAGATTCATTTCCCACGAATCCAGAACATCCAGTTGCAACAGGATAGATCATACGCAAGATTCGCTCACCTCCGTCTTGTGATCCGTTTCATTTGCGAGGGGGACTCTGATCATCTGCTCTCGCATTAGCCAACTGGCATCGTTGGGCGAGTGTGGCACGATGTTCGCGGCCACTCCGAAATTGCCTAAGAGTTTGAAAAACGATTTGTCGCAGTCAGTGCATCAGGCTGCAATGAGACGCAGCCTGGCTACCAGCACAGCTTTTCCGGTAAGAACTCGGCGAAGAGATCATCGTAGTAGGGCTTCAATTGCTTCAAATCGGGTTTGGAGTGCCCCTTTGAGTACAGGTCGTAAGGATTGAACTTTTGCACCCATTCCAGCATAGCTTTGTCTTTCTCATTTTCGAGGTGTTGATAGGCCCCGTGGCGATGCCAGGCATAGAACGAGTGAAAGCGCAGGATGTAAAGCGCTTCATCCGGAAGATATGGCTTCATCACCTCTGCGATGTAGCCGTCGTGGCCGAATGACATGTGGACGTTTTCCAGTCCGCAATGCGGCTTGTAGATGCCATATTCCGTCTGGTATTCGGGAACGTTCGCATCCGGGTTCGTGCGGAAGTATTCAGGAAAGACTACCTGGTCGGACCAGGCGCACCCTACCGGAAATGTGTCGCCTACCACTCCCCACTGTGGTTCCCCATATAGGCAAAGGCACTTTCCAAGGTCATGGATGAACCCAACTAACACCATCCAGCGGGGGTGGCCATCGTTGCGGATGGCCTCGGAGGTTTGCAAAAGGTGCTCGATCTGCGTGAGATCAGTATCCGGATCGCTGTCATCGACCAGAGTATTCAGATATTCTGCGGCCTGCCAAACGCTCTTCTTGCCGCGGGTCAGTCCGAAGTACTGCTTCTCTTTCTCGAGTACGTAGTTGACAGTTTGCTTTTCGTGATTGTACCGGTAGAACTCCGCAACTCGCGGGTTTGCCTTGGCGTCGTATTGCCGAAATTCGGACTCAGACTTTCCCTGTTTGTAACGACCCTCCACAAAGTCTTCCCACTGATCCAAATTGGATAGGGGGGCTGACGACTCTGGAACCCCTGTACTCATTCGATGCCCCTCACAGCTGGCCTCGTCATAGTGTAAGGCGGAAAAGGGCGTCTACAAAGGATTTTTCCAGCCTGAAAAGCGCGGAGGACGGCATCTTTCAAGGGATTGTGGCCCCATTGCGCAGTCAAATGTGGCACAGGAATATGACATTGACACCGAAGTTAGGAGGTCATACGTTGCGCGGCCGCGGAGCGGAGAATCCGCCGCCAGGGACTGGACTCGATGCCGGAACCCCGGCCAAAGACCGATGGGCTTTCCATCGTGACGTGTGTGGTACCCGGAAGCCAGCCAGGACCCCACGCGCTCACACCTGGCTCACGCGCTCTCATGGACGCGAGGTCAGGATCGCGGGTTTTAAGGTCCACGCTTGCAGCCGCGCGAAGTCCATCAGCCGCGCTGAATGAAATCCATTGGGGAAGATGGGCCAATCCCACAACTTCACAGAATCTTTTGCAATGTATTCCGTTGCCACGAGTTGAGCAGGAGCAATCGTCACGGTGTCGGGCAGGGTTCGTCCTTTCAGCAGATCAGTGCTGACCTCAGCAAGCGCGAGCAGGTAATTTTCGGGTGGAACCGGTGTGCTGCCCACCCACACGACGTCGGGCACTTGATGGTTGAGCGTTAGAAAATTGCGAACATCCAGAACTGTAGAAAGGAATTGCGCCGCGGGAAAATTAATGGGCTTCTCAAGGGCGGGCTGCGTGGAACTCGGACCATACGGGGTTTGGCTCAACCGCACTGAGGCCACAGGTCTGCCCGTGGGCGTGGCTGTTGCAACATATGACGTAAGTAGGTCAAGGATTTCGCTAGCGGAGAGCGCGTACTCGCCGTGTTGCTGAAAAGAAACCCTGGACGTCACAGCTTTTGCAATTTCAGATAGCTCGCCGGCCGAAAACTCCCGTCCTTGGGCTAAGTCCGGATACAGATCCAAAGCCTGCGAGCCGGTGATGAACCGGACATTGGGGAATGTCTTCATGTATCGCACGAGATCTTCAAAGTAGGCGAATGTCTGCTTCCGCTGGGCAGGTGATTTCTGCGGCGGCTCTTTCCATTCCTCGCGCGGTGGATTGGCGCCATGCGCGAAATTCATATCCCAGAACCACTGGTGGATAAATTCGCAAGGGTGAAAATACAGGCTGATGAGTCCTCCACTCGGTTCCGAACTCATATGCGAATAGAATTCACGAAACTTCGTCTTGGATTGTTCCAGATTGTCCCAATTGTCATTAGGACGTAGTTCCTGTCCCTCAATCGTATTGAAGATGTTGAGCAATCCGCCGTACCAGAAAGGCTTGCCATGGAGTCCCACGTGAGAACCTTCGTCCAGGTAGAGTCGCACGCCCCAGCTATGGAGTGCGTCAAACGATTGCGGCGCCCATGAGTTGCCGGGCTGGCCATAGCAGCATGGTGTCTTACCAAAAATCCGGCCGACATCTTCAAAGCCTGGCCGCTCGCGACGAGTAAACTCCTCCACTCCTGTTTTCCAGTCCAAAACTGATTCATATTCTGCGGGGGTGGGATGTTGGCTGTGCGTATTGGCGTGGTATCCGATATCGTGATTCCGAAGAGAGGCAATTACGTCGTTGCGGCCGCGGCGTTCCAGGGTTCGCGCTTTTTCTCCAACCACTTTGAAAGTTGCGTGCAGGCCTTCGGCGGTCAGAAAGTCGGCCAGTCTTTTCGCCGCGTCATCGCTCGGCGCAAGTATGTAATCTTCAGTGTCAAACCAGAGGATGACGTACACGGGATTCGGCCCGGGTTGCTCCGCTCGCGCGCTACCGGAGGCAAGCAAGCCAACTATCAGCAGCCACCATGGCAAAGATGCGAAACGTCTAAAAACTCGGACGGGCTTAGGACCGAGGTCGCTGAAGGCCTTAATGAACATAGGCCCCCTCGGGCAGCAGGTATTGCACTGGCCAGAGTTCGAGTTTCTCGTTCACTACGCTGGACCACTTCAACGGAGGCGTATCAGGCGGTGAAATCAATTTGATATTGGGGAGAATCTCGGCAACTGCGCTCGCCCAGGTGCTTGCACCGCCCGAACCTAGCACAGTAAATTCGCTCTGATTTGTTTTCTCATGAACAAAGCGAGTCGCAATCTCGACGTCCTCGATCATCTGCAAAAAATAAGGTCGCCCGGTGAGCAAAGAGTTGTAGACGTAGTCCGCGAGCACACTCAAGAGCGGGCTCGAGTAGGCGTGATCGGCGTCCTTCTGAGCTAGTGTTGGATCATCGGGAGATGCTGCTGTGTATCGCATCCGCGTTTCTCCCAGACCTCTGGGGTCCAGGGAAATAATGTCGTATCCCGCATCGAGATATTTCGACACTGCCGGCCAGTCCTGCGCTGTCAGTTTTCCATTCTCGCCGAGCCACAACAAGATGCGCCGGTTCGCCGCTGGCTTGTGAATATATACGAGCGGCATTTCAAGATACTGACTATGCCGGAGCAGGTAGCGATCTATGACAGTGTCCTGAAATTTCGAAGTGCCCATTGCTTGCCACAGAATTTCCCCTGGAGTGGAAGCGGAGCCTTCATATTGCGAAACGCTCCAGGAGTTAATGCGCGGATACGGTTGCGAATGGTAGAGCTGCCTGAGGTCAATGGCCGGCTTGTTTTTTCGCTCCTGATAAAAATCTCGGATTAGATCCATTCCGGGTTTTGCATTCGCGTAATCGAGGGCAACTTGCCCGGAGCGCGTGCACTGCAGAGCCTCTCTGTCCTAATTCCTGCACTGGGGAAAAATTGCGATCTCGGGGAATACTGTTGAAGTGGTCTAGAAAAGTGATCGCCGCTTGCTGGTTTTCCGTTGAATATTCATGGCCATGGTACCCCTCATGCATGGCGATTCGGTCGGCATGGCCGAAGCGATTGTAGATGCCGGAAAGTTCGCGAACTGTTTGGTGCGTCCCTTCGATGGGGAAAAAATCCAGCACGGCGGCTGCAACAAATACCGGACGCGGATACATCATCAAGAGAAGACCAGGATGATCGATGCCTTTCGAGATCATGCCGTACAAATCCTGCTCCGGATCGCTGTCCGGATCCTTAAAAATCCGGTTGAACACGCGCATGGGCAGAGCGGTGATGTAACAAGAGATGGCCGCGGCTTTGATTCGAGGGTCGAGTGCGGCAATGTGGGCAGCCTGGAAGCCGCCGCCGCTGGTGCCAGTGATGCTGATGCGCTCGGGATCCACATCCGGCCGAGTCAACAAATAATCGAGCGCCCGGATTCCGTCCCAGATCTCCCAGCGGGCCAGATTCGTTCCGGCAAGGTATGCGAGATTCCCCAGCACGGCGTGTTCTGCGCAAATCAGGTTGTAGCGGCTTTTGTTCTTTTTTGCATCCCAAAACTGGCTTCGTTCGCCCTGGCCGATCGCGTCCCAGTTGATGACCACGTAACCGTGTTGCACAAGATGCTGGCAGAGTGACTGGTAATGGACTTTCCCGTTCTCTGAATGTCCACTCGGAACGAGCATGGCTGGATGGGACTTGTTCCCATCATCGGGGACATACACCAGTGCGGTTACATACACTGCAGGCAGACTTTCAAAAATCAGCTTTTCGATATGGAAGCCGGTCATTTGAATTCGCCCGGTTATCTGGGGATGTAGCGGAGTTTTGTCGACAGGAAGGCCGCCGAGCATTTTGAGGAGATCGTCCCGCATCTCATGCTGAACTCGTAGCAAGTCGCTCTCCGTTCGAATGGACAGCCATTTCTGGCGGCGCTGCTCGTCTTGACGCCAAGCCAGTTCCGTCTGGTACTTCAAATACGGTGTGACGCTCGGGCCCTCGACGATGGAACTGGCCGGCATGACACGAAATGCATCCGCGGGAGGCATTTCTTGGGCGTGGAGCATCGCGATGGCAACAATGCAGAACAGCAATCCGGCGAGCCTACACACAATTTTCATTTGCAAGAGAAAACTCAAAGCAAACCTCGTTCCACGTGGCTCATGCGGTGATCTTTAGCAGGCGTGCCGCGTTTCCGTTGTAAACTTTTTTCAGAATTGCCTCGGGAAGCTCAATCCCGTAGATTCGCCAGCGTCCTTGGGGTGGAACGTTCGCCGGAGCATAGTCGAAGTATTCGTCCCCAGTCTCCAGGAAGCGGTAATAGATTTCGTACAACTTGTCGTTGAAGACCTGCTGCGGCGTCTCATCTCCATGTGGTGTAGCGTCAGTTCCGAAGAGGATGCGATCCTGGTATTTATCGAAGAACCGCCGTGCGGTTCGCGGCTGCCGGCCCAACTCTCCAATTCGAGCCGCAATATCGATTGTCATGTTGGGATAGCGATCGAGGCTGTCGGATACGTGGCCAAGATCCTCCGCGAAGTTTCCGGCATGCAGAGCAATGAATTGTGTTTTCGGATGTCGAGCGAACACGCGGTTTCTCGCGTCCAACAACTCGGCATTGCTGGGGAAATCGTGACCATAGAAGGACCAGTCCGGGTGATTGTTAAGTTCTTCGTAGCGCTCGTTGTACCGATCTGTCGGAGTGAAGAAAGCGATGGGATCAGAAACGTGAATGGCGACTGGCATGTTCAGCTGCCCACACGCATCCCACATAGGATCAAAGCGCGCGTCATCTATTTTGACCAACTTGCCCGACGTGATGTTCTCGCGCAAATAGAGGCCGAGCGTCTTCAGAATTTTCAGACCCTTGGCTCCCGCGCGATGCGCAGTTTCAATGGCTTCAGCCTGAAGACGAGGATAGTTTGGTTCCAGGAACCTGGCGTAAGAAGGTTCGGCAAAGCTGTAAAAGCGATCGGGGAAGCGTTGGTCATACTTGGAAATCACATCGGTGAGGCCGTTGCCGAAGCCTCCCGTCAGGTTGACCATGCTGCGAATGTTTTTGCGGTCCATGACGGGCAGTAGTTCTTCGGGAGCGCCGAGATAAGTGCGCTCGGCCCCAATGTCGACGCCGTGTTCTGATTTTGCAGAAACACTGATGTGGGTGTGGATGTCGATAACGGGGAATCGGGCCCGTTCGACTCGCGTTTCCCGCACGTGCAACATGCTCTTGGGTTGATATTCACTCAGGGATAGACCTGCATGGGAAGAGTTCTGTTTCGGTGTTTCCCGTTCGGAGCCTGCGACAGGGTAGGCCTTCGGAGCCAGCGTGGCCCCGAACGCGATGCCAAGACTCTGTAGCCACTTTCTGCGGCTGATCACGAGTTACCTCCTATAACTGAGCGGAATTCGGAAAACAGATCATCTCCCGGGCTGCAACTCCGGTGTGGCGATATCAACCGGTTCTTCTTGGCCGGATAGCGAGCCATGCCAGAGACTGCCTCCAAAAGTCGATACGTACACTTTATTTCGATCGCGTGGATCGGGAATCACCCGGTATCCCCATTTGAAGTTGAAGCCTGGTATCCGCGTCCAGTGTTCTCCACGATCCGTTGAGCGCCACGCGGAAGATTCAAATCCTGCGGCGTACAAAATGTTTCCGTCGTGGGGATCGGTGGTCACGTCATACACGTGCCGATCCCGATCGAAGAGCTGTCGCCAGCTCTGGCCACCGTTCTCGCGATACGAAAATGCCCCCGCCGTCGCCGTGGATTCCGCTGGCGCGGGCCCAGGCCGCGAGATACAGGCGCTGCGGTGAGTTGTTATCGATCGCGAGTCCATTTGGACCGTTCACTCCCGCGGGAAGCGGCACGGGCTCCCAATGTTCCGCGCCGTCTTTGGAGCGATAAAGCGCACCGTCATTCGCGTTGCCGATGCTTCCATCTTCAGAGCGACGCGCGATGATGACGTACAAAGTGCCGTCAGAGGCGAGCGCAAATCGCCAGGCAAACGGTTGTTTCTGAGTGATGCCCTGGTTCTTCAACGACCATGTCTTGCCGCCGTCTGTGCTCTTGTACACGCCTCGTCCGAAACCGGCGACATACAAAACACGTGCATCCTCGGGACTAGTGGGATCGAGCAGGATATGCGTCGGCGCAGTCTCATCCATTCCGGTGCTCGACTTGCGCCACGTTTTACCTCCGTCATCGCTGATGCAGACTCCACCCTTATACTGCGCAGGATCCTGATGACGCCACATTTTCGGACGCGGTAAGTCATGCGTATAACTGTTCACACTCCACATGCGGCCGCGCACCTTCGGATCAAAGGCCAGCCAGTATGTGGTGTTGACCCAATCGCGAGGAACGCCAGTCGTGGAACTCTGCCAGCTCGCGCCGCTGTCTTCGCTGCGAAAGAGTCCGATATCGGTGTAAGTGAGAAACTGGCGCCTGGAATCAAAAGGATCAAAGTGAATGCCGTAAATAGTAGTGACATCCAGGCCCGTGCTGGTCCAGCCTGCCGAAGGCAGTTTGCGCGAATACATCGCCCACCAAGTCGCGCCCCCGTCCGAGGTCTTCATGGTTCGACCCAAATCTGTGGCGTACGCCAGGTTGGGGTCTTGATCTGCGACGCCCAGTTCCAGCGGATTTTCTCCCCAGACAACTCCGAAACGCGGAGTGATCCAGGCATCGTGCACATTCGCGGCCGCGGTATCTGATTCCCTCCACTTCAATTGCCACGATTGTCCCGCGTTGTCGGTTCTCGCAACGCCCATCCATGTCTTTCCGTCCAGTAACATGTCGCTGTACGAGATGTATGCAACCTTGCCGTTCTGGCGACTGGTCGCAATCGCCCGCACCTTAGCGCCTGAACCCGGCAGGGATGTTGTTCGCCAGCTTTTGCCACCGTCTTGCGACACAAAGGCTCCTTCTTGCGACACGGCGTAGATTGTCGGCTCTGTCCCGGAAATGAAACCGGCCGAGATGTCAGTGAAAGTGACGCCCGTCGGCGCCGGAAAGCGGTGTAATCCCGAACTGTCTTTCACCAAAACAAAATGCTCTCCGCCCAGGTAGAGCGTGCGCGAGTCCCGCGGAGATCTGCTATCGACCCAGATGCGCCGGGGAATCTCCGGCAAACTGTCGTGGCGCTCCCACGTTTTTCCCCAATCTCGAGAGATGAACAGGGCTGTATGGTTCTTGTCCCCGGTAGCATAGAGGATTTTTGAATTCGCAGGATCAACGGCAAGAGCAGAGATCAGCCCCATCGGATCTGGGTCCGCTTCTAATTCTTCGTCAGCGTGATCCGAACGCATGACAACGGATTTGATCTCTGCCGGCGCCGGGTACACCAACGCCCAGGTTTCGCCCCCGTCGGTGCTACGCCATAATCCCGTGGCTTGGGCATAGATAACCTTTGCGTCCAGAGGATCGAAGACAAAGAACCGAACCACTCCGCGCAGGTTGAACATTCGCCAAGATTGTCCGCCATCGTGAGTGATATAGGACCCAGTCATATCGCAGGAGATGAGAACCGTATTCGGATCGTGCGGGCTGATGGTTGGATTGAACATGGCACCACCGCCGCCGGGACCTTCGACCCGGAAATCTCCAGGTCGAACTGCAAAGCCGGAACCGCTCAGCAAAAGGAAAGAAAGAATCAGAAGAGAGCTGACGTTAAGCATTTGATTGTTTCGTTTGCTTTCGATATGTTTGCGTGACCCCACTGTCGGGCAAAGCTCCCGAATTGTCAATTCCCAAAGTGGCGAATATGCAAAGAAGAAGCCTATTGAAAGGCGCTGCCGCTCTGGCGGCGCTCGTTCCTGCCGGCACTCTGGCGCAAGCATTTGGAAACCAGCAGTTCAGTTCGCCGATTCCTCAGCGTGATCGACTCGAACAAGGTCCATTCGACATTGATCAGGATGAGGGCTGGCTGACAGCACTGTTTACGACTCCTTCAGAGAAACCTGTGCGCAATCCCGGCTTGGGGCTCGTGGGATACACGTGGGAAGAAGGTGGTCCGTCGCTCGCAGCGCGCGCCGGACGCGAGACACTCGAACAGCATGTGGAGAATATCTCAACTCTGCCGTTTGTGGATGTTCTCTACATCCGTTGCGACTGGCGCAACGTACAGTCGCGGCCGGGGAGACTTGATCTCGATCCCATTTGGAAGCTCACTCTGGAGGCCGCGAAGAGCCGTGGCTTGCGAGTGGCTTTTCGCGTGCAGCTTTCCAGCCCCGTGTTTCAGCCGGAGCAGATTTCATTGCCGGAATTTCTGCGCCAACGGGTGCCGCTGGTGAAGATCGGTCGAATTCCCGGGCACGGGGATACTGAATATCTCGAACCTCGATACGACCATCCGGAATTCCAGAAAGCATTTATGGATTTGAATGGCCTGCTGGTCGAGGCATTTGACGGGAATCCTCTGATCGAGTGGGTCGACATGATGCAGTACGGATTTTGGGGAGAGGGCCACACCAGCAATTTCCGAAATCCATTCCCGGATTACTCGACAGCCGAACGCACATTCGTCGAGATGACCGAGCTTCAACTCGAAACGTGGAGGAAGACTCCACTTGCATGCAACACTCAGCCTGACATCAGTAACGTCGGAAATCGTAAGACCCTGGCGCTGGCCATGGCGGGCGGAGCGTGGCTTCGCTCCGACAGCATCATCATCGAAGAACCAATCCAGATCGATCAACTCGCGAACCGCCCGCCCTGGCTGGCAGCCATTCTTGAGGATGGCTCCTTCCGACAGTACGATCTTTCCAAATTGAGCAAGGACTCCGTCGGAGTGAACGTGCTGGAGAATTACATGCTGCACACACTCGACGTGCGCTCCAACTACTGGGCATTGTGGACGGAAGCCAAGAATCTCGCGCGCTATCAGGAAGTTTATCCCCGCGGTTTCGAACGCCTGCAAGCGAACCTTGGATATCGGCTGCGGCCGTCGTGGGTGTGGCAGCGCAAACGCCACGGCACGGCTGAATTGATTGTTGCTGTTTCTAACCGCGGCGCGGCGGGAGTTCCGGGAGTTCTCTGGTTACAGGTTGCCAGCCCGGATGCATCGTTGAAGCTTCGCGGAACGCTGGATCCAGGGCTGCCGGTCGGTGGAGGTATCCGCTTGGCGTCGTTTATTCTGCCCAAGGGATTCGCGGGGCAGCTTCACCTCTCGGCGGAATTAGAAATTCGCCCGGGTGTGCTGAAGCCGGTCGCCTGGGCATGCGAGCAGGCGCTCAATCCTGATGGGTCCATCGCCCTTGCGGTCAGAAAGAGTGATGATCCGGCCTGGAGAAAGGGCGTCTGATGCGCGAATCCGAGCGGGAGCCAAAATGGATTAATCGCGGTAGACTCCAATTCCGCGAACCTTTTAGTTTGTTTTTCTTGCGGATCGTTTCGCTTTTGTGGTACAAGTCCTCTCTCTTAATCTGTCCGCGGTGGAGTCTAGTTATGAAGTTCCGTTTCTTGCCCCTCTGCTTCTTCCTCATTGCCTTCACGCTTTGTGCGACCGTTGCTCTTCTGGGCCAGGGAACCGACCTCGGGACTATCCGAGGCACGGTTACTGACGCGAGCGGCGCAGTGGTTCCTAACGCCAGCGTGACTATTACGGATCAAGCCACGAACTCCACGAGGCGTACGAGTACCAATTCACACGGGGAGTATCAGGTTTTCGGTCTGGTATCAGGTACGTACAAGGTGAGTATCTCCACAGCGGGAATGAGCACGCAGGACATTACCGGTATCCGGTTGAATGGGAGTGACGTCTTCAACGCCGACGCCGTGCTCAGGATATCGAAGACCAGCGAGTCTGTCGTTGTAAGTGCCGAAGCTCCTACAATTAACACTGCCGACCAGACGATTGCCGATACGATCACCAACCGCGAGGTTATTGACCTGCCGCGGGACAGCCGTGATGTTTATTCTTTTCTTTATTTGAACCCGAACATTACACAGAGTACCGGCGACGGTACATTCAAGTTTCTCGGATTCCAGAGTTACGGCGCGAACTTCACTCTTGATGGGCAGCGTTCAACCAGTACCCTGGACGGCTCCGCCACGGACAGCCAGCCGTCGCTCGAGGCTGTGGGCGAACTCAACGTTCTTTCGCATGATTTCAGCGCAGAGTACGCCGGAATTTCCAGTATTCGCGTGACCACCAAGCGGGGCGAAAACCAGTTTCACGGTTCGGCTTTTTACAACAACAAAAACTCGAGTCTCGCAGCCTTAACCATTCAGGACAAGTTAGGCATGGCTGACGCCGAGGGTTCTCTTTACCCGTATCCCTCCCCTTACTTCAACTTCAACGATGTCGGTGGCTCGTTTGGAGGTCGTATCCCGGGGCTAAAGAAAACCTGGTTCTTTATGGCCTACGAGCGCAATTACAATCGCAATTCCGTGTCGGTCACAGATAACAGGTTGCCGCACCCATCGTTTTGGACAGGTGATTTTTCACCCTTAATCGCCGATCCTAACGATATGAATCCTGACATTCTCCCGACGGTTCCAACCGGTGTGAGTCTGACGCCGGCTGAGATCGCCGCCGACACCTATTGTGACGGATGGCCGAATTGCACCGGGCTGGGGGAACAATTCGTGATCGTCCCATCTCGGCTGTTGAATCCCAATGTGCAGACTCTCATCACCAAGTACTTTCCGAAAATCGACCCCTCCATTGCGGTGAACACATCGAACGGACGAATTGGAGAACTATTCCAAACTCTGATGCCGAGCCTCACCACCAGGGATTTGGGAACCCTCCGCATCGATCATGATTTTTCTGACAGGGATCACGTCTATGGGGTTTACAACGGGTCGGCCTTCATTGGCGGCAGCGCTGCAGTGAGATCTCCTTTTACTGGACTCGGGCTGACTCAGCAAGACCGTCGGACCAACACGCTCTCTCTTTCTTACGTTCGGACCATTCGTAACAACGTCATCAACGAGGCTCGCGGGGGATTCAACCGCGAATACAGGTTCAGGCACAGCAACACGACGCTGCAGGGATTTCTCTCGAGCATCGGCTTCGATCAGAATGCGATCGATGCATACGGTGCTGCTGTTGGACCAGCCGAGTTGCTCACGCACGGACACCCTGTAATCAGCTATGGCTCTAGATTTACTTCCTTCGATCGAAGTGGTGACCGGAACACTCAGCGCCAGGAGAGCCAATATCTGGCAACCTTCGGCGACACGCTCACTTGGGTCGTGAACAACCACAACTTCAAAATGGGTGCGGATTTCGTGCACAATGAAGGCTTGGATGGTTTTTCGAGCGCTCGTGGCAACCCTCGCGGGACGATGACCTATAGCGGAGGCGGCACTGATGGGTTCGCCAATTTTCTGCTTGGCCTTCCACCGTCCAGGGTGACGTATATCGCCAAGACTCGTCCCGACATGGACGTAACCAACTGGGAGCAGGGTTATTTCTTCCAGGATGATTGGAAGGTCAAACCGAAGTTAACGGTTAATCTCGGGGTTCGCTATGAAGTGGTTTCGCCTTGGGTCGATAAGCATGACATTCTGCTGAACTTCGATCCCACGTTCAACAACAATACAGGCCGTTTCATCGTGCCCTCGGCACAAACGTTGTCCTACCTGGACCCCCGGATTCCTGCAACCTTGCCGACAGTCATTGCGGCGCAGTCCGGACTCGGCGTCGGTCGCGGATTGGTACGGGCCGACAAGAACAACGTGGCCCCGCGTGTCGGAGTTGCGTGGGCGCTGGGGGATAAAACTGTAATCCGTGGCGGCTACGGAATCTACTTTCCAACTTCGGCTGCGCAGGGAATTCGTGACCCGATCTCGACCAACGGATTCAATCAGGCTCTTACGAAGCAAGACGACGTGAATACTCCGCCGATCAACCCACCATTGCAACCATGGCCGACGCCGATGACTGGCGGCGATGTGGTTCTTGATTCCAGCGCTTTCTCCATCAATGCCGTGCCAGTTGGTCTGGCTGCCCCTCTGGTGCAACAGTACAACGCGACTTTCGAACGTCAAATTGGACTGAAGACTGCCGTTCGTTTTTCTTATCTGGGAACGACATCTCATGGTCTGATCGGCGGCATTGACCTCAATGAAATCGCGCCCAATAACACACCTTGGGGTACGACGACCGGTGATAACTCGACCGCTTGTTCCGTAGATGACGGAGACTGCGTTCCTTCCCCGGCAGATTATGCTCGCCTTCCATATCCTGAACTCGGCGACTATCTGCTGACTTACGGCAATTACGGCCATAGCCAGGCAAACATTTTTCAGACTCAAGTCGAGCGGCGTTACAACAACGGCTTGATGTTCAATGCTTCGTACACCTACTCTGATCAGAAATCTACTGGCATCGATCAGGGGAACTCCAGTCTGGGCGGCGTCCCTTACAATCCTTTCAGTCCGAATCTTGATTACACGCAGGACGCATGGGTCTCTAAACACCGTTTTGTTTTTTACGGCGTGTATGACCTGCCGGTCGGACGCAACCGGAAATTTGCAGGCGGATTATCCAAGTGGGCGGACGCTGTGATCGGCGGATGGCAGACGACATTCCAAATGTTTGCCAAAAGCGGCACTGCCTTCACCCCGTACTGGACCTGCGACAACTGCGGCAATAATCTGCGCTTCGTCGGTCCGGGAAACATCGCTTCCACTTCGGTCGATGCCCTGGGTGACTTCAATGATTTCATCGGATACCGGCCTCTGGTTGTGGGCGATTACAAGCATCACGTTGCGGATCAGATTTTCGATCCTAGTGCTTTTGCTCCTCCACCGATGGGAGCTGATGTGTTCACCAACCCGGCTGTCGCGAGAAAAAATCTGCTCTGGGGACCGGGCGGTTGGGGCGTCAATTTCGGCTTGCACAAAGATTTCAGGTTCGGTGAGCGGGTAACGCGCCACGCTAGGCGCTGACTTCGACAATATTTTCAACCATCCCATACGGATGCCCAACCAGGATTTTGGGGACGGCAGTTTCGCCTATCTCGGCGGATTCGACGTTCAGATCGATCAGACTACTTTGATGCCGACGTTGGAAGATGTGAATCCGAACTCGGACTTCGCGCGTCCGTTCTCGACGTTTCCGCAGGAGGGTGTGGACAGCCGTAGAACCATCCGCTTGCGGCTCAGAGTTACTTTCTGAGAAGAGGGCGTTAGCTTTTCCCTTGCATAGGAAGAGCCAATTGGTTCCTATATTTCGATGTATAATTTTCGCCTTCGTAAGTGAACGTTGCATTGAATTCATATGAGCCGAAGGCTTTGCGCACGCTTTGCTGATCCTGGGCCACGGTTGGCGTGCGTTCTGGCTGCAGCGATATTGTCAGTGCTGCCTGGGCGCGCACAAGATTCAAACCGTGCGCGTGATCGCCTTCGGCGCCCATCCCGACGATTGCGACCTCGGCGCCGGAGGTCTTGCGGCAAAGTACGCAGCCCAGGGCCACAAAGTGAAATTCGTCTCGTTGACCAACGGTGACGCCGGTCATCAATCGCAGCACGGAGAGGAACTCGCCAGACGGCGGCGTGCCGAAGCGCAGGAAGCGGGACGACGGATCGGCATTGAATACGAAGTGCTCGATAACCACGACGGAAAGCTCTTGCCCACCCTAGATGTCCGCGAACAGGTCATTCGCGAGATTCGCCAGTGGAAGGCCGACATCGTAATTGCGCCGCGCCCAAACGACTACCATCCGGACCACCGTTATACAGGAGTGCTGGTGCAGGATGCGTCTTACATGGTGATCGTGCCGAATCTGGTCACGGATACGCCTCCATTGACGCGAAATCCCGTTTTCCTTTATTACAGCGACCGGTTCACGCGGCCGCAGCCCTTTCGTCCGGACATTATTGTGTCGATCGATGACGTGTTCGACAAAAAGGTCAGTATGCTGGACGCGCATGTGTCGCAGTTCTACGAGTGGCTGCCGTGGACGGTAGGACAATTGCAGCAGGTGCCGACTGATCCGGCGGAGCGAAAGAAATGGCTGGCCGGGCGACCAGAGGTGGCCAGGAATCTGCCGCCTGAGTGGCGGCAAGCAGCGCAAAAGCGTTATGGCGCGCAGGGCACCCACATTCAACACGTTGAGGGTTTTGAGATTACAGAATATGGCTATCAGCCCACCGAGGAGGAGATTCTCAAGCTCTTCCCGTTCTTTCCGCACCGATGATGCGGCATCGAGCCTGACTCAACTCCACTGCGCCCTTATTGCAATCATCTAACTGAGGAGGGGCGATCTGCAATTCGAGAGCGCCAGTAGCAGACGAGCGATGGCCAGTGACCGGGCAGCTTGCGTGCTCGGTTAAGGAGAAGAAGAACTGATGTGTAGGACAGGCTGCTCCATCTTCTTCCTGGTGCTTGCCTTTGCGTCCTGCATGTGGGGCATTCAAGAGAGGGATGCGATCCCAGAGTTGCCTCGTCTCACTCTGGACCATTTCTCTCCCGCGATTCGCGACCAGATTGATGAGGCTCACTCCTATGCCAGCAGCCACCCTCGGGACGCCACAGCAAGCGGAAGTCTGGGCATGATTCTCCAGGCGTACGGATTATTTGAGGAAGCGACTGTGTGTTACCGCCGGGCCACACAGCTCGAACCCACAGTTCTTCGATGGGCGTACTATCTCGGACTCGTCGAAGCCGACCACGGACGATGCGAGCAGGCTGCTTCGAGTCTTCGTTTGGCACTTCGGATCGATCCAGACTACCTTGCCGCCAAGCTTAGGCTGGCGAACTGCCTGCTTGCTTCGGCGGACTGGGAGGGAAGTGAGGAGCTTTATACCGAGATCGTGAAGCAGGATCCCGACCAGGCGGAGGCTTACTACGGCCTTGGACGGATCCGCACTGCTCGTCATGACCACGCGCGTGCGGCTGAGGCGTACAGCAAAGCGATTGCACTGTTTCCTGATTTCGGTGCGGCGCACTACTCTCTGGCCTTAACCTATCGCTCTCTCGGCGAAAGTGACAAAGCGGAGGAGCAGCTTCTTCTTTATCAAAAGAACAAGAATAATGCGCCGCCGGTAGGCGACCCACTGCTGGGTGAAGTTCGGGCTCTCAATCGAAGCGCAGCTTATCAGGTGCAAATGGGAGTGGAACTTGAGCGGCAGGGGAAATTAGAAGAATCCGCTGAAGCCCAGGAGAGAGCACTTGAAATCGATCACGGGCTGGTGCAGGCGCACATCAACTTGATCAGGTTGTATGGCCAGCTGAATCAGTTCGACAAGGCGGAGGAACACTATCGCGCAGTCACTCGCCTCGATCCAGGTTCGGCCGAGGCCTACTACAATTACGGGGTTCTTCTTTTAAGCGCCGAGAAATATCAACCTTCGGAGGATGCTTTCCGCAAGACACTGGAAATCAACCCGTATTATGCCGGCGCGCACAATAATCTCGGTTACCTGCTTGAGCGGCGAGGCATCTCTTCGGAGGCGGAGGTTGAGTACCGGAAAGCTCTCGAGAACAGACCCGGCGACCATCAAGCGCACTTCAATTTAGGCCGTCTACTAGTGAACCAGAAAAAGTATCAGGAAGGAATCAAAGAGCTGGAGAAGACGATTGAGCCGGAGGATGAAAACACTCCGCGATATCTCTATGCCCTGGGGGCAGCGTTCGCCCGCTCCGGCGATCGGCAGAATGCGCTGCGCTATATACGTCAGGCCCGCGACGGAGCGGTAGCTCGGGGCCAGACCTCTCTGCTTGCCAGCATTGATCGTGATCTGCACGCCCTGGAGACGCCGAGAACGCCGCAGTGAACAGGCTGGAATCAAAGCGCACGTTTGGAAAAGTAGTTCAACGGTACCACTTTGGGCGCCGCGATTTTTTAAGTCTCCTCTTCTTCGGGCTGGCTGGCGCAGCAACCATATTTTCCAGACCTCTTTTCAGTGTGCCTGCATCCGTTCCACTCTTCCGCGAAGTTGCCGAGGAAGTTGGGTTGAAGTTCAATCATTTCACGGGTGCTACCGGCGAATTCTACATGCCGGAAATCATGGGCGCCGGTGTTGCTCTGTTTGATTACGACAACGACGGGGACCTGGATGTTTATCTGATTCAGGGCACGATGTTCGAGCCCGCACAAGACTCCCGTCAGGCGAAGTTCCCACCCCCTCCGGGTTGGAAGCCTGGGAACCGGCTCTTTCGCAATCTTCTAAGCGAGACGGGGAAGCTCCAGTTCGTGGATGTCACCGAAAAAGCCGGGGTGGGGCACATCGGCTACGGCATGGGTGTTGCGGTCGGAGATTATGACAATGACGGCTTCCAGGACCTCTATGTTACAAACTTCGGACGCAACGTGCTGTATCACAATAATGGGAATGGCACGTTCACTGACGTAACCGCAAAAGCCGGCGTGGATGACCCTCGCTGGAGTACAGGTGCGGCGTGGGTCGATTATGACCGCGACGGGCGTCTCGATCTTTTCGTAGCGAATTACCTGGATTTCACTGTTAAAGGCAACAAGCAGTGTTTTGCTTCTACCGGCGAGCGGGATTATTGCACTCCGAAAATGTACCAGCCGGTACCTGCGCGTCTTTTCCATAATCGCGGAGACGGAACATTTGAGGATGTGACCGAAGCGGCAGGGATTGGAGCCGCCCTGGGGCCCGGGCTCGGTGTCGTTTGCGCTGACTTTAATGGCGATGGCTGGCCGGACATTTACGTCGCCAACGACGGTGCCGCTGCGCATCTCTGGATCAACCAGCGAAATGGAACGTTCAAAGAGAAGGGCTTGCTGTCGGGAGCAGCCTTCAACGCTGACGGGTTGCCGCAGGCCGGCATGGGAGTTGCTGCCGGCGACTTCGAGGGCAACGGCCATGAGGATATTTTTAAAACCAATCTCACCAATGAAGGCAGCAACCTCTTCGTCAATGATGGGCGGGGAAATTTTCACGATGCTGCCGCGGAATTTGGCCTTGTCCTGCCGACTTTTCCTTACACAGGTTTTGGCACCGAATGGTTTGACTATGACAATGATGGACAGCTTGACCTGTTTATCGCCAACGGCGCCGTGAATCGCATAGAGTCTTTGCGGGGAATCCCGTACCCTTTCGGCCAGCCAGATCAGTTGTTTCATAATGAGGGCGAGGGACAGAAATTCCGCGAAATGTCCCAGGCGGCTGGACCAGCTTTTGCATTATCTGAGGTGAGTCGCGGCGCCGCTTTCGGGGACATCGACAATGATGGCGCAGTGGATATCGTGGTTACTAATAACAACGGCTCGGTTCGGCTTCTTCTGAACCAGAATCGTTCTTTGAACCACAACCATTGGCTCTTGGTTCGACTGGAAGCTAGTCATGGAAATCGCTTCGCGATCGGCGCCACTGTCGAACTCCAGCAACGAGGGCGAAAGCTTGTGCGCCGCGCCCATACAGATTCCAGTTACCTGAGCGCGAGCGATGTCCGCGTCCACTTTGGTTTAGGAGCAAACGCGAACATCGACAGTCTGATCGTGCGATGGCCAGACGGCCAGCGTGAGGCGTGGGATAAGATTCATGCGGACCAAATCGTTACGGTGCGTCAAGGCACTGGTCGCCCTATTTCAAATCAGGGCTAAGATTCAACGTTCTACCGGAGAGCTTCTTAGCAGACAAGATTTGACATCCCTCTCGGATTAACTTCTTGACAAGCGTTGCCTGCATTGCGTAGTTTTCCCACAACTGTCTGGCCGCTCTGGGACCCACAAGAAAGAATAACTGCCTTAGATGGCACGCTTTGCATGCCGTCATAAAGCAACCTGGCATGATTCCATCGGCTAAGTAGATAGATGGGGTCGGCCGCAGTTGGCAACAACGTCACGGTTTCAAGGAGGAAGATATGGCAATGATCAGGACCAAATCAGTTGTTCTGGTTTCTCTGCTTACTCTCGGCTTCGTATTGGCGGGATTGGTTCAGCGCAGCGAGGCTCAGGTGCTCTTTGGCTCGGTAAGTGGAACGGTAACTGACCAGAGCGGCGCTACCGTATCTAAGGCGCATATCTCCTCCGTGAACAGGGCCACAGGTGTGCAAAAAGAAACCGATGCGGATGCGGGCGGCCACTATACGCTCACCGACCTCTCTCCGGGCGCCTACGACGTTACAGTCACCGCGACCGGCTTCAAGCCGCTGACTCAGACGGACGTGCGCGTTGGTGCCAACGTTGTCACCAATACCAACTTCAATCTGCAGATCGGCTCGGTATCGGAAAAGGTCACGGTCGAGGCAGCTGCGGTAACGCTGCAGACCGAAAAGACGGACGTTCACACAGAGATCTCCGGAAAGGCTATCCAGGAGATGCCGCTCAATCAGTATCGGAACTATCAGACGCTGATCAACCTGGTGCCTGGAGCGACTCCGGGGGTATTTCAGAACGCAATTGCGGATACGCCAGAACGGGCTCTGAGCACCAATATCAATGGTACGAACCGGAACAATAACAACACTAGAGTCGATGGTGCTGCCGACGTATTCGTGTGGCTGCCGCACCACACGGTCTATGTGCCTCCCGCGGAGACAATTCAGGAAGTGAATGTCTCTACCAACAATTTCGATCCTGAGCAGGGAATGACCGGCGGCGCGGCCATCACCGTAATCACTAAATCAGGTTCAAACCAGTTCCATGGGGTCTTATTCGAATATCACCAGGACCAGACCCTCAGGGCCAGACAATACTTCGAAACGCCCGCGGTGCAACCGAAGAAGGGGACGAGCATCCTGAACGATATGGGCGGAACCTTCGGCGGCCCGATCAAGAAAGACAAGCTATTCTTTTTTGGAAGCTGGGACGGAACGTTCGAACGAGATAACCGAAATACCGGTCTGCGTTACAGTACCGACGCAGGCGCTTCGGAACGGAGATTTTACCGGGCTTAGCACTCCAACCGTAATTTATGATCCCAGCACAGGGACATCTTGCTGATGGCATTTCAGGCGCAGGACGAACGCCATTCCCTAGATCAGTCAGCCATACCAATTAATCCGATTTCGGCGCAGATCATTGCCCTGCTTCCTCTACCAAACGTGCCGGGAGCCGGCGATATCGACAACTACTTTTTTTCGGCCACCCAAAGCCTGAATCGCAACGACTTCGATGGCAAGGTTGATTGGAATCGGACCACCAATCACAGCATTTTCGTCAAGTACAGCGCCATGAAGTCCAAATTCCATGGTGTGCCGAGCCTGGGACAGGCGATTGGCGACTGCGCTTGCGACGGCGGCCTGGGCGATTTCCATTCGTTTGTGCAACTCGTTACATTGGGGCACACGCTCACGCTTTCCCCTACCCTTGTTATAGACGGCAACGTGGGCTTTACGCGCATGAGCGAATACGGAAAGACTCCGGATTACGGAACTAACATTGGGTCGGATGTGCTGGGGCTTCCGGGAACCAATAACGGCTCGGACCTACGCAGCAGTGGGTTCCCCTTCTTTGCCGTTTCCGGTTTCGCAAACATTGGGAATCCAGAGGGCTGGAATCCGGCATTCCGCAATGACTGGAGTTTTACCACTTCCCACAATGTGCGGTGGTCGAAGGGCAAGCATCAGGTTAGCGCCGGGATCGATATCATTCATCACCATCTAAACCATTGGCAGCCGGAGTTGGGATCCGGGCCGCGAGGCGAATTTGATTTCGATGGCAATGCGACAGCGTTAAATGATCCAAACGCGGCTGCTCCAAACCAGTTCAACGCGTGGGCGCAGTTTTTGCTGGGCCTGCCTGGCGGAACGGTATCAAGTGGGTTGGGCAAGAGCGATCAATTTATCAAGGCCACTGCAAAGGAGTGGCAGTTCGGCTGGTTCGTCGGAGACCGCTATCGCATTACGAACAAGCTGACCGCGAACCTGGGTCTCCGCTACGAATACTATCCATTGATGACAGCGCGATAGCGTCGCCAAATTCGATCGTTTGGACTTCACGACCCTTAATGTATTGCTGGGAGGAATTGGCGGGAATCCCGACAACCTTGGAGTGACTACCAGCAAGAAGCTCTTTGCCCCTCGCGTAGGCTTGGCATACCAAGTAAGCGACAATATGGTCGTGCGCAGCGGTTTTGGGATCACCGTGGATCCACTTCCGCTCGCCAGACCGCTGCGAGGCTTCTATCCGTTCACCGTCGGGTCAAACTTTGCTGGAGTGAACAGCTTTGCTCCCGGCGGGCTCCTTCTCGCCACTGGCAACTCACGCTTCCGAGTGGAGCACATTCCCGTTGGTATTCCGCCCATTTGTTGTCCTGACATCAGCAGCGGCACGATTCCACTGCCTGCTCAAGCTCTGGAGCGCAGCGTAGGGCCCGGCGAGTTGAAGCGCGGGTATATCGAATCCTGGAACTTAATCGTAGAGCGGAGGCTGCCGGGCGGTTTCTTGGCTTCCGTGGGATATGTGGGCACGCAGACCGTTCACGCGTTTGGCGACTTGGATGTGAACGCGTCGCTGCCAGGTACAGGACAGGCGGGACAGCCTTATAACACAGACACATCTCGGAGGAACTCTCCTTCCGCTCGATTTCGCAATTCCGGACAGCCAGTACTTTGTATTGGCAGGGATTTCTCAGCGCGAACTATCATTCGCTGCAGGCCTCCCTTAACCGACAATTCAAGAATGGCTTTATGGTAAAGGGAGCGTACACATGGTCGAAGGCCATTAATATGACCGACGATGATGGCTGGGCCGGACTGAATTGGAACGACCCCAGCGTTCTGCGAAAGAATCGAGCGCCGGCAGGCTACAACACGCCACAGATCTTCCAGATGTCCTATATCTACGAGCTACCTCTTGGCTCCGGAAAGCGTTGGGCCAGTTCAGGGGCCGCCGTCTAAGATCCTCGGGGGATGGCAAACCAGCGGTATCTTTAGCGCTGTTGCGGGCCAACCATTCCAGTTAACCGCTATCGGCGGCTCATTGAATGCCGTGGATCAAACCCAGACACCCGACCAGGTCGGTCCTACACACAAACTCGGCGGAGTTGGGTCTGGAAATCCCTTCTACGACCCAAGTGCGTTCGTGCCCGTGACGGACGTCAGATACGGCAACGTTGGGCGCAATAGCCTGCGAGGACCGGGCTCGGTAAATTTCGACTTCAGCCTGTTCCGCACGTTTAGAATTGCCGAGCGGGTGGAATTGCAGTTTCGTGCCGATGCCGCGAACCTCTTCAACTCGCCACATTTTCTCAATCCCAGTGGCGACCAGCACGAGTGGTGATTTCCTGACCATCACCAGCGCCAAAAATGATGAACGCCAGTTCCGTTTCGGACTGCGATTGGCATTCTGAGTGGAGAATCAGCCCCCCGGAGCATGCATAGAGTGCTCCGGGGGCTTACTATTTGCGTCTCATGAGAAACTCGACCATGAAGCGATGCAGTTTCGCCGTGGTGTTGCTATTGGCGCTCGCCGCTGCCAGCCAGGCGAGATCAGGATGGACTGCTCTGTTCAACGGCAAAGACCTTTCTGGCTGGAAGAAGAATGGCGACGAAAAGTGGGTCGTCGATGGGGGCACCATTCTTTGCGAGAGCACAGCCAACAAGTACGGCTACTTAACCACCGAAAAGACGTATAAGAACTTTGTTTTGCGCCTGAAATTCAAGGGCGAGGCAGAAGGGAACAGCGGCGTCTTCATCCACTCGCGAATCACGGGCATGGACCCGGAGCATGGCCCCGACATCGAGGGCATGCAGGTGGAAGTCGATCCTGGCAAAGGCAAACACACGGGCGGGCTGTACGAAAGCGGCGGACGTGGTTGGGTCGCGCAGCCGACAGCCGAGGGCGAAAATGCGCTCAAGCCGGGCGAATGGAATGACCTCGAAGTCTCCGTGCAAGGCTCCCAGATCACTACTCGTCTGAATGGCGTAAAGATTGTGGACTATGCGGACCCTTCTCCAAAATTCAACGAAGGCGTGATCGCGTTGCAGATTCACACAGGCGGTGGTGTGAAGATGCGTTGGAAGCAGATTGAAATCAAGGAGAATTAGTCGGCGTCTAGCTTGCACAACATGAATCGGCGCAACTTTCTTCAGTCCTCCACAGGTGCCTTGGCGGCGAGTCTGGGCCTCGTCGGTGCCGGCAAAGGTCTTCTCATTGCCCCGGTAGCATCACTGGAGTCCGACAGCGCGACAAGGCCCATCCCAGCGATCCCGTCGGACGATGGCAAGAAGCCGTTGCGTCTTGGTTTGATTATTGGCATCGGCAAGGATCCCGATGCGGCCTTGGCCAAAGTCAGCGAACTTGGCTTGCCTACAAGTCAGATATTCGTTGACGAGTTTGAGGTGGAGCTTGCAGGCCGGCTGCGTCAAGCCCTGGATAAGTACAAGATCGAGGCTACCTCGGTCGTGGTTGGCGGACCTGGGAAGGAAGTGTGGGACTTTTATCAAGGGCCGCTCACGATTGGCCTGGTTCCACGCCCGACCCGCGCCGCTCGAATTGCCCAGATCAAGAAAGCCTCGGATTTCGCCAAGCAGTGCGGTATTCCTGCGGTTCAGACACACTGCGGATTCATCCCCGAAAATCCCAACGATCCGGTGTACAACGAAACAGTCACCGCGATTCGAGAAGTCGCCCAGTACTGCAAGCGAAATGGCCAGAATTTCCGCTATGAGACCGGTCAGGAAACTCCCATCACGCTGGTACGCGCGATGGGCGATGTAGGCGTCGACAATCAGGGCGTCAATTTCGATCTCGCCAATCTGATTCTGTACGGCAAGGCGAATCCCGTCGATGCCATTGAGATTCTTGGCCCATATGTGCAGGGGATTCACGCCAAAGATGGGATGTGGCCCACGAACCCGAAGGAACTCGGGCAGGAAGTTCCCATCGGCAAGGGAAAAGTGGATTTTCCGGTTATCATCGAACGCCTGAAGTTGCTTCACTACCGTGGCGCGGTCACCATTGAGCGGGAGATTTCCGGTCCACAGCAAGTGGAGGACGTTCGCGCCTCCAAGACGTATTTGGAAAAACTGATCGGATAGTTCGGGAGGACAAATGCCAGTCGATCCAGAGACACCTAGCTTCTCCAACGACGTCACCCGGCGGAAATTCATCGCGGTCGCGGCCTGTACAGCCGGAGCGATGTTCATCAAGCCCAGCCTGGTGCGCGGCAGCGAGGCGAATTCAGCTGTGCGCGTGGGTTTGCTGGGTTGCGGCGGGCGCGGAACCGAGGACGCGACAAACCTGGTTGATACAGGCGGCGCTCGCGTGGTCGCCTTGGGCGATATGTTCCAGGATCAGTTGGACGTCGCCCGCAAGCATTTCGACGAGATGCAACAGGGAAAAGGCTATGCAGCGCTGGACGCTTCCCAGCTCTTTGTAGGTCCCGACGCGTACAAGAGAATTGCGGATTCCAAGGAAGTGGATGCGATCGTTATCGCGACTCCGCCCTATTATCATCCCCAACATCTGGAGGCCGTCGTCCACGCCAAGAAGCACGTTTATCTGGAGAAGCCTGTAGCTGTTGACGTCCCCGGCGCACTCAAGGTGATCGAAATAGGCAAACATGCGGACACTAAGCTGAGCCTCGACGTGGGATTCCAGATCCGGGATTGTCCTCCGTTTGTAGAACTGGTGAACCGTATTCACAATGGGGCTCTCGGAAATATCGTTTGTGGAGAGGCTCACTACCTTACGGGCTACATCGACAGGCCGGCCTGGCCCAATGCATCGCCCATGGAGCGCCGATTACGCAACTGGGTTTACGACCGAACGCTGTCCGGCGACATCATTGTGGAACAGAACATTCATGTCATTGATATTTGCAACTGGATTCTCAAAAATCACCCGCTGAAAGCTTCTGCGACTGGGGGAAGGCAAGGTCGTCCAGCCAACGACGGCGATGCCTACGGAAATTACAACGTGGTTTTCCATTATCCCGATGATGTGGACGTGACGTTCAGTTCAACTCAATTTGCGAAGGGCTGGTGGGATGTGACCGAGCGCTTTTTCGGAACGAAAGGCACGTCGCAGTCACCCTACACTGGTCCGCTGGGTATTTGGGGTGACGAACCGTGGCAGTATGCGCCCTCGGTAAAGCCAGCACCCGAGACGGGGCAGCAGCAAGCTTTTTCCGTTACCGGAAATTTCACGTCCAACCTGGACCTTGCGGACAAGGAAAAAAAGAAGGCGTTTGTGGACAGCATCACCAGCGGGAACTTTCATAATCAGGCCGCGAAGGGAGCTGAATCCGCTCTGTCGTGCATGATGGCGCGCACCGCAGCTTATACGGGCCGCGAGGTGACATGGGATGAAACCATGAAGTCCAAGGAAGTCTGGGATGCCAAGATCGATTTGAAAAAGCTAAGTTGAGGTGCAGATGCGTCATCCTTCACGTCGCGAGTTTCTGAAGTCCTCGGTCGCCGTCAGCGCGGCAGGTGTAGCCGCTGGAGCACTGGGCCGCTCGCTTGGGGCCGAAGCATCCGGCACGGTTCCGCCGTCCCCGCCGCCTCTTCCTATCAAGAAGGGCGTGCTGCTGGAGATGTTGCCTGAGAAGCTCAGCTACTCCGATCGTTTCAAAATGGCGCGGGACGTGGGCTTCGAGGTTGTGCAGGCGCCCACAGAAGGCGATGAGCACAAAGCCGAAGAAATCAAGAAAGCCGCGGATGGAGCGGGCATCCGCATCGACTCCGTCATGAATATGGACCATTGGAAGTATCCGCTGTCTTCGAGCAATCCAGCGGACGTGGAGAAGAGCCTCGCCGGGATGCGAACTTCTCTGCACAACGCCAAGCTCTGGGGCGCGGATACCGTCTTGCTGGTCCCGGCAGTGGTCGATGCGAAGACTTCTTACCAGGACGCATGGGTGCGGTCGAAGAAGGAAATCCAGAAGCTGATCCCGTTGGCGGAAGAATTGAAGGTTGTGATCGCAATCGAGGAAGTTTGGAATAAATTCCTGCTCAGCCCGCTCGAGATGGCCAAGTACATCGATGAATTCAAGAGTCCTTGGATTAAAGCCTGGTTCGATGTGGGAAACGTGGTGCTCTATGGCTATCCGCAGGACTGGATCCATACGCTTGGAAAGAGGATTGTGAAGGTTCACCTGAAGGACTTCAAGCGCAAGGAAGACGGTTACGCCTGGGTGAATCTCGGTGAGGGCGATGTGGACTGGACCGCGGTGCGGCAAGCCTTCGCCGACGTTGGTTACTCTGGCAGCGCCATCACTGAGCTCGATGGAGGGGACGAAACATATCTCCGCGATGTAAGCCAGCGCGTCGATCGTTTACTTCTCGCCCGCGGCTGAATGTCATTGCAAACGAGCTCTAGACTCTGACCATAACTCCCTGAATAATCTCCAGTGTGCGTTCATCATTGCCGATCCTGTCTCGAAGAGAGTTCCTGGCCGCCGCCTGCGGCTTTATGCTTCCGCAAGTGCCTCGAAAAAGAACTCATTTAGCGGAGCCTTCGGCGTTTTCTCCCATACGTTTTCGCGAGATTGCTCAGCAAGCAGGACTGGATTTTGTGCTTCATAACAATCCGACCCCTCGTAAGCACATGATTGAAACCATGGCGGGAGGAGTGGCGGCTTTCGATTACAACAATGATGGCAAGGTAGACATATTTTTCACCAATGGAGCGGCAATTCCGAGCCTGGAGAAGGAATCCCCGAACTTTTTCAACCGGCTCTACCGCAATGATGGCGGTATGAAATTTACGGATGTCACGTCAGAGGCTGGTGTCGCGGGAGCGGGCTATTCGATGGGCGCGGCGGCGGCCGACTACAACAATGATGGGCATACCGATCTTTTTGTGGCGGGTGTCTATCGCAACATTCTTTACCGCAATCTGGGTAACGGTAAGTTCGAGGATGTGACGGAAAAGGCCGGAATCAAGAGCGATAAGTGGTCGGTTGCCGCAGGCTGGTTGGATTACGATAACGATGGTTGGTTGGACTTATTTGTCGTCAATTACGCCCACTGGACTCCCGAGTTCGATCGCTACTGTGGCGATCGTGAGCGCAACTTACGTGTCTACTGCCATCCGAAATATTTCGAGGGACTACCGAACACGCTGTACCGGAATCGGCGGGACGGAACATTCGAAGATGTCAGCAAGGAGGCTGGCATTGCTCAGCACATTGGACGCGGTATGAGCGTTGCCTTTGCCGACTACGACAACGACGGCTTCACCGATGTCTTTGTCACAAATGACAATTTGCCCAACTTCCTTTTTCGCAATCGAGGTGACGGGACATTCGAAGAGGTCGCGCTCCAGGCGGGGGTCGCCTTGACGAACAACGGGGCTCCGATAGCCAGCATGGGAGCGGATTTTCGCGACTTTGACAATGATGGCCGTTGCGATCTCAACATTACGGCCCTCGCGGGGGAAACATTTCCACTCTTTCAGAATGTGGGCAAAGGTTCGTTCCAGGACCTGACTTACAGGAGCCAACTTGCGAAGCTCACAGGAACGCGCAGTGGTTGGAGCAACGGATTATTCGATTTCAATAACGACGGCTGGAAAGATCTGTTTACCGCCAATTCCGACGTCAACGATTTGATTGATCAGTTTCAATCCACCCGCTACAAACAACCCAACAGCGTGTTTGGCAATCTCGGCAACGGAACCTTCCGCGACGTTTCGTTGGAAGCAGGCTTTAATATTGCGCGGGCGCATCGCGGCTCTGCTTTTGCGGATTTCGACAATGATGGAAAGATCGACGTGGTAGTCAGCGCCCTCGGGGAAGCAGCGGAACTTTGGCAAAACGTCAGCCCGGATCCGAACGGCTGGCTCATCTTGAAATTAACGGGCACCCGAAGCAACCGCGACGGGATCGGCGCCAAGATCCGGGTAGGTGATCAGTTCAATCATGTAACTACGGCGGTGGGATACGCGTCCTCGAGCCCTGCATCCGTGCACTTCGGAACGGGAAAGCTGGAGAAGATTGAGCGAGTCGAAATTCGATGGCCCAGTGGGACGGTTCAGATATTGCGGAATGTCAAGACTAACCAGGTTCTCGAGATCCACGAGCCATCCAAATAGCTTCGATGGAGGGGGTTGCTCGCTGCTCAGGGTGGCGTGATTTCTGTCTCCTGCTTGGCAGATTCGCGGGCTGCGGCCGCGGAGCTCTGGATTTGTTGGTACTCCTGCAATGCTTTCCTGGCGAGCTCGGTTTGGCCGCTAGCCCGATAAGCCTGTGCGAGTTGGTAGTGGAGGGTGCCATCCTCATCTGTAGGCAACGCCAGCTTCAGATGCGGAATCGCTTGGACCGGCTTTCCAGCGGCCAGCTCGGCCCGGGCCAGGGATTTATGCGCTGCCAGAGATTTCGGGTCTCGGGTGACGGCGCGCTGCAGTAGCGGCAGGGCTTCCTCCGCCCGCTCTCGGTCCAGCAGAGTGTCACCCACAAGAAAATTCAACTCAGCCGACGTGGGCTGTTCGCGAAGCAACTCCTGTAACAGCGGTAGTGCTGCCTCGTAGTCTTGGCCCAGTTTCAGGCTGATAGCGAGATCTTTCTTGATCTGCGTGTCAGTTGGAGAAAGTTTCAATGCCTCGCGCCACTCGCTGGCCGCCTCGCTGTATTTCTTCTGACTGTTGTAAATGTGGGCTTTCAACTCGTGAAGCTCCGCGGAAGGGGGCAACTGGCCGAGCCTTGCAAAAGCATGCAGGGCTAATTCGTTATAGGCTCGTGACTGCCAGTAGAAAGACTCGGCATTCGTCTGCTTTGCAGCGGCAGCGAGCTCATCGAATTGTCCCGCGCTGAACTGACACTCCAAGTTCTCGACGTGGCAATCCGGAGGAGGAAGCTGCGATTCCTTCCTGTCTTCGATTTCCGCCCAGTCCGGATGCCCTGCCTGCCGGTAAACTTCTGCCACTCCTTTGTGCAGACCGCGCAAAGTGGGCATCCGCTCCAAGGCACGACGGTAAAGGAAGAACGCGCTAGAGAGTTGCTGCTCACGCAGGCGGGTCTCCGCCAGCAATGACAGTAGGTATGCCGACTGTGGAGCAGTCTTTTGGAGATTGTCGAAGCCACGGCCGGACAGAGATTCGTAAGAGCGCCCCAAACCATACCAGCCCTGTGCATTTTCTGGATCCGCCACCGTGAGTTTCCGGTACTCGGCCGCTGCTTCCTCGGGCCGGCCGAGCGAGAGCAGCGCCCCTGCGAGCATCTGGCGAGCTTGAGGCTGGTCTGGTTCCAGGCTCAGGACCATCTTCAGTGGCCTAAGGGCTGCCGCGGTCTCCCCGAGTTGCAGACGAGTGGTGCCCAGGAAGAGCCAAGCGGGCTCCAGGGTTGCGTCAAGCTTTACCGCTGATTCCAGTTCCGGGAGAGCCTCACGCTTCTTGCCCGCCATGTGGAGCGCAATTCCGAGATTTAACTTCAATCCTGGATTACCAGGCATGGCTTGATTCAATTCGCGATACAGGGGAATGGCTCGCACGAAATTGCCTTCCGCCATTAGCTGCTTTGCCTGTTGCGACTTAAGTGCGAGGTCGTCGGACTGCGGTAAAGCTCTCGATTGGGCCTGCATCGATACCAGGCAAAGTAGGAAAATCGCAATCTTCATGATGACGCTAAACAATCAGTGAACTCAATCGAGCAAGGGACCAAGCACCATCGAGAGAGTTCCGGCAACTTGCCTTATCAGCGCAGCTCTTCACCAAAGTCGGCGCATCTTGGTGGACCAGCTAACGTCCCGCTTTCGACACGCCCAAGTAATTACCGTAGCCGACGATTACGGTAGATGCGACCAGCAGGAAGAGTGCTAAAGTGAGCAACGATCCGGCGCGAACGCCTGCTCCGTGCCACTCCTTGAACCCGATTCCCCAAAGGCTGCTGAAGATAATGATGCTGGCCATGTGCAGCGTCCAGCTGGAGAAGCTATAGCGGCCCATCTGGCTTTCCCCCATAGTGTAAAAGAAAAACTGGAAGTACCAGGTTGTGCCTGCCAAGGCACAGAGGAGATAGTTGCGCAGCATCGGGGCGCGCACGACTGATTCCGCCGGGGATTGCACCACTACTGCTTGAGCGGATCCTCCGCGCGGAGCCCCTATCTGTTCCACAACCTCGCGGCTAGGCGCGTCCACGGCGGTCTCGATAGTAGGTTCATGGCTCATCCCACTCTTTCGAATTTGTGCATTGAAGAATTGGTACCCCGTGTGATTGCGCTTGAGCAGGATGAGACACCAGATAAAATTTGTCAGGAAGCCGCCGACGAGGACCACGATGAGCACCGGCAAGCCCTGCCATAGCTTGGCCGTCCCATGCTGCAGAGTAAGAGCTTTAATCGGATCTCCTGCTGCCAACCCGTAAGCAAAACATGCGCTCATGACTCCGGAAAGAACGGCCACGCCGATGCCCTTGCGCAGATCGAATTCCTGAATGGCCGCTTTCTGCTGTTCCGGTGACATCACGCGTTCCTTCGAGATGCCCGCCAAGCCTGCTGCGCCGATACCGACGAGGCAGACGAAGATTCCAAACAAAATGACCCTCCCTGAGGAGGTTCCTACAACCTGGGTCATGAATTCGCCGCGAAAGATTGGCGGCATGAGAGTACCGAAGGCGGCACACAGCCCGAGCACCACAGCCATCCCGAGGGAAAGGCCAAGATAGCGCATCGTCAAACCGAAGGTGAGTCCACCGACTCCCCACAGCAAGCCGAAGAAAAAAGCCCAGAAAAGTGCAGACGCGGGAGCCTGACCCAGTACCGCGAACAAGTCTTTCGTGAGAAGCGAGGCCAAAATCCAGGGGGCGATGATCCAACTGAAGAATCCTCCCGCCAGCCAATAGGTCTCCCACGCCCAGTGCCTCACTCCTTTATAGGGGACGTAGAAACTACCCGAAGCAAGACCGCCGAGCCAGTGAAACAACACACCCAGTGCCGGGTTTGGATTCATCAGGTCCTCAATGTGAGCTACAGGTGAAACACTTCTTCCAGCGGTCGCATGGCACGGTCTGGTAGAACGCCGTCAGACTTGACGAAAAAATCCCCCATCTCCCGCTGCCATCGTTCATTGACTTCGCGCTGCGCCATGCCGGCGCGTGCTCGTTCGAAGTCCTCGGTCTCGAGATACCCGACCAGCAGGCCGTCATCGCGCAAGAACAGCGAGTAGTTGCCCCAGCCCGTTTCGCGCAGGGCAGCCTGCATATCGGGCCAGACACGGCGATGCCGCTCCTTATATTCTTCCAGCCGCTCCGGCTTCACTTGCAAAACAAAACAGATACGCTGCATACGATGGCTCCTCAACGCAAAAAAGCTTCTGAGAGCCCGCCATCTACGGGGATCACGTGTCCCGTAGTCTTGCCGCTGTGATCACCCGCCAGCCAGACGATGGCATGGGCACAGTCCTGAGGGAGAATGGGACGTCTGGTCAACGTGCGCTGCGCATAGAAATCCGCCAGCTGGTCCCGCAATTCGTCTGATGATTCCGATTCAGAAAACTCGATTTTGTACTTCTGCAGCGACTGGATCACGCGATCGCGGGGAAACATCGTCGATCCCGCAACTACGGTAGCAGGGGCGATTCCGTTCACACGCACGTGCGGACTCAGCTTGATTGCAAGTTCGCGAATCAAATGATTGAGCGCCGTCTTGCTGGTGTCGTATGCTTCGCTGCCCTTCTTGGGCACGACAGCATTGGCGGAACTCGTCAACACCATCGCGGCAGGAAGATGCTGATCCTTAACCACCCATTCAATTGCGCTGGCAAGAAAATAGTTTCCAGTGACGTTTACCAGGAACGTTTTGGACCATTGCACTTCGTTGAGCTCTCCATCGGAGCTTGGAACTGGATAAATGGCGGCAGTGTTGACGATGATATCAAGGCCCCCGAATTTCGAGATCGTGAAATTCACCGCTTCGGCCAGGGATGAAGGTGAGCTGATATCAACCCGGGTGTGGGCGACAAATTCAGATGCGGAAATCGCGCCCACCTCGTCGGCAACCTTGACCGCCCCTTGCTCGTCGAAATCGGCGACGACGACGTGAGCACCGCGGCGGCCGAGCAACAAGGCCACTTCGCGCCCAATGCCGCTTGCACCTCCAGTGACTAGCGCAATTTTGCGGCTGAATTCTGCTTCCGCCGGCATGCGTTGCAGCTTGGCTTCCTCCAGCGCCCAATATTCGATGCGAAACGCTTCCGAGCGCGGAAGTGCGACGTAGTTATGGAACTGGGTGAACTGCCGTGATTGCTCCGCCGTACGCGCCTGGGGTAAGGGATGAGACGCTTCGCCGTCTTCCAACGCATTGGCGCCCGCCATCACATGGATGGCATTGATAAAGAATTCAGTTGTGATTCGGGCTTCTTTCTTGTTTTTGCCGAAGCCAAACAGTCCCAAGCCGGGCACAACTACGACTGACGGATTCGAATCGCGGAGTTTGGGAGAATCTGTTGTCGCCCACTCCTCGTAATACTTCTTGTAGGTAGCGCGGTACTGGCTAACCTGGCCTTGAATACGCTTCTTGAGAGCATTAACGTCTTCCTTCGCAGGATCCCAGGAGAGGAACCACGGGCAGACCCGGGTGCGCAGAAAGTGGTCCGGACAACTGGTGCCCAGACCACTCAATTCCTGTGCCCACTTCGATCCGGCAAAAGCGAGGGAATCTTCATCGTCGCCATAGTGGGCGATCACTCGGCGGTTGGAGGACACTGCTCCGCGCAATGCGGGCAGAATCTGCGTGGCAATATCTTTGCGATTGGCAAGGGGCTGATAATCGATACCACCGAAAAGCGAGCCTTTCTTCGCTTGATGCTGCAGGATAAATTCGCCCATCTGATCGATGGTGTGAATGCTGTTGAGATAGCAGTCGCGCTGCGTCATTCCCCAAGTGAACAGGCCGTGCCCACCCAAAATGAGGCCTTCTGCTTCAGGCCTTTCTCTTACGGCTTTCTCAATCAGGAGCGCCAATTCGAACCCGGGGCGCTGCCAGGGAACCCACACGATGTTGCGACCGAATTCTCTATTAAACTCTCCCAGCTTCCGGTCGCCATTGGCACTTGCAGCTAAGGCAATGGCCCAGTCGGGATGAAGATGATCGACGTGCAAGAAGGGAAGGAATGCATGTAGGGGAGTATCGATCGAAGCCGCGACTCGATTTTCGCCGAATGCAGAGAGAGGATAGTAACGGACCATCTCGTCTTCGTACTTCTCTCCCCGATACAGGTCTTTCAGTTGCTCAAGACGATCCAGGTAAAGAAGAGCGAATCCGGCCTCGTTGATTGAGCCTATATCTCCACCGCTGCCTTTTACCGCAAGAACCCGGACCGGCTTGCCTGTAAAGGGATCGGGCAGTTCAATCTTTGAACTCGTGTTGCCGCCGCCGAAATTCGTGATGCGCAAATCCGCCCCGAGCAAGTTCGAGCGATATCGTAAAAGGGCCAATTGATTGTCCCCCAACTGGCGGGCGTGTTCTTCGTTCCACAAATCTTTGAGGTGAGTCGTTTCTTTAATCTCAGGCATAAGTCATCTCGCAGTATTGTTCGAAGCGTTGCGTATGCCGCTCCCATTTGTCGGGATCGACAGGCTCAAACACCTCTGTCGGAAAAGATCGATCGACAATGGCACGAACTTCCGGAAGCGACGATGCCTCTCCGGTTGCCAGAATCTGTATCGCGACATTGCCAAGAGCGGTCGCTTCGGCCGGCCCCGCCAGGACTTTTCGGCCTGTGGCATCGGCGGTGAATTGATTGAGCAACCGATTCTTCGAGCCCCCGCCAATGACCCGAATCTGATCGATATGACGCCCGCAAACTTGTTCGAGATCGCGCACTATCAAACGATACTTTAGAGCCAGACTCTCCAGCACGCACCGGACATAGGCCCCAGAAGTCGGTGGACAGGGCTGATTGGTTTTTCGGCAGAAATCGTCAATGGCTGTTGGCATCTCTGGCGGGCGGAGGAAGGATTCGTCATCAGGATTGACCAATTGCGCAAAGGGCGGCTCATGGCTCGCCAGTTCGACCAGTTCGCGATAGTCGGAACGCTGCCCGCGCGTGCTCCAGTAATTCCTGCAGCCTTGAAGCATCCACAGTCCCATCACATTCTTCAGCAGTCGAGTCGTTCCGTTCACGCCGCCTTCGTTGGTGAAGTTCAATCTCAGCGCCTCAGGCGTGATAACAGGCTCGTCCACTTCTGTGCCGATGAGTGACCATGTCCCAGAACTGAGGAATGCGGTACCGTCACGCGCCGAGATCGCCGCTACGGCTGAACCTGTGTCATGGCAGGCGGGAGCGATCACAGAAGTTCCAGACAGACGCAGAAGTACGTGCAACTTCGGGCAGCAGTTTTCCGATGACGGAGCCAGGTTCGACGATTGCGGCGGGCAATTCGGGACGCAAGCCGAGCTTGTTTATGAGATCGGCCGCCCAGACCCGTTTCACCGGATCCACCATTTGAGTCGTGGTTGCATTGGTGAATTCGCAGACCGCATTTCCCGTCAGCCAGTAGTTGAAAAGGTCGGGAATCGTCACCACCTGCTTTGCTGCGGCCAGGAGTGACGGTGTGTTCCGTTGAGCAGCGAAGAGTTGATAGAGAGTGTTGATGGGCATGAACTGAATGCCGGTCGCGCGGTAAATTTCCTCTTTGGGCACGCGGCGAAAGACTTCCTCCATCACACCTTGGGTACGCCGGTCGCGATAATGATAGGGATTTTGAAGCAACTCCCCCCGCTCCCCCAGTAATGCGTAGTCGACGCCCCAGGCGTCTACGCCGATTCCTGCCAGTTCGAAATTCTCCACGCAACTCAGAGCCTTGCGAACTTCGAACCAGAGCCTGGGCATGTCCCAGTGAAGCGATCCTCCGTATTCGACGGGTTCATTGGCAAACCGATGAACTTCTTCGGTCGTGATGATTCCAGATCGCAGATGGCCGAGAACTGCTCGTCCGCTTTCGGCTCCGAAATCGAACGCCAAATAAGGTCTGGAGTGAGCGGGGCTAGGCATAGGAAGAAACGTTATGAGAATTCTTTGCCGCTCGTTCCTTGGTGATACGTTCCAAATAGCCGCTCTGGCGAAATGCTGCCATAGGATCTTTGGGTAGGCCTTTGGAGTCACGCCACTCCTGTATAGCGGGGCGAACGTCAGTCGCAAATGCGTCCTGCAGAATGGACTCCGCTCTTACCAGATCGCATTTTGTTTGCGCCGCGGCCAGATTCTCCGCATTCACTAAAGCCGCTTTGGCAAAAAGTTGCTGCGCGATTGTGACTGTCTGGATCATGGCCTCAATCTTGCCTTTCAGATTGTGACTCTGATCCACCATGTAAGCGATGTCGGCGCGCTTGCCGGTTTCCCATTCACAGAAGCGGATCTCGTGAAAAATTCTGAAGACCTGATAAGGATCAATCGAACCCATAGTTAAGTCATCATCGGCGTAGCGGCGATCGTTAAAGTGAAATCCTCCCAACATGTTTTCCGAGAGCAGCCAGGCCACGATTTGCTCGATGTTCTGTGCTGCGTAATGGTGTCCGGTATCAACCAGGACTTTGGCTTGCGGCCCAGCGGAGCGCGCGAGTAGCAGTGCCATTCCCCAATCGGCGATATCGGTGTGATAAAACGCCGGCTCGAAAGGTTTGTATTCCACTAACATGCGCTGATCCGGAGACAGCGCCTGGTGCGAATGCTTCAGACCATCTTCAAACCACTTCTTACGCTGCCGGATATTGGCGGTACCGGGATAATTGGAGCCATCAGCAAACCAAAGCGAAATATCCCGGCTCTTGAGGCGACGCGCGATTTCGATGCTGTCCTTAGTGTGCTGCAAAGCCCGCTGACGAACCGAACTATTAGGATTGGCAAAAGAGCCGTATTTGTATTCCTGATCCTGAAAGAGATTTGGATTGATGGAACCGGGCGCCACGCCATAACGGCTGGCGAAGTTCTTGATCTCGTCCGTGCTATGAATGCCTTGTGGGCAGTCCCATAAGACGTGCAATGCAACTGTCGGGCAAACCCCGGTTAGCAGATGTACCTGACCCGCATCACTAAACTTTTCTTCCGTGGTGGTTGCGGCGGCCGGTTGTATGAATTTTCCAAAACGCGTGCCCGTATTAGCAAAACCCCAGGAAGGAAGCTCAATGCGAAATGTTTCGAGCGCAGCAAAAACCTTCTCAACGGCGGTTGCGTCCATCATTAACCCCCATTTCGGGACCGAAGATTACATTGCTTCAATCATAGCGGTCACGGTTTAATTTGGCGAACCCTCCAGTTTTGCAGTGCAAAATTCCGGCGGCCCCTTCCGACGGCGGCTCTCGTGCTGGCAAACGAGTAGAGCCCACGTCGGTTTGCCTTCGGATGAGAGTCGTGAATTTCGCCTTGCAAAACGAACAAACGGCTTGCGAAATCTTTTGAGTTAGCAGCGTCTCGGTTGACACTCAACTGCCGCAGGTGAAATTATCGCCGCGCATTGTTGACAGTCTGTTTAGAGCACGCGTGCCTGAGCGTTCGTGGTGTCACTCCTATGCGATATCCCATGGAAAGAGAACCGGGGCGACTTGTGAGATTTCATAGTGTATTCGTCGCAATTATGTTCCTGGTGTCAACTGCTTCCGCGAGGCCGGTTCATTTGCGCTGTGAATACCGGGAGAACCCCCTCGCGATTGACTCACTGACACCGCATTTGTCCTGGCAGAGCGACAACTCTGAGCGGAATTGGAAACAAACCGCATACCAGATATTGGTCGCCTCGAGCCCGGACGCATTGCAGCACAGGGCCGCCAGATGTGTGGGATAGCGGCAAAACTAGCTCCGATGAATCGGTTGGGATCGCTTACAAAGGTCCCTCGCTGGAGTCCAGAAAGCGATATTACTGGGTAGTCCGAGTCTGGGATGCCGCAGGCCAGATGTCCGTATCACCCGAAGAAGCCTGGTGGGAAATGGGCCTGTTGCGTCCGAGCGACTGGCAAGCCAAATGGATTTTCTGGAAGAATCCGGACGACGAAGCCGATCGTGCGGGTATCCGCTGGATCTGGGCCCCAGGACAGGATGCGTTCGCCGCTGAACCGAAAAAAACCGCGACTTTTCGGCTCACATTCAAATTATCTGAGAAGCCGAAATCGGCGGTTCTCGACCTGGCCGTGCGTGGAAGTGTGGTTGCGAAGGTGAACGGTCACGAAGTCGACAACAAGCATAGGTGGAGCACCTTCGATTGGAGGGATATTTCCGATCAACTCGTGTCGGGAAATAATTCCGTCGAAGTCATGGTTACGGCCACCGAATCACCTGACTCAGGGTCGGAGGCCGGAGCTAAAACGACGAAGGCCGGATTGGCAGCCCTGGTGAAAATCACCGCTGCCGATGGCCACACGCTGCGCTTTCCATCCAACAAGCACTGGAAGGCCGGCGTGGAAGGCACGTCGAAGTGGCAACCCGCCAAAGTCGTGGCGGATTTGTCCGACAAGAGAATGGGCGATCCCGGCCCCTTGCCGCAAGAGGCGGCCTACCTTCGGCGCGCACTGACCATCTCCAAGGGGGTGCAGCGGGCCAGACTATATGTGACCGCGCTTGGCAGCTACCGCGTGTTTCTCAACGGTGCCCGCGTGGGCAATGATGTCTTGACACCTGATTTCACCGACTACCGCAAGCGTGTCTTTTATCAGACCTATGATGTGACCAATCTGCTGGTGAATGGCGAGAACGTGATCGGTGCACTGCTGGGAGACGGCTGGTACGGCAGCGGGCTGACCTGGGTGGGAATGCATTTCTTTCCCCCGCCAGATCGATTTCTGGCTCAGCTTGAGCTTGACTATGCCGATGGCAGCCATGAGGCAGTCCTGAGTGATGATTCGTGGAGGGCGGCCTTCTCCGCGATTCGCCGCTCCGACATTTATGGGGGAGAGGTGTACGACGCGCGACTGGAACGGACCGGGTGGGAGAAGGCCGGCTTTGATGATTCCAAATGGGACCATGCGGCCGTTGGTGAAGCACCTTCTATCGCGGTCTCTAGCCAGAACACTGACCCTGTGCGGGTGGTTTCCAGGTTGAATGCCAAGCAGGTCACGGCTGTTGCCAATGGAGCGTACGTTTTCGATATGGGCCAGAACATGGTCGGATGGGTGACGTTGAAGGTGAAAGGTGCTCCGGGCACCAGGATTCAGCTTCGATTCGCTGAGATCCTGAATCCTGACGGCACGATTTACACCGCCAATTTGCGCGATGCGGACGCGACAGATGTCTACTTTCTTAGCGGCCAAGGGGACGAGAGTTTCTCGCCGCATTTCACCTTTCACGGTTTTCGCTATGTTGAAGTCTCAGGTTATCCGGGCGGTGCGCCACCTGCTGATGCGATTCAAGGGAACGTGCTCAGCAGTCTGAGCGGCGACCCTGTCGGCAAATTGACGACTTCCAGCGATCTCGTCAACCGCATGTGGGGCATTGGCATTTGGGGCCAACGTGGAAACTTTCTCAGCATTCCGACCGACTGTCCGCAACGCGACGAGCGCCTGGGCTGGATGGGCGATGCCGGAGTTTTCTGGCGAACTGGAAGCTACAACTTCGACGTCGCTGCTTTCTCGCAAAAGTTTATTCAGGACATCGCCGATGCCCAAACCAAACAGGGGGCGTTTACGAATGTGTCTCCCAACACGCTTCCCTCGAGCGGAGGAGGAACGGAAGGAACGTCGGCTTGGCAGGAAGGCATGGTGGGAGCGCCGGGATGGGGCGATGCGGGCGTGATCGTTCCCTGGACAACATGGCTGCAGTACGGGGATAAAGCAGTCATCGAAAAGAACTGGGATGCAATGCAGCGTTGGATGGACTTCATTCAACGCCGCAATCCCGATTTCATTCGCAGGAACGGTGTCGGTCCGAACTTCGCGGATTGGCTCGCGCCGGACGAAAATACGAACAAAGACCTGCTCGCGACTGCTTACTGGGCTCTGATCGCCAACATGATGTCGCAGATGGCGCACGCTGTGGAGAAAGAGCCGGAGGTAAAGCGCTATGACGAACTCGTCAACAAGATCCGCATGGCATTCCAAAAGGCATACATCACCCAGGACGGGCAAGTCGGAACCGGAACTCAGACCTCCTATGTCGTGGCGCTCTACACGAAGATGGCGCCAGAGGGCCTCGAACCTTTGTTGATCGAGAAGCTCGTAAAAGACATTGAACGCCGCGAATGGCACTTGTCGACGGGCTTTCTAGGTACCCCTTTTTTGCTTTTCAGTCTCGCGGATCACGGCCGTTCTGACGTGGCCTACCGACTATTGCTCAATGAGACCTATCCATCATGGGGTTACATGCTCTCCAAAGGGGCAACCACCTGGTGGGAGCGCTGGAACGGCGATACCGGCGATCCCGCGATGAACTCGTACAACCACTACGCCTTCGGCTCCGTAGTCGCGTGGGTGTACCGCTATGCTGCGGGGATCGACACTACTCCCAGTGCGCCTGGCTTTAAGGAGGTCATTGTTCACCCGCATCTCGATTCCCGCATGCCATCCGCGCGCGCGGAGTATGACTCGGTTTATGGCAAGATCGTCAGCGATTGGAACGGAACGGCATCTGGGCCCTTCTCACTGCGAGTCACCATTCCTGCTAACACCATGGCGAAAGTCTTCTTACCCGCTGTTTCTGGGGCCCGGATAACGGAGAGCGGCAATCCCGTTGACGGGCAGGCGGAATCCGGTTCGTACGTTGTCCGGGTGGGCTCCGGGACCTACAACTTTGAAGTGAAGTAGCCGGGATGGAAGCTTGACATGACCTTGAACCGCAGGGCTGTTGCAGAAGCAAGCCAGCGGCTAGGAAGCAACATCGGCTAAACGCTATCACGCCACTTCCCGAGGTCGACACACGGGTGGAAGTCGGTGCTCAACTTCAGGTCCAATTCATGGGTACAAAGTGGAACCTGGAAAATTAAGAAATATCCACAGCTGGGAGCGACATATGACCAGACAGAGGCATATACTTCGCCGGGCTTGAATTTAATGCTCGGAGAACTCCCCCATGAAAACTGCAGTGGAAGTCCTTCTCACGGCTTTGGCACTGGCCGGGATGTACTGTGCAATTCCAACAAGCTCTGCCCGCGTCGGCAACCCTACCATTGGGGCAGAACAAATCGTGTTAGTGGCTGATGGAAGTGACCCCATGCCCTTGTGTCGCGGAAAGAGGTGCAAATAACAAGGGGTGCTGGAATAACTGAAAGAAGGGGTCGGCCTCGATAAAAGTCTTGCAGGGCCGTCGGAGGAGAAGTATGCTTCTGGACTTCGGGGGACAGAAGCAATGGACGGAATCATGATGTACGTGAGTTGGCTCGGGGGTCCGATCCTGCAGATCACGCTTGCTATCTGCATGATGCAACGCAAACTGCACGTCGTTTTTCCGCGATTCTTCTCCTATATTGTCTTCCAGATTGTAAAATCCGGAATTCTTTTCGGAATCTATCGCTACCATCAGGAAAACTACTTCGACGCATACTGGACCGGCAACGCCCTCAGCGTATTAATAGCTGTCACGGTGATGGATGAAATATTGCACAATCTGCTGCAGCAATATGGAGGTATTCAGAGGTTGGCCTCCATCATATTCAGATGGTCCTGCGGACTGTTGCTCTTGCTTTCGATCGTGAATGCCTTCTCCAGTCAGCAGACCAGTGCCGACAGGGTGGTATCGGCAGTACTGGCTTTCGATCGCAGTGTTCGCGTTATGCAGTGTGGGCTCTTCTTCCTCTTGCTGATCCTTTGCCGCTTTCTCAGAAACTGCTGGCGGCAGCCTGTATTCGGAATCGCACTTGGGTTCGGAATCTTTGCAAGCATCGAGCTAATACTGGTCACCGTTGTCATGCACCTCGGCGATGGTCCTGTTGCGATCATCAGTTTGGTCAAGAGTGCCGCATACAATGGCGTTACTCTCCTCTGGATTGGGTATCTGAGCCGTGCAAGCGAATCGATACTCGTGCTCGACGTGGCCCCGCAACTTGGTCCGGTGAATTTTGCATTAGCGGGACCGGCTCAAGCAGGGCCGGATCAAGCAGGGGATAACGCGTTTCTTTCAATGGTGGAGCAAGCCGTGGATCGGGTTCTGACTCGTGGCTCGTGGCCCAGGCCGTCTCGGAAGGGATCTTTAATTGTCGGCCGCGAACCCAAACGAGAAGAACGCAACTGAAATTTGCTCCATCGGGTGTTAATGGATGAGACTCACGGCGAAGCAAGCGGCGACGGGACCGAACTGGCCTCCGGAAGAGGGGCAAATCATTACGTTCAAGTCCGTCAATGGTTTAAAGACGGGCGTCGTCAAAGAGGTGAGATGGGGACTGGTCTGGCGAGATTTTATTCTCGAGGATGGGCGAGTGATTCCAGAGCACAAAATTTTGGATCACCCCGAAGCTCCAGTCTGGCGCAACGCTGAGGATGTTACCCAGGATGAGCGAGAGGCCTGGGAGAGCCGCCTGGTTTCAATGGCCGAAGCCGGATTGGATCCCCGGGATCAGGAGCAGTCTTTCTGGGCCGAATTGAACCAGTACCTGGCGTACACATATCTCAGGTTCAAGCAGAGTGGGCAAAAACCACCTGCTCTTTGAGATACAAAAGGTTTCTCAGGAGTATCCATCGGCGCTTTCTTAGGAACGGAGTGTAGAGCAGTGACGCGAGAAGATGAGGAATCCCAGAAAGAACAGGTTTGGAAGCTGCTTTCGGAAGCTGGTCTCATAGACATATCCCCCGATGACTTTCCAGAGCGGATCAAAGAGGCGAAAAATGTTCTCATGGGACGGCTGAGTGAACTGCTGGAAGTGTCAACTGACATTCAGGAACGTGAATCCGCAGCGTACTCCCTAGCCACTCTGAAGAGACTAGAGACAACGTTCTGGCGAGCCGCAAAAACTCACACTTCCGATTGAGGAGCTAGAAAGGCGCTTTTTCACATCGGGAATCACAATCTTCTGCGAAAAGAGGCGCCTTTTCTGCATGTGGTGCACAGGCCAGGCCCAGGAATCGATCTACTTGGGATGGGAAAGCCGCTTAGAGATGATGGTTGCGTGAAACTCGCCTTTGTCGTCATAGGAACCGACACACGTCACATAGTCACCCTCTTTAACGTCGCCGGAATCAATGGTACTCATATTTTTGTCGCCGTGATACTGGCTGTTCCACTTGGTAGAGGAGTCGTAATATACCGTTTTCTCACCTCCACCTGCGTTTCCCTCGCGCACTGTTAAGGCCGATTTGTCCTTATCAGTGAGTGCGATGCGCCCCTCGACGCGTCCCTTCTTTGCGGCCGCAGCGAATCCCGGCGTCGACACCGAAAAAACTAGCACGGCCGTCAATAACACACCTGCTACTTTCTTCAACATGTGACATCCTCCTTTGCAGTTTAAGAAACGGAATGCCTAGCGAAACAGAGAGAATTCACACAAAGACACCAGAGGCACAGATTTCTTCCCAAGACACGGAGCACCCCTCTGATGGTTACGCCATAGCAATGCGCGTATGCGGCATTAATAGAGGACAGCCGCCTCCCCCTTTTCGCGAACCAGTTGCTCGAAGCGGGCCACGATCTTATCGCGTCGCGCAATCACAGCCTTAAGTTCGTCCTTGGTCAAGTAATGCTTAGTCTTGTCAGACAGTTGCTCGGCATTGAGCGTTTTCAGTTTCTCCAGCAACTGGCGGTCACACCGCACCAGATTGTTGGCGTCCCGCAGGTCCCTGTTCGGCCGGAAGGCACGAGTAAAATCAACTCTCCAGATCTTCCAGTCCTCGCCGATAAGGACATTGGTAAGGTTGGCATCATTGTCGCGAACCAACTCGTCAAAGACCCGGATTCGGTACATCTGGTCATTCCACGCGTCGGGATCGGGCACGGCTATCTTCTGCTTTACACGATCGGCTTCATCCATTTTCACGGGCAGCCACCAGCTCAAGGAACCAGGTCCACGTATATATTTGCGTTCCACATAGACGGGTAACATGTCCTCCACGCCGAGCATCTCAGCCAATTGATACGCGGCGAGGTTGTACTTATACGAATCGACGAAGTTCATCTCGGTGTGGCCGTCACTCATTCGCAGCACGCTCTTGTGTTCGTCCACAGCTTGGTATGACGCATCATGGGTCAATTTGCCATCGCTGAGGGTTAGGCGAAGAGGCTGAGTGATGCCTTTAGAAGAGTCTTTAACGTGAACTATTTTAGCGGTCAGCAGGAATTGCTTGATCTGCTCCCTGTTTAGGCTGGCGTCCTCCGCAACGGAGGCCAGAGAGGCAATAAGCAGGCACATCGCGAGGGCTGCACTGAGCTTTCCCCAACACAGGGCGGGCATAGCCATAGCAATCTCCAAAATTGTCACAACAATCTACTCTCTCCACGAAAGGGGATGCAAGCTTCATCGGGCGGGGTCCGGAGTCCCTCGACTCCTCTTGGGAGCCCTGATGGAGCCAGCAAACCCTTGGGGACCTCCCTGGATAGGGAGCCTCAAAACTGCGCCGATCAACGAGTATCTGGACAATTGACTTGCCTGCGCTGGGAACTTAACATGCACTCGGTCCAGTGGGAGGTTCCACCTGCCTGTAAAGGGTTCAAGCCAGTCATTCGCGATCAAGGCGGCCCCATGGTAAGGGGGGCGTCTCGGGCTCTACTCTCGGGGCTGGCTGCTGGAGCTCACTTCTGCTTGCTCGGCATGAGCCTTGCGCAACCGTGTCCAGCAGCTGTGGCCCCAGCAGATCGAATTGTTGCCGTGGGTGACGTTCACGGGGACTTCACCGACCTTTGCCTTATTCTCCGGCGCACGCAATTAGTAGATGAACAAAATCATTGGGTCGGCGGCAGCGCTACGTTAGTTCAAACCGGTGACCTTATCGACCGCGGAGCTCAGGGACGCGAGTCCATGGACCTGCTGATGGCGCTGCAGACCGAAGCTAGCAAAGCCAGAGGAAACGTTGTACCCTTGCTCGGCAATCACGAGGTGATGAACATAGTAGGCGACCTGCGTTACGTGACGCAGCCAAACTATGCTGCCTTTGCTGACAGTGAGTCCGAAAAGCGGCGCAAGGCGGGCTACGACAAGTACGCGGCGTGGGCAACCAGTCACGCGGAATCACTGGCAGCTATCAAGCAGCCGGGCGTGCCCGCCACGGAACAGCAATGGATGGCAGAACATCCGGCCGGCTTTCTGGAATATCGCGAGGCTTTCGGCCCGAATGGGAAATATGGAAAATGGGTGCGGCAACATGCTGCGGTAGCCGAAATCGGCGGAATTATCTTCTTGCACGGCGGAATCTCTCCCGGTTTGACTTCCATGTCACTGGATCAAGTCAATAAGCAGGTGCGCGAAGAGATCGAGAATTTCGACAAGACTACGGAAGAGTTGGTCTCGCGGAAAGTAATTTTGCCATTCTTCACGATTCGGGAAATTGCCCTCGCGGTTCAGTTGGAATTATTGCCACAGCGCTCCGCGAATACTGGGCCCGACGCCGAGTACCACAACAGACTGGTGCGGCTTCTTGATTTCAGTAACTGGCTTTGCATGCGCGACGAAGGACCTCTATGGTTTCGCGGCTACGACGGATGGAGTGACGAAGAAGGCGGTCAGCGAATCTCGCAAATTCTGAATGCCTACAATGCAACACACGTCGTAGTTGCCCACACCGTCCAGAAATCGGCGCATATCCGCAGCCGTTTTCGAAGTACCGTTTTTCTGATCGACACGGGAATGCTTTCTACGTACTGGGCGGGAGGACGCGCGTCGGCGCTCGAGATTCTTAAGGACGGCAAGATCGTCGCCCAGTACCTGGATGGGCAGGAAGTGCTGGTCGAGAAAACAAATGCAGCGCCGTCCGACGCACCCAAATGAGCTATACCTGTAAAACCGAGTCGAGGAAAAGGTTGAAGACATGAACCGCTGGCTTGAGCGGGTTCTCAATGTTCACCCCGGAGATTTGGGGCGAGGCGTTCCGCTCAGTGCTTGTCTTTTTCTGACGATCAGCGCGTACGTGATAGGCAAGGTAGCCCGAGACGCCTTATTTCTCACTCACTTCCAGGCTGTTCAACTGCCTTATGCCGACATCGCCAGCGGAATTCTGGTTGGCTTCGTCGTTGCCTTGTATTTGCAACTGGGGCGGCGAATTTCACTGGGCAGTTTACTTATAACGAGTCCTTTATTCTTTGCCGTCAGTTGGACGCTGTTGTGGGTGTTCACGCATTATTCACGCGCGGCATGGCTTTATCCAGTTTTTTACGTTTGGGTGGGAATGTTTGGAGTTCTGGCGCCCACACAAGTCTGGACGCTAGCCAATTATCTGCTTACGGCGCGCGAGGCAAAGCGCATTTTTGGCATGGTGGGGGGCGGAGCGATTGCTGGCTGGATTTTTGCGGGATACCTATCGAAGGTCGTGACACGAGCGTTCGGCACGGAAAGCCTGCTGCTTTTCATGTCGCTTCTGCTGGTTATCTGTTCGGCTTTGATGGCAGTGGCGACCCGGGGAGGGAAACTTCAGCGCGAGACCGCGAAGGAGGCCAATTCAGAAATCTCAGGAATCGGCCGGCGAGATTTGCGGGCCAGCGTCCGCTCCATCTTTTCCTCGCGATATCTTTGCGCCATTGCCGCCGTGATCTGTATTTCGTCGTTCGCAACCACGCTGACGGGATGGCAATTCAAGGCCCTCGTGAAGCAATTCTCAACGGGCAAGGACGCAATGGCAATTTTCTTCGGCGATTTCTATTTTTACGCCGGCGTTGCGGCATTGCTGTTTCAATTACTGCTGACCACCAGGCTGTTGCGCCGGTTTGGTATTGGCCCCATGCTCTTTCTCCTGCCTCTTGTAGTTTTGGTGGGGTCGGCCGGCCTGCTTGTCTCGGGAACAATCGTCGCCGTTTTATTTCTCAAAGGTGGCGACCAGGTGCTGCGCTATTCCATCGACCGGTCCACGGCTGAGTTGCTCTATTTGCCGCTGTCCAATCGAGTGAAACTCCAGGCGAAGTGGTTTATCGACACTGTGGTGTGGCGCATAGGAGATGGGCTGGCCGGGGTCGTCGTTCTACTCTTCGCCGCGCGCCTGCGTTGGACGCCTCAGCAACTCAGCTGGATTGCCGAGCTTCTTGTGCTCGGATGGCTCATCGCCGTATATGTCGCGGGCAAGCAGTACATTGTTGTTCTGCAGGAATCCATCAGCCAGCACCGTCTCGATGCCGAACAGGCATCTGCGCTCACGCTCGATCGCTCCACTACCGAATTGTTGGCGAAAACGATTCTCACCTCGGATGCAAAGGAGATACTCTACGCTCTCAGCCTGTTCGAGGTGGAACGCCAGAGGGTTCCTCATCCGGTAATCCGAGGCCTGCTTGGGCATCCTTCGGCCGAGGTCCGTCAGAAAGCGATTTCTATTCTCTCCGCAGTGGGAGATAAATCTGTCCGCCCGTCTATAGAGAAGCTGCTCAAGGATTCTGATCCGGGAGTCCGCACGGAAGCGATGCTCTACCTCGTTTATCATGCGCACGTCGACCCGCTCACTCTGCTCTCAGAAGTGGGTGACTACGCTGATTTTTCGGTGCGCTCCGCAGTTGCGGCGTTCCTGGCTCGCCCCGGGGAGGCCCAAAATATCGAGGCCGCCCGCCAGATTCTGATTGGAATGTCTCTGGAGGGTGGCGAAGAGGGCGAACGCACCCGGCTCGAACTCGCCCGCCTGCTTCCCGAGTTGCCGGATGTGTTCCATCCGTTGCTGGGTAGTCTCCTTCGGGACCCGGCCATTCCGGTTGTGCGTGAAGCCGTCCGGTCCGCAGGGGAATTGCGAAAGTCGGAGCTAGCCTCAACACTGGTCGAGTGCCTCTCCAATACAGAACTGTGTCAGGATGCTGCACGGGCTCTGGCGAAAGTCGGTGACCCTGCCGTTGCACTGCTTCGGGATTGTCTCGCCGATTCCTCCTGCTCGAATGAGGTGAGGCAGTTGATTGCGCCCATTCTGGTCAGCATCGGCACTCCTGCGGCTACGAATGTGGTTCTGGACAATCTTTTTGAGCGAGACTCAGCCGTTCGCCTCCAGATGATCAGCGCTCTGAACAAAATTCACCAGATACATCCGGAAATTAGCCTCGACATGCAACTGGTGGAAACGGTTTTAGCCGCGGAAATTATCGGCCACTACCGTTCATACCAGATCCAGGAGGCGCTGTGCCTTACCGAAGCCGCCGGTGAACCGGTGGTGCAGGCTTTGGCCGAATCAATGCAGCAGGAACTGGAACGAATCTTTCGTCTTCTCGGGCTCTTGTATCCACACCTGGACTTACACTCAGTTTACTTTGGATTGCAGTCGAAAGACCTGAATGTATACGACAATGCGCTGGAGTTTCTGGAAAACGTCTTGAAGTCGCAATTGCGGAGTAGTTTGCTGCCGCTGCTGGACGGTAAAGTAACTTCGAAGCAGAGGGCCGCGCTGGCGGAGCGTTTCGTGCGGGCAAAAGTGGGAAATCGCGAGGAGGCCGTTGCAGAACTACTGACCAGCGACGACCCATGGCTGAAATCCTGTGGTGCCTATGCCATCGGAACGTTTGCGATCACGTCTCTGGAAGATAAGCTCGGAGAGTGCCTGGAGCACCCAGATCCGCTGCTGCGAGAGACGGCTCGAGCCGCGAAACTTAGGTTGCAGGCGCTGTCACCGCAGTCTTAATGCAGCGAGCAGATTCATGTTCACGGGCCAGGTCGCTGCGCCCGTGAGCATGAATGTCAGCAAGTGGTCTTATCTCGGAAGTCTCAGGTCGACTCGCGTGGCGTGCAGGATGCCGCTCTTGTCGACGTGGCCCAGCATGATTACAAACGAGCCTTCCTTGACCTCGTCCATCTGCGATGGTTTTCCGAGTTTTGTCCATTCCGTGGAGCTGTCGTAGGCAACCTTCCTCGCATCGTTTGATGGGGCGGAGCCGCCATGGATGTCCATCATGGAATGTTCCTTATCGATTCTGACGACGTGCCCCTGCCACTTCGCCTGCTTTGTCGAGACCTTTTGCGCTGGAGCGTCCTGAGCTCCTGCTCGCATAGCGCTGAACAAAGACCCCGCGATTGCCAGGCAAAGCAAAATCACACGAATCTTCATGACATCCTCCGTGGTGGATAATTCGTTGGTTGTTGATAACCCGATGGATTGGAATTCCCTGCGAGAGGGTAGTCCCGCCTCGAACAATAGTAAAGGAAAATTTATCGCCGCCAATTCGCCCCGAGCCGCTGTCCGGCGTGGGGATTGAAGTTGTTTGCACCCGAATGTTGGGATACATTGTAGGACGATTTGGGAGGGTCCCCTCGATGCGGCAATCATTTCATCGCTCCATTCGAGCGCTCCTGCTGACCCTGGCTTGCATCGTTATTCCCTTGAATGGTGTGTGGGCGGACGACGTACCGCTCACGAAAGACCAGATCAAAGCGTTCCTGCAGAATGCGAAAGTAATCAAAGAGAAGGGCACAAATAAGGGAGTAACGCATCCCTGGCGGCTTACGCTGACCGACGGCACTATCACGCACGATGCCTCCTTTCAGGCGATCGATGAACACACACCAGCCAAGAAGTTCGATAGCGGCAAGCTTGAGTTTGGCTTTGTTGACTCGTACAAATACAACATTGCGGCTTACCAACTCTCTGAGCTTCTGGGAGTGGACGACATGGTGCCGGTGTACGTGGAGCGCAGATGGCGAGGTAATACCGGGTCAATTAGTTGGTGGCTCCCGGTGAAGATGGATGAGGCCGAGCGGGCAGAAAAGAAGATTCTGGCGCCTGATACCGATAAGTGGAACAAGCAGATGTTCCGAGTCCGGGTTTTTGATGAACTTGTGTACGACAGCGACGCCAATCTCACCAACGTTCTGATCGATGAGGATTGGAGGATCTGGCGCGTGGACTTCAGCCGCGCCTTCCGCACCAGCAAGGATCTGCACGACCCGAAGAATCTGGTCAAATGCGACCGTCAACTGTTCGAGAGACTAAAGAGCCTTACGACCGAAGCAGTAGCGGAGAAAACCAAGCACTATTTGAACAAGGCGGAAGTCAGCGCGCTTATGGCACGACGCGACAAAATCGTGACCACATTTCAGACCCTGATTGCCGAAAAGGGCGAGCAGGAAATCCTCTATTGAAGGCAAAGACCGCCGGAGTTGGATCCTCGATAACAGTAGGGATCGTTCACAACGCGGAATGCTGGTTCGACAACCGTAACCGTGTAAGTCCGTCACGGTGAGAAGCATTTTCGAATCAGTCGCGGGGCTCTTTGCCAGGCGAACTGGGTTCGGCCGAGTGCGATGAATCGGAGCCCATTTGGAACATCGCCGCCTGAGCCGCCGCGTGCTCGTGCAACTCAGCCAAATCGTCGGTGTCGCTCTTAACCGTCTTTTCCTGTTTTCGCTGCTCTCGCCGTTCCGCTTTGTCCCGCTGTCTCTGTTGACGGGTTTGTTCCTTTTGGCGCTTTGTCCAGGTTGATCGGCCTCGTGGCATATCTTCTCCCCCAATTGATTTGTTCCGTCCGACCGCTGTGGCGGAGCCCGCCGCCGTACGCCTGTCAGGAATACTATTTTACCAGCGCGGTTCGCGCGGTTGACGAGGGTGGCCACGATAATCGTCCCGGCCTCGGCCTCCGCCGCCTCCGCCGCCAAAACCCCGGCCACCACCACCCTTTCGCGGCCGGTCTGTCTTGGGCTTCGCTTCATTAATCGTCAATGTGCGGCCGCCGAGTTCGGTTCCATTCAGCGCAGCGATAGCCTTATCGGCTTCACTGGCATCGGTCATTTCGACGAACGCGAAACCGCGCGACCGGCCGGTATCCCGATCCGTCACAAGGCTAACCTTGTCGACCGAACCATGTGGCTCGAAAAAATTGCGTAGTTCCGCTTCCGTTGTGCTGTGGGGTAGATTTCCGACGTAAAGATTCTTCATTGCATATCCTCTCTTAACAAGTCATCCAGAGTGCGCGATCCGACAGGGTATCGGCCCTGCGATGTCTCGAGATCGCGCGACGGTGCGGGCCTATTCCGCATGGCCTGGGTACGAGCATTGGACGCGGAACGGACTGCGGAAATTCGTCGCGAAGCCTCCACAAATCCCCAGCGCCGAGGCAAATCTGCGAGATTTATCGACAGCGCTGCAGTTAAATACGTTGCCCCCGTATCCTCGCCTTGCTCGCCAAACGCAACATCCGGGGCGGGTAAATCGGAGAGGTAGTCCGGTTTCCCAACCAGAAACGCAAACCGCTGGTGGGGTGCAGCGGAGCGAAGATCGTCGCAAAACTTGCCGCGACTACCTCGAATGTCTTCAACATTGAGAAGAACCAAGTCATACAAGGCGGCCTTCCACCAGCATCTCGCTTCTGCAATGTCCGCAGCGGAATCCACTTCGATGCCCATTTTTCTCATAACTTCGGCACGCATTTCACGCTTGCGGCAACAACCATCAACCAAAAGGACCCGCCTCTTCTTGTCCGCACTCGGCATCTGCGGCGGCGAAAGCTTCGCTGGCAGGATGGGCGTGATCATGCCGGCACCGAGCTTGGGGCGATTGCAGGCGGACGCTTAACGCTCTTCTGACGCTTAACGCTCTTCTGTTGATGGGGCGTACGCTCCAGCAGTTCACGAGTTCGTTTGCGCCGAGCGATCTTCTGCTTGCGCTCACGGTGATATCTGGACTTGTCGCCATTGATTGCTGACATTGTGAACTCCTCTTGTTTTAGCTGGTTAGAAGCAGCTACTACAAAGTCGCACGATTGCTGGTGCCCGCATGACAGCGCTCACGCGGTGTTATTTCGCTCTTCTCTCCGCGAACGCAGCGCTGATGATAAGCATCCCGAAACCGGTCACGATGCGCGTGCTTGCGCACAGGCGCGTTCGGTCCTGCCGGGATGAGAATTGTTTCGGAGATAGTGCTGCGGCAAAAGCGAACGCCTCCTGATCTCTCAATCGCGAAGGCGCAGGCTGCTCTGATCACGTGTCTTCGAGGTTAAGTAGTTTCAGTATACGCCCACTCTCTGCGCGCAGAAAATTACGCGCCAACAGTGGGCATTACAACGCGGTTCGATGATTCGAGTGCGTACGTGAAGACGTCGTGGGCGAATGCGCTTGCTAATTGAGCGACCTCCGCGTAGGATGACTATGTGCGTTAGACCGAATCGGTCGTCAGCAGATCTCGCCTCCAAAGCCAGCACCCTGCGCAACTTTCTTCCGACTCCCTCCAGCGTAACTACACAAGAAGGAAAACGATACAGATATATGGAAAAAGGAACAGTAAAGTGGTTCAATGACGCCAAAGGCTATGGTTTCATTAGCCGTCAGAATGGCGAAGACGTTTTTGTACATTTCTCGGCAATCCAGGCGGGCGGTTTCAAGAGCCTGCAGGAGGGCCAGGCGGTGCAATTTGATGTGACCAAGGGTCCCAAGGGCTGGCAGGCAGAGAACGTGCAGGCGCTCTAACCCGGCGAATTATTCGAAAAGGCGTTTTCCATTGAGAAATCGCCTTTTTACTTTGTGACGAAGCTTTCGACAATACATTCACGGAAATCCCAGGAATGACTAACATCTTCGTCGGGAACTTGGATTCAAGCGCTACAGAAGAGCAGTTGCGTAATCTCTTTGCGCCCTACGGACCAGTGGATAGCGTGACGATTGTCAAAGATCGTGACACCGGGGATACCCGTGGTTTCGCCTTCATCGAAATGGGAGACCCAGCCCATGCTGAAGCTGCTATCGCTTCTCTGGACGGCGTATTGCTGAACCAACGCATTATCAGGGTGAATGAAGCTCGTGCCAAGCTTGATCGGGATCCAACACGCTCCTCTTCCGCCAGAGATCACCGGCGGCATCAGATTTGAGGTACGGAGCCGCACACTGCTCGCGTTCTTGTTCTACGATCCCAGGTAATTTGTGAATGGATTCTTTCTGACACGCGACGAAATCAGCGCTTCTTACGCCATCATTCGGCACAACATCCGCACCTATCAGTCCGCAGGCGTGGTACAAGTGCTGCGTAGTAAGCAAAGCGCAGAGGCAGCATTGGAAAGTTTGGAATCCTCTCAAGATTCCCAGGATCGCCACGCGGGCTGGCGTTACTTCATCGAAAAGACCACTTTTAAGCCAGGGATGGATCCCTCAGAGGCTACTCATCGACGTCAAAACGAGTTGGACCTGCGAGAGTCGAAGGCCATCCGCGATGAGAATCCCACCACAGATTCGGAAGACACTCAGACATAAAGCCAGCTGCGCATTAACCCTGCAGCTTTGAATGGACCGGGTTCCCACTGCCAGTCCTAATATCCGGACGCTCTCGGACTATTTACTCTCGCCTGAGATCTTTCCACGCAGCACAAGCATGGAAGCCGCGGGAAGCTCCATCGTTTTTGCAGCTTCCAGGGAACTCTTCAGAATGCCTTTGGACTCGGCAATTTTTCGCAACGGGTCCCAACGGTATTGAGAGCTGCCGAAGGTAAACACGTCTAACGAACCGCTGAAGGCAGCGTCGCGACCAGTATCGTCATCGTGGAATGCCACGTTCACTGTGTGCGCATTCTCCTGATCTTTGTTGATGACCAGCAGGGACCATTCGCCATCGGGGCGCTTGACAGCATAAGCAGTTACTAACACGTGCCCGGCGCTATCACGAATATCTGCCTCTGCGGGGTAAATTTCGTGTTTTTCATTCCCCGGTTTTAGCCATTCCAAGTTGATCAATTTGCTGGCAAAGAATTGTGACAAAGGCTCCGTGATCTGGTGTTTCTGATCCATGTTGAACATGCCAAACGTCGATAAAGAGCTATTGCAGCCGGGATGCACGCCGAAGGGAATGTAATGGAAGTAGTAGAGACCGTCGCCCCCGGCGGTGAAAAAGGCGCCGACGTAGTCGGCCAGCCATAGCGCGCCAAAGATGTCCAGCGACGCTGCGGAAGCTTGCGAGGAAATATTGCTTTCGGTGATGAACATCGGAACAGATGAGGGAACTCCGTCATCTCGCCACACCTGCATGATATTCGAGACTAGCGCCGGCTCATCGTAGAGGCTGCCCCACTGATAACGGCAGGGATCATAGGGATAATGCTCGAAAGAAAAGAATGCCAAATCAGAGAGTCGTATCCACGCGTATGGTCTGAGCATGAATGAAGACGGAAAGAGAAAAGAGCAGCGAGAGCAAGCGAGTGGTTCTCATCAGAACACAGTCCTCCCCGGACTGCAGACATTCAAACATAAAAGGCGAGCCCGGTTATCCATCATGATGCAAGAGATTCTGAGAATCGTTGGCTTGGGCAGTCCAGGCCGCCGGAGGTGGGGCGCCGTATCTCACATCAGAATCCATAACCTTCGTCACAAATTCAGTGCTGAGTATGACTTCGCACGGCAATGAGTGAGACCTGCTCCAAACCGGGGAAGTGGTCGTCCTTGTCTGGCTTGCGCGGCGTGGGAGCGAGTTGTTGGACGGTAGTTCGTGCTGGCGGAACGGGTCCAAAATACTGAGCGTAGACTTCGTCAAAGGCAGATAAGTCGGAGAGGTCGTCGAGATAAACGTTGGTAGAGACAACCTGGTCGAAGTTCATATCGGCCTCTTCGAGATTGTCGAGCAAATTGCGCATGCTCTGGCGGAGTTGATGTGCCGTGGTAGTCGCGTAAACGCCGCCATGCGGGCCGGGAATAAAGCCATTCTTGGCCGAGCAATACAGAGTGTCGCCCGCAAATACGCAGGGACTCGCCGTTGGACTTGGAGGCATGTTTTTCGGACGCACAGCTTTGCGCTGCGCGAGATCGCGAACGGCTACACCGGTGTACTCGATGTGGGCGCCACCGGGAAGACTTGAGACTTCAATGGTGGCGCGGGCCGGAGTGTTTCCGAACTCAAAGCGCTTTGCGTAATGCTCATTCATCACCTTCGTCGGAAGGTCGGTGGTCAGATAAGGATTCACGAAGACCATGTTCCCGAGTTGGAGGCCGGCAGCCTTGAGCACCGCTTCCACGCGATCGAGCGCCAAGTCTACCTGCGCTGCCGGATCGTTCGGAACTTTTCCGCTCGCCGGGTCGCTGCCGGGCATGCTCGAAATAAAAAGACGATCATGGGTCAGCATTCCAGCGGGAGCCGGATCGTGCGACCGGTCACCAGGGAGATATACTGGCTTTTTCTCCGCCATATCACGTACCGCCACCGCATTGATCAGTATGGGTGGTTCCGGCAGGCGGGCAACTCCTAACACGGCGCGCGCGGGCGGGCTCTTGCCGAAGTACGCCGCGAAGACCCTATTCATTTCGTCGTAGTGACTCATGTCTTGCAAATAGATGTGGGTGTAGACAAGGTGTTCTGTGGTCAATCCGGCAGCTTCCACGACCGCCTTGACATTATCGAGAGCTTGCCTCACTTGCTCGGCGAAACTTGACGGTGAACTTCCGTCCGGCCGACGAGGGCCTTGTCCGGAGATATAAACGTAATCTCCTGCATCCACTCCGGGAGAGTAGAAGTGATTAGCGCGGTCTGCAGCTTGCGCGGGAGTTACGGCGCGCGGCCGCTCTTGTGCTGGCGCCGGGGACGAGAACAAAAATGTCGCAAGCAGGAATGGGAAAACTTTGGGATGAAAGATTTTCACGGATTCCTCATGCTCTACGAAGCTGACTTCATGCTCTACGAAGCTGACTTCTTTCGCGCAGCCGCCAGAATGGTTCGCAGCCTTTGCCCGACGATAATGTCTTCTCCCGGCTTGATGGTCATAGAAACCAGTTCGATGTGATCTGGCCCCTTTGGTTCTTTGTGGTTGGGATTGCCCTCGCGCACCGCCTTCACCAAGCTGGGATTATCGGCCCCCAGCACTTCAATGACGGGGCTGCCTGCACGAAGCTGTTCCACACAATCCGTGATGCTGTAATTCCAGGCCTGCTGATCCCATGAGACCTTCAACGTGGGATAACGGTTTCCATCCTCGGGAGTAAAGGTTTCTGTTTTCACCCCAGGGACAGTCTCGACCAGCTTGCGAATGCGATCGAGGCGTCCATTCCATTCTGCGTAAAGCTTCTTTTCGTCGATTTTCAGCCAGGTCTCCAGAGCCGTGAGACACCCGATAATTTCCTCTTTGCCGACCTTCATCGGGCGGCAGACAGCTCCTTCCCGCGGGCTGCAGTTCAACAGAGCAGCTTCGATCAAGTCTTTTCTTCCCAGGAGAAGCCCGCTGCACTGAGGCCCGCGAAGCCCTTTCCCACCGGAGAAGCAATAGAGATCGATTCCCATCCGGGCGTAAAGTTTGGCATTATCGGCCGGCGGAATGCCCGCAGCGTCGTCCAGCAGCATGGGGACTTTGCGTTCTTTGGCAATGGACAACACTTTTTGAAGTTTCTCGCCGAGGTCGGTGGTGTAGATCATTGCCGTGTTTTCGTTGATGGCATTGGCAAGTTCTTCGGGCGAATAGGTGAGAACCAGTTTTGCCCCGGTCAGGCGGATGGCGCTGTCAAACGCACTCCGGCCACCGACCATGATGACCTCATGTTTCAAGCCGGTGGTATCGGGAAGCTGCCAGATGTATTTGTCATTGGTGCCGGCCATGCAACCGGCGGTAGCTGCCGCCATGGCGCCAGCCGCGCCGGACGTGACAATGCCGGATTCCGCACCCGTGAGTTCTGCCAAACGCCTGCCGACGGCGCGCTGTAACTCAAGCACATTGACGAAATGTTGCGCGGCCTCTACCTGGGCCTGCCGAACTTCGGGGAACTCGAGGGACCCGCTGAGATAAGTCCAAGTGCCGCGGCAGTTGATAACTGTCTTAACTCCGAGACGAGTGTAAATATTCTGACGCGGATCGCGGCTGACCGCGGAAGCCGCCTGAGCATAGAGGTCGCGCGCTGCGATCTGGCTCAAGAGCGGGGTGGCAGTCAAGAGTTTTACGAATGATCTGCGGCTGGAACTCCGCATCGACATCTATGCCTCCTCGAAAAAACTTGTGTTCCGCGTTCTAAGTCGCGGAGACGACAATCTTCTACTACATTTCTGGCCTGCTCGCGAAACGTTGGTATACCACAGAATGAGCTTGACGCAAATCGAAATCTTTCGTTTTATTAGGATTCATTTCGTTTTTTGCGACAAGTAAATCTTGCGAGGAATGTCTCGTGCTACCCTCAGTGCGCACCGCGCCAGCGACCATGGAACCGCAATCATGACACGGAAATTGAGGCTTTCGATTCGAGAGGCGATGGCCAACTCGGCATTTCGGGCACTCGCCGGCATTTTAGCCTTGGGCATCTCGTACGCATTCAGTCAGGTCACTCCACCCAAGACTGAGGAGTGCCGGGTGGAGAGCCTAGACTATAGAGGGTGGCAGGCGCAGCAAATTTCTAATCGATGGGTGCGACTCATCATAGTTCCGCAAAACGGCGGGCGCCTTATGCAGGTCACCTTTGCCGGACACTCATACCTGTTCGTCAATCCGAAATTTGCGGGCAAGTACCTGCCGCCAAGTTCGAATGAGTGGTTTAACTATGGTGGCGACAAACTTTGGCTGCTACCGGAAGGGAACAACGACGAACATCATTGGGTGGGGAACTCTGATGTGTTGGATGATGGCCCCTTCACGTTTCGAAAACTTTCGGAAGGGAAGAGTTGCGAGATCGAACTCACGGGTCCAGCCGATCCGCAGACCGGAATTCAATTCACGCGCACAATTCGCCTGGACTCCGACTCTCCGCGTATCGCATTCCACGCATTGATGAAGAACATTAGCGGGCATACAGTGGAATGGTCGATGCAGTCTGTGTCGCAATACGACACTTCGATGCCCGGTGAGTCCGGTGTGGGCAAAGGGGCGCGCAGGAACGATGACTTCTGGACGTTCACCCCCGCGAACCCATCCAGCAGTTATCTGAATCGGTATCATGTTCGCTTTGGTCCGGCGGAGAATCCAGCCGTCACCGTGAGAGAAGACAACCTGTTTAGCGTGCATTACGTGCACATGGCAGCCGAATTGTGGATTGACTCGACGGATGGCTGGTTAGCAGTGGTTGACGGAAAGACGCGCTACGCGATGGTCGAACGATTTCAATACGAGGCGGCTAAGTCTTATCCCGGCAAAGCTTCGGTCATCTTCTGGACCAACGGTTCTGGAATGAGATTGGGCGCTGACGGAAATCCCTCGCTGACCAACGACCCGGATGCCAGCCCCTATTATTTGGAAGCCGAACTTAATAGCCCGATGTGTCGCCTGCGCCCCGGTGAAAGCTGTAGCTTTGAGACGGAGTGGTTCCCCACGCGATCTGGAAGCGAATTCCATGGCGTCACAGAAGCGGGCATCGTCATTCAACCTCTGCGAGCAAGGGTTGCGGCGAACGGAAAGGTCGCGTTATCCGGCTCGTTTGGAGTTTTCTATAATGGGCGTTTGGTCGCGCACTTGTACGACGAGCACGGGCGCAGCGTAGCCGTAACGGACGTTAAGAATGTAAGTCCCACCGATGCTGTATCCATTGAGACCGAGGTCACGCCCTCCGCGAACGTCTCGCGGGTTTCGCTTCACCTCGTAGATGAATCCGGGCTTGATCGAGGTGCGCTGGGAGAAGTACAGGTGGATGGTCGAGAAAATCACTGACATGAAAAGGCAAACGGCTGCGGCTATTGTTTTCGTGCTCGCCCTCTACTCAGGATTGCGACTGTCCGCGCAAAGCCGCTGTTCCACCGTGGATGTGGGCTCAGAGGATTTGCTTACACGACCCGTCAGCGAAAACTGGAGCTCATACAACGGAGACTATACCGGACGTCGGTTCAGCGCTTTGCGCGAGATCACCCGCGCAAATGTTTCGCAATTACGCGCTGCATGGGTGTTTCATCCCGGCAATTCGCAGAGGCTGGAGGCTACGCCCGTGGTGGTTCGCGGCGTCATGTATCTGACTTCCGCCAATGATGTTTTCGCCCTGGACGCACGCACCGGAAGAACTCTGTGGCACTACGCTCGCGCCCTGAGTTCAGGATTGCTCGACGATGCCGCCGCGCACAAGAGCCGTGGGGTGGCGGTTTGGGGCCACTTCGTTTACTCGGAGACCGACGATGCTCACCTGCTCTGCCTCGATGCTCGTTCTGGAAACCTGATCTGGGATATTCAATATGCGGACAAGGTGAAGCATTACGGCGGTACCAGCGCTCCTTTGGTGGTGAAAGATATGGTGATCGTCGGCACCTCGGGCGGTGATTCGGGGGTGCGCGGCTTCCTCGCCGCTTACGATGCCAATCATGGGACCCTCAGATGGCGACTGTGGACGATTCCTGCTCCCGGGGAATTCGGCTCGGACGGTTGGCCCGGAGATTCCTACCTGCATGGGGGTGCGACCACCTGGATGCCGGGCACTTACGATCCAGAGCTCGATACCTTGTACTGGACGACCAGCAACGCCGCGCCAGATTTTGATGGAGATGCGCGGCCCGGAGACAATCTGTATACGGCGTCCGTGCTTGCCATTGATGCGAATAGCGGAAAACTAAAGTGGTACTTCCAGTTCACCCCGCATGACATCTACGACTATGACGCCAACGAGACTCCTATCCTGGTTGATTCAGAAGAGAACGGAGTGGTGCGCCACCTGCTGGTGCAAGCCAACCGAAACGGATTCTTCTACGTTCTTGATCGAAGCAATGGAAAGTTTCTTCATGCCACGCCATTCGTTCAGAAATTGAACTGGGCGACGGGAGTGGATGGCTCCGGACGTCCAATTTTGTCAGGTCGAGTACCAACAAAGGAAGGGACCTATATTTGCCCGGGCATCATCGGTGCCACAAATTGGTTTTCTCCGTCCTACAATCCCGGCACCGGCCTTTTTTACGTCATGGCGCTCGAGAGCTGCCACGTATTTTTCACGAAACCTAAGCCATTTACCCCAGGCGAAACCTACTACGGCACGGGGACGAAACTTCCTCCGGACGAACGTTCTCAAAAGATTCTGCTAGCGCTCTCCGTCACAGAGGGCAAGGAAGTTTGGCGGTATCCGCAGGCTGGCCCCGCGAACTCGTGGGGCGGGACCATGACCAGCGCCGGTGGACTGGTGTTCTTTGCCGATGACACTGGATCGTTCGAAGCAGTGGATGCCGAAAGCGGCCGCGCTCTTTGGCACTTCAATACGGGCCAGTCATTTAGTGCGTCTCCGATGATGTACGCCGTCAACGGTGTGCAGTACGTAGCGATTTGCGCGGGAAGCGACCTGTTCACCTTCGCTCTTCCACATTGAGGATGCCGCTGGCGAGAGCTGTCGGAAGGCGGCCACGTTCAGCGATCCAAATAAGGAATAAAGCCTTCTGTCTTGACTCTGAGCTTATAAACCGATGTGGTGGCGGTGATGTAGAGCGTACGGTAATCCTTGTCACCCCAGGTCAGATTGGCTGGTTGCTCGGGCATGACGATCGTTCCGAGATGATTTCCTTGAGGGTCCCAGACCCAGATTCCCTTTGGGCCAGTCACAAATAAATTCCCATTCTTATCTACTTTGATGCCATCCGGAACCCCGTCGTGCTTCCCTCCAGGTTCTTCGCCAAAGACACGGCCGTTGCTCAGAGATCCATCAGAAGCGACATCGTAGACGCGAATATTCCTTTGCTCGCTATCATCGACGTAGAACTTCTTACCGTCGGGTGAAAAAGCTAAGCCATTGGGCTGTGTCAGATCTCGCGTGAGCAACCGCAGCTTGCCATTGTCGTCCAGCCGATAGACGCCCTGGAACGGAAGCTCCTGCTTCTCGCCGGCAACAAGATCCAGCGTAGGGTCCGTGAAGTAAACCGCGCCGTCCGGTCCAACGATCACGTCATTTGGGCTGTTGAGCCGCTTCCCGTCGTAGCGATCGGCGAGAATCTGATACTTTCCTTCTGGAGTGACCGCAATAATCGCCCGCAGCACACTCGCGCAATCAATCAGGCGATGCTTGCGGTCGAACGTGTTGCCGTCGGGATCGCCCAACGCGATCACTTCTTCCTTCCTGCCGTTTGGATACACACGGTAAATCTTGTTTATGGTCTCGTCGCTGACATAGAGAAATCCGGCGGGATCCCACATGGGGCCTTCCGTAAAGCCGAACCCGCCCGCAACTGTCTGCAATGTCGCGCCGCTGTCGATGATCTGCAGGAACTTTGGAGAGAGAGGCTCTAGCTTGAACGTTTGCGTGTTCTGAGCCGAAAGAACAGTGGGTAAGCCAACCGCCACCAAACAAATAATAAGAGCAGTACCGGCTTTCATTCCGCATCGTCCTCTCTTTTGCGGAGAGGTGCCTTTGTCCCATCCGGACTCGCCGCGAGCAGAAAACTGACAAGGTCGTCCAGTTCGCCAGCACTCAGGCGCTCGCCGTAGTTCGTAGGCATCAGAGAAGGCTCCAAACGATCAAAGTTGCGCAGCTCAGATTTTTGGAAAAAATGGAAACTGCCGTCTGCCGTTTGCAACTGAACGGAAAAGTTGTCCTCGTTGCGGACGAGACCTTCGAACCGGTTACCGTCCGCAGTAACAACTGCCGCGCGTCGATACCCCCGCGCCGGAATTCTCTGCGACCTGACGATCTCGTCTCGAATTGCTTCTGCTGACGCACTGGAGCCGTAGGTCGAAAGATCCGGGCCCAGGAACCCGCCTTGTCCGGAAAGCGTATGGCAGTTCGCGCACTCGCCTTTGCCAAAAAAAACTTCTTTGCCGCGGTTTGGATCGCCACGCAGGTTTCGTGCTTCAGTTTTGCCTTGTAGCAACCTGAGATATGCAACTACCGCATGAACCTGCCCGGCAGTGAGCGTATGAAATGCCGGCATTCCGGTGCCGGGCACACCATTCAAAATAATGCCCGACAGTTCAGCATCTGAAAGATGGCGTGTACGCGCATTAGTGGAGATGTTAACGGCCTTATCGCTGCCTCGCCCGTCCAGTCCGTGGCATCCGGCGCATGAAGAGTTGAAGACGTTTCTGCCCTGTGCAGAAGAGGTCTGATTTCGGCGGGGTGAGGAGCGATTTTGTTGCGCGAAACACAAACATGCATTTGTAATCCACAAAGCAAGGGACGCGGCCAGCAAGTAGTGGCAAGATCTGCGGATCGAAAACATAAGGCGCGGCCACATTCTACCGCAGCGCGGAGATCATTCCTAAGCACGCATTCTTACTGCATGGAATCAGTTATTGAATTGTGTGTTCAACATAAGCTTCGACACATGGAATGCTGCTGGCCGGTTGCCCTGGTTTTGTCACTTTGAAACGGAGCAGCGGAAGTGTTAGAGTCCGCGAACACATGGAACCAGGAGGAAGAATGCGTTCGTATCGTCGATATTTGAAAATCCGCCTATTCGTAATCGTCGGGGCTTTAGCCCTCATCTCCGTAGCGGCCATACAAGTCCGAGTCGCGCGGGCGCAATCGAATTCGAAACCTGCTGCTCCGCTGACCGACAGTGATCTGGTCTCGCAATTTCGCCGCGTAGAGGTCGCCTCCGTCTCCGATGCGCTCGAGCAGATAACCGGAAAGCGAATGTACATGAGCCATCGCATGCAGCCGATCTTCACAGCCAAATTTGCGGGATTCGCACGTACCGTGCAACTGAAGAAGGACGAGGGTAACAAAGATCCCGAAGCCCTGACCGGCATGTTGGAGGCGATTGATCAGGGATCCTCGGACTCGGTGTACGTGATGGTAGTTGAGGACGGCGAGGACATTGCGGGTATGGGAGGATTGATGGGCACGGCGATGGCGGCCCGTGGTTACGCCGGAGCGGTGATCGATGGCGGAGTACGCGACGTGGCTTATCTGCGAAAGATTGGATTTCCCGTCTTCGCTACCGGGATCGTTCCCTCGACCTCCGTTCATCACTACCGTTTCGCGGGAGCGCAGATCCCGCTGCTGTGCAACGGTGTTCCAGTCAATCCGGGAGATGTCGTGGTAGCCGATAGTGACGGCGTCGCAGTGGTGCCCAAGGGGCAGGCAGAAGCAGTGCTGGCCGCGGCTCAACAGATGGACTATAAAGAGCACTCGATGTACGCGGTTATTGAGCAATTGAAGTCGATTGTGCAAGCAGTGAAGAAATTCGGGCGCATTTAATAGCAGGGGAGTTGCACAAAACGCATTTTCATCAGATAATCCAGCGTTTTCATTTTTGCCTCTGGTTATGACGGTTCGTGGAAAGCGGAATTACGACATTACAGCTCTGCAGCGGGGACTGCGCCTGTTGCACCTTTTCAGCGAATTCCCGCGAGGACTTACGGCCAAGCAGGTCGCTGGTCTGTCGCGGCTCCCAGTGAGCACGGTTCATCGCTTCCTGGCAAATCTGGTCAGTGCGGGTTTTCTGAACCGTGACGGGGAGGGAACCCATCATCTTGGAATCGCATGTTTCTCGATTGGTCAGGCGGCCGTGGGGCAACTTGATATCCGGCGTCTCAGCCTGCCCTATTTGCGGGAACTGAATCAGCAAACCCGCGAGACCATACATTTGACCATGCGGCATGGGATCTCCGCTGTATACGTGGAGAAGTTGGACTCCCCCGAGCCACTGCGTATCCACTCGCGTATCGGGGCAGCGGTCCCGCTCCACTGCACCGCCGTCGGGAAAGTCATGCTGGCGTATATGCCGCCGGACGAGCAGGAACGAATTCTGCCCGAGCTGGATTTGAAGCGCCCGACGCCGAACTCAGTGGGCAATCTGCAGGAACTCAAAGCAGAGCTATACCGCGTCCGCAAGAATGGCTATGCATGCGATCTGGAGGAGCACGAGCTGCACATTCGTTGCGTGGCTGCTCCGATCTGGGATCATACGGGAAGCGTGCAGTCGAGCCTCAGCCTTACTGCCCCCACATTGCGAATGCCGGTAACACGCCTTCGGCAACTGGCACCGGTCATTCAAGCGGCTGGTCGCAAGATCTCCGCTGAACTCGGGTATGAGGCCAGTCCGCTGTCACAAGTCGCGGGACGAAACCGAAACGGTAAGGCGCAGGGCGTGTTTGCCAAGGTGGCGGTCTGAACTACAGATGCTGAGCAATTATTCATTTGATAGTTCCACGATGGCGGTTCGGTTTGGTACCACCGCGTAGCTTTCCGCATGGGCTCTTGAGCGAACGAGCACTTCGTTAGTTGTTCCGGTGAGCTTCGTCGCTGCGTCTCGACGGAATGGCGCAATTTGTCGCAATAATGTTCAAATCCTCATTGAAAAGGAGTACCTCATGAATTTGAGTTGGACTCGAAGGACATTCGCACTGAAATTCGGTTCGCTTCTATCGGCGCTCGGGCTTGCGGCCGCTGCGACGCCAACCCGCGTTTTGGCTCAAGGCTCGAAGCACGCGAGCGGAATCCGTAAGCTGAACGGAGAAGGCAAGCCGGGCAGCGAAAAAGAAGTAATCATGCCGGTAATTGTTCACAATGGACTGATCTATGTCTCCGGCCAAGGTGCGCATGACTCGCGAGACAAAAAAGAATGGACGATTGAATCCCATACCACAATGGTCATGGATAAGGTCAAGAAAATGGTTGAAGTCGGAGGAGGAACGATGGATACCGTACTTCAAACCAGCGTCTTTCTGGTGAACATTGAGCACTGGGAGGCCATGACGAAGGTCTTCGGGACATATTTCCCACACGGGGGGCCGACCCGCACAACGGTTGCAGTCGCTGCGCTTCCCGGAGATTCACTGGTTGAAATCAACTGCATTGCGGCCGTAGCTCGTAAATAGGGAGATTCTCATGCAATTGGGATCGAGATGGAATCGACGCGGATTCCTTGGAACTGCCGCCGCATTGGTAGCGTCCCTAGTCGCACCTCGCAAGCTCCACTCGAGGGCCAAGGAGGCGAGCGGCAGCGCCAAGGTGAGCGGGTTTGGTGAGACTGGCAATCCCTACGAGGAGTTAGGTGTCAGCACCGTGATCAACTGCCAAGGCACCATGACCATGCTGGGCGGCTCCATTCTTCGTCCGGAACTCGAAGCCGTGATGGCGATGGCGGGTCGGCACTTTGTCAGCATTCCCGAGTTGGAAGTCGCCGCAGGGAAGCGCATTGCCGAGATGCTGAAACTGCCGGATGGGTATTCCGCTCTGGTGACGTCCGGCGCTGCAGCGGCCATGCAGTCGGGATTGGCAGGCATTCTCACGGGCGACAACGAGAATTTCATTCGCCAGATTCCTGATCTCACGGGCATGAAATCGGAAGTCATCATTCAAAAATCGCATCGCAACCCATTCGATCACCAGTTGAGAAACACAGGGATCAAGCTCATCGAAATTGAGACTCGTGATCAACTGCGGCAAGCGGTCAACGACCGCACTGCGATGATGCATTTCTCGAATTTTGCCAATGCGGCGGGGCAAATCAAAGTTGACGAGTGGATCAAACTTGGTAAGCAGTACAACGTGCCTTGTATGAACGATGCCGCAGCCGATACGCCTCCGGTTTCCCATCTCTGGGATTACGCTAACATGGGCTATGACCTCATAACGATTAGCGGGGGTAAAGCCATGCGCGGTCCGCAATGCGCCGGATTGCTGATCGGGCGCAAGGATCTAGTCGCTTACGCTCTGCTCAACAATAGCCCGCATGAAGATACCCTCGGACGCAGCCAGAAAGTGGGAAAAGAAGAAATCCTGGGAATGGTGAAGGCGCTCGAACTTTATCTCAACGAAGACCACGATGCGCTGACGCAGGAATGGCAGGCTCGGCTGGAGCGGATCTCGCGTGAACTGACCAAGATCCCGGGCGTGAGTACGTCATTCTTCACTCCGGATATCGCGAATCACGTGCCGCACATGCAGATCAGCTGGGATTCCAGAGTCCCACTGGAGCCAAAGCAGGTTTCAAGAACGCTACGAAGTTCCAAACCTTCGATTGTGATCGGGGGAGGCGAAGGGCGGCCCGGGCTCAGTATGTGCTCCTTCATGCTGCAACCGGGGGAGGACAAGATAGTCGCCGATCAACTATCCCGTATCTTGAGAGAACACTCCGCATAATTCGGCAATTTTGACCGATGCCCTCCGACAACAAAAGCCGCGTGCGCTGGTTTCTGGTGTTCTGGTTGTTCATATTGAGTGCTGTTTCTTATCTGGACAGAGTGAACATCTCGATTGCCGGCGGATCCATCGTCGACAGCTACCATCTCACCGATGTGCAACTAGGAAAGGTTTTCAGCGCGCTCGTAGCCGGTTACGCGCTTTTTCAGACGCTCGGGGGGCACCTGGCCGACCGATTCGGACCGCGGCGCGTCTTGACCGGAGGAGTGATCTGGTGGGGAATCTTTACCGGACTGACGGCGCTCGTACCGGCCAACATCGATAACGCTCTGTTGCTCTTTGTGGCAGTTCGATTTCTCCTTGGGGCGGGCGAGGCGGTAATATACCCGGCCGCCAATCAGTTCATTGCGCGCTGGATTCCGGTACGCGAGCGCGGCATCGCCAATGGATGGATCTTCGCGGGTGTTGGAGCCGGAGCCGGGCTTACTCCTCCGTTCATCACGTATTTCATGATTCACTACGGCTGGCGCGCGTCATTCTGGGCGTGCGCCCTTATCGGATTTGCGGGCGGAATTGTCTGGTTTGTGGCAGCTCGCGACAACCCGGCTGATCACCCTCGAGTCTCAGCTGCAGAACTTGCGGAAATTCGATCTGGGTTGACGGTTGGAAGCGCGGCTGATTCAAAGTACGCTAATGCCCTCGTGCCTTGGAAGCGTGTGGTGCGAAGCCGCGAGGTGTGGGCTGTTACAGTGAGCTACTTTTGTTACGGCTACGTTGCCTGGATCTTTTTCAGTTGGTTTTATCGATACCTCGCGAAAGTGCGTGGCCTTGACCTGAAGGCAAGTGCGCTTTATTCCATGCTACCGTTTATCGCCATGCTGGTCTGCTGCCTCGTGGGTGGCATGCTGAATGACCGCCTTACAAAATGGCGCGGCCCGCGGCTGGGCCGATGCGTTTTGGCAGCCGTTGCAATGGCTGGCGCCGGAATCTTTATTGCCTTTGGATCGCAAGTGCAGGGTGTTCGACTCGCAAGCATTGTGCTCGCAGGCGGTGCGGGGGCGCTTTACTTGTCACAGAGCTCTTTCTGGTCGGTTACGGCAGATATTGCGGGAGGGTCGGCGGGATCCGTTTCCGGGTTCATGAATATGGGCGGACAAATCGGCGGAGCGTTGACTGGTTCGCTCACACCTTGGATCGCCGTACGCTACGGTTGGACAGCTTCGTTCCTGGTTGCAGCAGGATTGTGCCTGTTCGGAGCTCTGTGTTGGCTGGCAGTGAATCCATTGAAGACATTGACCCAGCCGGAACGTGAGAGCGTTCTGGACCAGGTGCACTCATGAGGCGTCACTCGGTCACGTTGACCTGGGCGTGTGCCTTTAATGCGGTCTGCAGGTCGGTGCGCAGCAGAGAAGCAGAGTTGGTGTCCAGATAAATGGTTGCGTTGGAGTGGCGGCGCAGGATGGAGGCCGGGGCCATGGGCGAGATTTCTCCCTCGACGCATGCTTTCACCGCCCGGGCTTTTCGCCGGTCCGGAACAACCGCGAGAATCTCCTTCGATTTCAGTATTTGTCGAGCTGACATCGAAATCGCCTGCTTCGGAACCTGGGAAATCTCCGAGAACCATGCCTCTCCTACCTGCTGCTGCCGGCATGCCTCGTCGAGGTTGACGATGATGTAGGGTTCCTCGGTCTTAAAGTCCGCAGGGGGATCATTAAAAGCGATGTGCGCATTCTCACCGATGCCAAGGAATGCAATATCGATCGGAGATGATGCGAGCTGTGAGCCAGCGTCCCGCAGGGCAGCAGGTACATCGGCAGCATCACCCTGGAGCAAGTGATACTTGTTAATTCCTGTCTTCGCGACTAACTGTTCGGTCAGCATCTTGCGGAAGCTCCCCGGATGCGTGATCGGCAGGCCGATGTATTCGTCCAGATGGAACACCTCAACCTTGCCCCAATCGATTCCAGCGGCACCGGTGAGCGCATCGAGAAACTCCAGTTGTGAGGCGGCGGTAGCGGCGATGATGCGAGCGGCCCCTCGGTCTGCAATGGCGCGCCGAATCGCCGTGGCGGCCTGCTCGGCAGCCGCACGGCCCAGCGTAGGTTTGTCTTCGAACATTCTAAGGAGCATTCATGTGATCCGGTGAGTGGGATTGAAGATGGCAAATTATACAAGGCTCTTCTTTGTGTCAGACCAGAGTCGAGAGTGGCAATTTTATAGCGTGAAAAGGGATGTGTGGGTTAGAAGTAGAGAACCCGATCTAAGGTATAGCGGGCTCGGTGGTTGAAATGGAAGTTTTAGGAGAAGCGATGCTCAGATGGGTACGGATTTCCTGCACGGTGTTGTTAGGTGCTGTGGTCTTCGCAGTCTCTCTCAGTGAGGCGCAGACCGTCGTCGTTGACACTACTGCGAGTCACGCCGCGAATCGGTTCAGTCCGTTGCGAGCCTTGGGCTCCACGGTCGATCGAATTCCCAGTAATGCAACCGAGGTCTTCTTTCGCCCCGACCAGATTCAGAAAGTGCTTTCGGCGGGCTGGGGAGTGATTAGCTACCGGCAAAATACAGATCTCTTTGTACAGGCATGGCACTGGAATCCAAAGGGCTCATGGAGCGATTCGAGTGGGAAAGGATATTTCACAGGGGAATCCACCCCGGGTGGAGAGATGATTCGCCACTCTTATGGATACTCATTGCCCCATCGTGGATTTACCCGGAACGGAGGCACTGAGTTCGACGGTTACTCGCGGCTGGATGACGGCGATCTGGAGACATACTGGAAGAGCAATCCTTATCTGACCAGCGAATTTACGGGTGAGAGTGACTCATTGCATCCGCAGTGGGTGGTGATTGCTCTGGAGAAGAAGGAGAGTGTCAATGCCGTGCGCATTCATTGGGCCGATCCATTCGCCAGGGATTTCCAGATTCAGTACTGGGTAGGCGACGGCGACGCCATGGACGAGCAGGATAAGGGCGAGTGGAAAAGCTTCGAATCGGGTACGGTCACTGAGAGCAAAGGAGGAGAATCGGTTATTCCTTTATCGAAGACGCCCGTGCTCACCAAATTCGTTCGCATCTGGATGACTCGATCTTCGAATTCATGCGACAGTCACGGGGCAGTTGATCGCCGGAATTGCGTGGGGTACGCCGTTCGCGAGTTGTACTTGGGCACGATTGGTGCGAACGGGGAGTTCAATGATGTTGTTCACCACACTCTGGATCAGAAGCAGACACTAACTCTATGCTCATCCGTGGATCCGTGGCATCAGCCCTCTGATCTTTACGTGGCCCCTGATCGTATGGAGTCGGGCGATCAACCCGGTTTGGATCTGTTCTTCACCAGCGGAATTACGCGCGGCATGCCTGCGATCATCCCGGTTGCGATGCTCTACAGCACACCGGAAGACGCAGCAGCGCAGATGAGCTATATCAGAAAGCGCGGTTATGCCGTCTCCTCCGTAGAAATGGGCGAGGAAGCGGATGGGCAATACATGCTTCCTGAGGATTACGGCGCTTTGTATTTGCAGTTTGCCAGCGCGATTCACCGAATAGACGCCAGCTTCAGGCTGGGAGGACCTTCTTTTCAGGGAGTCACAGAAGACATAAAAGCATGGGCTGATGCGCGAGGCCGCACGTCGTGGTTTGGACGATTCCTTGACTATCTCAAAGCCCACGATCGCCTGCAGGATCTTTCGTTCATGTCGTTTGAGCACTATCCGTATGACGGATGCGAAACGCCGTGGGAAAACCTGTATCAAGAGCCGGGTCTGATTACCCACATTATGCAGGTCTGGCGTGACGACGGGCTTCCGGCTGCTATTCCTCTCCTCGATACCGAGACGAATGCTCATGGCGGCGAAGCGGCAGTCGATGTGTTCGGCGCGCTTTGGTTAGCAGACTCCTTTGCGGGATTCCTCACCGCCGGCGGTCAATCGACGCACTATTATCACGATCTTTCTTATTCACCTCCTCACCCGATCTGCCCGAACAGTTGGGGAACGTATCACCTTTTCAAGGTCGATGATCACTACCGGATCGTGCAGCCGACCTCCCAGTTCTTTGCGGCCCAACTGATGACCCAAGAATGGGCACAGCCCGTGGATGCGCAGCACACCTTGTATCGCGCCGCCAGTGACGTGACGGACTCGCAAGGGCACGTGCTCGTGACCGCCTACGCTCTGCATCGCCCAGACGGCCAGTGGTCGGTGATGCTGGTGAACAGGGATCACGATCATGCGCACGACCTGCGCTTGGCATTTCGTGATGATGACTCCAAAACAGAGACATCGTTTGCCGGAACGGTTACCAGAATCACCTTTGGCAGGGACCAGTACCAGTGGCATCCCGATCGGAAGAGGGGGCACGCTGATCCGGATGGTCCGGCTATGACATCAAAACTGGAAGCCGGACAAAGTATGAAGTATTTACTGCCTGCGGCCTCCATTACTGTGCTTCGAGGTAATTTGGGAGCTTCGCATTTAGAGTCTCCGGGGAACTAGGTCGTGATGTTCTACTTAGCTTGGCACGTCACGTGCTCGGGACAGAGAAGGTTTCAGACTTATGAGCATTCGTCGCATAAGGAGCTATTGTTAGGCTGCAGCCGCGTTCGTATTGCTGCTTGCCCGATTCGGCTACACGCAGACCGTCAACATCTGGCCGGGCGTGGCTCCGGGATCGGAGAACTGGACGCAGACGGAGAAATCAGCGGAGAACACACCGATGGGCAAGGTGCTGTTCAACGTAGTCACGCCCACTCTCACGCTATACCTTCCTGACAAGGACAAAGCGACGGGCACCGGCATCATCGTTGCACCCGGAGGGTCCTGTGTTGCGCTGGCGATCGAGCATGAAGGTACAAGGGTGGCAAGCTGGCTACAGGAAAAGGGAATCGCGGTGTTCGTGCTCAAGTACCGCATTCCGGAGAAGAAGGGAGAGGGCATTCCGCAGGGGCTTAACTTCGACGAGCAGTGTAAATATGGAATTGCGGACGGTATTCAGGCGATGAAAGTCGCGCGGCAGCACGCGGCCGAGTGGGGAGTTGCGCCGGATCGGATCGGCTTTATGGGATTCTCCGCGGGAGCGATGGTCACGAGCGGAGTGCTGTTGCAACCGGACCCTGCAGCGCGGCCGAATTTCGCGGCACCGATCTATGGCGGCCCATTCGGAGTCATGCCAAAGATTCCGGCGAATCTGCCTCCCATATTCATGGCTTGGGCCCAGGACGACGGACTGGTGCTGGAGCCCATTGAGAAGTTCTATGATGCGCTCAAAGCGGCGGGGAATAAGCCCGAGGCTCATATTTACCGTTCGGGAGAGCACGGTTTCGGCATGAAGAAGCAGGGCACCACCAGCGATCACTGGATCGAAGAATTTTATTGGTGGCTTGAAGCACAAGGACTTGCCCACCACGTTGTAAAGTAAAACGACACCTGGCATCACGGACTGTCACGAATGCATGCCGGTTGACGTATCATGAACTCCGGTCTGCACCGTGGTATCGGAAGTTCACGCCGTATCATCCTGAAGAATGAATCCTACCGACAAGATGGATAAGAAATTTCGCGTGTTTGCTACCTGTGACATCGGAGAAGCCATTGACCTGCTTCGGAGGCGTGGCTATGAGGTCGAAGTGTATCCGCATCCAGAGGCGCCGCCGAAGAGTCTGATTGTCGATAGAGCGAAGTCAGGAATTGATGGGCTGATTACCACGTTGCGGGATCACATCGATGCGGAGGTATTTGAGGCCGGTAAGGGATCGCTGAAGGCGGTAGCGCAGATAGCGGTCGGATTTGACAATATCAACCGCGCGGATGCGAACCGCTATAAGGTTCCATTCACTCACACCGCCGATGTGCTGACCGAAGCCACTGCGGAGTTTGCGTTTTTCATGATGGGAGCCCTTGCCCGCAAGATGTGGACTGCCGAGCATCTCACGCGGGAAAACCAATGGGGATTCTGGCATCCATACCTGCCGTTCCTGGGTGACGAGGTTACCGGGAAAACCGTTGCGGTCATCGGCACTGGACGAATTGGCCTTGCATTCATCAAGAAATGCATTGGATTCGATATGAACGTGCTGTGCTATGACCCGGCATACGAGAACGATGCTTTCGTGAACGCGGTTCAAGAGATCCAGGAGTTGCGCCATCGGCGAGGGCTGGTGAAAGAGAAGCCGTGGATAAAGTATGTGCCGTTTGAAGAGGCGCTGCGCGGGGCAGATTTCGTCAGTGTGCACGTTCCACTGCTTCGTAAGGAGGAGAGCGCGACACCGACTTACCACCTCTTCAATGAACGAACGTTAAGCCTGATGAAAAGGACCGCATATCTGGTGAATACGTCGAGGGGGCCTGTGGTGGATGAGGTCGCAGTGGCGCGCGCCCTGCGCGAGAACTGGATTGCCGGGGCGGCTCTGGACGTGTACGAGAAGGAACCATTGCCGCCAGATTCTCCCCTGCGCGACCCCGCAATTGCAGATCGGTGCCGGCTCATGCCGCACTTCGCCAGCGCTGCCCGGATTACGCGGTTATCCACGGATCCGGACAAAGGGATGGCGGGGCGATGCGTTCAAGGCTTGATAGACGTATTGGAAGGGAACTACGGGGGAGATGTCACAAAGATGCCGTATGTCGTGAATAAAGAGGCATTTGCGAGTTAGTTGACCGCCAAAAATAAAACCGAGACAAAGTTGCGGGGGCGGGGTTGAAACCGGATAGGACAATGTTCAAGGTGTGCCAAGAGAGCTTCGCGGGTACAATTGGACTGAGCTTGTCTGGTTTGGGGTCGCAATGAACAAATCGTTGTTGGAAATTCTGGCGTGTGTTTTGCTCGGAAGTGCCACGTTTTGGGGGCTCGATTCCCCCCGGAGTGCGGATTTGAGGCTAGAGCCTGCTCCGAAAGAAGTTCAGTTGCACAGCGGCGGATTCCATGTCGGACCGCGTACAAAGATTTTTGTGCAGTTGGGCCATCAGTCCGAAGATCGGATTGCCGCGGAAACCTTGGCGGAGGAAGTTCTGGACCAGTCGGGGCTGAGGCTTGGCATCGAAGGAATGAAACCTGCAGCTAAGGCAGAAGGCGGGGCCATTGTCCTGGCCAGGTTGCAGGACGAACGTGTGCGGGAGTTTCTCCAGCGCAACGGGTTGAAGGCCGACGGTGCTGTGGGGGAGGATGGATATCTGCTGTTCTCGGATAATTCGCATCTGATCGTCGCGGCGAATTCAGGACAAGGATTGTTTTACGGGGTCCAGACATTGCGGCAACTGCTGCGTCCTGAGGCCAAGGGCTTGATATGCCCGGCAGTGGGGATTCGCGATTGGCCAAGCCTTCAGCAAGATGCGCCCACTTTGAGTCGCGAACTGGCAAAAAGCGAAGTGCGAAGACCCGGGGAGTAGGTCATATTTTCCTGATGTAGTAAGTCATACCTGAAGAATTTGATGATCGGCTTGGGCGTCCTGCCAAGGACGCCCTTTTGCATTAGGCGGCCAAGAAACCGCGGAGTAATCAATTTGCCTGCAATGATTTGCGCTCGCCGCAGTTCTCTTGCTATCGAATAGAATCCAAGGCATGTTTTCGGAACGGACAAACTGGCGCCTGTCCCAGAACCGGTTTACGCAGGCGATCGAGGTAGTTCGCGCGACTGGTGCCACAATTCTGGATTTGAGTGCATCGAATCCGACGCGTGTGGGCTTGCAGTATGACCACGCGGCCATTTTGCAATCGCTAGTTTCACCGCAATCCCTGGATTACGATCCCCAAGCAAAAGGATTGTTATCGGCACGCCAGGCGGTTTCTACTTACTATCGTGAAGCACACGGAATTCCTGATTTCAACCCAGAGCGCATTGTTCTGACCACCAGCACCAGCGAGGGGTATTCGCATGTCTTTCGTCTGCTATGCAATGCCGGGGATGAGTTGCTGGTGCCAAAACCCAGCTACCCGCTGTTTGACTTCCTTGCGGATTTGCAGGATGTGAGGCTGGTCGGGTATCCGCTGATTTATGACCACGGCTGGCAGATAGATTTCCATTCCATGGAGCGGGCGATAACCAAAAAGACCAAAGCCGTTGTCCTGGTACATCCCAATAATCCGACGGGATCGTATGTGCACATAGAGGAGTTCGAGACTCTGAATGTATTCTGCCGCGGACATGGGCTGGCGTTGATCGTCGACGAAGTTTTTCTGGATTACCAGCTAAATGATTCTGCGTCCCCAAGCTTCGCTGGCAACAAGGATGTACTGACTTTCACTTTGAGCGGTCTCTCGAAAATTTCCGCGCTGCCGCAGATGAAGGTCGGATGGATCCTGACAAGCGGTCCGGAAAGCGATGTTGAGACGGCAGTGGATCGGCTTGACGTGATCGCCGACACCTACTTATCTATGAATGCGCCGATCCAATGGGCACTCCCTGCATTGCTGCAGCAAAGACATGACATTCAGCGGCAGCTCCGAGAGCGTATAAAACAGAACCTCTCGGAGTTGGATCGGCAGCTTTCTATCCAATCATCTTGTCAGCGCTTATGCGTAGAAGGGGGCTGGTATGCGGTACTTCGAGTGCCGGTTACAGGATCAGATGAGGAGTTGGCTGTTGCGCTAGTACGGGAGAAGTCGGTGATTGTTCATCCCGGGCATTTTTATGATTTTCCAGGCGATGGATACCTGGTCCTGAGCTTAATCCCGCGCCCCGAAGAATTTGCCGCAGGACTCAGCAGAGTGTTGGAATTCGTAGAGGCGTAGGGTTATCAACTAGTCGTCCCAAGCCCACCGCTGACGGCCGGCGACGATAGATATTTGAGATTGCTGTGGAACTTGAGTCGCTGAGTCCGCCAGTGTAGCGGACGTTTTCATTGCCAACAAAGATATTGATATGCTGCCGGATTTGATCCTGCTCATTGAGGACGCGGTCGCGGACGCCAGGATATTTCATCCACAGCGCAGCTAGGGCGTCGGTTAGAGTTTGGCCCGGACTCTGGATTTCGACCGTACTGGATCCGGCGGTGAATTCTCGAAGAGCTGCGGGAATGTGAAACGTTACCGTCATCGCTTGTTATCTCTCCGCGAACTGCGTGCAGTCGAGGACTTTGGTTTCTGTGCACTTGCGCGTACTGGTTTGGAGGAGACGGGGAATGGATTTTGCAAACCATTTTCCTCAACCAAGGCGCTACGGACGCAAAGCACGGAAGGTAAGCCCCCCAGGATTCGTTCCCAGCTTTTGCCTTCATCGTTCGATCCAAACAATTGGCCGCTACGTGTGCCGAAATAGATACCGACAGGGTCAAGCGAGTCCGTGACCAGCGCGTCGCGCAGCACCGTTTCATATGCGCGCTTCTGGGGCAGGCCATGCATCAGCGGTTCCCACGAGGCGCCGGCGTTGCGGGTACGGTACACGCGCAGCCGCCCATCGCAGGCGCAGCGAAATTCGTCTGACTCGACTGGAATGGCATAGACGCGGTCAGGGTCCCGAGGGTGAATCGCCACAGGAAAACCGAAATCTGACGGAACCCCGTTGGCGATGTCAATCCAACTTTCAGCGCGATCATCCGAGCGGTACAGTCCCCAGTGGTTTTGCAGAAAGAGGCGCTCCGGACGGCTAGGGTGCAAGGCTATCTTGTGCACGCATTGCCCGAACTCGGGATATTTCTCGGGCATGAACAACGCCCGGATGCCACGGTTCTGCGCAGTCCAGGTTTGGCCACCATCCTCGGTCCGGTACACGCCCCCGGCGGAGATGCCGACGTAAATTCGCTGCTTATCCGAGGGGTCGAGAACGATCGTGTGCAACGCGAGCCCACCGTTGCCCGGCATCCAGCGTGGGCGGTGAGGATGGTCAAAGAGCCCGCGGACGAGGGTCCACGTTTCTCCCGAGTCTTCGCTCTCAAACAGGGCCGCGGGTTCGACTCCGCAGTACAGCCGATTGGGCTCGTCGGGAGGACCGGGGGTGATCTGCCAGATGTTCTTGAGGGACACGCCGGTTTCAACAGGGAAGCGGATCGGAGCTTGTTGTGGATTGGTCCAGCTCTTGCCAAAATCATCGCTGGAGCGCAGAAGGGTTCCCCAGAAACTGGAGGTCGCCGCCCAGATGCGGCGCTGGTCACCCCGACCGTCGTACGCCAGCGCGTATACGGGTTGTCCGTGGAAAAAAGGACCTCCTACCTCCCAACGGCGGCGCTGGGTGTTGGAGCGGAGGATGAAAGCTCCTTTGCTTGTGCCCACCAGCAGCACGAAGTCATTCGTTTTCACGCGAACGTGTTTGATGCTGTGTAAAGTGGTGGTGCGGGGTGGCCCTGCACTCCGATCCGCACCCGGTTCGGGAAACGCAATGCTTGAAGATTGAACCGCCTCAAGAGCTGCCTGAACCTCTGTGGCGCGTTGATAGCGCTGCATCGGCTCCTTCGCGAGGCAGCGCTGAATGATGCCCCACAACCCGGGGGGAACCGGCGGGCCGAGCGCGGAAGGAATTTCCCGCATGATTGCGGCGCTGATTTCGAAGCCGGTGCGCCCGCCGAATGGCAGTCGTCCGGAGACGGCTTCGTAGAGCACAACACCAAGAGCCCAGAGGTCGCTGCGGCTATCGGCGGCCTCTCCTCGAAGCACCTCCGGCGCCATATAGGGAAGCGTGCCGCTCACGCTGGATGCGCCCTCCACGGTCGAAAACGACAGGGTTGGCGCTTCGAGGATGCCGCCGCCTACCCGTTTGGCGAGACCGAAGTCAAGAACTTTTACCAGACCCTCAGGTGTGACGACGATGTTTGCGGTCTTCAGATCGCGATGGACGATACCTCGGTCGTGTGCCCGGGCCAAAGCGCTCGCGATCTGTACTCCATAGCGCAGAACGGTTTCGGGCGCGAGCCCGAGCTCCCCGGAGAGGGCATGGAGGGATTTGCCTTCCACGAGCTCCATAACGATGTAGAGATCGCCATCCGTCTCACCTACGTCATAGACGGTGCAGATATTGGGATGAGCCAGGGAGGACGAAGCTCGCGCTTCCTGGAGAAGATTCTGGCGGGTGGAGGTGTCGAGAGAGGGAACTTTCTTTAGGACTTTCACCGCCACGTTGCGGTGCAAGACCTCGTCATAGGCGCGGTAGACGATGCCCATTCCGCCTTCGCCAATCTTGCCGACCACGCGACAATGGCCCAGAACTGTGCCGATCACAAAGGAGTCCCCTATTCAATTTAGGTTGAGCATTGGATTCGCGTCAATCAAGCCAGATTCTCTTCAACCAAGCCATAAGCTGCGGCAAAATCTCGAGCATCGCTCGATGCAGAACGAAGCGCGATCTCGCTGTGTAAACTAGTGAAACTGGGATTTCCAACCGGTAGTATGGGCAGTTTTGGGCTATAATCCCCGCATGCCTGCTGCACCTGGAGCTACCAAGGCCGTCGGGATGGTTCCTGACGAATTGAAGTTTGAACCGAGGTCCAAAGGCCTCGCCACACCCCGCAAAAAGAAACCCAAGGAACTTGCGGTTATCACGGAGTGCTGCACGGGGTGCGCCGGCTCCCCGGCCTGCGTGGAATATTGCCCGGTCGAAGATTGCATGTTCTGGGTCCCGGACGAAGATAATCCGCCCTTTGGACGGATCCAGGTGGATCCCATTCTGTGCATCGGCTGCAAAAAATGCGTCAGCAAAGGGCCGGATGGGTGTTTTCTCGATGGCTGTCCTTGGGACGCGATCGCGATGGTCGATACGGCTGAGGTGGAGAAGGAAGTCGGAGTGATGGCGATCTAGAAGCCGGCTTCGGGCTTCAGCTATCCCGCTTGAGTATTCAGCTTCTTTCAGTTCGGGCTGCTACCAAGTCTGAATCCAGCAATTACTTACTTCGATGAGCGATGGCTTTTTCGGTTTCCTGCGCCTGTCGGCGAACATCATTTGAGACGTCTGGCACGTCACGTTCGTAAGGGCGCACGGCTGCCAGGTCCTCGGGTTGGCCGATCAGGTACAAAGCTCGCAGAGCCTCCCAGACTTGCTCGCTCGCAGGATCGATGACCCCTATTTCCGCACCAGCGGCTAGCTTTGCCCCGCTTTGAGCTACGGAACGGATCCGCCCCGGGATGGGCGTACGGATCTCAACTGATTGCGGGGAATCAAGAGGCGCAAGCTTCGCAATCAACCCATCCTGGTGCACAGCAGTGCCGGGGCGATCGGAATCCACAATGCGACCGGCGCTTGGAGCGGTGATGTGAAGCGGTTCGAGCAGGGCCACTATCTGTGGACGGCCCGTAGCATCGCCGAAGCGCACCAGGGAAAGAGCCGCGTTGCCCCGAACCATAGGCGAGGGGTCTTGCAGCATCTTCAGAAGAGTTTCGTGAAAGCCTGTGCCTGATGTGTCCTGTCCCATGACCCAGGCGTCAGTATTGCGGATTTCTTCTACCGGGTTCGCAGCGAGCCGAATGATATCGGGATACCACTGCCTAGCGGCCGGATTGCCATGCGACATCCGATCGCCAAGTTGCACTAGCGCATGCTGGATGTGACGAGTTTTCTTGTCATCGTGTAGGTATTCGCTCAGTTGCCGGTCTGAGAGGTTGCGGCCGAACCACGTGCTCCACCAGAACAGGAACGGCATCAGGACGATGAGCCATCCCGTTGCGAAGAAAAGTATCTTTTGGTTGCGCGACATGCTGCGCTTGCGTTTGGACGTTTGTTCGTGCGGTAGGGCTAGTGGCTCGGAATTCATTCTCAATGATTCGTTTCGCCCTCTTGCCATCGGCGTGGAACGCATAAAACACCGGGTCGAACGCGATGGCATTACCTGCAGGTAAGTGGAGAGGGCTGTTAAGAAGTTTACCGCATGTTCGCCCTGCAGTACGGAATCCTGCGCCCTATTCCTCGCGCAGCACAAGCCATGAGGCCATCCCCAGCAGCACGATCGTTCCGAAAACGGCTAGAAGGAGAACTGGCTGGTTTGGAGTCGTGGGCCAGGCCTTGAAAAAAAACAGGAGGGTGGAATCCAAGGTTCCCGAGAATGAGGAGGCCAGACTTTGAACGAGGGGCAGCAGCAAGCGGAGCCAAGGAGAGCAGACAAAGGCGAGACAAGCAACAACCGTCATAATTCGGATCGGGCGCAATGCCAGACGGACTGCACGCTGGGCTGCCCTCTGCTGTGCCTTCCCCCAGATTAGTCCCGGATCTGGCAGGGCGTTTTGTTCACCGTCGGCGAGGCTACCCTCATTCCGCAGGAGTTTGCCAACCAGCAAAATGTCGGAGCAGGCAGTGCACCGCTGCGCATGCGCCGCGATCACAGGGTCGATTGCAGCGCAAAGGACAGCGGCTGAGGTTTGCTCTTCTCGTTCGCAGACGCTTCGCTTCATTTGCAACTCTCCGTGTCTGAATTGGTGCCCCGAATAAGATTTGCCAGTCTGCGACGCGCACGGAAGAGAAGCAACCGCACGCTCTTATGCCGCAAGCCAGTGAGTTGGGCGATCTCCTTGTGATTGGAACCCTCCACGTATGCCAGCCACAACAATTGCCGTTCGCGCACCTTCAACTGGTCAAACGCCTGTCGCAATTCGAGTTGACGATCGAGCTGGGGCGGGCCGGTGCCCGGTTCGGGCAAATTATCGGGCATCGCGGCGTCGCGATGACGACGCCAGCGGTCACGCAGAAGATTGGTGGCAATGCGAAACAAGTAGTTCTGATGTTGAGCATCACTTATGTCCGGAAGCTTGCTTAACAGAAAGCGGCAATATGCTTCCTGCAACAGATCTTCGGCTACGGCGCGCTCTCCGGAGACTCGCAACAGATATGCGAAAAGTTTGGGCGCCGACTGCTCGTATAGCAGACGGAATGCGGCTTCATCCGTCCGCAATGCGCCTTGCGCAGCATCGCGTGGAGCTGATGCGGACGATTCCAGGCACAAACCCGGAGATTGGGATGCTGCAGGCATCGTATTAGGAATTACGCGCGCGTTCCGTTCATCAGTCCGAAGGATCGCGACAGGTAATACGAGGCTGCCGCCGACAGCCCAAAGCCTATGCCCACGGCGATTGACAGCGCGCCGAAGATGGTGAAGCCGTCCACGTTTCCCACCGACACGTGGCCACGCAGCCACAGCAGGGCCGATCCGAAGAAGAACAGAACAATGCCGGCCTGCAACGCCCAGATGATCTTTGCATACGGGGCTTGGGGAATGACCCGCTCCACCTGCAAGGATTCCAGAAGTTGCCTGCCGGCATCAGTCTGGGCGTAGGCCAGGAGGTCTTGGCCGCTTCCTATTTTCTCCAGCAACCTCGACTGCACGTCCGCCTGCAGCCGTGCAATCTTGTACCGCCGAAACGTGCTGAAAATGATCCACGCGAACCAACCGAACATGCACGGCAGGCTCACGGCAACGATAAGATCCGAGTTCATCGTTCCCTCACAAGTTTGAATTGTCGCGGCATGGCCGCGGTTACCAGTTATAACGTTCTGGAGCACAGGCTGGTTAACAGTACGGGAAGAATTCGTTGGAAGTTCGGCGTGGGCCCGAAATGTTACTCCACGTCGGCGTCGAGCACGCGCTCCTGCTCCAGGTAGTGGGACATTGCGTATTGCGCCAGAAGTGGAGTCTGGAGGCGAATTTCGGCTCCAATCCATTCGCCCTTCGCGTGGGGTTGGTCAGGAGAATGGTTGCAACGCCCACCACTTCCGAATTGGGGACCAAAGTCGGCGTTTTGGATCTGATCGAAGTGGCGAATCTGCCGCCAGGCCTGATCACCGATCGTGCCAGAGACATCGATTTTAAGCCTGACGATGGACATGCGGCGCCCAGGGGCACGCGTGCTCTTGCCGAGAAATTATTCCACAGTCGCTTGTCGCTGCGTGCCACAGCTTAGCTGTGCGGGTACCACTGGTACAGCATGAAGTAAACAACCACGCCGGTGATGGAGACATACATCCAGAGCGGCCAGGTCCAGCGAGCAATCGCGCGATGCTTGTCGTAGCGGGCCCGCAGGCCTCGGCTCAGAGTGACCACTGCCAGCGGAACGATCAGCATCGCGAGCACCACATGGGTGCTCAAGATCGTGAAATAAATAGGGCGCGACCAGCCCTGTCCAAGAAACAGGATATTCCCCACCTTGTAATGGAAAAAGACGTAGCAAGCCAGAAAAACGGAAGAGGCGACCACCGCGGCAATCATGCATAGTCGATGGGCCTCCATGCGTCCTTTAGCAATCAGGACGCGTCCAGTAAGCAGCAGGGCAGCGCTTGTGCCGTTAAGGGTGGCATTCAGAGCAGGGAAGTAAGCGTACTGCTCGGCGATCACGCGGCTGGCCTCGTAGTGCGGCGGTTCACCATCAGAAAGGCGAGCCCGAACATCACTAACGAAAACAGCACAAGCGTCGCAATCGAAGAACTAAGCGGAAAGCTAGTTTCGGCCCCTGGATACAAGAGTCCCCGCAGTGCTTCGACACCGTAGGTCAGCGGATTCAACCGCATGATCAGGCGAATCCACCCGGAGGCGCCGGCCAGGGGAAACAGGGCACCGGATAGAAGCCAGAGCGGGATCAGGAACAGGTTCACAATTCCGTGAAAAGCCTGGGAAGAGTCCATCGGCCAGGCGATCGCGAATCCAAGAGCAGTCAACGAAAACGAGACCAGGAATACCACTACTGCGACCAGCACAATTTGGACGGGTGCGACGCGAACCCCGGCAAACGGCGCAAATATAAGAAAGATCATGCCTTGAATGGCGGCCAGCGTGGTGCCACCGAGCACCTTCCCTAGAACGATGGCACTACGCGGAACCGGGGCCACGAGCACGGAGAGCAGGAAGCCTTCCTTGCGGTCCTCAATCACCGACATCATTGTGAAGATGGAGGTGAAGAGCACGATCATGATGAGAGCGCCCGGATAGAAGTAGTCAAGGTAGTGCTGCTGGCCTGGACCTCCGCCAGATCGGAAGCTCGTACCGAAGCCGGAGCCGATCACCAACCAAAACACCAGCGGCGAGGCCAGAACTCCGACGACTCGCGTGGTCTGGCGATAGAATCGGACAATCTCCCGCCACCAGAGCGTGAACGCGGGCAGGACGATTCCTGCTGATGCGAGTTCGGCCGGTCGCGCTAATGATGCGGCTTGAGTTGCCATCAGGAACTCACCTTTTCGGGCACTTTCGCGGTCGAGGTAGAAGCGGGAGACGGGGCTGTGGCGTTGGCCGATTTCGCCGCCGGCGTGGCTGCTGGCACGGCAATGGCTTTCTTCTTGTCGGAAGACTTCAGAAATCCCTTATCGCGCGCTTCCAGATATGCGTTCAGAAGGAAGCAGGCGGACACGGTGAGGAGTATGAGCGTCATGAACAGGCCATCGACCGTGGCGGAAGGTGGCGAGAGGGTGATCATGCCGCTGAGGAAGATCCAGGCGACACCTGCCAGGGGGACCAGAGCTAGAATCAGAGAAAGCACCAGGATCACGACTTACCTCCTCTTTTCTTTTTGTCCTTCTTGCCGCTTGCAAGGGAATCGGAGTCGCTCGATTCGCTCCAGAACTTGTGGCCCGTTCGGTGGATAAAAACATCTTCCAGCGCGGGCTTGCTCACGGAAATGGCCTGAATTTCGCCGGGAAATGCTTCCACGAGATCCGGCACGAAGCGGTGCCCGCCTTCCTGTTCAAGCCGAACCTGATTGCCGAGAACCGTCGTGGTTACCTGGAAACGGGTGCGGATGTGCTCGGCTAGAATTCCTGCGTCGTGGGCGGCGTCGAGCAGGATGACATCGCCACCGATCTCGCTTTTGAGTTCCGCGGGAGTACCGAGCGCGACCAGGTTGCCTTCGTTCATGATGGCAAGACGGTCGCAGCGTTCGGCTTCTTCCATGAGGTGAGTGGTGACAAGGACACTGACGTGTTCTTCATCGCGCAGAATCTGCAGGTATTGCCAGAGGTCCCGTCGGGCTCCTGGATCAAGGCCTGTGGTCGGCTCATCGAGCAGTAGCACACCCGGGTGATGCAGGAGGCCTTTCGCGAGTTCAATGCGGCGCTGCATACCTCCGGAGAAGGTTTCCACGCGCTCTTTGGCGCGGTCTAAAAGACCGACACGAGTCAAAATTTCTTCTACCCGCCTCTTCAGTGCAGTGCCGCGCAAGCCATAAAGATGGCCCTGGTGCCACAGGTTCTCGAAGGCGGTAAGCTTGGGATCGACGCTTTGCGCCTGGAAGACGACGCCTATCTGGCGGCGCAAACTGGCGGGATCCTCACTCGCGTCAAATCCCATAACTAGAGCGCGGCCGCCGCTCGGAATCATCAGCGTTGACAGAATGCGGAAAAGCGTGGTCTTGCCGCTGCCGTTGGGCCCGAGCAACCCGAACAACTCCGCGGGACGCACGTCGAACGAGACCCCGTTCAGCGCGGTGCGGTTCTCGTAACGGTGAACGACATTCTGAACGGAAATGACGGCGCCGAACGGAAGCATTCACTTCCGGCCGGACATCCGCTAGTGACGCGACTTTTGAAGCCAAAATGAAACCCCGGGGACTAAGAACAGTTTACGACATCCGAGCGGGACAGGTGTTTACTGCCTGATTCTTCAAACGGCTGCATCAAGGCGATCCGACCCGAAGAGCCGAGTTCGCTCGACCGGACAGCCGAGTGCGGCTGTCCCTATATGAGCTCGTCAGGCTGCGGATGGGTTGCGCTCTGCCTGCGGTACCCGTTCTTCAAATGCCACGGGAACATGGCGCCAGACTTGAATCGCGAGCACGACGGTAGTTGCGAGCAGCAGCGCGCCCACTGCCACGTGCGCCACCGTCGAAATCACCATGGGGAGTTCGGGTTGAACGGCATCGCGTCCCCAAGAAACTCTCGTCAGGAAAGCAGTAAAACCCAGGCACAGCTGCGCAATCACCAGAGAGAGCATGAGAATCGCAGGGCGCCTGATGGCTTCGATTTGCGAATACACGCTGAGCGCGCGAACCGCGGTCCACGCGAGCACGAATGACACCACCGCCGCATGCACAACGTGGGGCCACCAACTGAGTCCGTGATGTCGGAACATCGCTCCCAGGATTAGCTGGACGTAGAGAACGAAGATTGCCAGCAGCGTGAGGGTGAAAAGGCTCGGCTTTCGCTGGTCGAACTCCACCCGGGGAACTTCTTCAATCCATTTTCTGCCCGTAAACACGGCCACAGCCACGACAAGGCAGAAGAATGTTTGTGCGAGGGCGGCATGGGCAGATGAGATCGGCGGGGGCAGAAAGAAAAGAACCGTGAGCCCCCCGAGCACTCCCTGGGCGATCACCGTGCCCAGGGCTCCGATACCCAGAATCCGCAGCCAATGGCGCTTTTCGGCACGCCACATCCACACGGCGAGAATGATGGTGAGAAAGCCCGCGCCTTGGGCGATCATGCGGTGCGTGTGCTCGAACTTCACGCCCCCGACCAGCTTCGGTATTTTGTACAAGGAACCGAACGAGGTCGGCCAGTCTGGCACGGACAGGCCGGCATCGTTGCTGGTGACCAGGGCTCCCGCAATGATCAAGAGGAAAGTCCAGAAAGCCAGCAGGACAGCGAACCGGTGAAGTCTGCGGTTGTAAGTTGTTGCGAGCGCCTTCAGAGTAATGCCCCTTGGGTAGAGGGCAGAATGGCAACTCTGCCCTGATGGGCTGCGAGCAGGCTACGCCAGATTGCGTAACCTGCTCCAACAGCACATTCTAACAAAGCGAGCAACTATTCACCGGCTGCTTTAAAGCTCTGGTCAACCGTCTTCGTTTCTTTCGGAGCTACGGTAACCTTCTGCTCTTGCTCCCCGAGTTTTTCGTGAACGAAACCCAACGTGTAGTCGCCCGGAGGCAAACCCTTGATCTCATACTTACCGGACTTGTCAGTTACCGCGAAGAACGGGCTCTTTACGACATTGACATACATCTTCATCCACGGGTGCTGGTTGCACTTAACCGGCAACATAATTTCTTCTCGCGTGAAGTTCTTTTCCAGCGCAGGAGCAGATGGCGGTTGAGATTCATTCCACTCGCGGTTGTCCTTCGGGGTGGGATGGATGTTGTGCGTAGTCGGGTCGTCATTCTTGATTTGTACGGTCTGTCCGGTCATGACCCCGAGCACGTGCGGGTGGTATTGGCAGCCCTTCTGATCGAGTACAACAGGATCTTTCGGGGCTTCGAATGTTCGATTGCCAAGGCCGTCTTTGACGTAAACGAACACATTGGCGAGGTCGCCGTTGCTGACGACGACAGTTTCAGCTGCGTTAGTGCCCTTGCAGCCCGGATCCTGGCTCATATCGATCTTGGCGGGTTTAGGAGCAGTACCGTCGAACTTCACTGTGCCATTGACGGTGGCGACAGTCGCAGGGTCGATCGGAGTAGCTGCAGGCTGGGCCGCCTGCTCAGTTGCAGTGTTGCTGGACTGTTCCGTATTGTCCTTCTTACTGCAAGCCGTCAGGGCCAGCAGAGCAAACAATGCCAGGACACTGACGAAAATGGTTGAATGCTTTCTGTTCATGATGTTGCTCTCTCCTATGTGATCGAAAATCAGTCGGCCCAAGGCCGGTGACGCAGCCGTCTTCGGCGGCGCCCTACATCATCTCTATTGCAGGACTATCCAACGGGCCAATTCTACCGCGATCCTCCGGAACCTGCTGCTGCATGCGAATCCGCGGAGGCTCGCTTGCGATCCGTGGGGTGGTGTACGGCGGCTGCGGCTCGCGGGAGGGACGCAGCCACACGGCGCTGTTCTTCCGGCGTGAGCTGGAAGATGTAGTCGGTCAATAGTTTGCGGTGGTCTCCCTGATACCCATTGAAGCTCGGTGGAGTGGGCCCGGAGAAGATCCACTGGTTATTGGCTTGCCTGAAAAGCCCCGACGGCATGGACGTGCCCGGGCTGACCGCTTGCGGATCAGTGATCCAGCGCTCGACCCAGTCCGGCTTCAATCGTTCCTTGGCCAGCAGGAAATTGGGCGCGGTGGCGATCTTGTCGTGTGCCGGATCGCCGGTCGCGTGGCATTTCAGGCACGGAGCTGCCGTGCTCGAGAACAGGCTCCGAGCCATGTCGTTCTCTTTCGTCGTGAGTGTCGGAACCTGCTCTGGTATGTACGGCAGCGGCTGCTGCGACAAGGCTTCGAAGAATCTCACCAGCTTGCGCAGTTCGTTATCTGAGAACGAGAACGTGGGCATGCGGACTTTCAGGTAAGGACGCACGCCGTTGCGGTTTGTGTCCGTTGTGCTCAGCGCAGGATTCGAGAGGAACTTACGAAGCCACTCAGGGTCGACACGCGCGCCCTCGGTCAGCAGCTTCGGGGGCAGTTGCTCTTGTGCATCCTGATACTGCTTGAGACCCATCAAGATTGTCTTCTGCCCCGGGATGAACTGGTGACATCCCATGCAGTTGTATTTTTTAACTACCCACCAGCCTTCCTGAATATCGTGGCGGTAGTCGCCGGGCTTGTACTGATAGCTCGCGGGCAGCGATGTTTCCTGGCTTCCCATGAGGAATGTCGTGAGCTCAAGCACCTGTTCCTTGGTCAAGTGCACGTTGGGCATTTTGAGCGCTTCGGTCTCGCTCTTGACCTTGCCCTCGTCGTAGACATTGGGCTCGGCAAGTTTGTGTTCGAAAAATCCCTTGTGGTCGTACCAGGGTTTTGTGGCCGGGCCGTCAGGCAAGCGCGCCAGATCTTCTTTGTCTTTGATTGGCTCGGAACCCTTGCCACCGCGCTGCGATGGTTCCGTGAAGAGCGCGAAATCAAGGCGCTCGATCGGCTTACTGCCTTCAAATGTCAGCTCTGTGCCGATACGGCCCTCGTCTTCCATTCCCGCAACTTCATGACACCCGCCGCAGCCGTAGAAGCGAACCCACTTCTTGCCTTCATCCTTGAGTTTCGGATCATCCATAAACGAGGCGTCCGCATAGGCGGATGGCTCCCGTTTCTTCTGGGTGATCAGATAGGTGGCAATGTCCTCAGCGTCCTCCGGGCTCAAACGAAGGCTGGGCATCACGGTCATGTTTTGGACCTGCAGTTCGTGACCGTCGTTCGGGCATTTGCTGTGCGAAAGATCCCATTGATACGGCAGACCTTTCTTTGCGTAGTCCTCCGGGCCGATGTCTTTCTTTTCGTATGGACAGTAAGGACGCGTTCGCTCGCGGGCGTTGTGGATCCAGCGAACCAGGTAATCGTAATTCGCTTTCTCGCCGACTCTGGTGAGGTTAGCGGCAAAGGTGCCACCCTGCAGTTCATCGCCTTCGCCGATGGAGTGGCAGGCGAGACATCCACGACTCTCGAAAAGCTCCTTGCCGTGTGCGGCATTGCCGGGCTTGTGCTTGGGAATAGGATCCGTGAACGCCGACTGCCAAATGTAAGCCGAGATTGCCTGAATCTGATGATCGCTCAGGCGGAAATTGGGCATCTTTGTGGTCGGACGGAAGTCGGTCGGTTTCTTCAGCCACACCGGAATCCAGTTTTTATTCAACTTCAGCCGCACGTCCTTCAGGTTCGGCCCGATCTTCTTCATATCCTGCATCAGGCTGTGCGATTGAAAATCGAACTGCTGCAAACGACCCTCGAGTTTGGTATTGTCCACACGTAAATCAACGGCTTGGGTGTTCAGCCTGTTTGCCTCATCGTTCGACTCAGCGGCATCGGCCTGCTTCATCAAGTAAGCAGCCTGCTTAAGATTGTCTTTCTTCTGTGTTTCGATTTGCTTGATCTGCTGGCCGATCGAGTTCAGATCTTCCGGTTCTTTGTCATACCCCTCATACCGATGGCACCCGTTGCAGCCGCGTTGCCGGAAGAGATCCTTACCCGCATTGATAGTTTCAAACTGCACGTCGCCGCTTGCAAGGACCATATCGGCGGCGTGGCAGCTCTGGCACCCGGCCTGTGCGTTCTCTTTTGGATAGAGGGGCCATAACCAGTGTTCGTAATTTCCGTGTGCCTTTTCCACGCTGGTTGTGGCGCGGCCATTGCCTTGATGGCAAGGAGAGCATCCGAATTTGTCGGGATCGTGGATGGTCAGCAACTCCGGATCCGCATGACTGGCGAGCGCCGTGGCGTATTCGTCAGGCTTCTTCGCCCCCCTTTCTGTCATGGCTGCGGCCGTGACTTTTACCGGCTCGCGGGAGTTCATGTGGCAGGACTCGCAGCGATCCACAATGTTAGCTTCGGCCACGTTGACCTGCACGATCGTGGGATCCCATTCCGCGGCGCGCTTCTTCAGGCCATCGATCTGCGGAGCAGTCAAGTCCACCAGGTGATCGGTGACGTATTCATCCATTTTGGCGCGCGCGTCGGTGACTGGTTTCAGCACATCGCCCAAGTCCAGGCTCAGCTTCGTGCGTTCGTCACGAATCTCGTTGTAAGTCTCTTCCAGTTGCTGGAAGTTGAATCTCTTTTTGCTGCCGTCCGGGAATGCAACTGTGGCCTGCTGGGCCTTGTACTTGTCGATTTCCCTCTGCTTGCTGGCTTTCGCCGAAGCGCTGTCGCTGGTTTCCAGTTCGTAGGTAAGTGCATTTACATACGCGCGCCGGTCGGTGAAGACACTCTGAACTGCCAGAAGCCTGGAGCTTGCATCGTCCAGCTTCTTGCGGATCTCGGCCGCTTGCGGCGCCGAGTCCTGACTGGCTTTCTTCCAGGCTGCATTCAGAGTTGCATAGTCGGAGTCGCTCTCGATTTGTTTTTCCGACTTCTGCGACGTGGATCTCGCAGTGTTCAGGAAAGCGCTATATCGAGTTTTCCACTGCTCCTGAAACGCTTTCCATGGCCGCTGTCCCCAGGCTTCGTCCCACAACGCCCAGAACAGTGTGGCGATCAGGATGATCGTCGCAATGACGTAATGGGCAGCATAGGACTTGCTGGTGATCGGGTCCTGCTCGGGGATGGGTTTTTCGGGCACCATTTCCTCCGAAATCTTTAGTTGTCATCCCGAGCGAAGCGAGGAATCCATACTCGCAGCAGAGGATCAAGAATGGGATCCTTCGACTCCGCCATCGATATCCTTCGCGCATCCATGGCGGCGCTCAAAATGACAAGTTGATGCATGGCCGATTTCAAATGTTGAACCACGGCGTAATCCACACGTACTTGATGTGCCACAGCAGGCGCAGGCCCATTTTGATGGGCAGAGCGACCATGGTCAGCAGCAGGAACTGCACTATCGAGAACTGCAACAGGCTCATGCGTTGAAAATCTTTCGCCATCTTGCGCCGGAACAGCGAATAAACCAACCCTCCGCCGACCAGGTAATAACCAATCACAACGATGGCACCAAACAACCCTCTCGCCATGTTTGAGGTGATGCCAAAGATGTCTGGCAAATCGCGGTTCACTTCATAGATAAGTCGATTGTGGTCCCAGGTCTGGCCGGGCCAAAACCATTGCCAACCTGGACCTCGAATAAACGTGCCGATGATGATCATCGCGACCCAGAGAATCACAAAGCCGAACAGAAATGTCGAAATCGAGAACTTGCGCTGCTTCCACGTGTAGTAACCGCTGCCCAGCGGGTTGGTGTCAATATACGGAATCACCATGAGCCCGACGATGATCATGGTCGGCATAACCACGCCGGCAATCCACGGATCGAAATAGACGAGCATCTCCTGCAGTCCAAGAAAGTACCAGGGAGCCTTTGCTGGGTTCATGGTCAGGTTGGGATTGGCGGGCTCTTCGAGTGGAGCATTGAGCGTGATCGACCAGACCATCAGAATGATGGTGATGATGATGGCAGCCAGGAACTCAATGCGGAGCAGGAAGGGCCAAACGTGGACTTCCTTTTGCCATCCGGCCTTAAAGGGCCAAGTCTTGCGATGATGTGTCTTGGCGAGCGCGGGATCGCCTTCGAGTTGGGTGATGAGCTGATCGTTGGCGTGCGCCTGCTTCCACGCGAGATAAATGTAGAACATGAGCAACGGAATCAGGCCCACGATGGGAACGTTATCGGGGGCAGAGCAGATCTCCCAAAGTTGTCGCCAGTCCATAAAGTCTCCAAACCTCTGCAAACCTCACATAGCGACAGCCCTGGGGCTGTCGAGCCGGGTGGAACCCGTCCGTGCTCGGGGCTTATACAAACCCCGGACAGCCCAAGGGCTGTCCCTACGTGGGCTTACTCTCCTGCTGCTTTCGGACCTCTTCTAGGCTTGTCGGCCTCTTCGGTCAGCATCACCGGAGCCGGTCCCGAGATCCCGCCGTCTTTTCTTACTCGCCAGAAATGAACAATCATCAGCACGGACGCTACGATTGGTATCCCAATGCAATGCCAGATGTAGGAACGCAGCAAGGCATTCGCATCGACGATCGATCCGCCGAGCAGACCGAATCGCACATCGTTGTACGGAGTCATTCCCAGTTGCGGGCCAAACGGTCCTTCGTGACCGAGCAAGGGAGTGGCTCTCGCCATGTTGGTGCCGACAGTGACGGCCCAAAATCCGAGTTGATCGTCCGGCAGCAGATATCCGGTGAATGACAGCAGAAGCGTGAACACTAGCAATAGCACGCCTATGTTCCAGTTGAATTCGCGCGGCTTCTTGTAAGAGCCCGTCAAAAAAACGCGGAACATGTGCAGCCAGACGCCGATCACCATCAAGTGCGCGGCCCAACGGTGCATGTTGCGTAAGATTTTTCCGAATGGGACATCGTGCTCGAGATAGAGCACGTCACGAAACGCCTGCACCTTCGTGGGGTGGTAGTAAAACATCAATAGCACGCCGGTATAAGTGAGGATGATAAAGAGGTAAAAAGTAATCCCTCCCATGCCCCAGGTATAGCTGTAGCGCACGGCGTCGCGATTGATTTTGGCCGGGTGCAGATGCAGGAAAACGTTGGAAAGCACGCCCAACGCGCGGTTGCGCGGTGTGTCATCGTGCTTGTGGCGAAAGATTGAGGTGTAAACCTGCGTCTTCGTCGGGTCCTTCAGGCCATCGATCTGCTCTTTGGCCTTGGTAGGAATGTCGGTCTTGAGAGCCTGCAGGTCCTCTTTGACTCCAACCGTGACCTTCTCCAGGATTCCAACCTTGCCATTTTTTCCGTTGCCGCTGCTTGTGCCGTTGCCGCCGTTCGGGTTTTTTGCGTCAGCCATAGAATTTCCGTTTCTCGTAGCGCCAGCATCCTGGCGGCCGTCGCGAGGCCGTTTCGGCCCTCGCCTTACACTCCGTTCAAGAATGCTCCGGGATCATTGAAGTGGCTCAGTTGACCTTTCGGCCACGAGTAAAGCTTTGAAGTGTCGACGAGAATCTGGCCGTCGGGTGCGAGTTCAATGTGCGCGCGATCCATGGGTCGCGGAGCGGGGCCTTCGAAATTGACCCCTTCGCTGTCATAGCCGCTGCCGTGGCAAGGACATTTGAATTTGTTTTCACTGGGCTTCCAATCGGGAGTGCAGCCCAGATGTGTGCAGCGCGCATAAATGACGAACAGACGATCGGGAGTTCGGTCTACCCAGATACGGTACTTCTGCTGGAATTTTGTATCGACGCCGAGAGCAAATTCCGACGGATATCCAATCTTGAACAGAGTATTTGGCTCGAATAAGGTGCGAGGAAGAAAGAAACGAAAGAAGGCGAGAAACCAGGCTGTGAGGAATCCAGCCACCATGGTCCAAACAAAACGCCGCCGCCGCCGGTCCACTTCAGTGGAGGGAGCGGTTCCGGCGACGCCGCCAGCAGCAGCTGCTTTCGACGTGCCTACCGCCGGCGTGCCGACATACTTGGTGGCATCGACGCCCGGCTTGGCCGCGGGTTTCGCTGGTTCCGGATTCGGATTGACCTTGGGGGCCTCCAACTCCGCCATTAGCTTCCTCCTCTGTCTTTGTCTGACTTGGCCCGAATCTTAGTCCCCAGCAGCCGCCGCGTACTGTGGCGTTGCCAACTTGCTCCCTGAGCCGCGAATTGCAATCGGAGCAGGAGCTTCCTGCGTTAAAGCGTGCTGCACCATTTCTGAGAGGGCCTGGATGAACTTCGGAGAATCATTCAGACCCGCTGTCATTTCGAATTGAGTCATACCAAGCTGACGAGCTTCCTCCCGAGCCTCGTGGTCGATTTCCCCTAGCGTTTCCACGTGATCGGAGACGAAGGCAATAGGCACGACGCAGACCTCCCGCACACCTTCAGCAGCCAACCCTGCCAAAGTTTGATGGAGTGAAGGCTGCAGCCAGCGGCTTGCGCCCACTTTGCTCTGGTAACAGAGGCGATGCGGATTCGCCCATCCGCCGCATTGCATCAGCAGGCGAACGGTTTCTTCGATTTGCCGCTGATAGGGGTCGCCCTTCTCGATCACTGACATTGGAACACTGTGGGCGCTGAAAACAATTTCCGGTCGCGTCGGTGAAGGGAACCGGGACAGCGCCTCATTCACGTTTTCCATCAATGCTTCAAGATAGGCGGGATGGCGATAAAAGGTCTCGACAACGTGTACTGGTAAGTCGTCAGCAAAAAGGCGACTCCACTCGTTCAGACTCGACCCTGTCGTGGTTGAGGAATATTGCGGATATAGCGGCAGTAAAACCACTTCGTCGCAGGTTGCCGTTCGCAATTGTTCAATCGCTTCAGAGGTGAATGGGTGCCAGTAGCGCATGGCGACAAAACAATGGGCATCGATCCCCTGGTACCGAAGTTGGCACTCGAGGGCACGCGCCTGCCGCTCTGTGTTGCGGCGGATCGGAGATCCACCACCAATGAGCGCGTAATGATGCTGTACTTTGCGTGAACGCGTAGTCGAAATCAGTTTTGCGAGGGGCTTACGCCCGATGCGAGCGAAAGGGAAGTCGATGATGTCGGGATCGCAAAATAAGTTATAGAGGAAAGGCTCAATTGCTTCCAGCGTGTCAGGTCCACCTAGCTGAAAGAGAACTATCCCCACACGCCGACTTGTCCGCGTCATTTTCCCCAGAATCCCCAGAACGGAAAGCACTTTACTCCCAATCAAGCGCGAGAGTCAATGGCGGATGGTGGAGAAACACGTAGCTAAATCGATTTCGTCCGGCTTCACTCGTGCGGGTTTGAAGCCCAGTTGCAAAGCGGGCGCGTTCCATGCAATCTGAACATCGTGCCCGAATTGCCGGACATCGCCGCATACATCACCGCCCTGGAATCTCGACTGCTCGGTATGAAGCTAGAACGCGTCCGCCTGGGTAGTCCGTTCTTGCTGCGAAGCGTCGATCCCCCGCTCAGCATTGTCGAAGGGCGCACGCTCGAACAGTTGCGCAGAATCGGGAAGCGCATTGCGTTTGGGGTTGAGGGCGACCTCTGGCTGGTGCTGCATCTGATGATTGCCGGCCGGCTGCATTGGAAGAAGCGCGACGTGAAACTGGGCGGCCGGCGGAATCTGGCGGCATTTGACTTCCCTGATGGCTCTTTACTGCTCACCGAGGCCGGAAGCAAGCATCGCGCTTCGTTGCACGTCGTGCGCGGAGTCGAGAAACTTGCCACCTTCGATGCCGGAGGCATCGATGTATTCGCGGCAGATCTCGATCAGTTCCGGTCGGTGCTCTCCGCCGAGAATCACACGCTGAAAAGAGTCCTCACCGATCCGCGCATGCTCAGCGGAATCGGCAATGCTTACTCGGACGAAATTCTTCACGCGGCTCAGCTCTCACCTGTGGCTCTTACCCAGAAGCTCAAAGACGAAGAGTGGGAGAAACTATTTTCTGCCACTCGTCTGACGCTCAAGCTCTGGATCGAGCGCTTGCAAAGGGAGGCGAAAATTGCATTTCCCGAGAAGGTGACCGCATTTCGCAAAGACATGGCCGTCCATGGCCGTTATGGCCAGCCATGTCCAAGATGCGGAGACAAGATTCTGCGCATCCGCTACGCGGATAAAGAGACAAACTATTGCGCACGATGTCAGACTGGCGGGAAGGTCCTGGCCGATCGGAGCTTGTCGCGCTTGCTCGGATCTGACTGGCCGCGCTCCCTTGAAGAGCTCGAGGCCCTGAAGCGGCGATGAAGCTCACGAGTCTGCGGTTGGCGCAATTTCTGCTTTAGCTTTTTCCATCTCTTCGATGACGGCGTCGGCGAACTCGGACGTGCCCGCCTGGCCGCCGATGTCTCGCGTCAATTTTTCGCGGTGCCGGTACACCCGCTCCAGCGCGTTGCGAATCTGGGTTGAGGCGTCATGCTCTCCCAGATGTCGGACCATTAGCAATGCAGACCGCAGCAGAGCCGTGGGATTTGCGAGGTTCTTTCCGGCGATATCGGGCGCTGAGCCATGTACCGCTTCGAATACCGCGCAGTGCTCACCCAGGTTCGCACTCGGCACAAATCCGAGACCGCCAACGAACGCCGCGCAAAGATCAGAGAGGATGTCGCCGTAAAGATTCTCCATCACCAGCATGTCGTATTGATAGGGGTTCATGACCAGTTGCATGCAGGTGTTATCCACGATGTGCTCGCCGTAGGTGATTTCAGGAAATTTCTTGGCGACCTCCCGCGCGCACCGCAGAAACAGGCCATCGGACATCTTCATAATGTTCGCCTTGTGAATGGCGTGAATCTTCTTGCGCTGATTTTTGACCGCGTATTCGAAAGCGAACTTCGCGATGCGCGTGCACGCCTTCTCCGTCATGATCTTCAAGCTCTCCACCACTCCGGGCACGACTTCGTGTTCTAGGCCGGAATAGAGGCCCTCGGTGTTCTCTCGAATGATGATGAGATCGACGTCGGGATATCGAGTGGGTATGTGTGGCAGATTGCGGATGGGGCGGAAGTTCGCGTACAGCTCGAATCTCTTGCGCAGTGCCACATTGATGCTGGGGAATCCTCCACCCACGGGCGTGGTGACCGGGCCTTTGAGCGCGACGCGCGTTCGCTCGATGGATTCAATCAGGTCCTTGGGAATGTATTCGCCGGATTTTTCGTAAGCTTCCGCACCGACCGCGAACGGTTCCCATTCAAATTTCACGCCGCTAGCTTCCAGAATGCGTACCGTTGCTTTTGTCACTTCGGGACCAATCCCGTCGCCGGGTATCAGCGTTACTTTATGAGTCATTCCATTCCCCAGGGTGATTTGCCATGCGCTAGTCAGTGCCGGAGTGTCATGGCGATAGGCGATATCAGACGGTTTTTGCCTTTACCAGATCCTTCAACTCATTCATGAATTCCTTGACGTCTTTGAAATCCAGATAGACAGAGGCGAATCGCACATATGCAACCTTGTCATAGCGCCGCAGGCGGTTCATGATCAACTCACCGAGTTCGCTGGTTCTGCGCTCGCGTTCGGCCGATTCGATGACAAACGATTCAGCCTCGTTCACAATTTGTTCAAGCTTGCTGATGGGAACTGGCCGCTTCTCGCAGGCGCGGAGCAGGCCATTCAATACCTTTTGGCGGTCAAATTTCTCGCGACGGCCGTCCTTCTTGACAACCATGTAAGGGATTTCGTCGATGCGCTCGTAAGTCGTGAAGCGCTTGCCGCACTTCAGACACTCGCGGCGGCGGCGAATGGAATCGGCTTCCTTGCTCTCGCGCGAATCCACGACCTTATCATTCTCAAATCCGCAAAAAGGACATTTCATGGGCGCAACATGCTTTCGGCGAACAGAATCTCACCGACTCCTTGGTTGTTCGTACTGCATTGAACAGCAGAAGGAGCGAGATTCCGCCGTTTCCGATGATATTGGAAATTGTAACAGTTGAACGCGAGGCTAAGACTAACCCCGGAAAGCACGGAGCCGCGGCAAACGGAAGCGCACGGCCGGGCAACAAAAGGACGCTCGCACCCCCTGCGGTACGAGCGCCCTTTTTCCCCATGCCTCCCCGGTGACGGAAGGCTTGAAGCTTGCGGTCCTTGAGGGGTGAACAAACTGCTTCACCTCTGGCAAGGATCTGCCGTGGATTCTGAACGAAAATAGGGGTGAGATTGTCAGTACAATGTCCACAATTTGTAAAAATCATGAGGGGGAGCAAAGCCGGTTTTCTGGTGGCCGGTCCTCTTCGGCTGCGGCCGCTATCATGAAGCATCCCCGCCAACTTCTGAGTCAGTTGCTTCCGATCCTCGTGTGCTTGCTTGCTCTGCCGTTAGCGCGTCAGAGCACGTTGGGAGAGTTGCGTTTGCGGGTGACCGACCCGCGTGGATCAGGGATCAAAACGGAGGTACAGGTTGTGAGTGAGGTCAACCAATATGACAGCACGCTCGCGACAAATGATTCGGGCGTTCTCATTGCGAAGCACCTGCCCTTCGGGTTGTACCGGGTTCGGATACAGCAGCCGGGATTAGCGTCGCGTCTCTTGCGTTCGAGGTGCGCTCCTCCGTACCCCTGGAAGCTTCGATAAGACTGACCCTGGCGTCTGCCAAGAGGATGTGGAAAATCTCGATAACCGGCTGAATGTTCTCGATTTCGGCGGGCTGTTTTCCGGAAATGCGATTGCGCCGCCGCGCAACTATCAATTGCGATTGCAGACAAGTTTCTAACCCGCCAAGGTTGCCTGGTCGCTCGTGCAGTTGTTCTAGTCGAAAAGACTAAACCACAAAATATTTTGCTGCCGGATGATGCACCACGATGGCTGAGGTGGACTGCTCCGGTTCAAGCAAGAAACCCGACGTCAATCTCACGCCCACATTCTCTTCGGGCTTGAGAAGCGCAAACAATTTGGTTTGATCCTCCAGGTTCGGGCAGGCTGGATAACCGAACGAATAGCGAGAGCCGCGATATTTTTGATGAAAGAGGTCGCGAATTTCGGGAGCGTCCTCTGCCGCAATACCCAGTTCTTCGCGCATCTTTTTGTGATGCAGTTCGGCTAGAGCCTCCGCTGTTTCCACGCTTAGCCCGTGCAGGTACAGATATTTCGTGTACTCTCCGCCCTCGAACAGGCGCTGCGTTTCCACGCTCGCTTTCGGGCCGATGGTGACTAGCGACAAGCCGATCACGTCTATCTTGCCGGAGGCTTTAGGCGAGAAGAAGTCCGCGATGCTTAAGCGACGCCCTTCTTTCTGGCGAGGGAAAGTGAAGCGCAAAAACTCTTTTGCGTTTGCGTCCCACTTCTCACTGCATGGTCGTCCGGGCCGCGGGTCCGGCGCTTCAAAGACAATTACATCATTGCCTTCCGCTTGGGCAGGGAAGTACCCGTACACGACGGCGGGAGCAAACAAGCCAGACTCGACAACCTCCGCTTCGAGTTTCTTCAGAATAGGGCGGAATTTCTGGTCGACAAGACGCACGTAATCTGACTGCGAGGCCGTTTTCAGCTGCCACTGATTCTTGAACAACGCAGTCTCGTTGATGTACCGGAAGACCTCGGGGAGATCGTAATCCTTGTTAACGCGTACCCCCCAGAAGGGCGGAGCGGGGATATTCGGGGCATCAGTGACAACCGGGCTGCGCTCGGCGAATACGGGGCCGGTTTCTTCATCCACCGCGGCGGCTTTGGCGTACTCTTTCACAGTCCTTCCTTCCTGCAGCCGAGTATCGCGTGCACCGTCCTCCGTCATCAGGTCCTCCATGATGTGCAAGCCGGCGAAAGCGTCATCTGCATAGAAGACAGCATTGGCGTACTCGCGGCGTAAGTCGTCTTCAACGTACTTGCGAGTAAGCGCCGCGCCGCCGCAGATCACGGGGAACTCGAGCTTCTGGCGCTCCAGATCCTGGATTACATACTTCATCTCGAGCGTTGATTTGACCAGCAGGCCACTGAGGCCGATGGCATTCGCCTGATGTTCTTGAGCCGCGCGAATAATGGAATCTCCTGGCTGCTTAATGCCGAGATTGACCACCCTGAAGCCGTTATTTGACAGGATGATGTCAACGAGATTCTTGCCAATATCGTGAACGTCGCCCTTGACGGTCGCGAGCACGATGGTGCCTTTCTGCGACCCCGACTTCTTTTCCATCTTCGGCTCGAGATAGGCAACAGCAGCCTTCATCACCCCAGCCGAATCCAGGACGGACGGCAGCTGCATCTTTCGCGCCCCAAACAAGTCTCCAACAGTCTTCATTCCATCCAGCAAAACTGTGTTAATGAGTTCTAAGGGTGAATAGCTTGTGAGCGCATCTTCAAGTAACACCTCAAGCGGCTTCTTGTGTGCTCCTTCGCCAACCGACTTTTCGCCATTGATGATTGCGAACTTCAACTTGTCTTCCACAGAGAGCGAGTCAACGTGAGCCGTCGTCGAGGCCGCCGGTTTACCTTTCATGCCGGCGAAATGTGCCATGTAGACCTGCAGTGGATCCCCCGCAGACTTGTCTCGATGGATGAGCTTGCGCGCAAGATCCACTTCTTCTTGCGGAATTTTGTACAAAGGATAGATCTTGGTGTAGTTGACTATGGCCATGTCGAGGCCATGATCCACAGCTTCGTGCATAAAAACGGAATTCAGCACGCGTCGCGGGTAAGCATCGAGGCCGAACGAGATGTTGCTCACCCCAAGAATGGTCTTTACATTGGGTAGTTCTTTCTTTATCCGCTCGACGGCATTAAGGGTTTCTATTCCGGCCGTGCGATATTCCTCCTGGCCAGTTGAAATCGGCAAGGTCAGAGCATCGAAGATGAGATCGGTCGAGTCGAGACCATATTTTTTCGTCGCCAGTTCATGAATGCGGTGTGCGATCGCGACCTTCTTTTCCGCGGTGAGCGCCATGCCATCTTCATCGATGGTCAGTGCGATGACCGCCGCACCGTAACGCTTCGCCATGGGCAACACTTGCGAGGTCCGCTTTTCCCCGTCCTCCAGATTGATGGAATTAATAATGGCGCGCCCGGGAATGCGTTTCAGAGCTTCTTCGACGACATCAGCCTCAGTCGAGTCGACCAGAATGGGTGCCGGCACACGCGTCGCGATCTTCTCCAGAATCGAGGAGATGTATCCCTTCTCGTCCTCGCCAACGATCGCACAACAGAGGTCAAGCATGTGCGAGCCATCATTCACCAGCTTCTTGGCGAGAGCGAGGATGTCGTCATATTTCTTACCCTGAACTAACTTTCGGAAATGCTCGACGCGGGTGGTCGTGTTCATTTCCTCGGCGACGATCAGTGGTTTGGGTTCAAGATCAAGCGGAACACTGGTATAGGCGCTGGAGGCGGATCCCACACGCTTCACCTCCCGTTTGGCGGGTTCAACGCCGGAAACCGCGTCCGCTACGGCTTTCAGGTGCTCCGGAGTCGTGCCACAGCATCCACCTACGATTCGGACTCCATAATCCTGCACGAAGTGCTTGTGATAGTCGGCGAGTTCCTGAGGAGACAGTTTATAAACCGCATGCCCGCCAACGTTCTGCGGCAGACCTGCGTTGGGCAGCACAGAGACTTCCTTGGTTGAATTAAGCGCCAGGTACCGGACCGCATCGTTCATCTCCTTTGGCCCGGTCGCGCAGTTCAAACCGATAGCATCAACTTCAAAAGGTTCGAGAGCAGTGAGAGCCGCCCCGATCTCGGTCCCCAGCAGCATCGTGCCCGATTCCTGAAGAGTGACCTGCACGGTGACTGGCAGTCGCCTGCCCGACTTGCGCATCGCTTCGAGGACGCCGATAGTGGCAATCTTCGCTTGCAGAAGGTCCTGGGCGGTCTCGACCAGGAGCACATCCACGCCGCCTTCAATCAGGGCCGCAGCTTGTTCTTCGTAAGCTTCGACCATTGCGTCAAAGCCGATATGACCCAGCGATGGCAGCTTCGTGGTCGGACCCAGCGATCCGGCAACAAAGCGTGGCTTTTCTTTTGTGGAGAACTGTTGCGCGACTTCCTTCGCAAGCTGCGCGGCCTTGAGATTGATCTCGCGCACACGGTCCCGCAGATCGAATTCGCCGAGAACAATGGAGCTTCCGCCAAAGGTGTTGGTCTCGACGATGTCGCAGCCGGCACTAAAGAAATCCGCATGTATGTCGCGAATAATATCCGGACGGCTGAGCACCAGGACCTCGGAGCAGTTCTCCTTGCCCCAGTAATCATCCAGAGTGGGGTTGCGCTGCTGGATGTTGGTCCCCATTGCGCCGTCGTAGATGACAACGCGCTCTGTGAGAATTTGTAAGAAGTCAGCCATTCCTAAGCTTCTAGCTCCTAGCCTCTAGCTCCAATTTAAAGGCAATGTTCAGATCCATGCCGATCCGAGTGATCCGTGGCTAATAGTGTTGCACATGCACAAACGCCGGTCGCGATGGACCGGCGTGATCGTGTTCGAAAACTGATCTCGAAGTCAGCTCCCCGGCACCATTTCTGCCGGCGCCCCACCATTCACGTCGGCCCGATTGAATACGATGTTGGCTCCCATGTGCGCTGGCTTGGCAGCCAGCATCATCTCCTTGGTGTAAATGAGATTGGTAGCGTTGAAGGTGGCAAGTTCGAATCCGTGGCCATGCGTGATGGCGTCCGTGGGGCACGCCTCTACGCAGTATCCGCAAAAAATACAGCGGTTGTAATCGATGTTGTAAACCTTTGCGTAGCGCTCGGCGCCACTGACGCGGTTCTTGGCCGTGTTCTCGGCCGCCTCGATGTAAATGCAATTCGACGGGCAGTTTGCCGCGCACAAGAAACAAGCCACGCACTTTTCCAGCCCGTCTTCGTCCCGCTGGAGAACGTGGGCACCTCGATAACGGGCCTCGATGCGAGCGCCCCGCAACGGGCCTTTCCCATCGGGGTAATTTTCCACAATCGTCGGCTTGAACATCTCCGAAAAGGTGACGCTCATACCTTTCGCGATTGCCGCGATGTTTTTCAGCACTGACATACATTATCAGTATACCGAAAGATGTGCGGACGCTGCTTGCACTCGGCCGGTTATGCTGTCTTGGTGAGCGAGAACTTCAGTCCTGATGAACCTGAGAGCAAGCAGAGGCAAGTAGGCCTGTGTGTCCAATGCGTCCACATGCGACAGATCCAATCGGATCGCGGTTCGATTTTCTACATGTGTCAGCTCTCCGCCAGCGACGCGACATTTCCCAAGTATCCCCGATTGCCCGTTCTGCATTGCTCCGGGTATAAGGCGTCGCATCTTAAGTCGCCGGATAAAGGCGCAATGTGAGTTTTCGAGAAGTGCTAGTGATCAGTATCACTGCAGCGCGCGAATCGGAGTGTCACTATTTCGAAGAACTCGGATGAGTGAAGGAGTGAATCCATGCTGCTGAAGAGTCTGGCGGTGCTGGCCATCGTTCTGTTCTTTATATGACTCGTCGCTGTGCTCCAGGCCTGGAGCAAAGGAAGCACAACGCAGCATCTGGTCAATCTGGCTTTCGTGCTGATGTTTGGCGTCGCCGCAACGTGGGGATTCCGCACGATCTTTAGGGTGTGGCCGTAAGCGTTGTTCGACCAGTACCAGATGACAGGTGTCCACATCGAAGTACTACCACGCTCAAAAAGCTAATTCGGTGAGGATGCTGGCGAAGATTCAAGCCGAGAACTGAGTGCCATCAATCAAGCCCAAGGTCCTTAGCTAGAGCTTTCCATTTTGCGTCTACCGAAGTTCGGGTTTTTGAGTCCATGAGAATCTCGTCTGGCCAGGGGCGGCAAAAACCTTCGCTGGCCCACTTGCGGGTGGCATCGATACCCATTTTTGATCCGAAGTTAGGCAGCCGGCTGGCATGGTCTAGAGAATCTACAGGCCCGAGCGTGAACTGAATGTCGCGCTCGGGATCGATGTGATTGAAAACTTTTAGCGTCACGTCCGAGAGATCCTGCACATCGACATCCTGATCCACCACCACGATGCATTTTGTGAACATCGCCTGTCCCAGCGACCAGATGGCATTCATCACCTTGCGGGCCTGGCCCGGATAGGATTTCCTGATCGAGACGATCATTAAGTTGTGAAAGATGCCCTCAACCGGAAGGTTGACGTCAACCAGTTCGGGAATGGTCAGCTTCATCATCGGCAGGAAGATACGCTCCACAGCCTTGCCCATATAGGCATCCTCTTGCGGAGGTTTTCCGACAATGGTGGTGGCGTAAATGGGATCCTTCCGGTGGGTGATGCAGGTGATGTGAAAGACTGGATACAAATCCTGGAGCGAGTAAAACCCAGTGTGGTCGCCGAAAGGACCCTCCGTGCGGAGCTCATCGAGATTGACATAGCCTTCCAGCACGATCTCGCTTGCGGCGGGCACTTCGATATCAACCGTCTCACATTTGATTAGGTCGACAGGAGCCCCGCGCAAGAAGCCGGCAATGAGATACTCCTCAATCTCCGGCGGAGCGGGCACGATGGCAGAGAAAGTAACCGCAGGCTCTGTCCCGATTGCGACTGCGACTTCCATTCTTCCCGACGGCCGCTCACCCTCTGCGAGTACGCTGCCGCCCGAGCTGCGCGCCATGATGTCGACTGCTGCGGATTTTCCATCAACCGCGGCGCGCATGCGTTCGCGCGCGTGTTCAGCTGCAACTTTCTGGCGCTGCCAGTGCATGCCAGTGGTGCGCTCGTCGTACACCTGCATTCGGTACATGCCCACGTTCCGCTTTCCGGAACGCGGATCGCGTGTGACGACGCACGGTAGCGTGATGAATCGACCCGCATCTTTGGGCCAGCACTGGAGGATTGGGAAGTCTAACAATGAGAAGTTGTCCCGCTTGATCACTTCCTTGCAAGGTCCCGAAGTTACCGTGCGCGGAAAGAACTTTCCCGCTTCCGTCAACAGCGGCAGCATTTTCAGCTTGTCGAGGAATCCCTGAGGCGATTTCACATCCATGAACATACGGATTCGGGAAGCGATCTCGTCGTAGGAATTCACACCCACCGCCAGCTTCATGCGAGCTTCTGACCCAAACTGATTGATTAAGAGCTGAGAGCCGGGATGGCGATTGATGTTCTGGAACAGGAGTGCGGGCCCGCCAGGCTGCCGGGTTTCGCCCGGCCGGACACCCGAAGGCGGCTGTCCCGGCATGTGCATCTTTGATATGCGATCTGTGATTTCGGCCACTTCGAGAATCGGATCAACTTCGGTCTGAATGCGTTTCAGTTGGCCGGCGCGGTCGAGGGCGGCGATCCACTGACGGAGGTCGTCGAAGGGCAAGGTTTCCTCTCTCGTTTGATCGACGATTATAAGGGATTTGCAGTGGCAGGAACTTCATTGCCATGATTTATGCAGGATCAACACGGATCAGAGATCACCATCACTTCCTTTGTTCAAGTTTGACGGTCGCTGTAACTGGCTGGCCGTCGCGCAGCACTTTCACGTCGACGACATCCCCAATTTTGCTGCGGCGTAGGGCGTCGGTGAAGTCATACAGATTCTTAATGGGCTTGTCCCCGAACTGCACCAATATGTCGCCAGCTTTCAGCCCTGCTTTGGCGGCCGGCGAATTCGGTTTCACGTCGGAGAACTTAACGCCGTTCTCCACCTGGCCGAAATCTGGGATTGAGCCGAAATAAGGTCCATAGCCACCACCTCCTCCGCCCGCGTGGGGGTCTTCGGCTACAACTTGAAAGGTCGGAGCCTGTTGGGCATTTGCTAATTGCAGGGTCACGCTTTCAATGAGATCGAGCAGGCGCGCAGCCGAGGGCGCATTGATTTTGTCAGCCGTATCCGATGGCTTGTGATAGTCGGAGTGCAATCCGGAGAAGAAGAACAGCACAGGAATTTTCTTCGTAACAAACGAAGTGTGATCGCTGGAAGCGTAGCCTCCAGCAGAGTATTCGATTTTGAACGGCTCATCCTTTTGCGCCTGCTCGAGGACCGCTTTGAAGCTTGAGCCCGTACCCACCCCACCGATGTAGACCTTATCGTCCTTAATGCGACCGATCATGTCCATGTTGATCATGGCAACTGCCTTCGCGAGCGGGCGCGTAGGCTCCTTGACCCACTCGGCGGAGCCAAGCAGTCCGAGTTCTTCTCCAGCAAAGTTCATGAAAAGGATGCTGCGGCCAAGTTGACCTCGCTGAGGAGCGAGTAGCCGTGCTAGTTCGACAACTCCGGCGGAACCACTGGCATTGTCATCCGCTCCGGGATGAATTTGGCCAATCTGCGACGGAGCCAGGGAATCGAAGTTGCCGCGGCCGAGGTGATCATAGTGAGCGCCTATGACGATGTATTCGTCGCTTCTCCCGGGGAGCCATGCGAGAATATTGTTCACCGTCGCACGAGTGGTTTCAATGTCAATGCGTAACGAGAGATGAAGAGTATCCGCAAACGCGAATGAGGCCGGCTTTGTGGTGGAGTTGATTTGCTCCTGGACTTCCTTCATGGATTTTCCGGCGCCTTCAAACCAGGTCTCAGCTACCGCATTCTTTACCTGCACCATAACAATCCCGATATTTTCTGGCCCACTCACGCTTCCGAACCGGGTTAGCAGGTCCTCTTCACCATCTCCCAGCTTTCCGTTCAAAACGACCAGTGCCTTAGCCCCATGATTTCGGGCATTGATTGCCTTGGTGATCATTTGCGAGTGCTGCGTCAGGCCATGGTTGCCGCCTTTCGCTGCGAAGCCTGCCGGCTCATATCGCAAGACGACTACCACCTTGTCTTTAACATCGAGCCCAGCATAATCGTCATACTGGAACTCGTCCGCTGTGGCGCCATAGCCCGCGAACACGAGCGGCTGATTTAGTTCACCAGATAAGGAAAAGCTGAACGGCACAAAATCCTGGTTGATTTTGAGATTCTTCCGAGAACCTCCATTCTGGACAGAACAGAGGTTGTCGGATTTAAGCCGGGCGCCGGTGACAACGGTGAAAGGCTGCTCGTATCCATTCACCCCCGCCGGATCAAGATCAAGGTCCTTATATCGCTTCTCGATGAAATGTTGGGCTCGTGTCAGGCCCTTGGTGCCGTCGCCACGCCCTTCCATTGTCGGGGAGGCCAAGGACTTCACATCCTTCCAATATCGACCGGCATCTGCTTGCGGGACTGGAGTTGAGGCCGCAAACAGAAAGATCAGTGCGGGACCAGCGAGAAAAGTTTTCAGCAACTTTGACGGCGTTCTCATTGTGCTCCGGTAAGTGGAGATGCTATGGGCACCGCCGGACGGTGTCAACGCCTGGTGTCAGATGGGCACAGCGCGCGAATGAAGGTGCGAGAACCGCATCCCGGACTGCTGCTGAATGCGCCTGAATGATATTGCCTAAATGAGCTTTACAATTGTGTCCTCGACTTGTTTCCAGGCCTTAGATCGCGGATCGATTACGTCAAGGTGGTCAGCCCCGGCAATCTCGAGCAAACGCACGTCTTCTTTGGGGGAGCGCTTCTGCTTGGCGGTGACGTAATCACGACTGAACTCTGGGGGGACCGTTTCATCTGCAGATCCGTGGATCAGCACCTGGTGCGCTTTGGGAATCGCGAGCTGCATGGGATCGGCTTCGCGGTAATGGCGGGGAACCTCACTCGGCGTGCCTCGAAGAAATTCGACGGCGGCATCGTTGCTGAGGTGAAGTTCATAGGCCCGGCGCAGATCAACGACGCCGGCCAGCGACACCACTGCTTTGACACTGGGCTCATGGGCCGCCAGGCACAACGCAAGTTGGCCCCCGGCGGAATGTCCCATCACTAGGACTCTGTTTAGATCGAGCCTGAAGCTTGCTGCGCGTTGCCGCAGCGCCTGATGGGCGGAGCGGACATCTGCAAACGTCCCCGGCCACGCCCCACCCTCGTTGCCGACCCGGCGATATTCCACATTTGCAGTCGCCAGGCCTTTCGCAGTAAGGGCAGCACAGAGATGTCCCGCATGATTCAGCGTGTATTTGGCTCGCCAGAAGCCCCCGTGAATATTGATCACAAGCGGGGATGCATGTGTTTTTGGTTTGGAAGGCAGGCGCAGATCTATAAACTGATTGGGATCGGAGCCGTAGGCGAAGCGCTGGTCCGCCGGTGGCGGCGCAAGACTCAGAATGTCGTCCGGCATGATTACTCGTAACGCAAGGCCTCGATCGGGTCCAGGTTGGCCGCACGCATGGCGGGCACCATCCCGCTGATCACACCTACCACAGCGAGAATCGTGGTGGCCGTGAGCAAGATCATAGGCGAGACGATCAGCCGAATGTCGGCGGCTTCGGCATGTTGGGCAAGGGCGCTGTAGAAAGTAATGCGCCCGGCGATCACTGAGACAGCGTACGACAATAGGATCCCCAGCAGTCCTCCTGCGGCGGTAATGACCATAGCCTCAGCCAGGAATTGAAATAAGATATGGTGGCGTCTCGCGCCCAGAGCCTTTTCCACTCCGATCTCGCGTGTTCTTTGCGTTACCGAAACCAGCATAATGTTCATCAAACCAACGCCGCCGATTCCTAGGGTTACCGTTCCAATGAATGCCAGCAGAATCTTCAAAGCCATTGTGATGATGCCGAATTGCGATAGCTGTTTCTGGGCGTCAAAGATGAACACCGCACGCTGATCGTCAGATTTGAATCCGTGTGCCGTAGCCAGAGTGTCTCGAATGACTTTATCCATCTTCTCGTGACTAAGCCCCGCGGAGTCGAGCCAGATTCCATCAAGGTAATGATTGTCTTTGATGACGTCGGCGGAGGTGTAGGGAATGTAGATGACTCGATTGTTGTCATTGTCGCCTTCCTGCATGCGTGGCGCCCCCACTCCGACCACTTCAAAAGTCACTCCATCGATGCGGATAGACTCGCCTACCGCCGGCATGCCAGAAAACAGTTTATCGCGCGCTTGCGACGCAATGACTGCGTAGAGCCCGTGCTGCATGTTGTCCTGGTCGTTAAGAAAGCGGCCTTCGGAAATGTCCAGATTCCAGATTGCCTGGATAGAGGGATCCAGCCCCATCACTGGGAAGGTGAATGAGCGATTGTTATTCTGAACCGTGGAATCCTTCTGCAGCATGCGAACCACGTGCCGGCACAGAGGAAGATTGTTGCGCAGCAACTCGATGTCATCGTTGGTGAATCGGACCTGCACACCAGCCTTATTCCCTCCCGCCTGCTGCGAAGTGCGGCCAGGGAATACTCCGACCGCAGTTGCCCCGAAGCTCTGAAAGATGACCTCGATCGCTTTGCCGAATCCGTTCCCGTAGGAAAGAAGAAGGACGACGGTGGCGATGCCCCACGCCATTCCGGCCATGGTGAGCACGGTTTTGCGCAGGTCATGTCGCATCGCGGAGTAGGCCTGTTTGAGTAGATCCCGATGCATAATTACTCTTTGCGGAGGGCCTCCACAGGTTCCAAAAGGGAAGCGCGGCGGGCAGGATAAAGACCCGCAGCCACTCCAGCGACCCCAAGCGAAGTCACCGCCAATATGGCTGTCGATGCGACCAGTTTCGGTGGATCGAACCCTCCACCCAGGTCTACTTTCGACAGAGCCGCCATAAGCGCCGCTGCCCCGCCAATACCGACGCCTCCGCTCAGCATAGTCAGAAAAGCTCCTTCCACGAAGAATTGAAACATAATGCTGCTTCGAGTCGCCCCAATCGCCTTGCGAAGCCCGATCTCCCGGGTCCGATCCGCGACTGCAACCAGCATGATGTTGATGATTCCGATAGCGCCGAGTGCCAGGGTGACCAGCCCCACGCTGCCCAGAAACATGTTCATAGCATCGAAAATCTTCCCGATTTGATCGACAGTCTTGATTGTGTCCCACTCATCGAAGGCATCTGGATTGTTGGGATCGAATCCGTGATTGCGGGCAACAATCTTGTGAACTTCCTGCTTGGCAGACTCGTGTAAGGCACGCGAACGTGGTTGGTAATTGATGAATGAAATCGTATCCGTGGCGATCCCGGCATTGAGCGGCCGGAAATAGTTCTGCATGGCGTGGAAAGGAACAAAGCTGCGCAAGTTCATGTTCATATTGTCGCCATGTCCTACTTTTTGAAGCGTGCCAATCACCGTGAACCGAATCCCGTTCAGGAGGATGGTTGCGCCAATCGCGGGCCGGCCGGGGAAGAGAGTTCGGCGGACTTCGTCACCAATGACGATTACCGCGCGCTTCTGAATGTCATCGAGTTCGTTAATCCACCGGCCCTCGTTGAGTGGCAGATTACGGATCTGGTTGAAGTTTGCGGGTACGCCGGCGATCTGGCCGCTGGCCTGGTAAAAGTCGCTGACGGCGCGAATATCGCCTCGAGAAATGGCCGGAGCAGCCGCCGCCACGCTGGGGCATTCCGACGCAATGTCCTGAAAATCGCGGTACGTCAAATAGTACTGGCGCAACGCCGTGAAACTGCCCTGCACGACCGGAGCGCGTCCCGACCAGATGAACATCACGTTTTCGCCGATGGAGTCGAACTGCTTCCGATTTCCGGAGCGGAATCCTTCACCCAGACCCACCAGCAACAAAAGAGAACCAACGCCCCATGCAATCCCAAACATGGTTAGGAATGAGCGCAATTTGTGCGCCCAGAGGGTGCGAAGCGTTTGAGCAAAAATATCTACGATGAGGCGCACGGCTGGTCTTCTTGATTATACGGGCTGACGCAGGCCTGCAATTCGCAAACAACCCAGCGCATCAGGACCATTTTCATTTCCGGATTTGCGGCAGAGGAGACAAAAAATGTGCGGTATCTCGCAGAAATTCATTTCGCAGGGCATAGGAGTTGTTTATTCTCTAGCGAGATGACGACTCTCGCACTTAGCGAACTCTTAGGCGCGCCGGTGTATGACCCGTCTGGCGCGGCCGGACGAGTGCGCGAGGTCACCATCGCTCCGCAGGAAGATCGTTCGAGGGTCTCTGCACTGATTGTCAAAACGAGATCGGGGAATCGGGTGCTGCCATTTGCCGCCATAGCAGCCATTAATGGAGGAATTCGCGCGAGCACCGCAGTTGCGGAATGGGGGGCCGCCACCGGCACCGAAGGACTATTTCTCCTGGAACGCGATCTACTCGATCAGCAGGTAATTGATGTCAATGGTCGCAAGGTGGTCCGAGTCAATGATGTAGATCTCGAGTTCGAAGGGCAAAAAGACAACAATCTCCGGCCCTGTCTGCGGGTGCATTCAGTGGATGTCGGGGCACGCGGCGCTATCCGTCGTTTATTGCGCGGGGTTGCTCCGAAAATGGCGCTGCAGGTGCTTTTGGGAAAGATTCCGCCGCGCAGCATTCCCTGGGATTTTGTCGATCTCATCGAGACTGATCCTGCCCGGCGGGTGAAGCTGAAAATATCGCATGAGGGATTGGCTAAGTTACACCCTGCCGACATCGCCGACATTGTCGAAGAACTCGCTCCCGACGAGCGCCAGGCGGTGTTCCAGACGCTGGATGAAGAAACCGCTGCGGAGGCGCTTGAAGAGGTCGAACCCAGGGTGCAGAAGGCCATTGTCGAATCCCTGGATTCCGGGAAAGCGGCTGAAATTGTTGAGGAGATGGATCCGGACGCGGCTGCCGATCTGCTGGCCGACCTTCCTGAAGACCGCACAGAACAAATTCTCGTTCAAATGGAGCCGCAGGCGCAGCAGGACATGGTTGAACTGCTCGAACACAAGGAAGAAACCGCTGCCGGGCGGATGACCACTGATTTTCTTGCGCTGCCGGTACATGCAACCGTGCAGAATGCCATCGATTCATTACGGGAATTCGAGGGCGGAGTCGAGGTCGTCAGCACTATATATCTCGTGGATCCCGAGGGAACCCTGGTTGGCGCCGTTCCGCTGGCCCGCATCGTCCTGGCACCGACGGACACACCCATGCCTTCGCTGACTCAGGAACCCCTTGTGTTCGCGCACGAGGGCGTGGAAGACAACGAAGTGGCTGAGCTCTTCGATAAATACAATCTACAAACGCTGCCGGTCGTGAACGAACAGAACAAGCTGACGGGTGTCATCACTTCCGATGACGTCATCAGCATGCTTCGGGAGAAACTGTAGAGTTCCGGGGCAGAGGGAACATCGACTCTCCCGCCGGCATTCTCCTGTCGTGAACTGCCGGTGAGCAGGTTACCCATGGGAAACTGCCCTTCGCATGATGACGTCTGAATGTAAAGGCTTCGTTTATAATCTAAAGACCGTGCCCAAGTACTCGATCGTAGTTCCTCTCCATAACGAAGAAGAGAACGTAACCGACCTCTACGACCGTCTCAAGGCGGTAATGGAAGCGCATGGTGAGAATTTCGAAATCGTCTTGGTTGATGATGGTTCGAGTGACCAGACGTTCGCCATGCTGCGCGAGATCGCCGCGGTCGACAGCCGGGTCACGGTCGTAAAGCTGCGCCGCAATTTTGGGCAGACGGCGGGTCTGGCGGCCGGATTTGATCACGCGCGCGGCGAGTACATCATCGCCATGGACGGAGATCTGCAGCACGATCCGAACGACATCCCCATTTTTTTGGAAAAGATAGCCGCCGGCTACGACATCGTCAGCGGGTGGCGCAAAGTTCGCGTCGACAATTTCTGGTTGCGCCGCATTCCGTCGCGCATTGCCAATTGGACGATGGCTAAGATCAGCGGAGTTGATATCCACGACTTCGGAACCACGTTCAAGGCATATCGCCGCGACATTCTGGAACAAGTCCCCCTGTACGGCGAACTGCACCGCTTTATTCCGGCGCTGGCCTCGTGGCATGGAGCGACCATCTGTGAAGTGCCGATTCGCAACGTCAACCGCGAACGCGGCGTGTCGCATTATGGAATCACACGCACCTTTCGCGTGTTTTTTGACTTGCTGACTATTCGCTTTCTGCTGAAGTATCTTTCGCGCCCGCTTCACTTTTTCGGCACGCTGGGCATGCTGAGCATATTCAGCGGCAGCGGCATTGTGTTTTGGTTGGGCATGGAGAAATTCCTTCACAATGTGCACATCATGGCCACTCATGGCCCACTCATGATGGCGGCCATGGGTCTGCTGCTGGGGGGACTCAACCTGCTGGCCGTAGGCCTGCTGGGTGAAATGCAGGTACGTCACTATCACGAGCCTAGCCGGCGTGCCCCGTACTCCATCGATCGTGTGTTGCGTTCGCAGAATGAAGAGCACAGCGTATCCGACTAAGTAAGCGACTCGTTTTCATCGCTACGGCTACCGACTCCGACTTGTTCATCGACCTGAAATGCGGGGTCCTAACTCCAATTCGCCTGCGGCATTCCGTTGCCTAGCCACACGATGAAGTCAGTAGTGGGCGGCACACCGCCCAGTTCTCGCAAACGCGTGGCGTTTTGCCCTCGATGGTAATGGCTGTGCATTGCCACCTGCATGAGCGCGTGGCGCCGGCTTATTTTCAGAGGCGGATTAAACCAAGGGACCTCCAGTATCTCCTCAAAGGAATTCGCGTCCGTACTCTTCAGGCGCTTTCGGAGATCGGCGAGACCCTGCTGGCCATAGCTCTTCAAAGCTGCGGGCTCCGCAAAATCCTCGGGCTTCTTGTAATCAAACGGAGAAGTTCGCGGCCCCGTGACCCACAAGAATGCATGTTGTACCACGTGAATGTGGTAAAGACGCTCATAGAGCGCCTGATCAGCCAGCGCTCGGGGGTACGCTTCGAACGCTCGCCAGTGTTCGGCGTCCGCCCATTCCTGGTGGGCTAATAGTTCGTCGAGATAAGAGTTCATTGTTGCCCCCGTCGGGTTGAGTTTACCGCCTGGCCAAGCATGCCCTGGTCACAGGCAGCGTGGGTGGCGAGGGGTATAATCTGCTGTTTGCCTTTTCAAAGGTCTTTCCCTCCCGGAGCTACCGATATGGAGAGAGCCACCGCACACGAATTGCAACTTGCCCGCCGCATGTCCCGCCTTGGCACTGAGACGGCCTTCGAAGTTCTGAACAAAGCCCGAGCCCTCGAACGCCAGGGCAGAAGCATCATCCATCTGGAAATCGGAGAGCCCGACTTCGATACCCCCTCGAATGTCGTGGAGGCCGGCGTGACCGCGCTCCGTAAAGGTTGGACGCATTATGGACCTTCGGCGGGGCAGCCGGAGCTGCGGCAGGCCATTGCGGAGTATGTGAGCCGGACCCGCGGCGTGAAAGTGACGAGCGACGAGGTAGTAATCGTACCCGGGGGTAAGCCCATTATATTCTTCACAATCCTGTCGCTTATCGATGAGCAAGATGAGGTCATTTATCCCAATCCCGGATTTCCAATTTACGAGTCGATGATCAACTACGTCGGTGGCCGGGCGGTGCCCATCCAACTTCGTGAAGGCCGTGACTTCTCCCTCGATGTCGACGAATTAGCCTCAATGATTAATGATCGCACGAAGCTGATCATCCTGAATTCCCCTCATAACCCTACCGGGGGTGTGCTAAACCGCAATGATATCGAGCGTATTGCCGGCGCAATCGGCGATCGCAACGTCATGGTGCTCTCGGATGAAATCTACAGCCGGCTGCTGTTCGATGGCGCGCAGCACTTCTCAATTATGTCCGTGCCTGGAATGCAGGAGCGTACGATCCTGCTCGACGGATTCTCCAAAGACCTACGCCATGACCGGGTGGCGCATGGGATACGGGGTTATGCGTGCGGATCTTGCTACCCACATGACCCGCCTGATGACGAATTCCAATTCGTGCACGGCAAGCTTCACGCAGATCGCGGGAATCGAAGCGATCAAGGGCGACCAGAGTTCCGTGGATGGTATGCGCGATGAATTCCAGCGTCGTCGCGATATGTTCGTAGCTGGACTGAATAAGGTGAGGGGATTCTCGTGCCGCATGCCCAAGGGCGCCTTCTATGTCTTTCCCAACATCAAACAAAGCGGTTGGAAATCCAAGCCCCTCGCCGACGCCTTGCTGGAGCAAGCCGGAGTGGCTGCGCTCTCGGGTACTGCCTTCGGAGAATTCGGGGAAGGCTATCTCCGCTTCAGTGTTGCTAATTCCCTTGCGAACTTGCAACAGGCGCTCGAGCGTATCGATCAGTGGTCAAACAAGAACCTCTAGCCAATAGCACTTCGTTCCACCGGTTGTGAACATCCGTTGGAGGCTCGTTGCCGTCACGGCTGGGAATTATGCCTACCAAGAAGAAGACTCGAAGATCTGCATCGCCAAAGCCCACCCGCCTCTATGCTCCTGGTTACGGCTTCCCCAAGAGCAGCAAGGGACTGCTGCCTTGGTCTTGGGCCGAGCAGCGCCTGAAGAGATCTCATAATTACTGGGTCACAACCGTGAAGCCGGACGGCACACCGCACACGATGGTTATCTGGGGCCTCTGGCAGGAAGGCAGGTTTGTCTTCAGTACAGGCAGCCAGTCGCGCAAAGCGCGAAACCTTGCGAAGAACCCGAAATGTGTGATCTGCACAGAAGACGCGAGCGAGGCAATCGTGGTCGAAGGGGTCGCGCAGATTGCGGATTTGGCAGCCCGGCGGAAATTTCTCGCGCCTTACGAGCGAAAGTACGAGTTCGATATGTCGACCATGAAAGACGATATCTTGTCGATGAAAGAACCAGTCTTCGCCGTCCTACCTCGGGTCGTCTTTGCGCTTTGGGAAAAGCACTTCCAGAGTAAATCGACGCGCTGGGAATTCGTGTAACCTGCCGCACACGCAGTTACATTGCTCCCCTCCAAGCACATCCGCGATTTGAGCTCGGTGCTGAGCAGATTGCCCAAAAGACTCCCGGAACTCTCGGTTCTCAAGAAGCGAACGTAGGTCTAAGCTGGCCATTACTAGGGTCATCACCAAGCGGTTCCCGGAGTCACGGTACTAGCGGCGGGGTTGAATTTATAATGTCCATCGAGAAAATCAGGGCCATTCGGCGTCATGCGTCCTAAGCACTCCAGGCAGATCCCGGCTTATCTACCGGGCATCGCAGTGACGCCGGTCTGGCATCCTATGAGCCAATTGACACTCTGGTGGCCCTGCTGAACAATTAGTCTATCCCTAGTGCAATTCTTTCGTTTCGCTTCCCAAGGAGGAAGAGTGTATGGCCGATGAAGGCGAACACATTCATATGGAAAATCAATCCAACGCTGGTAAGTGGATTTTGCTACTGCTGGGTATCCTCGTTGTGGCCGCTTTTGGATACGCCACCTATCTGACTCATTCGTCCATACGGCAGCTCAACCAGGATCTTGCCGCTAGCCAGGCTCAGGTGAAGGAACTGCAGAATCGAATGCAGACCGCCGAGGCGCAGGAGGAAACCCTTGCTCGCCAGGCGGGCATGACAAAAAAGGAGTTGTCGCAGCGTGCAGCCCAGCTGCAGGCCGAGCAGAAAGCCGCCGCCGCCCGTTTGGAGAAGCAGCAGCAGGAATCAATTCAAGCGGTGTCAGGGGATATCGCCGGCGTGAAGACCGATGTGGGGGGCGTGAAGACGGATGTCGCGTCTACTCGAGCCGACTTGGAGGCCACCAAGACGAGGCTGCAGGGTGCGGTGGGCGACCTTGGCGTCCAGAGCGGTCTGATCGCGAACACTCGATCTGACCTGGAAGTGCTCAAGCATAAGGGCGACCGCAACTATTACGAGTTCACTCTGCTCAAAGGAGCCAAGCCGCAGCCGGTCTCCACAATTAGCCTGCAGCTGAAAAAGACGGATACCAAAAAAGGCAAGTTCACGTTGAATGTGACTGCTGACGATAAGACGATCGAAAAGAAAGATCGAAATGTTTCGGAGCCGATCCAGTTCTATTCAGGCCGCGATCATATGCTCTTCGAACTGGTTATTTGGACGGTCGAGAAGAACAAAGCGACAGGATATCTAAGCACTCCCAAGAATGCGCCCGTGCCGGTCACGGCCAGCAGTGCGACCGGCAGCGGGAATTGAGCGGACTTCTGTTCCCGGGCCAGCACGTTCTTTTGCAAATCGTGCTGCGTACAGCAGTGATCTACTTGCTGGTCCTCATCGGCGTCCGTTTAAGCGGCAAGCGCGAGGTTGGACAGATGACCCCGTTCGATCTCACGCTCCTCCTCCTGCTCTCCAACTCCGTTCAAAACGCGATGACAGGGCCAGATACTTCGCTCGCCGGCGGCGCGATTGCGGCCGGCACCCTGCTGATCCTCAACTATTTTGTCGCAGAACTCTCGGGCACGAACCGCCGTTTTCGCCGCTTGATCCAGGGCCAACCTACTCTCCTGATTCACGATGGTAAGACCATTGAAGCTCACATGGCGAAGGAGCACGTCAGCGTGGATGAACTGCAGCGCGCGCTTCGGGAGCACGGCATCAATGCCATCGATCAGGCCGCTCTGGCCGTGCTTGAAGTCGATGGATCAATTTCGTGCCTGAAGTACGATGAGATCAAGCAGGATGCCGGCACGCATATGGCGCGGCGGAGATTCATTCGCAAGCAACAGTAGCTCAAGGCAGCAGGCATACGACTCACTTTCGCAAGCTATAATTGCCCCACGGGCGTAACACCCATCCAGCGAACATCGTCATAAATTTAAATCAGGAAAACATCGGGAGGCATTCATGAATCAGGGGACACTAACGCCTGATCACATTCTGCAAGTCGGGTTTGGCTTCTGGGCTTCAAAGACGCTGCTAAGCGCAATCGAATTAGAAGTGTTTACTGAACTGGCGAAACACCCTTTACCTCTGAACGATCTGCAAGGCAGATTGGGTCTCCATCCGCGCTCGGCCCGTGATTTCTTCGACGCGCTCGTAGCTCTCGGATTTCTGGAGCGGAGCGGCGGTACATATCGCAATACACCTGCCACAGATACGTTTCTTGACAAGCACAAGCCTACGTACATCGGCGGCATCCTCGAAATGTGCAATCACCGGCTCTATTCGTACTGGGGCCATCTCACTGAAGCCCTGCGCACCGGACATCCACAAAACGAAGTTCGGGAAGGGGCCTTGCCCTTGTTTGCAGCCCTGTATGCCGATCCCGCGCGGCTGAAGGAGTTTCTCAGGGCCATGACGGGGCTCAGCCAGCCTGCCAATCGCGCCATCGCGCGGCAATTTCCGTGGGCGAAGTACAAGACATTTGCCGACATCGGCACCGCGCAAGGGGATCTTGCCGTTCAGATCGCATTGCACAATCCACACCTGCGGGGAATCGGGTTCGACCTGGCTGAGGTTGCACCCATCTTCGAAGAATACAGAACAGAAAATGGGCTCACCGACCGCCTCGTTTTTCAGAGCGGTGACTTTTTCAAGGATCCGCTTCCTAAAGCTGACGTGATCACCATGGGACACATCCTTCATGATTGGAATCTTGAAACCAAGCAGATGCTCATCCGCAAAGCCTACGAAGCGGTTCCCAACGGCGGAGCGTTGATCGCATATGAAGCCATCATCGACGATGACCGTCGTAAGAATGCGTTCGGCTTATTGATGAGCCTTAATATGCTGATTGAAACTCACGACGGCTTTGATTACACGGGGGCAGACTGTTGCGCCTGGATGACCAAAGCGGGATTTCGCGAGACCCGAGTCGAGCATCTCGTCGGCCCTGACTCGATGGTAATTGGTATCAAGTGAAGATTGATGTTGCTGGCGGAAGTGCGCGGGAACGCCTGCTAGTGGTCCGCATGACACCTTCCTAAGTCATGCCGGATTTTGTATACACTTGGTCAGTTATCCATGAGCAAAGCGGGATATGACGCGATCATTGTAGGAGCCGGTATCGTCGGAGCCGCCTGTGCCGACGAGTTGGCCCGACGCGGGCTGAGAGTTGGCGTAATTGATCGTGATGTGATCGGAAGCGGGGCAACGGCCGCCGGCATGGGACACATCGTTGTCATGGATGACTCGGAGCCCCAGTTTGCGCTGACCAGATATTCCCAAACCTTATGGCAGGCGCTCCAGCGGGATTTGCCCGAGGATGTCGAATTTGAGCAATGTGGAACCATCTGGGTAGCTGCAGATGGCGATGAGATGCTCGAGGTGCGGCGGAAGTGCGATTATTACCGGGCGCGAGGGGTTCCTGCGGAGATCCTTGACCACGCGCAGTTGAAGGAACTGGAGCCCAACCTGCGTGAGGGGTTGTCTGGAGGCCTGCTTGTTCCAGAGGACGCGGTTTTATATCCACCATGCGCCGCGCGATTCCTCATGGAACGCGCACAGAAGCATGGTGCGACCCTGCAATTGGGAGCGAGCGTGCGGAAGGTTGGTGAAAACCGTGTTTTGATGGACGATGGCGTCGAACTCAGGGGAGAGATGATCATCAACACGGCCGGAGCCTGGTCGACGGAACTGACGCCAGGTATTGACGTGAAAAAGCGCAAAGGCCATCTGGTCATCACCGATCGCTATCCGGGCTTTCTGAGGCATCAACTTGTGGAACTGGGATATCTCAAGAGCGCTCATTCCTTAAACGCCGACTCTGTCGCTTTCAACGTGCAGCCGCGGCGGACTGGACAGATTCTGATCGGCTCGTCGCGACAGTTCGGCGCAGAGCACAAGGAAGTAGATCATGCGATGATCGTGCGGATGTTACGCCGGGCTCAGGAATTCATGCCGGCGCTTGCGCCCATGTCTGTGGTACGCGTCTGGACTGGATTTCGGGCTGCCACGCCGGACAAGCTGCCGCTGATCGGCCCGTGGCCGCACGACAAGTCGGTATTCCTCGCGACCGGGCACGAAGGTCTGGGGATCACTACTTCACTGGCTACAGCCAAACTCGTTGCCGATCAAATCACAGGTGCCAAACCGCAAATTGGCATCGAACCTTATTTGCCCTCGCGCGTTGCCAGCGAATATGCGCATGTCTAGCGAGATCACCATCAAAGTGAATGGCCATCCCCTCTCTGTTCCAGCCGGCGCGACGGTGGCTGTGGCCATGGCATTAGCGGGAAGCAAGTGCCGCACATCGGTGAGCGGCGAACTGCGGGGTCCCCTGTGTGGAATAGGGATCTGCTTCGAATGCCGCGTGAACATCAACGGCAGGCCCCATTGCAAGAGCTGTCAGATTGTATGTGAGCCCGACATGGAAGTAAGCTCCGAGGACTAGATAGTGCTGCCCACATTTGACGTTGTTGTTATCGGTGGAGGCCCGGCCGGAATCGCAGCCGCGGTTCGCGCGGCTGAGTGCGGCGTCGAAGTCGCAATCGTCGATGACAACAAATCTCTCGGTGGCCAAATCTGGCGTCAGGCATCTTCGTTGGATGCTCACGCGAGCGAAGGTGCCAGATGGTTCAACCGCCTCGAAAAAGCGGAAGTCGCGACCTTCTGCGGTAAGAGAGTTTTCTACCAGCCCGAACCCGGTGTTCTGATTTGTGAGGGCGACGACCATGTCCTTGAGTTGCGATACCGCAATCTGGTACTTGCGACCGGAGCCCGCGAACGCTTTCTGCCTTTCCCGGGCTGGACGCTGCCGAATGTGATGGGCGCAGGCGGATTGCAGGCTATGGTCAAGTCGGGTCTGCCGATTGCCGGCAAACGCGTCGTCGTAGCCGGAACGGGCCCGCTGCTTCTCGCCGTTGCCGCATTCTTGCGTAAGCAGGGCGCCGAGATCCCGATACTTTGCGAGCAGGCCTCCTGGGACAAATTGGCACGATTCGGCTTGACGCTATTGGCGAGTCCAAAGAAGTTTGCTCAAGCGCTCCAACTCAAGCGAGAGATGGCCGTCAACTTTTCCGCGAATACCTGGCCTGTGGCTGCTCACGGTACGACCAAGCTTGAGAGCGTGACTATTTCGCGCAATGGACAAACCGAAACAATAAACTGTCATTATCTCGCTTGTGGATTTCATCTCGTGCCTAACAGTGAATTGTCTGCGCTACTAGGCTGCGAGATTCGCAATGGTTTCGTGCAAACTGATGAACTGCAGCGTACGACCGTGCCCGGAATTTTTTGTGCCGGGGAACCGACGAGCATCGGGGGGCTGGAGTTGTCACTCATCGAAGGTCAGATCGCCGGTTTGGCAGCCGCAGGAAAAGTCCTTGACGCCGAACGACTTTTTCCGGAGCGGAAGCCTGCGCGCCGCTTTGCCCGTCATCTCGAACACACATTCTCTCTACGGAATGAGCTTCGGACCTTGCCGTCGAGCGACACGATCGTTTGCCGATGCGAAGATGTCCGCTACTCGCGTCTGCAACGGCACACCTCGTGGCGGTCAGCTAAACTGCATACCAGGTGCGGAATGGGGCCGTGCCAGGGCAGAGTATGCGGGCCAGCCACTGAGTTTCTGTTCAAGTGGAATCCCGATTCAGTTCGTCCGCCGCTCTTCCCCGTGCGAGTGGAGAGTTTGGCTACTTGCAGTACACCTGCAGGCGAGAACGTCATAGGAGATCACTGATGAAGTGGAAGGGCGTCATGCCGGCGATCACAACATGTTTCAACGCTGATCTCACGATCGATCACGGCTTCGTCGCCGAACACTGTGCCTGGATGCTGGAGAGCGGCTGCTCCGGTATTGTTGCGCTCGGATCCCTGGGTGAAGGCGCAACGCTGTCCTACGAAGAGAAATTGCAGCTTCTTCGTACTTGCCGCAACGCCGTAAGCGGACGAGCGCCTCTCGTCGCGGCCATCTCGTCGTTGACGACTTTTGAGAGTGTGGCCCTGGCAAAGGCTGCTCTTGATCTCGGTTGCGACGGCCTGATGGTTCTCCCGCCTTACGTCTATCAGGGAGACTGGCGCGAAATGAAGGCGCATGTCGCAGCGGTCTTCCAAGCCACCCCGCTATCCTGCATGCTTTATAACAACCCGGTCGCCTACGGAACTGATTTTCTGCCAGAACAGATTGCGGAACTAGCAAGCGAACACGGGAATCTGCACGCTGTGAAGGAATCCAGCACGGACGCGCGGCGAGTGTCTGGCATTCGGGCGCTACTAAAAAATCGTCTCAACATCCTGGTGGGGGTCGATGATGCGGTGCTCGAAGCCGTAAGCGTCGGAGCGACTGGATGGATTGCGGGACTGGCCAACGCGCTCCCGCGTGAGTCGGTGGAGTTATTTGATTGCGGAATGCAGGGAGAGCGGGATAAGGCTTTCGAACTGTATCGCTGGTTCCTGCCCCTGCTGCGTATGGATACAGTTCCGAAGTTCGTTCAAATGATCAAGCTTGTCCAAGCCGAACTCGGAAAAGGAAATGCACGCGTCCGCCCGCCGCGCCTTCAATTAGCAGGCAGCGAACTCGAGGGGACCCTGAATCTAATCCAGGATGCGTTACGATCCCGGCCGCACTTGGGTGACACACACGCATTAACGAGGAAGTGAATATGTTAGCGTCCACCGTAAAACTGTCAGGAACATCACTGATTGGATCTCGCCAGGCTCCCGGCATGGGCGAGCCACACTACGCCACAGACCCGACTACCGGCGAGCGCCTCGAACCAGGGTTTAAACCGCCCACCGAAGAAGACATCGAACTTGCCGTTCGGCTATCAGCGGACGCTTTTCCGATTTACCGCCGAACTTCGCCACGGGAACGCGCTGCATTCTTGAGAAGGATTGCCGAGAAGATAGAAGCCATCGCACCTGACATCATCGAACGAGCAGGGAAAGAAACCGCTCTGCCGGCGGCGCGCTTGCAAGGTGAGACGGCCCGTACGTGCGGCCAACTCCGGTTGTTCGCACAAGTTGCCGATGAGGGATCGTGGGTGAATGCGCGAATCGATCTCGCCGATGCGAATCGTAAACCTCTCCCCAAATCTGATATCCGATCGATGCTTCATCCGCTGGGGCCCGTAGTTGTCTTCGGTGCGAGTAACTTTCCCTTAGCGTTTTCAGTTGCAGGTGGAGATACGGCGTCCGCATTGGCAGGCGGCAATACCGTGATCGTGAAGGCCCATGCTGCCCACCCTGGCACCAGCGAACTGGTAGGGAGGTGCATTCAGGAAGCAGTCCGCGAATGCGGTTTACCGGAGGGCGTGTTCTCGCTTCTCTTCGGCAGCGGTTCCCAGGTAGGAACCAGGCTGATGAAACATCCGTTGGTTAAGGCCGGTGGTTTTACAGGGTCCCGAGTCGCGGGAAGAATTTTGATGGACATAGCAGCTTCGCGCCCCGAACCAATTCCGTTCTACGCTGAGATGAGCAGCACGAATCCCGTTTTTATACTGCCAGGCGCCCTGGCTGAGGGCGGTGACAATATTGCAACCGGTCTCTATGGTTCTTTCACGTTGGGTGCGGGTCAGTTTTGTACCAAGCCAGGCATGGTATTTCTGCCCAAAGGATCTGAAGCTGCAAACTTCGGCGAGAAATTGGGCCGACTGGTAAGCGGTTCAGACCCGTTTTATCTCCTCACGAAAATGATCCACGAATCCTATGAGTCTGCAATCACCAAACGAAAGGGGCAGCAGCGGGTTAAGGTCACGGCAGAAGCATCATGTCCGTCGGCCCCGGGATATTCAGCCGGCTCTCTGGTCTTCGAAACTGACGCAGAAACGTTTCTGAATTCGGACCTGGAAACAGAAATTTTCGGTCCCACCACGCTCCTGGTCCATCATTCGAACAGGGACGAAGTACTGGCCATCGCCCGCTCCCTGGAGGGCCACCTCACGGCAACAATTCACGGTACGGAAGAAGATCTGCATAACTTCTCAGATCTGGTTGCCATTCTGGAGACGAAAGTCGGCAGGTTGATCGTCAATGGCTATCCCACTGGGGTGGAGGTAACGCACGCCATGGTTCACGGAGGACCTTATCCCTCCACTTCGGATGGTCGTTCAACTTCCGTTGGAAGCCAGGCAATTTTCCGCTTCAGCCGTTTGGTTTGTTATCAGAACTTCCCCAATGCAGCACTGCCAGATGAATTGAAGGACGCAAATCCGCTTGGTATCTGGCGAATGATCGACGGTAACCTGAGGCGCGATCCTGTTGTGCGCCAACGGTAGTCCATGATCCACCACATTATCAAGTCAGGTGCGAAATGCGAGGGCGTATACCCACTTCTGCTATAATCCGTTTGTCGCTTTTACTCGGTTTGCTTGCTCTCGCGGTGGTTCCCGGTTGAACCAGATTCATCTCCGCCTTTCCTGCCCACCGGTTTACTCAGCGTCAAATTCAAATTAAGCGAGCGGCCTACGCACTTCGCACTGTGTTCAGGTGTGTGACGAGAGGTCTCTCCAGAAAAAACAAATTCGAATGGCTAGTTTTTCAGAATTACGCCTCTCTTCTGGTTTGCAGCAGAGGCTGGCAACAGCGAACTTCACAACCTTAACTCCTATCCAGGAGAGCGCCATCCCGCCGGCTCTTGAAGGCAAGGATGTAATCGGAACGGCACAGACGGGAACCGGCAAGACACTCGCCTTCCTGATTCCTCTAATGGAGATGCTGCAGCGCGAGCCATCCCGCACGGCCAACGCGCTGATTCTTCTGCCAACGCGCGAGCTGGCGATGCAAGTGCACGAGCAATACGAACAGCTGCGCGGCAAGGACATGCGGAAAGCTGCGTTGATAATTGGCGGCGTGTCGGAGAAATCGCAGATACGAGACCTCGGCGCTGGCCAGCGAGCCATCATCGCAACTCCCGGGCGGCTGCAAGACTTCATTGACCGCGGATTAGCCGATTTGGGGGGCGTCAAGATGCTGGTTCTCGATGAGGCCGACCGCATGCTGGACATGGGATTTCTACCCGCCATCCGCCGCATTGTGGCAATACTTCCGACGCGCAGACAGACCTTGTGCTTTTCGGCGACCATGGAAAAATCTGTTTCACACCTGGTTCATGAATACATGCGCGACCCGGTTCGAGTAGCGCTCGGAGCCTGGCTCAAACCGGCAGAGAGCGTGCAACTCATTGCCTACGAAATGCGGCCGGCGGAGAAAATGGACACCCTCCGGCAGTTGCTCTATGCCGAATCCGGTCAGACGCTGGTCTTCGCCCGCACCAAAAGAGGCGCCGAACGAATTGCCAAATCACTTGTCCGTGATGGTTTCAACGCCGCCATGATTCATGGCGACCGCTCGCAGGCGCAGCGCAACAAAGCATTGAGCGGGTTTCAGGAAGGATACTTTCAAGTGCTGGTGGCGACCGACATCGCCGCGCGTGGGTTGCACGTGGACGATGTAGCCCACGTCATTAACTATGATGTGCCGAAGAGTGCTGAGGACTTCATTCACCGCGTCGGCCGCACCGGACGTGCCGGCAGTCAGGGCCGAGCCACGACCCTGGTCGCGGGTGGGGAAGTCATCGAGTTGCGACAGATTGAACACACTCTTAAGTTGCGGATCGACCGCAAGCAGCTGGACGCCTCCGGTGCGGAGCAACCAAAGAGGGTTGTGCAAAATACTCTCGCTACACGGACGTTAACTGCCCTTCCCGGTGAAATCTTCGTATAGGTCGACGTCCCCGCCCGCAGCCGCACTCAGATCGCAATTCAAATCATTTCTGTTAGCTTATTGCTCTAGCTGCAGCTGGGTTACTCAAAATGTGTCCCGCGAGTCGAACATGATGTGAAGAAACATTGGCCCGACGCGACTACGCTACTATGATGTCTGGGTACATCGTGCAGCGCGTCTCGGCCCGGATTACTTCGCCTCGTCGAAGACCATAGTCTCAAGCCCATAAACATGAACCGCCCTCGAGAAGATTGGGATCAATGGCAACCATGCCGTGCTGATCAAATGCCTACCGTGTATACCGATCGAGAATTGGCATTCGTCCGTAAGAAAGGTGCGCCGGGTGTCACTTCACGTAGGGATGGGAATTCATCACGGGTCCTCCTGGGCAAGGTTCACAGATGAAAGCGCTCGTGCTCAGGAATCCCGGACAGGCGTTCATTGAGACGATTCCTGATCCGGTGGCCGCGAAGGGAGACATTCTGCTGAAGGTCCGAATGGTTGGGTTCTGTGGCAGTGATCTGAATTCGTTTCGTGGGCTGAACCCACTCGTCTCTTATCCCCGGGTCCTTGGGCATGAGGTGTCGGCGAAGGTCCTACACGCCGGGGGTGGTGAGAGTGAATTGCCGGTAGGAGCCGATGTTGCCATATCTCCTTACACAAGCTGCGGACAGTGTGCAGCGTGCCGGCGTGGACGATCGAATGCCTGCCAGTTCAACCAGACTCTCGGCGTGCAAAGGGACGGAGCGCTCGCTGAATTCATCGCCATGCCGCGAGAGAAGCTCTATCCGGCAAAGCTCACGCCAAAGGAACTCTGCCTGGTTGAGCCGCTGACGGTGGGATTTCATGCCGTGTCGCGCGGGCGAGTCACGGCAGAAGACAGCGTCGCAATTTTCGGGTGTGGAGGAGTGGGGCTTGGAGCGGTAGCGGCTGCAAGTTCCCGGGGTGCTCGCACCATCTGTATCGATGTGGATGACGAAAAGCTCGAACTCGCTAAACTGGCAGGCGCCGCCTGCACCATTCACATCAGGCGGGAATCGGTGCACGAACGGTTGCAGGAAATGACCGGGGGACGCGGTCCGGATGTGGTAATCGAAGCAGTCGGGACGCCAGAGACTTTCCGGGCGGCGGTCGAAGAAGTTGCATTTACCGGCAGGGTTGTTTATATCGGGTATGCCAAAGAACCGGTCACCTATGAGACGCGGATGTTTGTTCAGAAAGAATTGGATATTCTCGGATCCAGGAATGCTCAGCCGGAAGACTTTCATGCTGTGATTCAGTTGCTGGAAGGCCGGAGATTTCCTGTAGAGCAGGCGGTGAGTAGGGTGGTGTCTCTTGGAGAAGCACCCGTAGCATTGCGTTCGTGGAGTGAAAACCCGTCGAGTTTCAAGAAAATTCTGGTCGCATTGGACTAGACCGATGAACAGTGGCGTGAGCGAGTCAACAACCACCATCCGTCCTGGCATAATTAAGGGCGGTCTTTTCCGCACTGCGCAAGGCGCAAATCTCGCTTTCACTTTCGTACTCCTTACCTCGTTATTCCTCTTGTGGGGCTTCTGCAATGGAATGATTGACATCCTGAATAAACACTTTCAAGATACGTTGCGGATCACGAAGGAACAGTCCGGTCTGGTGCAGGCTGCGAACTATCTGGCCTACTTCCTTATGGCGGTGCCTGCGGGATTTATTGCGAAGAAGTTCGGGTATAAAGGTGGCATCCTGGTCGGATTGTCTTTGATTGCGGCCGGCGCGTTCTGGTTCATTCCTGCCGTGAAGATCGGCACCTACTCCGCCTTTCTATGGGGTCTGTTCATTATTGCCGCGGGCATGACTTGCCTGGAAACCATCGCGAATCCATATGCCACGGTTCTGGGTTCGCCCGAGGCCGGACCCACGCGCATCAATATAGCCCAAACGCTGAACGGAGCTGGCTGGATTCTCGGTCCGATCGTGGGCGGCCACTTTGTTTTTGGCGCCGCTGCAGGAGCGAACGCCAACGCTGGCCTTAGCACGCCCTACTTGGGTATAGGCTTTTTCGTAATTCTGCTCCTGATCACCTTTGCGGTCTCGCCAGTGCCGGAGTTGCACGTCGAGGATGAAAGCGGTCGCTCGCAAACGCACAATGACATGAAGCCTTCAGGTGGGCAGCAGGTGGCGATCGCGATCGTGTTGGCACTCGTGTGCGGGCTGCTGTATTTCTTCATCGCTCCGATTCTTGGAATGATATGGACGCTGTTGAACATGAACCAGGCCCTATTTTTACCGGTGAAGAGCGTCCTGCTGATAGGCGCATACCTACTTTCATTCGTTGTCGTCTCGCGGAACTGGGATATGTTCCGGCGCAAGCATTTCACGCTCGGGATTGCCACGCAGTTCCTCTATGTTGCGGCGCAAACCGGCATCTTCAGCTTTTGCGTCAACTACGTTCTCGAAAATGATCCGGGAGTCACCCGGTTGCAGGCCTCGCAGTGGTTGGGCGGCATCGGGTTCGTTTTGTTCATGATCGGCCGTATGTGCGGCAGTGCGGTGATCAGCCAATTCAAGCCGGATCGCGTACTCGCAGCCTACTCGGCCATCAACGTGGCCCTGATTGCGGTGACGATGGGCGGCGGCAAGCCCGGGATGTATGCCATGTTCGCCAGTTTCTTCTTCATGTCGATCGGATTCCCGACCATTTTTGCACTAGGCATCCGCGGGCTGGGCGAGCATACCAAACTGGGCTCGTCGCTAATCGTGATGTCCATCGTCGGCGGCGCGATTGCCGCCCCGTTCATGGGCCACATTGCCGATCTGCATTCCATGCGCACCGGCTTTGTCGTACCCCTCGTCTGCTTTGTTTTCGTGACCTTGTACGGCTTAACGTGGTCCAGGCTTTGCCGCCTCGATTCATAACCTTGGCGCGAATTTCGGAGCAAAGGCTGCATGGTTTGAGTAGCGGGGTAGAAATCCAGTGATTGACAAAAGGGACAGCATGCTCTCGCATCCTTCGTTCTTCTCCCGGGCGGTCCGTACGCTCGGCGCTTTTCTGTTGACGCTATCCACAGCTTCCATGTTCTATGCCCAGAGTGCGACGGCACCTACGGCGTCCGAGGATCCGGCCAAGATCGATCAACTCTGGCAAAAGGCCAGCAGCAAGTATGACGTTCAACGCGCCACTCTCCTGAAAGAAGTCGATGACGTGAATCACGAAGGTCGATTCCGGCCCGATTGGGAATCCCTCCGGAAATACGAAGTGCCTGAATGGTACAAGGACGCGAAGTTCGGGATATTCATTCATTGGGGAGCGTATGCGGTTCCGGCCTTCGGCAATGAGTGGTATCCGCGCAATATGTATCGCGAGGGCTCGGAGGAATACAAACACCATATTGCCACCTATGGACCGCAAGACAAGTTTGGCTACAAAGATCTCCTCCCCATGTTCAAGGCCGAGCACTTCGATGCGGCAGCCTGGGCGCAGTTATTCAAGAAGGCGGGAGCAAAATACGTCGTACCGGTGGCCGAACACCACGATGGTTTTGCGATGTATGACAGCGGCCTGAGCGACTGGACCGTTGCCAAAATGGGTCCGCACCGCGACACCACTGGAGAACTCGCCAAGGCAGTTCGCGCCGAGGGGCTGCACTTCGGCGTCTCGTCGCATCGGGTGGAACACAATTTTTTCCTCGGCGTTGCGCGCGAGATTTCTTCTGATGTGAATGATCCGCAATATGCGGCCTTCTACGGCCCCGCCCATACCTGGATCTCACCATGGGGTGCTCCTCTCAGTAACGATTTCACTTATGTCTCAAGGGCGTGGGCAGATGATTGGCTGGCGCGCAGCGCGGAACTGGTCGAGAAATACCATCCCGATATCGTTTACTTCGACTGGTGGATCGGACAAGCCTTAATCCGCCCGAATCTCACGCGCTTTGCCTCGTTCTACTACAACAGTTCGCTGAAATATGGCGACCACGTTGGGGTGATCAACTACAAGGATTATGCGCTGCAAGAGCAATGCGGCGTGCTCGACCTCGAACGCGGCCAACTGGGTGATATTCGCCCTCTCTACTGGCAAACTGACACTTCGATCAGCAACAAGTCCTGGGGTTACATCAAGGACGACACTTTCAAGCCTCCAGAATTCGTGGTTCACCAACTCATTGACATCGTCAGCAAGAACGGCAACTTGCTCCTGAACATCGGCCCACGGGCCGACGGCACCATACCAGACGAAGTTCAGCAGGTCCTTCTCGAAGTGGGTGCCTGGCTCAATGTGAATGGAGACGCGATCTACGGTACTCGCCCCTGGAGAATTTATGGCGAGGGGCCCACGAAAGTGGCGGCGGGCTCGTTCCACGACACCGACACGGCCAACTACAAACCCGAGGACTTTCGTTTTACCACCAAAGGCGACGTGCTCAATGCCATCGGACTTGCATGGCCAACCAATGGCGAAGTGGTGATTCACTCGCTTGTGCAGACTGTCGGCAGTGAACGTGTGAAATCCGTCGCCTTATTAGGGAGCGACGCGAAATTGCAGTTCAACCAGCGCGCAGACGGCCTGCACGTGCAATTGCCCACCCAACCTCCAGCTAAATATGCCTACGTCCTTCGTCTGACGTTCGAGCACTGAGGTCCGAAAGTACCGTCTTAATCTTGTCGAATAGTTGGGTTTTGTATTGCCGTGTATGTAACCACAATTGGCGCTGCTTTCTCAATTCTTCATAATCAAGACACGCAATTTTAGGCAGGGAAGTCCAACAGGTGCCTGTGCCCCACTTCCGCCGCATATCGCTGTGCTCGACTTGCGGTAAGAAAAGTCTTGACAAGGGATGCGGCACAGTTACCCGATACCTCAACTTGCGCGTGATCTGTGCATACGGGACACTCACGGTGAAGCACCTTTGTTTCCCAAATGGGCCAACGGTTGTTGGCGATGCCCGGAGCGTTACGACAGCCAGCAAGAAATCCTCGACACTGGAACCCAAATCGGTGACGGTAATCTCATTTGAGCAATGAAATCCTAAGTACCTATCATCTGGCATATAAAATTGATTTCGAAAGGCCGCGGCACCGTTTCGTAAGTCGAAGTCTCTCGACGCAAACAGCCCCGTCCAGAATATTACGCGGTGCACATCCAAAACCTTGCTCTACGCCGCTGCCATGAATGTGGACCAGTAGATTAAAGACTTGTTGGAGGCAGAAGAACTGTGGACGCAACAACACATTGCCGCCGTTCTTCCGAAATCGTGCCTCCTTGCCTCGCTCTTTCGCGTTCTGAGAGAAGCTGTTAGGATATTTCTGTGCTAAAGCCTCGTTCAATTTGCTACGGCTGGGGTCGAAAGTGGTGACAACTTGGACCTCTCAGAGTGGACGCACAGGCTTTCCTGTACATCGCTAAGGCGCAAGTGAAGCCAAGATTTGTGGGCGGTTCAGCCAGAAATCGCGCTTTTTTGGGCAAACCGGTGCACGGTATGCAAAGCGTGCATAGCCGCATAAACACTGCCGATTGTGCATCTCGTTGATTTGGCGAGTGGGGACGTAGTTCAGTTGGTTAGAACGCTG